>CAYJGW010000060.1:0-14709 GCA_964369425.1 uncultured Lachnospiraceae bacterium
ATAAGAAGTACCACGAATTGAAAACTAACTTGTAGGTTGTTAAGTGAAAGGGATAATACCCGATCGTTTTTTGCTCTTTGACAATTTCATAGCAACATTACAGTTACCTTCCGTTTCAGTGAAGCAACAAGGTTAAAGACGCCACGATCTCATAGAAATCATGAGTGAGCGAATCAAGCTTTGAACCAAAACAGATGATATGGTGTCATCTGATTGCCATGATCCTTGAAACGGTATAATGATACTCCCTTATCGCCACTGTCCGAGCGTGATCAAACCGTCGCAGGCAATGGGTAAGGCTTATGCAAACTGCTAAGAGGTGAAAGTCCTGTGATGCCTACCAAAGGCAGGCTGTAATGTTCCCAAAGACTTTTGGTCTTTATGCTCGGGATGTCGAGGACAAATGGAGCAAGATTAAAACAAACCTAGAACAAAGTTTTAGGATAAAAACTATGTGACAGAAATTGTGGTGCTGATGGTGGCGAATTCAGAATCAAATTTTGTAAACAAAGCTGTCGGACAAGCTCAGTTTCTGTCATATCCTTTTGTCTTAAAACATATTTATTACTAACAAGGAGGGAAAGCCAATGCTAGAATCTTTAAAAAATATTGATATTCGTACTGTAAATCGTGATGAACTAATAGATAGGAATACTATAAAAATTGATCCGAATGCCAGCCATGAAGAGCGATTAAAAAGCTACATACAACAAATCAAAAATCCATATTGCTACAAAGATGGAAAGACTGTTGTGAAAATCAGCTTTTCTGATACAGAAACTACAATGGAAGATTGTATTTCATATTACTTAAAAGGTTTATAAGGAGTTGACATCGTGGAATTGATGACGAACATTGTGATACACTAGAAATGGTCAAAAAAGAAAATATAAACTAAGCCACTACTAAAAGGTATTGGCTCGTTTGCCATACCTGCTTTCTGATTGGTGTATCAATTTACAATTAGAATGGAGGTCTTTTTTTATGGACAGGAAAATATTCAAAACAGCAATTTATTGTAGGCTGTCTCGGGATGATGGAGACAAAGCTGAAAGTAATAGTATCGTAGGTCAAAAGGCATACTGCAAAGAGTTTGTTTCAAAGAATGAGGATATGAAACTGGTATATGAACCTTTTGTAGATGACGGTTACAGTGGTGTGAACTTTGACAGACCAAATTTTATTAAGATGTTTGCTGAAATCCAAAGGGGGAAAATTGATTGTGTCATCGTTCGTGACCTTTCAAGATTTGCAAGGGATTACATAGATGCAGGTAGATACTTAGAGAAAATCTTTCCAAGTTTAGGGGTAAGATTTATTGCTATAAATGACAATTATGATAGTAAAACAACAAATCATAGTACAGATTCCTTTATCTTACCTTTTAAAAATTTAATCAACGATGCCTATTGCAAAGATATCTCAGTAAAGATTCGTTCCAGTTTAGAAACCAAACGAAAAAAAGGTGAACTTACCAGTGCATTTGCACCCTATGGATATAAAAAGTCAGACGAAAATAACAATAAGCTAGTGATAGATGATGAAGCAAGTGAAATTGTGGAGTTAATTTACTCGTTATATAAAGATGGTCTTAGTATAGGGAAGATTGCTAATAGGTTAAATGATATGGGAGTGCTGTCTCCATTTGAATACAAACGTTCAAAGGGGATTGTAACCACCAATTATTTCAAGAAAAAAGCACAAGCAAAATGGGAATATACATCTGTTAGAAGAGTCTTGACTGATGAAGTATATATTGGTGTACTTGCACAAGGCAAAACCAGTACACCTAATTATAAAGTTAAAGTGTCGCAAAAGAAAGATGAAAGTGAATGGATTAGAGTAGAGAACACTCATAGAGCTATTATTTCGTATGAAGATTTTTTTGCGATTAAAGAGCTGCTATCTCGGGATATGCGTTCCACTCATGCAGAAGGTGAGTATAATGCCTTGTCAGGATTTATCTTCTGTGCTGATTGTGGTGGCACAATGGTGAGAAAGAAAAGTGTCATTAAAGGGAAAAGCTATATTTATTATAAATGCAATAACCATATAAAAAATAGAAATTGTAGTTCCCATAGCATCAGCAGTGTATTAACCGAGGAACTGGTATTTAAAGCAATTCATGAGCAAGTAGAAATTGTTTTAAACATCGATGAAATCTTCTCCAAACTAGATGATGAACCCTTTAAGAATAGGCAAATTATCACACTTGAAATGCAAATCCAAAACTTGGATGAAGAAATAGAAGTCTTAACGAAAAGAAAGCTCAGGTTATATGATGATTATGCAGATGAGATTATTACAAAAGAAGAATACGACAATTTTTATGACGTATACAATAAATCCATTTCAGAAAAGGAAACTATCAAGGCGAAACTTATAAAGGAAATTAAAAGAGCTTCAGATAGTGGAACCACTTCAAATAACTGGACGGCGATATTTAGAGAACACAAAAACTTCGATGAACTGAATCGTAGGGTACTTATGGCTCTAGTAGATAAGGTTTTGATACACGAAAAACATTCCATTGAAATTGTGTTTAAGTATAAAGATGAATTTGGGGCAATGATAAAATATTTAGAAAGCATGAAAGATGAGGAGGTATAAAGATGGCAAGAGTCAGCAGAAAACAACGAGTAGTAAATGAAATCATAACATCCGGAACACATAAGAAAATCCCTACTGCTATCTATGTACGTCTTTCAGTTGAAAATAGTGGCAAATCAGAAGATAAGGATGTAATTGCCAATCAAATAGATATATGCAAGGAATTTTTAGCAAAGCAGGCAGATTTGAGCTTGTATGAAATATATGAAGATAACGGAACTACAGGTACTGTATTTGATAGACCTAGCTTTAATCGACTTATGGAGGATATAAAAGCAGGAAAGGTTGGTTGCCTTGTGGTTCGTGATTTAAGCCGATTTGGGAGAGATTATGTGGAAACAGGAACATATCTTGAACGTATATTTCCAAGTATCGGACTAAGGTTTATATCTGTAAAAGAACAATATGATACTTTTCATAGCGATACCAGTAATGAAAGTCTCATGATACCACTTCAAAATATGATAAATGCTTTATATTCCAAAGATATTTCAAGAAAAGTAGTCTCTGCACATAAAACAAGAATGCGCAGTGGGGATTTTAAGAAAAGCACGATTGCTTATGGATATAAGCTCTCGGAAGATAGGCGAAGGATTGTCATTGATGAAGAATGTGCAAAGTTTGTGGCTATGATGTTTCAGTGGAGAGCTGATGGTATAACAGTAGCTGATATTGGAAGGAAATTGGATGCTTTAAATGCTCCTAATCCACGTAAGCGAAAAGTAGAAACTGGTGTTAGGAAATCAGAAAGTAAGCCAGCAACTAGTTGGAACAGAAGCACTATAAGTAAATTACTTACCAATCCTATTTATACAGGTGATACGATTACAGGCAGAACCGAAACAGCTTTCTATAAAGGCATTTCAAGACATGATGTCACAAATCGTCTTTTATGGAATATTATTCCCAATACTCACGATCCCATTGTATCAAAAGAGAAATTTGACTTGGTACAGGAAATGATTCTAAGTCAAATCAATGATAAGAAATCGAAGTTTGCAGAAAGCGAAAAGGATAGGAAAAAAATAAGCAACCTCTTTGAAGGAAAAATCTTTTGTGCCGATTGCAAAGAAAAAATGTATTTTAAGAAAAATTGCAATAAGGGTACATGGTTTGCAGTTTATAAGTGCAGTAGCTATACAAGGAAATTAGGCACAGGATGTGATTCTCACTATATTACAAGCACTGAATTGAATCAAAAGGTCTTGGATGCGATTAAAACGCAAGTGAAAGTAGCTTTAGACTATGAAAAACTCATTGCAAAGCTGAAAGTCAGTGCAGCAGAAAAAAGCATTCGAGATAGATATAATTCTATGGTTACCAGTCTTACCCTAAAAGCCAATGATGTAAATAGAAAAAGGCTTGGTTTATATGATGATTATGTGGAAGGGATTTTAACAGAAAGTGAGTATGTAACTACCAAACAGTATTATGATGTGGAATATAATAAGTTGAATAAGAAGTTAGAAGAAGCGATTACAAAGAGAGCTGAATTTAGGGAAACAATCTCCAGTGAAAACAAATGGGTAACACTAATGAAGTCCGTTCGTAATATGAGAAAACTTACGGAAAGTATAGTTCATGAGGTTATCGAATCAGTCCATATTCATAGCGATCGCTCCATTGAACTTACTATGAAATATCAGGATATATATGCACTAACTGTTTTGGCAGTAAAAGAAATTGAACAGGAGGTAGCGTAATGGAGTATCAGATAGCAATATATTTAAGACTTTCATCAGCTGATGATGATATCAGTATCTCAAAAGAAGAAAGTAGTAGTATTACAAGCCAAAGAAGCTACATCAATTCCTTTTTAGATAGTGAACTACAATTCAAAAAGGCTGATAGGGTAGAATATCTTGATGATGGATATACCGGAACAAACGAAAAGCGACCTGCTTTTGCAAAGATGATACAGGACGTGCGAGCTGGAAAAATTAATCTGATTATTGTAAAAGACCTATCAAGATTTTTTCGAGATTACATTGAAGCAGGAAATTATCTTGAATGTGTATTTCCATTTTTCGGAGTACGATTTATTTCTATCAATGATGGTTATGATAGCGACAACTTTAAAGGAACAACTGGAAGCTTGGATATTGCTCTACGAAATATTATCTACGGTGCTTACAGTAAGGACATTTCCATTAAGACGAAATCAGCAAGAAAATTGATGATGAAAGAAGGGAAATTTGTAGGTTCTCATGCACCTTTTGGATATATTATGCATCCTACCATAAAAAACAAACTGGATGTAGATGTGGATTCAGCACCTACTGTTCGGTATATATTTGACTTAGCTATGAAAGGAAGTAACACCTCATGCATTGCAAAGAAGTTAAACGAAGAAAAAAGACTAACACCTTCGGAATACTATAAACAGAAATTTCCTAACGACAAAAAGTTTAAGTTTACTTCAAATAAAACAGTATGGACAGCAGCGCAAGTGTATTTGATATTAACGAATCTTAGATATACTGGTGCTCTTGTGAGCAATCGCAAGGAAAAAGTCAGCATATCGGAAAACAGATACCAAAAGACAAATCCTATAGTAGTCGAAGGAACACATACAGCAATTGTATCAAAGAAAGAATTTGATAGAGCAAATTCAGTCATCAAAAAAAATAAAATAAACAAAGTTCGAACACCAAAGGATTATTTACTTAAATCCAAAGTTCGTTGTGGTAATTGTAGAAGGTTAATGAAAAGAAAGTTGGGAGCAAAAGGAAATTACTATTTTTCTTGTGCATACGCATATAGTGATAAAGAGAGTGATTGCCCAACTGGAAACACTTTATCGGAAGAAGAGCTCAATGCATTGATTTTAAATGCAATCAATGACACTCTCACTCTTGCAAAAACCAAGCTTAAAGCTATTGAAAGTAAGAATGATGTGAAACGATTACTTCAAAAAGAAATGACAGCTTTAGAAGTAGAAAAGAATAAAATAATAATATCAAAATCGGCACTATATGAAACCTATGCTTCTGATAAATTAAGCCGAGAAGATTATATAGCAAGCAAAGCAGGACTTGATGCAGAGATAAGGAACATGGAAGCTAAGCTAGAAACAATTCAAACAGAGCTGTTAAAGATAAATACAGAAAAAAATGGAGAACAAGAACTAATTAAAGAGATAGTCGATCAGTATGGAGTTATCCATAAACTTGATAAAAGCATGATTCAACTCTTTCTAAAAACAGTATTTGTATACAGCAAAGAGCAAATAGAAATAGAACTTAATTTCAAAGATTTATTTACTGATTGTTGATGAAATCTGAGTTGGGCGACATCATGAGAAAATCAGATTTGGTATTATAATGACATAAGCCTACAAAAGACTTCATTTTCATACCGAAGAAAAAACCTTTAAATTCAGGCTTTCTTCAAAGAATATATTTTTTTAGTCTTAACTTGACATAAGCAGATACGGTAGAGTTAGCGCAAATGGTAGGTGAAACCCCAGAGCCAACACCGGAACCAGAACCAACTCCAGAGCCAACACCAGAACCAGAGCCAGTAGTATAACAAAAGATAGTTTAATAATGTAGTGTTAAGAGGCTTTGGGGTTCCAAAGCCTCTTAATGCGAAAGAAGGAGGGAAAACAATGGATGATATAAAAGAGATATCTTATCAAGAGATGTTAGAATATTTGAAGCAGCAAGTAGAGGAAAAAGATCAAGCCAAAGTAGCCGAAGAAGGTGAAAAGCATGGGTAGAGATGTTACAAAATTGCATCCGAGATTACAAGGAGTGATTGCGCAGCTCAAACAAGAGTTTCCTACCCTTTTGATTACAGATGCATTTAGGAGTGTAGCAGAGCAAAATGCACTTTATGCAAAAGGGCGTACTGCACCTGGTGGAATTGTAACATATGTAACAGGAACTAGCTATGGAAGCCAACATCAATGGGGAATTGCATTTGACTTTGCAAATAACGAAAGAGGGAACTTGTACCCAGCAGCATTTATGAATGCAGTAGGAGCTAGAGCAAAGCGTTTAGGTTGCGGTTGGGGAGGAGATTGGGCAAATTTTGTGGATAAACCACACGTTTATTTGAAGGATTGGGGAAGCACAACGACACCTTTAAAGAATGCATATGGAAATCCAAGTAATTTTATTAGCACATGGGATAAAAATGAAAGTGTCACGAAGAAAGGGTGGATATTAATGTATAGATTTTATAGAAATGAAACAGAGGGAACCATTCATTGGTTTGATGGAAGTAGTACGCACCCATTAGCGCATCCAGATGAGATGGTTATTGTAAATGACGTGTATAGGGAAGCGACTCAGATCTTTACAGGAACACCAAGAGATGTTCCAAGTTATACCTATAAAAAGGATGCACCTTGGGATATTCGATTGAAAGGTGCAGCACAACGTCATGCGGAAATAGAGGAAGTAAAAGGCATGATTACTGAAGTGAAAGAAATGATAAAAGGACTCTCATAGAAAGAGGTCTCGTATGAATAGAACATCCAATAAAAATATCGCCCATATAGGCTTAATCGTTATTTTGGGAGTATTGTTAGTCCAATCAGCAATTTCTTTGTTTTTTGATTCAGGGTCTACTCAATTGACACAGATTGATACGGTATTTAGAACTGCAATTAGTTCGATATTTGGTTTTATAATGAGTAGATTTGTACCTAGTCAAAATAGCCAGAGAAAAACCATCAATGAAGACTCGAACAGAAAGATAGGATTTGTTAAAAAGGCAGATAAAAAAGAGTCTACCATTGTAAGTGAAGGTGAAAAGCCAGCAGAAAAAGCAGAGAGTTCCATAGCTACTACACCAGAGCGCAATTTGCCTTTATCAACAGAGGAATCCGAAGGAAACCATAGTAAAATACAGGTGATTTCAATCATTTCAGCATGTGTGTTTTGTTTGGTAGTTATGATTATTGTTCGTAACTTTAGCCAGTATGTGATTGGTAATTCATCCACAACAATAACCATTGCCATGTACCGAGATATTATTTCTGGTAGCATAGGTGCATTGATAGGGTTGACAAAGGGTAAATAAAATAAGCGTAAAATAGAAGGGGCAAAAATCCTTCTATTTTACGCTTAACTAGCATCATTGCGAATGAAAAGAACGCAGTGATTTATTATAAAGTGTAAAACTATTTTTTCCTCTATTTTTTGAAGCATACAGTGCCAAGTCTGCAGCAACAAAAAGTTCATCATAAGTGGTTCCATCAGCAGGGGCAGAAGCAATACCAATAGATGTGGAAATATCAACAGATGCACCAGTATAAGAACGATAGGTATTTTTTACAGAATCACAAATTCTTTGCCCAATCCGTTCTAGCTCTAGAATGGAGGTATCATTGTGTATGAAAGCGACGAATTCATCACCACCAAAGCGCCCAATTAAATCTTCCGAGCGAAATATCGTCGAGATTTTGGTGTAAATATCACATAAAACTTCATCTCCATAAGTATGTCCAAGGTTATCATTGATATCCTTGAAGTTATCGATGTCAAAGATAAATAAGGTTCCAGTAGCAGCAGTTTCTAAATGCGAAGTAACCTTGTTCTTAATCCCCTCTTTGTTATAAGCTCCTGTTAAAGAATCTAGCTCCGTTTTAGAAAGGAGCGCTAACTCTGAAGATTTATCCTCGTGAATGTTATCAATCGTACAAATAGAGATAACATCTTGACTTTCCTCATCCGTTTTACTAGTCACAAATAGCTCATGCCATTGATAATCCTCACTATGAATGAGTTGTTTTGCATCATTGGGACTTGGAGTAACAGATTTAGCCTGATATTCATGTCTGATTTCATTTTTTCCCTGTGCTAATTCAGCAATTACATTTTTGTTTGCAATAATTTCCAATAACTCCAAATGATCTTCATGCAGAATTGGAGCAACCTTATTTTTGAGAAAATCAGAATATTGGAGATTTTCTTCCACAGGAATTTCAGCAGAATTTACTACAAACCGAAGAACTTGATTCTTGCTTGCATTAAATTCTACAACAATATCGGCATAGTTAAACAGAGCATTTGAAAGCATTTGATCTTTGTCAATCTTATTCTCTAGCTCAGCAATTACTTTTTGATATGTATCAAGCATCACAAGCTTTAGCATAAAGATTAAAATAAAATAAAACAACCCCAGTAAGACTAGTGGGAGTAGAATCTGTTGGAGTGCTAGCTCAAAAGCATCTGTGTCAATAGCGAATATTCTAGCGTTATAGATAAAGAAGATTCCAAGTACAATCATTAGGTAGGCGATATAATGTAAAAGGGTCTTGTTGGCAATGATACTTTTAACAGCCTTAGGCGGAACCAATGTAATAAATAAAATTAGCACGATAATATGAACCCACATAACCATGAGTGTATCTATGATTAATAAATCAGGAGTGCGTAATATGGTATACATGGAATCCCCAGACATTAATGCATGTGCGCCTAAAACGATGGAGCGACAAGTGAAAAAGTGAATGAGCAGACCAAATGCAACCCCAATCTTTGCTAACAGCTTATCGTGAAAAATGATTATCACTTCAATAACGAGCATCACTGAAACAACTAAATAGGCTAAAGCAGAATTTCGTCCCAAATATTCAATTAATGTTGGAGCACAAAATGCGTTCAAAACACAAAAAATATAAAGTACAATGGGGTGAAATTGTTCTTTAATCAGGCACCGTTTCGCAAGAAATAGGCATAAGTACGCATGTATAGCGAAAGTGAAAAATATAATTATATAAGTAGCAATATCCATAATCAAGATCCTCGAGTCGTTAGAATTTTACAAGCTTATTCTAACAGCTTTTTATGAAAAAAACAAGAAACCTACTGTTTATTAAGAAATCTCCACCTGAAAAATTTCAATATACTTACTTTTTCCTTTTAATTTTAGGGTCGTTTCTATAGGAGAAAATGCTATTTGTGAGTTTAATAGGTTTACGACTTGCTTACTTACGAGTATGGTTCCAGGTTTTGCATTTGACTCAAGCCGGGCTGCAACATTGACTGTATCGCCAATGGCAGTATAGTCCATTCGATTCGTTGAACCAAAATTTCCTATTACAGCAGGGCCATAGTTGATGCCAATACCGATTTGTACACTACGATTATATTTTTCTGAGATTTCTTTTTCTAACTGCTTTGACTTGCTAATTATGTCAATGGCTGCAAGTACAGATTTATTGGCAGAGTCTTCTTCTGGGAGTGGTGCACCCCAAAATGCCATTACGCAGTCGCCGATGTACTTGTCGAGAGTGCCATCGTGTGCAAAAACACAGTCGCTCATCATGCTGAGGAAGCGATTTAATATATCAGCGACTTCTTCTGGTTCTAAAGATTCAGATAGTGGAGTGAAGCCCCTGATGTCAGCAAACATTACTGATATTTCAGATAGAGAACCTCCAAGACTTGGTTCACTTTCTTCTTTTTCGAGTATTTTTGTTACTACCTGAGGACCCACATATCGTCTAAAAGTATTCGTGATTCGATGTCTTTCAAAGGTGGATTTAATATAGTTAATGATAACGGATACAAGATAACAGGCAGTGAATGAAATTGGAATGTAGAAAATATGTAGGACCACATTTAATTGCCACATCAAAAGACAAAAAAGAACCCAAAATACACTGCTCACCAGCCAGCTAATGGTAGTGGTAAAAATCTTTCGTTCATAAAACCAGTACAATGCGAGGAACGTGAGAAGGAAAAGAAGGACTTGTTGGGGAAAGTCCAAAATCTCAACCTTCAGATTATGGTCTAATAATGCTGCAATAGCATTTGCCTGATATTCGACACCAAACATTTTAGTTGCATGATCAATAGCTGTTAAATATTCATCATTCATGCCAAGTGCATAAGGTCCGATTAGCACAATTTTCCCAGTAAAAAGTTCAGGGTCCAACTCCCCATTTACCAGGTCTACAATAGAGTAGCCATCATCGTAGGAACCAGGAGAAGAGGTAAAAGGCATATACCATCTACCTCTAGAGTCGGTAGAGGGGGTAAGAGAGGTGCTTTCGCTCTGGTACGCCATGTATTGTTGGTAAATTACCTGATGAAAAGACGGATAGTGACTTCCGTCTTCTAAAGTAACGTCCCAAATGGCATGGCGAAGGATACCATCTGTATCGAGCATGGCATTTAGGTGTCCAGACACCGAAACCTCTTTTAAAGCTGGAAACGGTTCTTCTACAAGTAATACAGAATAATCATCCATATAAAACGACCCGTTTTCTCGAGTGATTAACTCATTACCAAAAGTAATGTTGGTAGCCGTTACCACATTACCAGCAGAAGCTACAGCATCTACAAAACGCTCATCATCTTCTGGTGTGGATTCACTAGTGTACAAGGTATCAATACCGATTACAGCTGGAGCAGTTTTGGGATTTTTGGACAACTGAGAGACCGCTTGTGTGATGATATCCCTAGACCAAGGCATGGTGCCATAGGTATCCAATGCTTTTTCATCCATACCGATGAGTATGATATCAGGGTTTGGTGACTGATGTTCTAAGTAAGCAGCATCTGCTATTTTATTGGCAGTAGGTAGAAAAAAGTCAAGACTGAGTACAGTAGTAATTAGAGTAGCACCGACCAAAGCAAATGCTATTTTTTTTACATTAGTCATTGTCATCGGAATCATCTCCACCTTCATCATCAGAATCACTGTCTAAATCACTATCTGAGTTGTCATCAAAATTATCATTTGCATCATCACCAGAGGTACCTTGTTGATTATTGTTGGAAACATTATTTGAATCATCATCAAAATCATCAGTCGAATCATCATCAAAATTATCACTTGCATCATCATCGGAAACATCATTTGCATCATCATCAAAATTATCATCGGAATCATCATCAAAGTCATCGAAATCACCAACTTCATCTTGTAGATCATCGTCCTTTTCAACAGCAGATTTGACGAAGGATGGAATGGAACTCTTAGGTGTAGCCATAATAGTAACCTTGTCTTGTGTATCGTTATAGTCATAGACAGCAGTATGACCAGGTTCTAAGGTGTTTTCTGGTAAAAGAGAGCCATCATCTGCAAATGCTTGTATGGATACTTTTCCGGTTAAAAGGGTAGTTTCGCTATGAATCACACCGTTTTCATCATAAGAAGAAACATAGCCAGCGGTTCCACGAATACCTGTAATCATATTAGAAGTCTGAATATTCATAGTTTCGTCCTCGTTTAAAGGTTCACTTACATTAAAGAATAATTGTCCATTGGTTAAAGTTAATTGCAGATTTTTACCATCATCAATTACTTCTACGCTTGTGAGCGCATCCAATTGTATAGCTTTACTATCATCGAGGCTGACGTAAGCAAGAGCAGATTCTTTTGTATGCACTTTGTAACCACTTTGAAGTTTCATTCCTACTTCTGGATTTAAGAACACCCCTTCATCAGTTTCGATATAGACTTCACCTTCAAACTCTTCTAATCGAATGACTGAGGCAAAAAGACTGTCAAGGTCTAATTCAGAAGAAGAGCAACCTGTTAAAGCAAGTACTGCTACTAGAGCAAAAAGGAAAAACTTTTTTAATAGAGGAGGGTGGGGAAATTGTAATTTATTATACATCATTTATTTGTTCACTTTCTTGTTTGTTGTTCGCTTGTAGGCATAACCCAAGCTTTACTTTCTTTGAAGAGAGAAAGTAGGGTTTTGTCTAACTTGTTTTCAGAAACCATCTCATCCATAATAGCAAAGACTTTAGGAAGGGGAGTCGGTTTTTTATAAGGTCTGTCATTGGCAGATAACCCATCAAAGACATCAATAATAGTTAATAGTCTAGTCTCTATATCTAAATCTTCTGCGGTTAGTTGATTTGGATAACCGCTTCCGTCTAGAAATTCGTGATGGCAACTAGCCCATTTAGGGACGTTTTCAAATTCATATTTAAAATTCATCTTCTGTAAAATCTGTGCAGTCATGACGACATGATTTTGAATAACTTTTCGTTCATCAGGGGTAAGTGTGCCTCGCACAATTGATAAATCAGCGATTTCATCCGCTGTAAACCAATACTTTATATTATGTTCTTCATCTTTATAAGTCTTGTCTTTTAGTGCGTCTATTACTTGAAGTGTATCCTCATCCAAGTAAGGTAACGTATTGACGTGAAGTACAAATTCGCGTATTTCCTCTACTTCGATTAGTTGAGGAGTGTAGTCTACACCTGATTTGAGCCCATTTATTTTTGCAGTTAAGGCAATAATATCGAGTCTAGTCATAACTCGTTCTAATTTGGAACTCAATCGAGTTGCTTTATCCATTACCTCTAAAGGGGTGATTAGCTTTCCGATATCATGAAGCCAAATACTCATGAAAAACATTCGTTGCGTTTCCTCATCAAATAGAAGCCCCTTTTCGGGATGGCATTGAAGCCAGCGCATAAAATTTTGTGCATAACTTTCCATGTTATGGGTATGGGATACGTTGTAAGGCGTTCTTAGATAAATAACTTCAGCAAAGGTTCTTACAATTGACTCCATCAGTTCTTTTATTTCGTGAACGTAATTCATATTGGTGAGACGGATAGCGGATTGGGATGCAATCGCAGTCAAAATCATTTCGTTTTCCCGACTAAAGGAAATAATATTTCCATTTTCGTCTTGCGCATTTATGAGTTGTAATACACCGATGATTTGTTCTTTGTCATCTTCCATAGGGATAACCAGCATAGATTTGGTGCGGTAATTTGTTAACTTATCATAATTTTTAGGTCCTGAAAAATCAAATAATTCACTTTGATAAACATCAGGAATGTTGATAGTTTTATTCTCAAGAACAGCATAGGCACATACATTGGAATGAACCAAATTAACGGGAGGTAAGGTGATTTTTTCATTCTTTCCTCCTTTTTTTATATTTAAAGAGCGAGTCAGCATTACACGAAATTCTAATTTGTTTTCGTTGACCATATATAAGGTTCCAGCATCACAATTAGTAAGATCAAGGGCATCGTTTAGAATTTTTTCTAAAAGAATGTCGCCATCTTTTTCAGAGGACATAGAAATAAAGGTTTCTAATAATTTTTCTGTATGCATTTGGTTCATAGTGTGATAGACCTCCCCTCTTTTGCTAAAAAATATGTAGGCGACAGTCGATGCAACTCGTCTTCAATAACCGCTAGATATTCATCATCACTATATGGATCGTGATGCGAGATACAAAGATGTTCGCAACAAGATTGTTGGGCTATTGAGACCGCACTTTGCCAAGCGGAATGACCAAATCCAGACTTTTCCACAATGTTTGCGTCAGAATACTGACCATCACAGATAAGCAAGTTAGAATTTTTTGAAAAGGCTATCAATTGATCCATGTTTTGTTCTGTAATCTCATAGTCAGTAGCATAGACTAGTGAGGTGGAGTGATATTCCATACGAAATGCTGTACACCCTCCAGGATGGCAGCCCTCTATAAAGCTGACGTTGACTTCGTCAATCTCCAATTCACGAGTAAGATCATGAAAAATTACGGTAGAAGTAAACATATCCACACCTACTGGCCAGATAGGCGGCTGTAGCAATTGCTCAAGCTGCTCTTTGATAGTAAGTCCAAGCCTCTTTTTTCCATAAATATGAATTGTGATTCTAGAATCAAACATACACTTACAGGCAAGTAGACCTAAAATATGGTCTAAGTGAGCATGAGAGAGAAATAGATGCAAGATATGGTTGCTATCTTTATTAAAATTTATATAATCAGGGAGATTTAAAAAACCGCTCCCAGCATCGAAAATAAAGTGTTGATTATTAACAGTGATTAGGGTGCAAGCAGTTGCACCGCCGTAAATGCTATATTTTTTAGAACTAACAGGGATAGATCCTCTGGTTCCTAAAAATTGTATCTTTAAGTTGTTCAAATCGACAACCTCCTTTGTTTACATATATACAATGCGTAGGCATATTGTTTTATTGCATTAGTCTTAAAATTAGATGAATTATATCATAGTATTAACATCCTTGCACTACTATCAATCCTAAAAGGAAGAGATTCTTAGGATGAAAGCTTAGATAAGATATCAGAAATCAGCCGAAACGAGGCCGATTGTTGCTTGTCTTTGTGATAGACTAAGCTAAAGTGTCGAT
>CAYJGW010000061.1:0-14653 GCA_964369425.1 uncultured Lachnospiraceae bacterium
TTCACTCATTGTTTTACGTACTTACAATAAGAATGTTTTGAAAAATACGTAAATTATAACTCGGAGGCAACCAGAGTATTAAGAAGGAAGAATTTGTGGAGACTATTGTAATATCAGTTTTTTAAATGATATTGATATTTTAAGGCTGAATTGTTACGAAAGTTACTATGAAATTATAAAAATCACTTGAAATCTTGTGAATAATGTGTTATGATAGGACACTGTGAAACAAGATGTCATGTAAATGACAAGATTTTTCCTTGCTCTTTCGTAGGGGAAGAGCCAGAGACCGTAAGGAGGTAGAAGAAATGAATAAGTATGAATTATGTGTTGTTCTTAGCGCAAAAATTGAAGATGATGAAAGAACAGCAGCACTAGAGAAAGTGAAAGGTTATGTTACACGTTTTGGTGGGAATATAGCTGATGTTGATGAATGGGGTAAGAAGAGATTAGCTTACGAAATTCAAAAAATGAAAGAAGGATATTACTATTTCATCCACTTTGAGTCTGATGCAACAGTTCCAGCAGAAGTAGAGCGTAGAATCCGTATCATGGACAATGTACTCAGATATTTATGCGTTAAACAAGAAGCATAATAGAAAAGAGAGGACAATAAATGAATAAAGTAATTTTAATGGGGCGTTTGACAAGAGATCCTGAAATTAGATATTCAGGTGGAGAGTCACAATTAGCAATCGGAAGATATACAGTAGCCGTTGATCGTCGTTTCAAAAGAGATGGTGAGGCATCAGCAGATTTTATAAATTGCGTAGTGTTCGGTAAATCAGCAGAGTTTACAGAAAAATATTTCCGTCAAGGAACAAAAGTAACAATCTGTGGACGTATTCAGACAGGTAGCTATACGAACAAAGATGGAGTGAAAGTATATACTACTGAAGTTGTGGTAGAAGAACAAGAGTTCGCAGAAAGCAAAGCAACAAATGCAGCGAATACTGGAGGATTCCAAACAAACCAAAGTTCAGCACCAAGTGCAGATATCGGTGATGGATTTATGAATATTCCAGACGGAATAGACGAAGAATTACCATTCAGCTAAGCGAATAAATAGAATCACGTGAAGTGAAAAGATTATGATGGAGGTATAAGATTATGTCTAACGAGAGATCAAGAGGCGATTCACCTATGAGAAGAAAAGGTGGAATGCGCAGACGTAAAAAAGTATGTGTGTTCTGTGGTAAAGAGAACAACGAAATAGATTACAAAGATGTTGCAAAATTAAAGAAATATATTTCTGAGAGAGGGAAAATCCTTCCAAGAAGAATTACAGGAAGCTGTGCAAAGCATCAAAGAGCAGTGACTGTAGCAGTTAAAAGAGCTCGTCACGTAGCATTAATGCCATACGTACAAGACTAAGAGAAAATAATGAAAACCTGCTGAATTAAATGCCGTTAATAGTCATTTAGTTTTGCAGGTTTTTTAATAGTTATTTATAGTTCTTTTATATTTACTTATCTGCTTTCATGCTATAATACTGATATTGGGAAATAGTGAGATAGTGGAGAAATAAAAATGAAAATGAGATTTAAAACAAGACTGATTGTAGCATTTATTACGATAACTGTAATACCAATGCTTTTGAGTTTTAGCATTATACTAGGTCTAGGAGCATTTCAGATTAATCGTATACAAGATAGTTATGGAATTACTGGGATTGACTACCAAAGTCTCTCGAGTTCACTGTATTTATTTGACACATTGACAGATAAATTGTACGATGAATTGAAGGTTACGGCAGAAGAAGATGCAGATCAATTGGAAGATGCTCAGTTTTTGCAGCAGTTTAATCAGAGGTTAACACCGCATAATTCTTATCTAGTTATAAAACAAGGAGCAATATTTTCCTATATTGGCGATAGTGTGAAATTCGAAGAATTAGGTAACAATGCATTGGTGCTTGAAGATGCAGTTCAAGAAGTAAGTGCAATAACCACATATATTGAAGGGGAATCTCCAGCTTTGATGAAGTGTGTAGCATTTACAAATTCGAACGATGAGCAAGGAATTGCTTATATCATCACAGATGCCAGCCAAATGCTACCTGAGATGGAAGACTTTTTAACAGGGATAGTAGTTACAATTGTAGCAGTGCTGATACTGACGGGAATGGCATTGGTATTTTGGATTAGGCAAGGAGTCCTAGAGCCATTGAATAAGATGCGTCTAGCTGCCCAGAATATTAAAGACGGGAATTTAGAGTTTGAACTTGTGCCAGATTCAGATGATGAATTAGGTCAACTGTGTAAAGATTTTGAGGAGATGCGACAGCGTTTGCGAGATAATGCACAAGAAAAACTTGTGTATGATAAAGAGAGTAAGGAACTTATTAGCAATATTTCACACGATTTAAAGACTCCGATTACAGCGATCAAAGGTTATGCTGAAGGGATAATGGATGGTGTCGCAGATACAGATGAGAAGCGAGATAAGTACATTCGAACTATATATAATAAGGCGAATGAGATGAATATGTTAATTAATGAACTAACACTATACTCTAAAGTAGATACGAATCGTATTCCGTATGAGTTCCATACGCTGTCAGTAGATGATTACTTTGATGATTGCGCAGAAGACTTAAGTTTAGAATTGGAATCAAAAGGCGTAGAGTTTGTCTACCATAATTACGCAGAACAAGGTACAAAAGTAATAGGAGACCCAGAACAGATTAAAAGAGTAATACACAATATTGTGAATAACTCTGTTAAATATATGGATAAAGAAAAGCCATATATAAGCTTGCACTTAAAAGATGTAGGAGATTTTATACAAATAGATGTTGAAGATAATGGAAAAGGAATAGAAAGTAAAGATTTACCTTATGTCTTCGATCGGTTTTACCGTACGGATACATCAAGAAACTCTGCAACAGGAGGCAGCGGAATTGGTCTTTCAATTGTAAAGAAAATCATAGAAGAGCATGGTGGGAAAATCTGGGCCACGAGTCGATTAGGCGTTGGAACAGTTATGCATTTTGTAATTAGAAAATATCAGGAGGTACCAAATGAGTAAAATACTAATAGTAGAAGACGAACAAGCAATCGCAGAACTACAGAAAGACTATTTGGAGATTAGTGGATTTGAAGTAGATACACTGCACGATGGAGAAGAAGGACTAAAAAGAGCACTAGAAGAAGAGTATGATTTAATTATTTTGGATTTAATGCTTCCAAAAGTAGATGGATTTGAAATATGTAAGGAAGTAAGAAAAGTCAAGAATACTCCAATAATGATGGTATCTGCAAAAAAAGACGATATAGATAAGATAAGAGGGTTAGGACTTGGTGCAGATGATTACATGACCAAGCCCTTTAGTCCAAGCGAGTTAGTTGCGAGAGTAAAAGCACATCTTGCTCGATATGAACGCTTGATCAGCACTAATATACAAGAAAATACTGTGATAGAGATACGTGGACTTAAAATAGATATTACAGCAAGACGAGTATGGATTAATGGAGAAGAAAGACAATTTACGACAAAAGAATTTGATTTACTTACATTCCTAGCAAGTCATCCAAACCATGTATATTCTAAAGACGAATTATTCAGTGAAATTTGGGATATGGAATCTATAGGAGATATAGCAACAGTAACAGTACACATTAAAAAAGTACGCGAAAAAATAGAGCTTGATACATCAAATCCACAATATATAGAGACAATTTGGGGCGTTGGATATAGATTCAAGATGTGATTCAACTATTTAGCAGTGTAAATGGAAGAGAGACAGTTGTGAGCGAATTCATTCGCCCACAACTGTCTCTCTTTTATTTATAGGGCGTTTAGCCCTACATCGAGCATGATCGATGCGAAGCAGAGATGAGTCTGTGAAACAGACCATGAGAGATGCTGGCTAAATAGTTGAATGAAGTGGAGAGAAGGGGGCGTTTAGCCCTACATCGAGCATGATCGATGCGAAGCAGAGATGAGTCTGTGAAACAGACCATGAGAGATGCTGGCTAAATAGTTGAATGAAGTGGAGAGAAGGGGGCGTTTAGCCCTACATCGAGCATGATCGATGCGAAGCAGAGATGAGGTGTGTTTTATCGTTGTAAATTAACACTAGACAATTAGAAAAAATGTAGTATACTGAATCTGTATCAAAAATTTGCAGCGATGTACAGAGGAAAAGGAAATGATTGAAAATTTAAACGAAAAGTCAAAGATAAGAGTGAGACTTACAGCAATGCAGCAACTAGCATTAGGCTTTTTATTGGTTATTCTTGTAGGGGCGGTATTACTGTGGTTGCCTATTTCTAATGTGGAAGGGCACATACCGTTTATAGATGCATTATTCTCATCAACGAGTGCAGTGTGTGTAACGGGGCTTATGACAATTGTGCCAGCGACGCAGTTTACTATATTTGGAAAGGTTGTGCTGTTGTGTCTTATACAGATTGGCGGATTAGGAGTTATTGCGTGTACCATGGGCTTCTTTGTTATGATAGGGAAGAAAATTACGGTAAAAGAAAGAGTAGTTATTCAGCAGTCCTATAACTTAGACACACTAAGTGGATTAGTGAACCTTATTTTAAAAATTATCAAAATGACCCTTGCAGTCGAGTTAATAGGGGCGATCTTATTTGCGATTCAGTTTGTACCAGAGTATGGGGCAATAGGATTATGGTATGCTATTTTTCACTCTATTTCAGCGTTTTGTAACGCAGGAATTGATTTGTTGGGAGCGGATAGTTTTATGGCTTATGCAAATAACCCGTTAATCAATTTTACGACAATGATGTTGATAGTGGTCGGAGGTCTTGGTTTTACAGTGTGGCTTGATATTTTAGGGAAAACCAAATTAATAGCTAAGGGGAAAGTGTCATTTATGAAAGCGGTTCATAAATTACAATTACACTCAAAAATTGTTATACTTATGACATTTATTCTAATTGTAAGTGGGACAGTGCTGGTTGCATTGTTAGAATGGAACAATCCAGAAACATTGGGAAATCTAAACACTCCTAATAAAATGATGGCGTCTCTTTTTCAATCAGTGACAACTAGAACAGCGGGATTTGCGACTGTGAATCAAGCAGGACTAAAAGAAGAAACAGCATTTATTTCTATAATATTGATGTTTATAGGAGGATCACCTGCGGGTACAGCAGGTGGAGTAAAGACTACAACCATATTTATGATTATAATTACATGTGTTGCCATTATTAATGGAAGACGTGATACAGAATGTTTTGGACGCAAGATTCCTGAAACCAATATTCGAACGGGAATGAGTATTATTATAGTATCTTTTGCGTTTTTGTTATTAGGAAATGTATTGATGAATATTACGGAAGATGCTAGTTTTATAGATGTTGCTTATGAAATAGGCTCGGCACTTGGTACGGTAGGGTTGACAAGGGGCTTAACTCCCGAACTGAGCACTTGGGGAAAATTAATAGACATTGTTTTTATGTATATAGGACGAACTGGTCCAATTACCATAGCTCTTGCATTTGGATACAGGAGACAATCACAGACAGTACAAAGAGAATTGCCTACGAAAAGAATTATTGTAGGGTAAGGAGAAACGAAGAGAATGAAAAAACAATATGCAGTATTAGGTTTGGGGAAATTTGGTTATAGTGTAGCGTTAAAATTAGAAAATTTAGGGTGTGATGTAATTGTAGTAGATAATTGTGTGGAGAAGATTCAAGAAATATCTGATATGGTTACATATGCGATAAGGGCAGATATAGAAGAGCCAAATGTAATGCGATCACTAGGGGCAAGAAATTTAGATGGAGCAATTATAGGTGTAGCTGAAAATTTAGAAGCTAGTATCATGGCAACCATCGTTGCAAAAGAAGTAGGAATTCCATATATCATAGCAAAGGCACAAAATGAAATGCATGCGACGATACTAAAAAAAGTAGGTGCAGATACAATTGTATTTCCAGAAAAGGAAATGGGAAGTCGTATTGCCAAGAGTTTGGTGTCTACCAACTTTGCAGACTGGATTGAACTTTCGCCAGAGTTTAGTCTAGTGGAGACGGAGATTCCATCGGTTTGGGTAGGGAAATCTCTGTTTGAGTTACGGGTACGACAAAAATATGACATCAACGTTGTGGGAGTGATTATCGATGGAGAAGTAGAGGTTAACTTTGATCCAAACCAACCACTTCCAGAAAAATCGATTCTCATACTGATTGGTTCTAATAAGTCTTTGCAGCGATTTAAGAAGTTAAAGATGGAATAGGAGAAAGAATGATTACAAGTGGAAGCAATCCAAAAGTTAAACAGCTTGTACTTTTGCAAAAGAAAAAGAAGTTGAGAGATGAACTCGGAGTTTTTGTAATTGAAGGAATCCGGATGTTTAAAGAAGTTCCAAGGGAACGATTGAAAGAAGTTTATACAACAGAATCTTTCTATAAGAAGAATAAAGATTTATTTGAGGGAATAAAATCTAAGATAGAATTCGTTAGTAATGAGGTGTTTCAGAAAATTTCAGAAACAAAGACACCACAAGGGATACTTTGTGTAGTGAAGCGGAAAGTGTATAGCTTAGATGCGGTTGTGGGTGAAGAGAGTACAAGAATTGTTGTCCTAGAAGGGTTACAAGACCCAGGGAATGTAGGGACAATTATAAGGACGAGTGAGGCAGCAGGAGTGAATGCTATCTTGTTAACTAAGGATTCAGTAGATATATATCATCCGAAAACAATTCGCTCGACAATGGGTTCGCTTTTTAGAGTTCCTTGTATTTATGTTGAGGATCTAATGTCTAGTATTCTGTATTTGAAAAATAATGGATTTTTTATTTACGCTTCACATTTAGGTGGAGAAGTGTGTTATAATGATGTAAAATACAGCAAAAAGTCAGTCTTATTAGTAGGTAACGAAGGTAATGGATTGAGTGAAGAGAGTAGCAAAGGGGCGGATACTTTAATTAAAATCCCTATGGCGGGCGATGTGGAATCGTTAAATGCAGCAGTTGCTACAACAATCCTAATGTATGAAATGTATATGCAAAGGAGGAATGAAGGATGCAAGATGGAATAGTTTGGCTCATTATATTTGTATTGTTGCTAATTATTGAAGTGGCAACACTACAATTAGGAACTATCTGGTTTGCTGGTGGAGCGATGGTGGCATTTTTGTTGTCGTTTGTTACAGACAATTTAATTGTTCAGATTGTGGCTTTTTTAGCGGTTTCGTTAGTGTTACTATTCTTGACAAGACCAATTGCATTAAAGTATTTTAACAAAAATGTCGAAAAGACGAATGTAGAGACATTGATTGGAAAAGAAGGATTAGTGCAGCAAGATATCAATTCTATTCAGGGGACGGGTGTTGTTGTCGTAAATGGTATGGAGTGGTCGGCAAGACCAGATGAGATGGAACAAGTTATTGAAAAAGGAAGTAGAGTACATATCCTAGGAATACAGGGTGTAAAGTTAATTGTAGCAGAGAAAAAATAGTAGTTGAAAAGGAGAGGGCATATGATAGGAGTAGGATTTTTCTTATTTATAATTTTTTTGATTTTTGTAATGTTGATATTTATCAGTTGTATCAAAATTGTAAAGCAATCACAGGCTATGGTAGTAGAACGTTTAGGGGCATTTCGAGAAACTTGGGGAACAGGATTACATTTTAAAGTTCCATTTATCGACAGAATAGCTAGAAGGGTGGATATGAAAGAGCAAGTAGTTGACTTTCCGCCACAGCCAGTTATTACAAAAGACAACGTAACCATGAGAATAGATACAGTAGTGTTTTATCAGATTACTGATCCTAAGCTTTTTGCTTATGGAGTTGCCAATCCAATCATGGCGATTGAGAACTTAACAGCAACGACACTACGTAATATCATCGGTGATTTAGAGTTAGACCAGACGCTTACATCGAGAGAAGCGATTAATACAAAGATGAGAGCTTCACTAGATATTGCGACAGATCAATGGGGAATTAAAGTGAATCGTGTGGAACTTAAGAATATCATTCCGCCAGCAGCGATTCAAGAAGCGATGGAAAAGCAGATGAAAGCAGAACGTGAGCGTCGTGAGGCAATATTGATTGCAGAAGGTCAAAAGAAATCAACAATCCTTGTTGCAGAAGGTAATAAAGAGTCACTGATTCTAGATGCAGAAGCTGAAAAGCAAGCAGCGATTCTTCGTGCGGAAGCAGAAAAAGAAAAGATGATTCGTGAATCGGAAGGTCAAGCGGAAGCGATTATGAAAGTGCAGATGGCACAGGCAGATGGTATTCGTTACATCAAAGAGGCTGGTGCGGATCATGCAGTATTGACACTCAAGAGTTTGGAAGCATTTGTGAAAGCAGCAGACGGAAAAGCGACAAAGATTATTATTCCATCAGAGATTCAAGGAATAGCTGGATTAGTAAAGTCACTTACAGAAGTTGCGGGAGATGAGCAATCGACAGGAAAATAATATTTGAATTAGGGCGTCCACAATTGTGGGCGCTTTTATTTGTAGCAACTAGATTGAATTAATAGAAAAAGAGTGGTATTATGTAGAGAATGAGTCTTAAAGGACTTATCAAATTCGAAGACGAAAAGATTTACTATAGAAAGGATGGATATTATGAATTTAAAAGGACGCAGTTTTTTAACTTTAAAAGATTTTACAGGAGAAGAAATCGAATACTTAGTAGACTTATCTGCACAACTTAAGGAGAAGAAAAAGAAAAGAGTTCGTGGAACATCTTTAGAAGGTATGAATATCGCCTTAATCTTTGAGAAACCATCCACAAGAACGAGATGTGCATTTACGGTAGCAGCTGTAGATGAGGGTGGAATCCCTACGTATCTATCAGGAAATGAAATACAACTAGGACATAAAGAAAGTATTGAAGATACGGCAAGAGTACTTGGAAGAATGTTTGATGGAATTGAGTTTAGAGGATTTAAGCAATCACATGTAGAAGCATTAGCGAAATACAGTGGAGTTCCAGTATGGAATGGTCTTACAGATGAGTTTCATCCGACTCAAATTCTAGCGGATTTACTTACGATGAAAGAACAGTTTGGCTATTTAAAAGGGTTGAAGTTTGTATATTTAGGCGATGGAAGAAATAATATGGCAAACAGCTTGATGATTGGATGTGCGAAAGTAGGAGTAGATTTTGCAATTGTAGCACCAAAAGAGTTGTGGCCAGAAGATTCATTGATTACAACCTGTACGGAGTATGCAAAAGCCCACCAAAGTGCAATTGTAGTGACAGATGATGTAGAAGCAGTAAAAGGTGCAGATGTACTTTATACAGATGTGTGGTGTTCTATGGGTGAAGAAGATAAGGCGGCAGAAAGAATTGCAATGTTACAGCCCTATCAAGTGAACACAGAATTGATGACTAAAACCGAAAATGAAAAAGCAATTTTCATGCACTGCTTGCCAGCAGTAAAAGGAAAAGAAGTGACAGAGGAAGTATTTGAAAGTAAAACTTCTGTTGTATTTGATGAAGCAGAGAATCGCTTACATACTATAAAGGCAGTTATGGTTGCAACACTAGGAGAAGAGTAGTGAAAAGTGAAATATTAAGGCATCTTAGAGAGTCAGAGGGACATGTATCTGGGCAAGAGTTATGCGATCGATTTCAAGTTTCTAGAACAGCAATCTGGAAAGTGATGAAGCAACTAGAGGAAGAGGGATATGAAATCGAGGCTGTGAGAAATAAAGGATATCGATTGGTGAGCAGTTCAGATGTGTTAAACAAAGCAACACTAGAAAGTCTTTTGCCTGAAAGAGAAATTGTCTATTTTGAGAGTGTGGACTCTACAAATGTTCAGGCGAAAATCTTAGCTGAACAAGGCGGCAGACATGGAAGCCTAGTGGTAGGAAACCAGCAACTAGGTGGAAAAGGAAGAAGAGGTCGAGTGTGGGAATCGCCCAAAGACGTGGGTATTTTTATGAGCATCCTACTAAGACCAAACTTTGAACCTAAGGTCGCACCTATGCTTACGTTAGTAATGGCGTATGCAATAGGAAAAGTGCTCAAAGAAAAGCAAGGGTTTGATGTAGAGATAAAATGGCCCAATGATATCATCGTCAATAAGAAAAAAGTATGTGGAATATTGACGGAGATGAGTGCGGAGATTGATTTTATCAACTATGTAGTAATAGGGACTGGTATCAATTGTAATAATGACAGTTTTATAGATGAGATTGCCAAGATTGCAACCTCTCTTAAAATAGAAAAAGGGCAAGTGACTAACCGCGCATCATTAATAGCGGGAATTATAGAAGAGTTTGAAGTGCAATATGAAGAATTCTGCAAAACAAATAGTCTAGAGCATTTAAAAAATGCATATAATGAATTGTTGGTCAACCGAGGGAAAGTTGTGAAGGTAATGGAACACAATAATCCTTATGAGGGAGAAGCAATAGGGATCAATGATGAAGGGGAGCTGTTGGTAAAAGTAGAAAGTGGAGAAGTAAAAAATATATATGCAGGAGAGGTTTCCATACGAGGCATATATGGTTATGTATAGGAGATTAAGATGTACGAAGAAAGAGTAGTACTGTGTGGAGCGAATTCATATGAGGAAAAATATTATCTGAATCCAGACTTTGAATCGCTACCAGAGCAGATAAAAAATGAATTGAAAATCTTGTGTGTATTATATACACAAGATGTAGGCGGAATTTTAACACTTGTATTTGAAGAAGATGGAACACTGGTTTTAGAAGTGCAAAGCAATGAATCTGATTACATGTTTGATGAGATTGGTAGTAGACTTAAGATAAAAGAAATTCAAACTACAAGACAGGAGTTGTTGCAAGCATTAGAATTATATTTCCGCGTAGTTTTTCTAGGAGAAGAAGTTGAGGGAATGGAGGAAGAATAATGTTATTAGCGATTGATATTGGAAATACTAATATTACATTGGGAGTATTTGAAGGAGAAGTCCTAAAGTCTCAATTTCGAATGACAACGAAGCAAACTCGTACTTCAGATGAATATGGTATTGTGCTTTGCAATTTGATGGAGCATAAAAATTTCAAAATCGAAGAAATAGATGCTGTGATTGTTGCATCAGTAGTACCAGATATTATGCATTCTTTTGGTAGCGCGATTATTAAGTATTTTGATGTAAAGCCGATAGTAGTATCAGCTGGGATAAAGACAGGGTTAAAAATCGTAGTAGATAATCCAAAACAAGTAGGCGCAGACCGTATAGTAGATGCAGTAGCAGCTTATAAAATATATGGTGGACCAGCTATCATAATTGACTTTGGAACTGCAACCACTTACGATTATGTGACAGAAGAAGGGGTATACCGTTATGGAGTAACAGCCCCAGGGATTCGAACCTCGGCAAGATCATTGTGGGAAAAGGCAGCTATGCTTCCAGAAATAGAGATTGTAAAGCCAGAGAGCATTTTGGCAAAAGAGACCATAACTAGTATGCAAGCAGGTCTTGTCTATGGATGCATCGGTCAGACAGAATACATCATCAAGCAGATGAAAAAAGAGATTGGAATAGAAGACATTAAAGTAATTGCAACAGGTGGACTTGGAAATATTATAGCAAAAGAAACAGATATTATTGACCACTACAATCCAACTTTGACACTAGAAGGTCTAAGAATGATCTATGAAAAGAACAAAAAGAAATAATATGAAAGATATATAAAGATGAGCGAATTAAGAATCGGTAATGTAGTATTAGAAAATCCATATATACTAGCACCAATGGCAGGCGTAACCGACCTGCCCTTTCGCTTGCTCTGTAGAGAAAAAGGAGCAGGTTTAGTAGTAACAGAAATGGTGAGTGCAAAAGCTATTTCGTATAACAATAGGAATACAGAGTTTTTGCTAAATATTCACGAAGAAGAGAAACCAGTATCTTTACAGATATTTGGATCGGATCCAGATGTGATGAGTGAGGTAGCAAAGCAAATCGAAGAACGTCCATTTGATATACTAGATATCAACATGGGGTGCCCAGTGCCAAAGATTGTAAAAAATGGAGAAGGGTCTGCATTGATGCAAAATCCAAAGCTAGTGCATGAAATTGTATCAAAAGTCTCAAGGGCAATTCAAAAGCCACTGACGATAAAAATCAGAAAAGGATTCAACGATGAAAATGTTAACGCCGTAGAAATTGCAAAAATTATTGAAGATGCAGGCGCAAAAGCAGTAGCGGTACATGGAAGAACGAGGGAAGAGTATTACTCGGGAAAAGCAGACTGGGAAATAATAGCCAAAGTAAAAGAAGCAGTGTCTATACCAGTAATCGGAAATGGAGATATAGTATCAGCAGAAACGGCAAAAGCAATGCAAAAAATGACAAATTGCGACGGAGTGATGATTGGACGAGCTGCCATGGGAAATCCTTGGATATTTTCTGAACTTAACGCATATAATACACAAGATGAAATATCGGTTGAAGAAAAAGTAAACATGATGTTGCGTCATGCAAAGATGCAGTTAGAGTACAAAGGTGACTATATCGGTATTCGTGAAATGCGAAAGCATGTAGCATGGTATACGACAGGATTAAAAAACGCGGCAAGACTGCGCGGAAAAATCAATGCAGTAGAAAGCTTTGAAGAATTGGAAGAATTGTTGACATCACTGGTAGTTTAAGGTATAATAGCTTGATTGAAACGACGTAGACTAGAAACATCATGATTCAGTAAAAGATAGATAATAAGGGCTGAGATAGGAAGGGATAGTTAAATGGAAGAAAAAAAGACCATACTTACGTACGAAGGACTAAGAGCTTTAGAAGATGAATTAGAAACATTAAAAGTAGTAAAACGTAAGGAAGTTGCAGAAAAGATAAAAGAAGCTAGAGAACAAGGAGACTTATCGGAGAATGCAGAGTACGATGCTGCAAAAGATGAGCAAAGAGATATCGAGGCACGTATTGACGCGCTAGAGAAGATACTAAAGAATGCAGAAGTTGTAGTGGAAGATGAAGTAGATTTGAATTCAATCAACATCGGATGTATTGTATTTGTATATGACAAAGAGTTTGAAGAAGAAGTAGAATTTAAAATTGTAGGTTCTACAGAAGCGAACAGTTTGAAAGGAAAGATTTCAAATGAGTCACCTGTAGGAAAAGCGTTATTAGGAAAAAAAGTAGGAGATTTAGTTACTGTGGAAACACAAGCAGGTACGGTTGAATACAAAGTTCTTAAAATCGACAGATCGAATTAGAATAGATAAGGAGTGAATACATTGTCACAAGATAATCAACAAATCAATCAACAAGAACCAGATATTAATCAATTACGCAAAGTAAAGCGTGAAAAGTTACAAAATTTAATGGATGAGGGAAAAAATCCGTTTGAAATCACAAGTTATGATAGAACACACCACAGTAAAGAGGTACAAGATGACTATGAAGAGTTAGAAGGAAAATCTGTATCTATCGCAGGTCGTATCATGGCCAAACGTGTGATGGGAAAAGCTTCATTTATTAATGTTCAAGATTTAAAAGGAAATATCCAATGCTATGTTGCGAGAGATGCAATCGGAGAAGATGAGTATGCGGCTGTTAAAAAGATGGATATCGGAGATATTGTTGGATTAAAAGGTGAGGTATTCAAGACGAAGATGGGAGAGACTTCCATCCGCGTATCAGAGATTACACTTCTTACGAAGAGCTTACAGATTCTTCCAGAGAAGTTTCATGGATTAACAAATACAGATATCAGATATCGTCAAAGATATGTGGATCTAGTAATGAATCCAGAGGTTAGAGATACATTTATCAAGCGTTCACAGATTATATCTGCGATGCGTAATTACTTAGATGGGGAAAACTTTATGGAGGTAGAAACACCGATGCTAGTACCAAATGCTGGTGGTGCTGCTGCAAGACCATTTGATACCCATTTCAATGCGTTAGATGAAGATGTACATCTTCGTATATCACTAGAGCTTTACTTAAAGAGACTAATCGTGGGTGGAATGGAGCGTGTATACGAAATCGGTCGTGTGTTCCGTAACGAAGGACTATCTGTTCGTCACAACCCAGAATTTACACTAATGGAATTATACCAAGCATATACAGATTACGAAGGTATGATGGAATTATGCGAAAACTTGTATCGTCATGTGGCGCAAGCAGTACTTGGAACCACAAAGTTTACTTATCAGGGAGTTGAAATAGACTTTGGTGCACCATTCGAGCGAATTACAATGCTAGATGCTGTAAAGAAATACGCAGGTGTAGACTTTACACAGATTGCAACGGAAGAAGAAGCAAAAGCTGTTGCGAAAGAACACCACATTGAATTCGAAAAACGTCATAAGCGTGGAGATATCATTGCATTATTCTTTGAAGAGTATGCAGAAGAAAAATTAGTACAACCAACATTTGTGATTGATCATCCAGTGGAAATCTCTCCACTTGCGAAAAGAAAGCCTGATGATCAAGAATTCACAGAGCGTTTCGAACTATTCATCTACGGACGTGAGATGGCAAATGCATTCTCAGAGCTTAATGATCCAATCGATCAAAGAGGAAGATTCGAAGCACAAGAAGAGCTTAAGGCGCAAGGAGATGAAGAAGCGAACAGTGTAGACGAAGACTTCTTGAATTCACTAGAGATTGGAATGCCACCTACAGGAGGAATTGGAATCGGAGTGGATAGATTGGTAATGTTGCTTACAGATTCTTCAGCGATAAGAGATGTTTTACTGTTCCCGACGATGAAGA
>CAYJGW010000062.1:0-14097 GCA_964369425.1 uncultured Lachnospiraceae bacterium
AATAGAAGAATGAAACGGATAGACTTATGCAAGGGAGACGTTAAGTGAAAAAAAGTATGACCAAAAAAGGATTAAAGATTTTTTTAATCCTTTTACTCGTGATAATAGTAGCTGCAACCATTTTTCTTGTGGTTCCTTATGGGACGGAAGAGATAGCAACTGATATGTTAGACAATGAGAATGTAAGTGAAGCAAATGGAATTATTCAGATAAAAGGAGAAAAGAAGCGTTCGGCTATTATCTTTTATCCAGGAGCAAAAGTAAACAGTGTAGCTTATCTTCCATTGTTCGAAAGAGTGGTAGAAGAAACTGGTGTTAGTTGTTATCTAGTAGACATGCCATTTAACTTAGCCGTATTTAAGGAGGATGCTGCCAAAGAGATTATTGAGGACAATGAAGAAATCGAAAATTGGTACATGGCAGGGCATTCACTTGGTGGAAGCATGGCAAGTAGTTTTGCTTCGGATAATCAAGAATTAATTTCTGGAATTATACTACTGGCCTCTTATGTGTACGGAGATTATCCGACAGAACAGTCGCTTACTGTATATGGAACATTTAATTCGAATATAGGAAGTCGGGTAAACTATACAGATAACATAGTAATAATTGAAGGTGGAAATCATGCTCAATTTGGTAATTATGGTAAACAGTTAGGAGATCCAGATGCTACAATCACAGCAGAGGAGCAGCAACGAGTGACAGCAGAGGCGATCAGAGATTTCTTAGATGACATGGAGTAAAAGGGGATAGAAATATGAATGAGATAAAGTGCCCAAAATGTGGGGAAGCATTTGTAGTTGATGAATCAGGGTATGTAGCAATTGTAGGGCAAATTAGAGATGCAGAATTTCAAAAAGAGCTAAATGAACGAGAAAAACTTATAAACAAAACGAAAGAGAATGAAATTCAGTTAATTGAAGAAAAAGCAAAGAGAAATTTAGAAAATAGCCTAGTGGAAGCAGGGAAAGAAATTGAACGTCTAAAGTCGTTAGTCAATTCCTCCAAGCAAGAAAAGGAAAGCGAACTGAAATTGGCAAAAGAAAAGGCCAGTACAGTATTGGAAAGTAGCCTAGCAAAGTCGAACCAAGAAATTGAACGTCTAAAAGGGGAGTTGGGTAAGGCAGAGACAGAAAAAGCTTTGGCCATTAATAATGAAATCTCTAAAGGAAAAGCAGAGTTGGCAGCAAAAGAGCAAGAAGTCTTAGAACTGAAAATGCAAACAAAAAATATTGAGGCGGCCAATGAATTAAAGATAAAAGTGATAGAAGATGGTCACAAAACAGAATTGCTAAAAAAGGATGAGCTGATTGATTTTTATAAAGACTTTAAAGCAAAACAGTCTACTAAGATGCTAGGTGAGACATTAGAGCAACATTGTGAAATTGCATTTAATCAAATTCGTTCAGCAGGGTTTCAAAATGCTTACTTTGAAAAAGATAATGATGCTAGAAGCGGGAGCAAAGGAGATTACATCTTCAAGGAAGAGACAGAAGGTGGGGTAGAATTTATCTCCATTATGTTTGAGATGAAGAATGAAGGGGATGAAACAGCGACGAAAAAGAAAAATGAAGACTTTTTCAAAGAGCTTGACAAGGACAGAAATGAAAAGAAGTGTGAGTATGCGGTTCTAGTATCAATGCTAGAAAAGGATAACGATTATTATAATAACGGAATTGTAGACGTATCTCATAAATATCCTAAAATGTATGTGATACGCCCACAGTTTTTTATTCCTATGATAACGTTACTTCGAAATGCGGCTAGAAATTCCATAAGCTATAGAGAACAATTAGTTGAAGTGCAAAATCAAAATATTGATATATCTAACTTTGAAAATCAAATGCTTACATTTAAGAATAGTTTTGGGAAAAATGTTCAATGGGCCAGTGAGCGTTTTTCGGATGCGATTAAAAATATTGATGACACAATTAAACTATTACAGAAAATGCGCGATAACTTAACATTATCGGAGAAGCATCTAAACACTGCAAACACTAAGGCGCAGGATTTAAGTATTAAAAAGTTGACAAAAGGCAATCCGACTATGACGGCAAAATTTGAAGAATTGAATAACAGTGATAAATGATACATTTACTGCACTATAAAAGATAAAAGAGCAAAAAGTAAAATATTTTACCTTTTTGACAAAAATAATAAATTCAGTAATAATTCCCCTTTCGTTATACTAAGTGTACGTATGAACGAAAGGGGAATTTATTATTATGAAATATCAATACACGAGTAAACATGGAGAATTCAAAATTAAGAATCCAGAGATGACAAGCTATCTATACTTTCCAATCGCAAATGAAGCAGGAGTGATGAGTAGTATCACACCTGACTTGGCAGGAGATTCAAAAATGGGGCAAAATACGTTTTTAATGCCTCCTTCTAGTTGCGAAAATTTACACAACGATAAAGCTTCAAGAAATGTATGGTGCAAAGTAAATCAAAAAGAAGTAATTTCTCTAACTGGAAAATCAGCCAAGCAACAAAGTAATCTATTTTCAGAAAATAAAGATGAGAGTCAGCTAGAAGCAGGTTTCATGAATCAAGCACTTACAAGAATTCACAAAGAAACTGGTGTGAAATCAGTGATTACAAGTTTTGTACCAGCAACAGAAGAAACGATTGAATTGATGAAAGTGGTAATTGAGAATGTGACAGATGAGACAATGTCGGTGCAGGCAGTGGTTGCCATACCTATATATGGTAGGTCAGCAGATAATATTCGTGATCACAGACATGTTACAGCATTGTTAAATAGAATAACATCAACAACAAGAGGGGTAATGGTCAACCCTACTATGACATTTGATGAACGTGGACATCAACAAAATGAAATAGTATACGGTGTGTTTGGTGGAAATGGAAGCGAAGAGCCAATAGGATTTTATCCAACAATAGAAGGGTTTATTGGAGAAGGTGGTAATTTAGAACAACCAAAAGCATTATACGAATCACCATTAATGCCATTAAAATCAGTAGAGGTAGAAGATGGATACGAAGCACTTGGAGGGCTATGTTTCAAAGAAAGAGAACTTGAATCAGGTGAAAAAATTACATATGTGATTGTTCTTGGATATGGGAAATCTGTAGAAGAACTGACGAATTATGCAAAGAACTACCAAATGGAAAAGGCGTTTGACAAAGCATTAGAAGAAACAAAATCCTACTGGAAACAGAAAGTAAACGTAACGTATAGTACGAGTGATAAAGAGTTTGATCAGTGGATGAAGTGGGTTAGCTTTCAGCCAATGCTTCGTAGAATTTACGGGTGTTCATTCTTACCACATCACGACTATGGAAAAGGTGGAAGAGGATGGAGAGATTTGTGGCAAGATTGTCTTGCGCTATTAATTATGAATCCTAGCGGTGTAAGGGGAATGCTCTTAGATAATTTTGGTGGTGTAAGAATTGACGGAACCAACGCCACTATTATAGGAAGAAATCAAGGTGAATTTGTAGCAGATAGAAATAATATTACAAGAGTATGGATGGATCATGGAGTATGGCCATTCTTGACTACAAATCTCTATATCCAACAGACAGGGGATATTCAGATTTTATTAGAGAAAAACAATTATTTTAAAGATTTACAAGTTTGTAGAGGTGAGAAGAAGGATACGCAGTGGAATCCAGGTCAGGGACAACTACTAAAATGTGAGTCAGGCGAAGTATATCAGGGAACCATACTAGAGCATTTGTTAGTACAAAACTTAACTTCTTTCTACGATGTAGGAACTCATAATCACATTCGTATGAGAGGGGCAGATTGGAATGATGCCCTTGACATGGCAGATGCAAATGGAGAAAGTGTTGCATTTACGACAATGTATGCGCAGAATTTAGCACAAATCGGAGACCTGTTATCGCATTTGAAAGAATCGGGCATTGATACAATCACAGTATTTAAAGAATTAGAGATGCTATTAAAAAATACTGACGCTTTATACGACAGTATAAAAGAAAAACAAGCGTTATTAGATAGCTATTGTGAGGCATGTATTCATAACATTTCTGGAGAAGTGGTAGACTTAGAAATTACAGAACTTGTAACAAACCTAAAGGAAAAGGGTGAGTGGATAAAACAACACATTCGTGAAACAGAGTGGATAGAAGCAGAAGATGGAAATGGTTGGTTTAATGGATATTACGATAACTCAAAGAATCCAGTTGAATGTGATTCAAAAGATATGACACGAATGATGTTAACGAGCCAAGTATTTGCTATCATGTCGGAGACAGCATCAAAGGAGCAAATAGAAAAGATTGTAGCATCGGCAGATCAACATCTTTATGATAGGGAAGTAGGAGGTTATAAACTAAATACAAACTTTAACGAAGTGAAGATGGATTTGGGGAGAATGTTTGGATTTGCCTATGGTCATAAAGAAAATGGAGCAGTATTTTCACATATGACCACGATGTTTGGCAATGCGCTTTATACAAGAGGGGCATCAAAGGAAGCTTATAAAGTAATCAATACACTTTATTCTCATTGCAATAATTTTGAAAAAAGTAAAATATTCCCAGGAGTGCCAGAGTATATTGACAGAAAAGGAAGAGGCATGTACCATTATCTCACAGGAGCAGCTAGTTGGTTACTAACTACAGTGATTACACAGATGTATGGTATACGAGGAGAAATGGGAGATCTGACGTTTTACCCACAACTTTTAAAAGAACAGTTTAACGAAAGCAAGGAAGTAGTCCTAGAGATGGAGTTTTTGGAAAAGACAATTTGTGTAATCTATAGAAACGAAAAAATGAAAGAGGTAGATGAATATAGGGTAAGTCAAATCATATTAAATGGAGAAATCTATACCTCTGAGAGCAATAAGATTATGAAAACAGATTTTGAGCAATTAGCAAAGAATCAGAAACACGTAATTGAAATCATTTTAAATTAAGAAAATGGAGATATATTATGCAAAGATTGATGAAGCGATTTAAGATTAGAACTCAAATCAGTATTATCTATATAGCAGTATTTGTATTTACTTTTGTAGCAACCTTTAGTTTGATATTTGTACTCAATCAAAAGTATACAGAAAACGAAGTAGGGGATGCTGGAGTTCAAACAGTTAGCGCGCTGAAAGGAAATCTTTCATTTATCTTTGATAATGTAACACAGTTTTCTAATCTAATTTACTTTGACGATACGATTCAACAGTCTTTGAATAATATCACGACAGATAATATAAATCCAGAGATTCATACTGATATACAAAGAGGTCTATTTAACATTATTTTATCAGGAGACTATATTTCAAGCACTACTATATTTGACAAGTACTACAATAATTATACCGCATATAAAGTAGGACCTATTTTAATTGACCAAGATAAAGTAGTAGAAACAGATTGGTATGAAGAGAGTCAAAATGCAAAAGGGAATGGTTTTTTTATTCATAAAAGCGAAGAAATACTCACATTCCCAACCCGCCCAAATAAGAATTATATCTCTTATGTTCGTCAGATTGGAAATAGTGACACGTATGAGCCAATTGCTACATTATTGGTAACAATAGAGGCGGAGACGATTCAGGAATATTTCGATGAAATAGCAGGAGATTACGAGTCCCAATTTTTTATCGTTGATTCTAGCGGAGAATACATTATTCCCCCAGTAGAGCTAGCAGAAGAATATGGTACGTACATAAAGCATAACTTGGGGAAAGAGAGTCAGACAGGACGAATCAATGATGAAAATGTGGTAGTGGTACAACAAGAACTAGAGATTCAGGACTGGATTTTAGTAGGCAGTTTCAAGACAGATAGTATTGCAGCACTGGCACCATATTACTCTACTATCATTGTTATTATTGTGTTTTTAAATATTTTTACAGGCATCAGTTGTGCCATGTGGTTGACAAGGCTTATTTTTAACCCTTTAGAAAAAATAGGTGCGCAGATGAAGCTTGTGGAGCAAGGGCAATTCACAAAGATGGTAGTAGATGAAAATACCAATGAGATTAATAATCTAAAGCGTATGTTCAATCATATGACGGATTCTATTCAAAACTTGATTGGGAAAGTAAAAGAAGAGGAACAAGTGATTGCAAAGGGAAAAGTAGATTTAATCAATGCTCAGATTAATCCCCATTTTTTATATAATACATTAGATGCTGTTTCGGCATTAGCACTTTTAGGAGATAATGAAAATTGTTTTAAAATGACACAAGCTCTTGGAAGTTTTTATCGAAATAGCTTGAATAGTGGGTTAGATTTTATCACGATAGAAGATGAAATTCACTGTATCAATAGTTACATGACGATACTAAACACTAGATACGAAGGGAAAATTCAGATTCACTGTGATGTGGAAGAAGAAGTAGAGCATCTTCCCGTATTGAAGTTATTACTGCAACCAGTGATTGAAAATGCAGTACACCATGGAATCAAACAAAATGGTGGCGAAGGAAATGTCTATATAAAAATCTATAAGGATGAAGAAGAGGTGATTTTCATCATTTCAGATGATGGATGTGGAATGGAAGAAGAGCGAATTCAAGAAATTTTAGAGGGGAAAGTACAAACGGGTAAATCAGGATTTGGAATACACAGCCTGATTGAACGTGTACGCTTGTACTATGGTATTGAAAACCCAGTGACAATACACAGTGAAATAGGAAGTGGAACAGAGGTTACAATTCGAATCGATTCAACTAAAGGGAGTGTGAAATAATCATGATAAAGGTATTGCTTGTAGATGATGAAAAACTAGAGAGAGTATTGATTAGAAAAGGTTTTGATTGGGAAAGTCAAGGATTTGAAATCATTGGTGAAGTGGGTTCAGCTAAGGATGCACTTGAGTTTATAGAGCATAGAAAACCGGATTTGATTTTAACAGATATTAATATGCCACAGATGGATGGATTAGAGTTGACAGAGCAAGTAGTAAAGAAAATACCAGAATGCCACATCGTAATTGTGACAGGTTATCGTGAGTTTGATTACGCCAAAAAGGCATTACAATTGGGAGTAGAGGATTTTTTACTTAAACCCGTTAACATGCGTGATATTGAAAATGTAACAAATAGTATCAAATCGAAAATTAAAGAAAAGCAAAGCCGAGAAGAAGAAATCGAAGAATGGAAGAATAGTTTATTAATCGATAAAGATATTGTAATGGAGAGCTTTTTTCAAAGGTTGGTGGAAAATAGAGTAGATGAGGAAGAGGCGAGAAAAAAGCTAGAAATCTACAATTGTATAGAACTATTAAAAGATTGTATCTGTGTAAATATTCATATCAATACTACAAATACCGAAAATGAAGAAGAGCAAATTCAAACAGTTTTAAATCATATAAAAAAAGAGGGGAAAGCATATTGCAATACCCTTTGTTTTGTGCATTACATGAAAGATATTGTAGTGTATTTTATGGGAAAGACAGAAGAAGAGTCAATTTATATTTCTAATAGATTTGTAGAAGAAATACGAAAAGAATCTGACTTGGAAGTGGTTTTAGGAATTAGTAAAAGAAAAACGGGATTCGCAGGTGTTGCCAAAGCTTATAAAGAAGCAAAGCAGGCATTAAATACAGCATTATTTTTGGGCAGTAATCCTGTATTGACATATGAGGGGTACTGCAAGATATTGGAGAAAGATAATAATAAAGATAATGCTATGCATAAAGGGTTTGAATGGGATGAATTTACGTTTGCGATAACAAATGGGCTAGTAGAAAAAGTAGAACAGTATATTTTGAGTTACGTAGAAGAAATCAAGGAATCTGGAGTAGTCGATAAAGAGTACCTAGGCTTAATGTCTATGAATATGATGTCTAATGTAGAGTTGCTGTTGAATAAACAAGGTCAGACGATTAGTAAGATTCTAGGAAATCAAACAGTTTATGATGAAGTAAAGCATTTTAAATCGGTTTTAGATGTGGGACAGTACCTAAAGAAACATATCATTGCTATTATGCAAGATCTAGAACAGCGTAAGACAAAACAGATGAATAAGACAGTAGCAGAAGCATTGGCATATGCAGAAAAGGAAATGTTTAATCCAGAGTTGTCTCTAAAAACCGTAGCAGCTAATATCTATTCGAATGAGAGTTATTTAAGCCGAATATTTAAGAAGGAAATGGGATTGAGTTTAATTGAATACATCACTAAAAAAAGAATAGAAGAAAGCATACGCTTACTAAATAATACAGATTTAAAAGTATATGAAATTGCAGAAAGTATAGGGTTTAGAGATTCTCATTATTTTAGTATATGTTTTAAGAAACATACAGGAGTAACAGTAAAAGAGTTTAAAAAAGACAAATTTTAGGTAAAAATTATTACCTTTTCAATCAAAATATTAAATTGAGTAATGCAACTTTCTAAAGTATACTATGACTATCTTAAGTGCACGAGATAAAACGGAAAAATAAAAAGAGAGTTTTAGGAGGATTGGTAATGAAGAAGAATTTAGTGAAAAAATTATTGTCCATGGCAACAGTAGGAGCACTTGTTTTAGGTTTAGCAGCTTGTGGATCTAGCGAGGAAGAAAGTTCATCATCAAGCGATAGTGGAGATGGAAAAGTAGTATTAAATGCTTGGCATCAGTGGCCAAATGATACAAATGAGTTAAGAGGATTATACGACCAAGCGGTAGAAGAGTATATGGAAGCAAACCCACATGTTGAAATTAATACTGAATCATTAGATACAGAAGCATATAAAACAAAAATCTCTGCAGAGTTCGCTGGAGATGCATCAGGTATTGATGTATTCTACTACTGGGGAGCTGGAACAGCTAGAAAACTAGTAGAAGCGGATAAGTTGTTGCCACTAGATGATTACATAACAGATGAGACAAAAGCTAAGATATTACCAGGATCGACTAGTGCATTTGAATTTGACGGAAAGACATATTCACTTCCATCATTCTCTTGGGTAATGTCATTATATGTAAATACAGATTTATTAGACCAAGCAGGAGCACCACTTCCAACTACTTATGATGAGTTAGTAGAAGCGTGTGAAAAACTTCAAACACTAGATGGGGTAACACCTATCGCATCTGGGGCAAAAGACGGATGGAACGCAGCATTTATTTATCAAGGACTAGCAATGAGAGAAGTAGGAGCGGAAAATGTAAATGCAATGCTAAGTGGAGAAGTGCCATTTGGTGAAGACGAAGGATATCGTGCAGCAGCAGAAAAGGTAACAGAATTATATGACATGGGTGCATTTGGAAGCAATCCACTGGAAGGTGGAAATGACGATGCAAGTGCAGCGTTTATCAGTGGAAATGCAGCAATGAGAGTAATGGGTAGCTGGTTTGCGAATCAAGTATACACAGATGAGACAGCAACAATCGATCCAGAGAAAGTAGTAGCACTTAATATTCCTATGGTATCAGGAAAGGGAAGTGAGACAGACTATGCTGGAGGATTCGTAGAATCATTCTGGGTAAATAAAAACACAGAGCATCAAGAAGAAGCTGCAAAATTTGCAATCTATATCAATGAGAAAATGGGAGTTGCAGCATACGAGACAGGAACAGGATTTAGCGGTTGGGATGTAGAAATGGATGAAAGTAACCTTAACCCATTGTTTATCCAAATTAAAGATACATTAGCTACTTGCGAAACAGGAGTTTTGGCATGGGATACATCATTAGATTCTTATCCAGCAACGATTCACAATGAACAAACACAAACATTATTTAGTGAAGGTGTTGACTTAGACGTATTTATGGAAGAACAAGAAGTGGCGATTAACGAACAATAATTAGAATAAATAATTGCCAAGAAGGAGGTTATCACTAAGCAAAACGACAAGGTGATAACCTCCTTTGCTATTAAGAACCGAGAAAGGAAGGCCTTATTATGGAGAGGATGTTAGGCAAAAAAAGATATGTGGCTGCGTTTGTTTTACCAGCATTGATTATATTTGTTGGATTTATATTGTGCCCTTTGATAGTGACAGGAGTTTACAGTTTCGCAGAGTATGATGGAATTGGAGATTTAAAGTTTATCGGCTTTGAGAACTATATTAAAATGTTCACAGAAGATCGCTACTTTCCAACAGCATTAAAGAATTCGTTGATTTTAGTAGTAGCATCATTGTTTATTCAATTACCAATTTCACTATTATTGGCATTGGTTTTGGCAAAAGGAGTGAAAGGAGAAAAATTCTTTCGCACAGTTTATTTTGTGCCAGTAGTAATTTCAAGCATGGTTATCGGTCAGTTATGGATGAGGATGTTTAATAGTGATTACGGACTACTCAATTCTTTAATTCGCGCACTTGGGTTTACAGACTTTGAATATTCTTGGTTATCGAATCCAACGACAGCATTTTTGACAACAGTAGTACCGGCAGTATGGCAATACATTGGATATCATATGTTGATTTTTTATGCTGGAATCAAATCAATTTCAAAAGACTATTCAGAAGCAGCTCAGATAGATGGTGCAACAAAATGGCAGACAACTAGAAAAATTACGTTACCACTTCTAGCACCAATTATTAAGACTTGTGTAATTTTTTCGGTGACAGGATCATTAAGAGCGTTTGATTTGATTTATGTAATGACAGGTGGAGGTCCAAACCATGTCAGTGAAGTACCAGCTACATTAATGTATAACAATTTATTTAGAAAAGGTTTGTATGGATATGGTAGTGCACAAGCATTTTTTATCGTAATAGAGTGTTTATTATTGACAGTAATTATTAACCAGATTTTCAAAAAAGCAGAAGAAAATGTTGCGGCGATATAGGAGGAAGAAAGATGAAGAATTATAATATAGGTAGAAAATTGCGATTTGTGGTTCTAGTACTAATTGCTTTCGCACAATTATTTCCACTATACTGGCTCATAACATTCTCGTTAAAGAGCAATATAGAAATTTTTGGTGAAAATATTATTGGATTACCACAAGAGTGGAGGTTCGAAAATTATGTAACTGCGTTAAGTAGCAGTGACATCTTCCGATATTTCTTAAACTCCGTATTTTATTCAGCGATGACAGTCCTTATTGTTGGAGTTATATCAGCAATGGCAGCATATGCGATTGCAAGAATGAATTGGAAGCTACAAAAGCCAACATTTATTTTGTTTACACTAGGGATTATGATTCCAGCACAAGCAGCCTTATTACCACTGTTTCAAATTATGAATGCAACAGGTTTAAAAGGTGGATACTTAGGATTGTTGATACCTTATGTTGCCTTTGCAATTCCAATGAGTGTTATGATTATTGTTGGTTTTTTTAAAGGAATACCAAAGGAGATGGAAGAAGCAGCTTATATCGATGGATGTGGAATCTTTAGATGTTATTTTACAATCATGCTTCCAATGGTAAAGCCAGCTTTAGCTACAGCAACCATATTTACATTTCTAGGTACTTGGAATGAATTGATGTTTGCAAATACATTAGTAGATAAGGCAGAGTATAGAACACTACCTGTAGGGATTATGTCATTTGCAGGTCAGTATTCCACAGACTGGGGATTGATTGGTGCAGGTATGGTTATTGCAACACTTCCTACAATTATCATTTACTTTTTGTTAAGTAATCAAGTTCAAGAGAGTCTAGTAGCAGGTGCAGTAAAGGGGTAGTCATTTCATGTTTGATAAGAAAAAGAGATATATAATTGAAAATTATAATAAAGCAAATACATTTTCTAGTTTTTTACCAGGAATCAGTGGGGTGTATGGAATTCCGATATGGTGCTTCTATGTGAATAGGGGGCAGGGAATTGCAAGTTTTGGAGTGGAAAACAAGGATTATTCGATTATGGAGTTCTATCCAGCGCATCAAGCGTATCAAAAGACCAAAACTATGGGCTTTCGGACATTTATGAAAATAGATGGAAATTTTTACGAGCCATTTCGAGCAGATGACGCTCAAACCAAAATGTACATAGGCATGAATGAACTGGAAATCGAAGAAATTAATACAGAGCTAGGAGTTAAAATCAATGTAACTTATTTTACGTTACCAAATGAAGATCTAGGCGGATTGGTAAGAAATGTTCGTATAACCAATTTAAGTGGGGAAGATATAGCGATAGAGGTATTAGACGGAATGCCAGCAATCATACCTTATGGTATTGAGTTAAAGTCGCTTAAGGAAATGGCTCAGACGATGAAAGCTTGGATGCAAGTAGAAGATATCGAGTCAAATATTCCATATTATAGAGTGAGAGTTAGTACAAAAGATAGCGCAGCAGTAACTGAGGTAAAGGGTGGGAATTTTATGCTTTCAGTATCAGAAGCAGGAGAGCAATTACCAATTCTTGCAGATCCAGAATTAATCTTTGATTACGATACCTCGTTCGATAAACCTGTTCAATTTATCGATAAAGATTTAGAAAGTCTTATAAAAGAGGAACAAATTTTACAGAATCAAGTACCTTGTGGTTTCACTTGTATAAAGACAAGTATTCAAAGTGGTGAAAGCAAAGGGATTCATACCATTATAGGTCAAGCGCAGTCAAAAGAAAAACTAAAAACCTTTGCAAAAACACATTTAAATGAATTATATTTTCAAGAAAAACAAGAGCAGTCTAGGAAACTAACGGAAGATTTAGGGCAAATGATTGCTACTAAAAGCGGAGATATGAAATTCGATAGTTATTGTAAGCAAACCTATATAGATAATGTGCTAAGAGGTGGATATCCGATTCAAATAGGAGAAGAGAACGTATATTATGTATATTCGAGAAAACATGGAGATATTGAAAGAGATTATAACTTCTTTTCTATGTTGCCTGAATTCTTTTCCCAAGGGAACGGAAACTTTAGAGATGTCAATCAAAATAGGCGAAGTGATGTGCTATTTACGCCTTTTGTAAAAGATTACAATATTAAGATGTTTTATAATCTCATCCAATTAGATGGATACAATCCGTTGGTTGTAAAGCAAGTCAGTTATCAAGTAACAGATATAAATTCAATTTTGAAAATGGTTAAAGAATCAAAGAAAAACCTAGTGCAACAATTTTTTGAATCAGAATTTTCACCGGGTAAATTGGTTGCTTTTTTGAAAGAAAATAAGATAGAGCTAGAGTGTGATGAAACACAGTTTTTGGAATGTGCATTAAATTCTAGTAAGGAAATACTAAATGCGGATTTTGGTGAAGGGTATTGGAGTGATCACTGGACTTATAATTTGGATTTGATCGATAGCTACTTGAGTATATATCCAGAAAAAGAGGAAGAGTTACTGTTTGATGATAATAGTTATACTTATTATGAGTCAAAAGCCGTAGTGAATAAAAGAATCAAAAGATATAAAGAGACTGAAAAGGGAATTAGGCAGTATGATGCGGTGGATGAAGAAATTAAATCAACAGTAGTGCATACGGAAGCTAGAACGTTAGGTGGAAATGGGGAAGTATATTATTCGAATTTGATGACAAAACTTTTGGTGTTGGCTGTGAATAAATTTGCCACGCTAGATATGTTTGGCATGGGAATTGAGATGGAGGCAGGAAAACCAGGCTGGTATGATGCGTTAAATGGACTGCCAGGTATTTTAGGTTCGAGTATGGCAGAAAGCTATGAATTGAAGCGGATGCTCACATATATGATAGCGTCCTTAGAAAAATACCAAAGAGCAGTGTCACTTCCAATAGAATTGAAAACTTTTATGGATAGAACATACACAGTTTTATGCAAAGCAAAGGAAAATCATGAAGATACTATTAAGATTTGGAATGGAATAAATCGAGAGAAAGAGTGCTATAGAAAAAGAACGGCTTGGGGAATACTTGGTGAAGTAGAAGAATTGGGACATGAAGACATCATAAAAAAACTCAAATCATATCATGCGTACTTATCGAAAGGAATTGAAAAAGCATATCGAGAAAATGATGGTATTCCACCTACATATTTTTCGTATTCAATGGATGCATTTGAAGAGGAAGGTGGAGATATCCATCCGATAAATTTAAAACAAGAAAAATTACCACTCTTTTTAGAAGGACCTGTGAGATTTCTTAAGATTGCAGATGACTTTAAGACTAAAAAAGAATTGCATGAAAAAGTAAAAACTACTAACTTATACGATAAAAAGTTAAAGATGTATAAGGTGAATGAGTCATTAGAATCAGCATCATATGAAGTAGGGCGCGCAAAAGC
>CAYJGW010000063.1:0-13550 GCA_964369425.1 uncultured Lachnospiraceae bacterium
GAGTAAACCTTTAGTTTGCGGATATATTGATCACCATCAACCAATACAGTTTACCAATGAATACGGAAATCCTGATGGTATCAGCATAGAGGTTATGGAGTCCCTTTCTCAAAAATATGGGTTCGCCATAGATTATGTCCCTTACAATCATGACATGCCAGAAGAATCTCATGAGGACTTTGATATCTTAGTTTCCGCAACAGGTGACTTAGAACACGAGATGGAATTCTATATTCCAAGCGAGCCTTTTTTAGAACTTCCTATGATGTTATTCGCTCACAATGATACCATCGATAAAATCGTTTCAAAACAACACTCTAGCACACTTGGAATCCTCAACTATATCACAATTGACAGATCTGATATCGAGGAAAGGTATCCGAACAATACAGTGATTTCCTACGATCGCTTTGACCAATTATTTGATGATTACCTCAATGGTGAATTAGATGGTTTCTTTGCAACAGATAGCGGTGTAGAATATGCACATACCATCTTAGGCACGAAGGATTATGCCATCCATAGCACAGACCTTGTATTGCCCCTACGGGTTTTTGTATCAAGAGACTCCGAATACCTAACGGAATATGTTGGTGCATTCAATGTAATGTTTGAACACTTAGAGAGAAATAGTATCGATGAAATACTCTCCATGCAATCAGTGACTTTTTTACCTGAATACTCAGCAGCTTCCTTTGTGAGAGAAAATATGCATATTTTGATTAGCGTTGTTTTTCTAATCATCTTAATAATAATCGGTATCATCTTCTATACTCAACACAAGAGAAGAAAAGATATTATGAACATCATTAATTATGATACACTTACCAACCTACTCTCTCTCTACAACTTTAGTCAATGCGCTACAGAATGCCTTCTTACTGCTTCTCCTAATGACTACGAAGTGATTTCTATTGATATCGATAGTTTTCACACTATCAATACTATCTATAGCCAAGAAAAGGGCGATTTAGTGATACAAGCGGTAGCAGCCGCATTAACCCAAGGATACCACGACCATTATGCATTGATCACTCGAGTAATTGCAGATCACTTTTTGATTTTCCATAAAATTAGTGATGGGGTCTCTACAAAAGAAATCTGTGAGACACATGTTCACACCGCTATCAAAAAAATCATGGGTGAAAAATACAACATTAGCATGTCTAGTGGCTCTTGCATCATCGAGAACACTTCAACTCGAATTGATGAAATCATAGACTGTGCTGTTGCCGCACGCTTAAAAGGAAAGCAAAAGTATAAAATCACTTATCACGAATACGACGAAAGAATCCGTCGCGAACACCAGATGATGACTAGTATTGTATACCGCATGAAAGATGCTTTAGCCAATCGCCAATTCAAAGTTGTGTACCAACCAAAGATTCACTTCGATTCATTAAAGATAGGTGGCGCTGAAGCGCTGGTTCGCTGGCACACTGGTGATGAAAATGGAATCATCCCCCCTTCCGTATTCATTAATATTTTTGAATCAAATGGGTTTATTGTTAACTTAGACTTATACGTATTTGAGGAGGTGTGCAGATTCATAACTACCCATGACTCTACCTGTTCCATCCCCTTGATTTCAATTAATGTGTCTACGATTACGCTATTTGATGACAAGTTTCCATCTGAATATTTAAACATCCTATCCAAATATAACTTGTCACCTAGTAAAGTAGAACTTGAGGTGACAGAAAGTGCAATGGCCATCGAACAAGATCTGTTGATTCAAAAAATGAAGGAGATCAAAGCACTTGGTCTTTATATGTCCATCGATGATTTTGGAGCTGGTGAATCGTCGCTAAATAGACTGAGTAATATTGTAGCTGATACCCTAAAACTAGATAAAGCATTTTTCGATTATAACATCTCCGACGATAGGGGTACCATCATTGTTGAAAATGTCATAAAATTAGCCAAACAATTAAATATGAAAGTGGTAAGCGAAGGCGTAGAGACACTAGAGCAAGCAAAGTGGTTACGCAACTTAAAATGTGACTATGCGCAAGGATATTTCTTTGAACGACCAATGAGTGAAGAGGATTTCATCGCATTATTGACCTTAAACAAAACTTATACATTATCATAACAAAAGAGCACTCCTACAAACTTAATTGTGGAAGTGCTCTTTTGTTATCTTATCTCTATAATTTTTTTCTTAATTTTGGATCTAATAAATCTCTCAAACCATCTCCGATAAAGTTGGCTCCCATTGCTAATGTGAAAATTGCAAGCCCTGGGAATCCCGCTATCCAAAACTTATTAAAATAATCTACTCCGTCCGAAACCATAACTCCCCATTCTGGAGTTGGTGGTGCAACACCAAGACCTAAAAAACTAAGTGTAGAAAAGAGTAGAATCTTATTACCAAAGTCAGTAGTCGCCATAATTAATGCCGATGTATAACTATTTGGTATTACTTCAAGGAACAATATTCTTCTATTTGATGCTCCTAGTGCAACTGCTGCTGTCACAAATTCTTCCTCTTTTACCGAAATTACTACATTACGCATTACCCTTGCATAGGAAGGCCATCCAACAATAACCAAAGCCAACATGGTATTCATTAAACTCGCTCCTAAAGCTGATGTAATTACAATCGCCAGAATCAGTGTTGGGAAGGCAATGATTAATTCAGAAATTCTCATCATCACATCATCTACCACACCACCGATATAACCTGCAATAGCACCATAAATACTGCCGATAAGCCCTGCAATTACCACTGCTGCTACACCTGCTGTCACCGATACTCGCCCACCGTACAACACACGACTAAAGACATCTCGTCCAAAATTATCTGTTCCAAATAAGTGTTCTAATGATGGTGGTTGCAGCTTAGCTGCTAAATCTTGTGCTAGCGGATCATAAGGGGCAATAATCGGTGCAAATATTACAAGCACTGCCCACAAAACACATATCCCCACACCTATTGTAAAAAGTATATTTGATTTAAACATTTTCTTAATTGCTTGATACATCTTTTAAGTCCTCACTTTCGGATCAATGATGCCATGAATTACATCTACGATAAGGTTAATCATCGTATAGTTAAAGGCTATCAACAATGCGCATCCAATAATCCCTGGTGTGTCTAAAGTAGTAACCGATTGGTATGCAAATTGGCCTACTCCCGGTATTGAGAAGATCTGCTCAACCAATACTGTTCCACCTAGCAAATTACCAAAGCCTAGTCCGATTACAGTTAACACTGGAATCAATACATTTCCAAATGCATGTTTCCACACAACTGCTTTCATCGACAAACCTTTCGCCTTTGCTGTTCTTATGTAATCTGTAGACATGATATCTAACATGTTTGATCTTGTAGTTCTTGCAATCAATCCCATAGAGAATGACCCAAGACAGATTGACGGTAACAAAATATGTTGAAAACTATTCCATGCTTTTGCTAAATTTCCTTCTAGAATACTGTCTAATACATATAACCCTGTTACATGATTTGGTGTCAAGAACTCAGAACTTAGACGTCCTGTTCCTGGTGCAATACCAAGTGTAAAATAAAACACATATAATAGCAATAATGCAAACCAGAATGTAGGTATACTCACCCCTACTATTGATACACTTCTCACTAATTGATCAATGATTGAATTTCTTTTCAGAGCCGAAATAACACCAAACAAAACTCCAAACACTGATGCAAATAGTGTTGCAAAAAATGCCAACTCAAAGGTCGCTGGAAAACAGCGAATCAATTCATCAAGCACTGCTTTTCCTGTTCTCATCGATGTTCCAAAATCTAGACGGAACAACTGTCCCATGTACAATAAGTATTGTTCCCAAACTGGCTTGTCAAGCCCCCATTTCACACGAAATGCCTCAACAATTTCTGGATTATTCAAATTCCTTTGACTTAGGTTTGCTGACACCGGATCTCCTGGAACAAGTCTTGTTAGAACAAATACGATAGTCGCTAAACCTATCATCAATATAAGTAAGTACACGAGTCTTTTAATTATTAATTTTAATATATCCATATTTACCACCTTGAAAAATACTTTTTTTCAGTTCAGCCAAAATAGGCTGAACTGAATCTTTACTATTGTACTTACTCTGCTGCTATCGCTCTAAAGTCAATTCTATAACTATCTGAGTACTCAACTCCTGTTAATCCAGTCTTATATCCGAAGTGACTTGGAGTTTGGAACAATGGAATAAATGGTCCATAAGTCTCAGTAGCTTCTTGTAACTCTGTCATTAACATATCTTTTTGTTCTGGATCTGTAGATGATTTAATCGCTGTAGACATGTCTGCTATCTCTTGATCCATTGATGCTTCCCATCCTGCACGAAGACCTACATAGTCACCAGCTGCAAATGTAACTTGGTTGATTGCATCGTTATAATCTGGACTCCAATACATTACACTTGCTGGTAATGCTCCATCTCTATAGTCATCTGCATATCCACCATTCCAGTCGATTGTCTGGATATTTAGTGTAATTCCTACTTCTGCAAAATCTGCTGCTAATTTTTGTGCTACATCAGTCATTGGGATTCCTTCTGCTGATAATGTAGTTACTGGGAACTCCATTTCAAATCCATCTGCATATCCCGCTTCTGCTAAAAGTTCTTTTGCCTTATCTACATCTCTTTCAAGTGTCATTTCACCAATACACTCTTTAAATCCAACTTGGATAAATGATGCTGGAGTAACCGATCCATCTCCTGCCATTGTACGAAGACCATCATAATCGATCGCATAACGAAGAGCTTCTTGCACTTTTGGATCTGCTGTTGGACCAAATTCTGACTTCATGTTCATGAACATAAATACTAACATTTTCGTTGCTGTATTTTGAATTTCAACACCTTCTGTTCCTTCAATTTGCTCAACAGTATCTAGTGTTAAGTTCATAGCGATATCAATATCACCTCTTGATAATGCCATCATTTGAGTGTTCGCATCTGCCATTACTTGGATTGTAATTGAATCAGCATATGGAGCTTCTCCCCAATAATCTGCATTTCTTTCAAGTACCACTTCTTGATCTGGAATGTAACTTGTCATCACATAAGGACCAGACCCATAAGATGCTGTATCCATTAATGCACTTGCTGTATCAGCAGTCGCTGCATCTTCCCCTGCTGTCGCTCCTTCTGCGCTTAATGTTGCACTATCAATAATCGATGTTGCTGCATATGTTAACTTTGCAACAAGTGTTAAGTCTGGTTGGTTCAAGTTAAATACTACAGTATGCTCATCCGGTGTATCAATTGAATCTACTGAATCCATGATAAATGATGGATTGTCTTTTAAGTTCTTAAGTCTCATTAAACTAAATGCTACATCTTCAGAAGTAACTGGGTTTCCACTTGCAAATGTTGCCTCTTCTGCCAACGTTACTGTACAAGTCAATGCATCTTCAGAGAATTCATATCCTGTTGCCAAGTTATTTGCTGGCTCTTCCGACTCTTGAGTAAATCTAAATAATGTATCATATGTCGCTGCAATTACAGTGGATGCATATACTTCATATGCTCTTCCTGGATCTAAAGATTGAATATCTACAGCACATCCTACAAGTAAATCTTTACTTATTTCAGTCGCTGCATCTCCTCCCTCTTCTGTTGTAGCTGCGTCTCCTGCTGGTGCATCTGGACCTCCACAAGCTACTGCACTAGCACCTAATGCTGCAATCATAAGTAATGCGATTAGTTTCTTTTTCATAATTTCCTTCCTTTCACTTTGTAAAATAAGTTTCATCATTATTTATCATATAAGTGGCATGCCACTTGATGACCTGGTTCTACTTCTATCAGTTTTGGCGCCTCTGTCTTACAACGGTCGCATACTTTACTACATCTTGTATGGAAGAAACACCCCTCTGGTGGATTCGCCGGATTTGGTATATCTCCTTGCAGGATAATACGCTCTGTTTTTTCCTCTTGACCTGTCTTTGGAATGGCTGATAGCAGTGCCTCTGTATATGGGTGATAGGTCTTTGCATATAATTGTTCTACATCCGCAATCTCAGCAATTCTACCTAGATACATAACCCCTACTCTATCACTGATGTGATGCACAACATTTAAGTTGTGAGATATGAACATATACGTAAGTCCCAACTTCTTTTGCAACTCTGCAAGTAGGTTTAATACCTGTGCTTGTACCGATACGTCTAAAGCCGATACTGCCTCATCACACACAATAAACTTTGGGTTTAAAGCAAGCGCTCTAGCAATTCCGACACGCTGCTTTTGTCCTCCTGACATTTCATGAGGGAATCTGGACAAATGGTATTCTGAAAGACCTACCAACTCTACTAATTCTATGATTCGTTTTTCTATATATTCTTGGTCTTTGATTTTTTGTATTTTAAATGGTTCTTTTAAAATATCAATCACTTTTCTTCTAGGATTTAGACAAGCGGAAGGATCTTGAAAGATGATCTGCATATCTCGTCTTTTTGCTTTTAGTTGATCTTTTGATAATGTCGAGAGATCTACGTCATCAAAAACAATCTTTCCTTCCGTAGGTTTTGATAGCTGAAGTATGGTCTTTCCTAATGTACTTTTCCCACATCCAGACTCTCCTACAATTCCTAGGGTTTCTCCTTCTAGGATATCAAAGGATACATCATTTACCGCTTTTACAGTGCCACCTTTTACCTTGAAATACATTTTCAAATTTTCTATTTTAAGCAGTTCCTTTTTTTCTGTTGCCATATCCTACTCCTTTGTCTGTGCATATTGCCAGCACTTCACTTTTCTATCTTCCATTTGAACAGTTGGTGGTGCCTGTTTTCTACAAATATCCATTGTGCAATCGCATCGCTCTGCAAATGTACACCCTGTAATCTTTTCTGTTGGGTTTGGTACAGACCCTGGTATAGTCTCTAATTCATCTTTCTTCTCACCTACTGTTGGAATCGCTTTAATCAAGCCCCTTGAATACGGATGGAGTGGATTTTTGAATAAATTCTCAGTGGAAGCTTCTTCTACCACACTACCTGTATACATCACGATGATTCTATCACACAATTCATTTACAACTCCTAAATCATGTGTAATCATAATAATTGCTGTTTCATGATCTTTGTTTAACTTTCTCATCAAATCTAATATCTGTGCTTGAATGGTAACATCAAGTGCTGTGGTTGGCTCATCGGCTATAAGCACTCCTGGATTACAAGCAAGTGCCATTGCTATCATAATTCTTTGGCGCATCCCTCCAGACATCTGATGTGGATATTGCTTATATCGATCTCTTGGATTTGCTATCCCCACTTCAGTCATCAATTGAATGGTTGCTTCCATTGCATCTTTCTTGCTCATTTTTTTATGTAAAATTAAAATCTCTGCAATCTGCTTCCCACAAGCAATAATTGGATTTAGTGATGTCATCGGCTCTTGAAATATCATGGAAATATCATTTCCTCTAAGATCTTGCATCTGCTTCTCTGACAATTTTAATATATCATTTCCTTTATATAGGATAGAACCACTTACTTTTGTTCCAGGCAGTTCTGCAACAAGGCGCATCGTCTGCAAAGAAGAAACACTCTTACCACTACCACTTTCTCCTACTATCCCTAACTTTTCTCCCTTATGAAGAACATATGACAATTCATTTACTGCCTTTACAGGTCCTTCTTCGGTTTGAAATTCTACGGTAAGATTATTCAGTTCCAATAATACCTCTTTGTTTTTAGATGTTTCCATGTTTCAAACTTCCTTCCACATAATAATTATAAAAATGCCTTTTTATCGGCTGATTATATCATATTCTCACATTTGCGTCAATACATTGACACTTTAATCTCCGAAAGTAAATGCAAGTTTTTCACTGTGTTCTTTCACTTTTTATGAGCATTTTTATAAGCATTCATTATAAATTTCGTAAATTTCTTCTTGTTTAAATTTTACCGGATGATTTCCTGCACTTACACTAGAAACTTTCATGCAATTTTCTGTCAACCATTCCAAATCTGATTCTTCTATTCCAAAGTCACTCAATTTATAACTCAAATTAATTTTTTCCAAGATTTTCACCAACGTATCTGCGCAAGTTTGCTCACTCCCCCCACTAAGCAAACTTGCTATTAATGCATATCGTTCTGGACAAGCCCCAATACTTTTTCTTACAATACAAGGAGTTATCGCCGCAAGACCTCTTCCATGTGCGACATCCTTCAATCCACTAATTGGATGTTCCATTGCATGCGGCAGCGTAACACCTGCTGAATAAATAGCCATTCCACCTATTGTGCTTGCAAGCGTCATTTCATCCCAAAATGTTTCAGACTGTTCCTCACTATATATCTTTTGTATGTTGTTCCCAATCAACTCAATCGCATATAATGACATGGCATCTATGATTGGCTGATGTAACTTTGATGTGTATGCTTCCATGCAGTGGCAAAGTGCGTCAAAGCACACACTTGCAAGTACACTTTTGGGCATGGTCTCCATCAGTGTCGAATCGATGATAGAAACTTTAGGTATTAGCATTTCTCCCCTTAATGATTTTTTATCTCCATTTTCTGGATTCGTCAACACAGAAAAGCCATTCGCCTCGCTTCCTGTTCCGCAAGTCGTAGGCACAAGCAAAATCGGAAGAGCCGCATTAGCCTGTTTCTTTCCATATAAATAGTCATTTACATTTTCTGTGTTTACAGCTAAAAGGGCAATTGCTTTTGCGCAATCCATAATACTTCCTCCACCTAGCCCTATAATCATGTCACATTGTGTATCAAGTGCCATCTTTGCCCCTTCTTCTGCTGTTACTGTTAACGGGTTTTGCTCTACCTTATCAAACACTTCTACCGCTACCCCAACCTCTCCTAGCTTTAAGATTGTCAAATCTAGTAACCCTGATTTCTTTGTGCTGCTTCTACCTGTAACAATCAATGCCTTTTTGCCATATCCTTTGGCATATTCTCCAATACTTTGTATCTTTCCTCTGCCAAACACCAGATTTGTTATTAACTGTAAATTAAAATTCATTTGCTTCCTCCACCAGTTCTTCTACCACCTTTTTTATAATTTCATACGCTTTATCACAATCTTCTTCCGTTATAAGAAGGGGTGGAACCATACGAATAATCTGTGTTCCAATTGCAGTCAAGAGTAATTTATTTTCAATACATTTATGTTTGATATCTACTGCATTTACAGTATCCTCAAATTCTACACCTACTAAAAGTCCTTTATGTCTTACTTCTTTTACATGGGGCAACAACTGTAGTTTTGCTGCAAAGTATTCGCCTCTCTTTTTTGCTAACTTTGCACAATCTTTTTCAACCAATTCTGTTACACATGCTAATGATGCTGCACAGCACACTGGATGCCCTCCATATGTAGTTCCATGGGATCCTGGTGTAAATGCCTTTGCCACTTCTTGTGTGGCGCAGATTGCTCCAATTGGCATTCCGCCTCCCATAGCCTTTGCCATAGAGACGATATCTGGTTTTATTCCATAGTTCATATACCCCATAACTGCCCCTGTTCTACACCATCCTGTTTGAATTTCATCTAGTAATAAAAGAATTCCTTTTTCATCACAAAGTTTTCTAAGCCCAACCATAAACTCTTCGGTTGCTGGGTGTACTCCACCTTCTCCTTGTACAGGTTCTATCATAATAGCTATTGTATTTTCTGTAACTGCATTCGTAAAATCTTCTAAATCATTGAATTTTGCATAGCTAAATCCAGGCACCAAATCCCCAAACCCTTTTTGAATTGCATTCTTAGTCTGACCTGTAGCTGTCATAGATCCTAGTGTTCTTCCATGAAATGATTTTTTTGCAGTTATAATATTATATTTATTTTCACCATATTTTTCTACGCCATATTTCCTAGCCATCTTAATCATCGCTTCATTGGATTCTGCTCCAGAATTTTGGAAAAATATTTTATCCATCCCGATTGTTGTACATATTTTTTCTGCTAGCAGTGCCTGTGGTACTGTATAAGGATAATTAAAAACTTGCATTAAATCTGCACATTGATCTTGCACCGCATTTACCACTGACTCTGGACAGTTTCCTAATGAATTCACTGCAACTCCTGCATAAAAATCTAAATATTCTTCTCCATCTGATGAATATAGCATTTCGCCTTTCCCATAATCAGCAACAAAATCAAATCTTTCATAAGTCTCAATCATATACGTGTTTACTTTCACTTTTATGTCTTCCTTTGTTAAACCTGTGTCTTTTAATCTCATGCGCATTCTCCTCCATATATACTTTTCAAAAATAAAGAAGAGCGAACAAAGGCATCTGTGTTACAAACGCCTTTGTTCGCTCTTCTTTAAGTTTTAAGATAGAGTCAGTCTATATTCTTTTTCTACCTTTGTCAAGACTTTTTCACTTGATTTTCAATTATCTTTACGCTATACTTTCTTCATCATTACAAACAAAGGAGTTACGAATTATGAATCCAATTGCAACATTTACTATGCAGTCCAAAGAAAAAATTGTGGTGGAACTTTTACCTGAACTTGCACCAAATACAGTAAAGAGTTTTATATCACTCGCCTTGAAGGGATGTTATAATAATCATTCTATTCAAAGAATCGTCCCTGGCTCTTGGATAGATTTAAGCTATTCTGCTTTCGGAAAGGATTATGCAAAATATTTTATAGATAATGAAGCTATCACTCAAGACAATCGTATGATTTCCTATGGCATGATGTGCATGGGTGGCTATGGCGCTAATGAAATTGCGGGTGGTGAAGTCTTTTTCCCACTGAGAGATTGCCCTGATTTAGTAGGTAAATACCCAATTCTTGGAACAATTCTAGAAGGCGCTGAACTTTTACGTTCTTTTGAAGTTGTTCCCACTCGACCTATCAAATTAGAAAAATCACCAACGGTTGAAATTAATGAACCACTAGACCCTATTATAATTGAATCTGTTACTATTGAAACTTTCGAAACCAAATATGAAGAACCTATGACAAAAAAACCATTGGAGTATCCTGAAAAATGGTAGAAAAAATGAGATTGAGAACTCTCTTTTAGCTCTCAATCTCACTTTTAGTAAGTACATTAAAACTTGTTATATTTCTTAACATTATTTGCTATGATAAAAATACAGATTACTGCACCGAATATGATAAAGATATTTGGTAATCCTCCGAGATTAGAAACCAGTTTTATCCCATCTATTCCTGCAATCGTCAACATAATGTAGGATAATATAGCGAATAATAATCCCCACATAATTTTCAATCCGATTGGTGCTTCCTGTCCTTCTGGAGAAATTCCACTTGTAGACAGTGCTGCAATTGAGTTTGTTGTTGAGTCCATAGCAGTAATCATTGACAATATCAATGCTGCAAAGAAAATAATCAAAATAAATTCTGAACCTGGCAATTCATTAAACACTGAATAAATAACACCTTCAGCACCTTCTGTTTCCAAAATTTGTATCAAATCTAATTTACCAGTCAATTGATAATTTACAGCTAAATTAGAGAATACTCCTGCCCAAATTACATTAAATGCAATAGGAATTCCAAAGTTAATCTTTATTAAGTCCTTCACTTTATATCCTACACCAAGTCTAGCAAGGAAACACGCTGAAATCGGTGCCCAACTCGCCCAACTACCTGCATAAAAAACTGTCCATCCTTGTGACCATGAGTCATCAGCATAGGCACCAGTTGTCAACAGTCTATCTGGTAAATCTGCAAGGATTCCCCCTACTGCTTCCACTGTACCATTAAACATAAAGGAAGAAGGACCTACTATAAATAAGATAACCAAAATCGCCAAATATATATATACATTAATATTCGAAATCAATTTAATCCCTTTTTGAATCCCAGAAATCGACGATATGATAAAGCAAACCGTCATAACTACCAAAATAATAACCCATAACGTATTTTTATCCTGTATTCCAGTAATTTCTTGAAGAGCCCCTCCCATATTAATTGTTCCTGTGCAGATAACCCCTAATATACCAAGTCCCATCGAAAACAATAGAATTGCGTCTAAAACCTTAGGAAATAAATTTTCATCACCTGATTTGATTTTAAATTTATCTGTAATAACACTTAATTGCGATGCTACTGAAAAAGGTTTTTTCATGTTAAAAAAGGCAAATGCAAATGTAATAACAGGCACTGTATAAAGTGCATATGGCTGAATTGACCAATGCAACATCATTGTTTCCATTGAAAATTTTGCCGACTCCCAGCTATTAGGCTCAATTCCGACCGGTGGTTGTGCCATATGATATATTGGTTCTACCATTCCCCAAAACAAAGCTCCCGCAGCCATTGCTGTACATAGTGTAATAGCAGCCCAATTTTTCTTACTTAAAATAGGTTTTGCATTAGCTCCTCCTAAAACAACATCTCCTAATGGCGAAAAATATGCCACTGCTATCGCAATTAAGCAAAGAAAACTTGTCAAGCTATAGGTCCATCCTAAATTTTCTAATACCCAAGCATCCAAAACACTTGCATTTGCATAAAATCCCTCTCGATCTATAATACTGTACACCAATACTATAATCAAGAACAGAAACGCTGGCCAAAATGCTATATGTCTGATTTTGTATTTTTTCATACTACATCCCTCCTACAATCATTTTTTTAATTGAAAACAAAATATTTTCACTTCTAATGATTTGTTCTTTTAATTCATCCACAAAAGGCAAATGCTTGTATTTCGCACTTGCCCTTTATGATGAATGCTCTTCTTTATCATCCTATGACTTTCTTATATTTTACATTAAATTTTGAAAATCAACAATATACTCTGGCATTAAAATTAATACGTAAAGTGCCCAGATGACAAGTATTACATGTAGCACATCATTTTCAGAAAACCAGATTTTCTTCTTCCATAAAATTTGTGTTAATCCAGATTTCCAATATTTAATATATCCCCACCAAGATAAATAAATTAGTATCCATGATCCAATTAGAACCAAATCCATTGTGTGTCCAAATTGGATATATCTTACAGTGTTTATCATTAAGAATGCTATAAAACTAGGTAATGATATTTCTACCATCCACTCAAATGTAATCAACGATTTAATTGGAGTGAATGCACCAATCAATGTAAGGATTGGATATATTACAGTGATAATTGCAGAATACCATATTAATATGTCTTGTAAAAGTCCTGTTGTGCATGAGTAGGCAATTGCTACTGTCATTGCATTCATACTTAACTGTTGAAAAATCATATAGATAACTTCCCACCAGCTGGTCCAAGAACACACCTCTCGTCTCGCAGCTTTTATCTCATAACCAAATGCTTGGTAACTTGTACCTGCAATGATTGCTCCTACTCCCCATAAAACTAAGGAAATTCCCCACCAATATCTTGATACTTCTTCACCTTGTATCATAAAAAATCTTACACCTGCTAAGGTTACTAGTATTCCTAGTAAATACACCCAAAACGAAGAACTAGGTTGACTAATATGAAATTCTAAACTACCAAGTTTTACTTTCTTTAGTGGTTGTAATTCACCCCAGTTTTCTTTCGTAAGCTCTGGATGTGGTATTGTTTTTACCCTTTCAAATATGCTCATCTTTTTATCCTCTT
>CAYJGW010000064.1:0-12532 GCA_964369425.1 uncultured Lachnospiraceae bacterium
TTTACGTCCATCGCATATTGTACCTTACTTGATAGAAAAAGTCTATATTCTTTTTCGCTTTATTATATTTCATTGCAAGTCTTATATTCACTTCTCTCTTACCACAAACTCAAATGGCTCTAGTGATGCATTATGCTCTGGAATTTCAATTTTTCTGTTTGATGTATTAATAAACACTTCTACTTTGTTATTTGTACTCTTATTATATCGCTCAATTGCAAATACTTCTTTTGGTGCATCAAGCACTGTCTGATACGCATATGGATTGAAGGCAGAGTATTTCTTCTTCATTGCGATTAATTCTTTGATTCCACCAAAGATCTTCATACGGCGTTCATCTGATTCCAGTTCTTTGCAAATCTGATTGTACTCTAATTTTTCTCGATTAATTCTACGGTTGATTCCACTGTTTTCTAACCCTATATAATCATTTCTCGAGCCAAGTAGCGTGTGATAATAAATCGCTGGTGCTCCTACTACCGTAAATAAAATCGCATTTGCTGCTAATATCTGCTTAATCTGTGTCTCTTCATCATACTCTTTATTCACTAGTGCATCGTGATAATTAATATTCAGCTCATAAATTGACTGACTTCCATCTGGATTAGACTTATATGAAATCTTCCCTCCATTTTTCTCTACACGATCAGCCAATACTTTTCTTTGGTCATCATTTAAGATTCCTTCTGTCGGTCTAAGTCCGATTCCATCATGAGAACTCAAAAAGTTGAAGTAAGTAATCTTATCAGAACCTAGATCTACTGTTTTTGCCCACTCACTTAATACACTCGCATCCTCATTCACAAATGAATGAAATACTAGTGGCGGGAGTGCAAATTGATATACCATGTTTGCCTCATCACACTCACCAAAATAAGATATATTTTCTTTATGTGGTACGTTCGTTTCCGTAATAATCTGTGTATTTGGCTTGAAGTAATCAAGGATTAATCTCCATAGCTTTACAATTTCATGTGTCTGCTCTAGGTGCATAGATGTCGTACCACTTTCTTTCCATAAGAATCCAATGGCATCTAGGCGAATGGATGTTGCGCCTTTTGCTGCATAGAATAAAAGTACGTCTGTAAGTTCCGCTAATACTTTCGGATTCTTAATATTGACATCCACTTGATCTTCGCTAAATGTCCCAAGCACCCTATGACCATTTTCATAGTCATGAAAGAGCGGAGTTGTTCTCGGTCTTGTAAAGTTAGAATAGTCTTCTTTTTCATCGAACTCAATAAAAAATTCCTTATATTTCTCATCATTTACTATATATCCTTTAAAATAATCTGATGATTTAGATACATGATTTGCTACAAAATCAAACATTAATTTATAGTCTTTTTTCATCTCATCAATATGAGTAAAATCTCCTAAATCAGGGTCAACTTTCCTATAATCAACAACAGAGAACCCATCATCACTGGTGTACTCAAACATCGGTAGTAAATGGATATCACTAATCACTCCCTCCAAGTATCTGTTAGCAAACTTGTGTAACGTGGTGAGTGTTTTCTCCCCCTTTTCATAAATACTATCTCCATAGGTAATCATATATGTGGTATTTTCATCCACTGGAGTAACTGTATCAAACTTTTCTTCATTCCACTTATCTAATACAATTTTCACTTCCTTGAAGGCTTCTTTATCTCCATACAATACTGTAATTCTCGACTGCAGTTCATTTAATAATTTATTATACATTGCCTTGCTCCTTTAATATTTTTCTAATCCCTTTTAATACGCCTTGGTTATCATTGGTATCCGTAATATATCTAGCAACTTTTTTCAATGCGTCTTTTCCATTTTTCATAGCAAAAGAATGGGGTACCACATTTAATAGTTCGATATCATTATCACTATCTCCAAATGCAGCAATTTCATCAGCTTCAATTCCATATTTGTCTGCTATTTGAAGAAGTAGTTTTCCCTTATTCATTCTGCTATCACAGATTTCTACGTAAGCTTCGTATGACGTACTCAATGAAATCCCTCCAATCTCTGCTAATTCTTGCATCGCCTTTTCATTGGCTTCTTTATCCAGATTTTTTGCATCTATTTTCAATATTTCTAGCGAATCTAGTTCCTCTATCCCACTTAAAGTAATAGTGTTTTTTAGGTATGCTTCTCTTGTAAATAGTGTCGATGTAATTAACTCACTTATGTCTTTCTTTCTGACTACAGATGACATTCTTAGGTGTTCATTATAATACTCTTCTATTTCAGTAAAGGTATACTTATTTCCATTTGCACTTGTAAGTGAAGAATGAAAGTTATATTTGATTAGTATTTTACAAATACGACGTAATTTATCATCTGAAAAAGCATATGTTATATGCTCTTCTTTATCTTTGGATAGGAATTCATGCCCATTATTCAAGATAAGATCGCAATCCAGTTCATATGTATCTATAATATCTTCAACCAATGCATAATTTCTTCCTGTTGCAATGATATATTTGATCTTATCGTGTTTTTTTATTTCTTTCAAAGTCTCTTCATCGATTCGGTGATCTTCTGTCAAAAGTGTTCCATCTAAATCAAATGCTAATAACTTAATCATAGCGATTCTCCTCGTATCTCGTTGATTTTTTCATTACTTTTTGTTAAACTAAGTTTATCAATATATAATGAAAGGTTGTGTTTATATGTCTTTTTTGCCATCGCCTGAACACTTGCGTACTCTATCCGGTACAGAATATCACATCTTAGAATATGTGGTTAAAAATCAAAACAAAGTACTCGGCATGACTGTTCAAGAATTATCCGATACTATGTATGTATCGACAGCATCTATTATGCGTTTTTGTAAAAAATTAGGCTTCTCTGGATTTTCCGAATTCAAATTCCACTTAAAAAGTGAAATGAATACTAAAACTATTGCTACTTCCAAAATGACTGTTGAAGATATGAAAACTTCAATATTATCTGATTTGGAAAAAACAAATAGCTTTATTGACGCTCAAACTTTAGAGTCTGTGGTGCAACTTCTATCTTCTGATAAAAACATTCACTTTTTCTCAAAAGGAATTACCACTTGTGTATTTTCATATTTTCAAAAATACTTACTCACACTTGGAAGACATTCCACACTTTACGATGATACACACATCGCTTATCTCAGTGTTGAACATATGTGTGAAAATGACGTTTTCTTTGTAGCAAGCTTAAGTGGATTAACTGCCCAAGTGATCAAGTCAGCCCAAATTGCAAAAGCAAATGGGGCAACCATTGTCGCTTTTTCAAAAATGGATAACAATCCACTGTCTGCTATTGCTCACTACTCTTTCTACTCTCCAAGTGAAAATATTGTCTACGGAAGCATCGATACTCAAAGTAGAACAAGTATGTTTTTAATTGTAGATTTAATTATAAAAAAGTATATTGCTAGCCTAAACTAATTCTTTTAACTTACTTGCAATGTTATCCACTTTAGGTCCATAGATAACTTGGATATGAGTATCTGATACTATACTAATCCCCATGCAACCTGTCTGTTTTAGTGTAGCTTCAGATACTTTATTCATATCTTTCACATCTACTCGAAGTCTTGTAAAACAATTATTAATTTCCTCTATATTCTCTATGCCACCAAGTCCGTCTATAATTTTTAAGTACTTTGCTTCTACATTTCCAATATCTGCCCCTTCTGCCTCTTCTTCCTCATCAGAACCGGCTTCAATCACTAAATTTTTCTTTGTAAAATACCATTTGAATATAAAATAATAAACTACTGCATATACAATACCTAGAAGAACTGCGTAAATCCAATTTGAATCTGGCACTAGTACTCCATACACAAATAAATCAATTACACCACCTTGTGTATTTCCAATTCCAACGTTTAACACTGCCATCAATAGGAATGATAACCCCGCCATCAATGCATGGAATACGAATAAAATCGGTGCAATAAATAAGAATGAAAACTCAAGTGGCTCTGTAATTCCTGTTGTAAAGGATGCCAATGCACCTGCAATCAATAATGGCTTTACTTTCTTTCTTTTAGCCATTGGTGTTGCATGATAGATCCCAAGTGCTGCTGCAGGTAACCCAAACATCATGTAAGGAATTTTCCCCTGTGCCATAAACACTGTAAACGGCTTCAATTCTTCTATACTAACTGTTCCAAAAAACTCAAAGAATATATTCCAAACTCCTTCAACTCCTTCATACACACCACCTGCTGCTGTGGTTCTAAAAATACCGTTTAAAATATGGTGTAATCCTGTGGGAATCAATAACCTTTCAAGTGCGCCATAGATGAATACTCCCAAATCTCCTAGGCTTGCAATACCAAGACCTACTGCATTAATACCTGCTGAAATTGGCATCCAAATGAGTGGCATAACTTGTCCTAATAAAAATGATGCTACTATAACTGCAATTGCAACAAATCTCTTTCCACCGAAAAATGCAAGTGCTACAGGCAATTCAATTTTATAGTACTTATTATGTAGATGTGCTACTAAAATACCAGCAATCATTCCACCTACTGCACCCATTTCAAGAGTACCTGTAATTCCAAGTGGGCTGCCAAGCCCAACTGTTCCAAAGTCAAAGAGTCCTGAGTTCACCATCAACGCTGAGCTAGAGAGCAATACATAATACCCGATAAACCCAGCCATTGCTGCAATTTCTTTTTCTTTTTTCGCTAGTCCAAGTGCAATACTAATTGCAAATAGTACTGGAATCAAATCAAATACTTTTCCACATAACGTTCTGATTGTCAATAAGATATAGGAAGCATATTCATTTGACATAAAAGGTAACATATCTGCTACTTGTGGACGAGAAAGGGCTGCTGTAAATCCATAAAAAATACCAACAGCTGCAATAATTGCAATTGGAAGCATCAAGGCACGTCCAAATGCTTGAAACCAAGCAAGAACTTTTGAGTTTGTCTTTGGTTTCTTCGCCTTCAACTGCTCTAACTCTGATTTTCCACCTTTTGCTTCCGCTTTGTTTGCTGTATTGTTTACTTCACTTGCTACTTCACTCTTCACTTCAATAACTGCCGATTGATTCGTAACTTCTTTATCCTCATTCATTGTTTCGATATTTGGATAATCATCAGAATTTGTTACAATCAACATAGTTGTTGTATCGTGAGTTTTGGAAACCTCTTCTAGATCGAATTGGATTAGTGGCTGCCCAACTTTAATAGTATCGCCTTCTTTTACTAATACTTCAAAATGTTTTCCTTTTAATGATACAGTGTCAAGACCTACGTGAATCATCACTTCCATACCTTCAGCAGTACAAATTCCTAATGCGTGTTTCGTATCAAATACCATTGACACACTTCCATCAATTGGTGAAACAATTGTTCCATCTTTGGGAATGATTGCTACACCTTTTCCTAGCATTCCACTTTTAAATGTTTCATCGTTCACATTAGCTAAAGGAATGCACGTTCCTTTTACACAAGAATAAATTTTGCTATTCATTTTCTTCCTCCTCCATATCGGTTATGGTTGAATTATATATTTTTTCTAATAAAAATAAAGCTTTTTTGTGCATTCCGACATTTCCTTTACACAGTGGATAATTATGACAATTTGTGAAATTTATTACATCACTTAAACTCTTACCATTCGAAGAGTTCTTCTCATTGCTGAAGTAAACAGTTCTTCTGCATTTTCAATCGCTGAATCAAGAGGCATAATTCCATTGACTGTAGTCATAATGCTTGTAATTCCATAGTCATACATGGCTTCCGCATTTTTCCCCATAGCACCAACAATTGCAATACATGGCACATTGTATTTTAACGAAAGTCTACCTACCCCTGAAGCAACCTTCCCATACGCAGATTGATAATCCATCATTCCTTCCCCAGTAATCACAAGATCTGCATCTTTAATTACAGACTCCAATGACACGATTTCCATTACAGCCTCTACCCCTGACTTCATCTGTGCCTTTGTAAATGCTAATAGACCTGCACCAAGTCCACCTGCTGCACCTGCCCCTTTGATTTCACGTATGTTTCTTCCGATTAACTTTTCTACTACATCAATGTAGTGACCCATTCCTTCCTCTAAACCAGCTATATTACTATCATTAGCCCCTTTTTGCCTACCAAAAACATAGGTAGCTCCTGACTCTCCAAGAAGTGGATTGCTTACATCGCTCATAATAATAATCTCTGTTTTTTCAATGCGATTATCCACCATTGTCATATCAACTGTTCTTATCTTTTTAAAATTCTCTGGAATAGGGTTTACTTTGTCTCCGAATTCATCTAAAAACTTCACTCCTATTGCACTGGCAAATCCCATACCTCCATCGTTGGTTGCGCTTCCTCCGATTCCTATGTATATCGTCTTTACACCTCTATTAATTGCATCTAGTATCATCTCACCAGTTCCATACGTATTTTGTTTCAGGATATTTCTTTCTTCATCTGTTACCAAGGTAATACCTGATGCAGATGCCATCTCCATGATTGCTTTATTCCCCTCGAATACTCCATAACTTGCAATCACAGGTGCGCCTAGAGGGTTATTTACTTCTACATCAATTCGGGTACCAGGTAATGCATCAATTACACTCTCTACCGTACCCTCTCCTCCATCTGCCATAGGTATTTTCATAATTTCTACTTTCTCAAATAATTCTTTTGCTACTACCTCTGTGATATCACACATCTGCTTTGCTGATAATGATCCTTTGAACGAATCTGGAGCTACTACAATCTTCATATTATATTCACCTTTCTTTTGCACTTGATTTTCCAAAGACTAACATAGAGAGCTATAACTGTCAACGGAGGGATCAATTTCGACCCCTCCGTTTTCAGTAAAAGCTGTTATAAAATACAATTTTACTTTAAAGTTCTAATCTTAGAGTAATAAAACCCTTTGGTATTACATCTACTATTTTAGGAATCTTCCCTTTCTTTTCCTCATTCAAACTTGATAAATATATCTCCCCACCCACTTTGATTGAAAAATTTTGCTCAACTTCTGTCGGATTAAAAAATCGAAGTATCATTCCACTTTTATCATTCGCTTCTTTACATACGCTCATAAATATATTTTCATTATCCACTTCAAAAAGTCCAAAGGATGATTCATCCACATATTTATCCAGCGGAAGTTCAAATCTCTCTAGTCGCTCCTTAAACAGATTTAATCTCTGATTTTGATAAAAAGCATACTTTTTCATAAACTGATCTGTATAAGTAAACATCTTTTGGTCTACTGCTCCGTCACTTCCCATTACAATCGCATATTCAAAGATCATGTTTCTTTGCATCTGAGCATCTTTTGTCTCCACAACTTTATTGTTAATTCCCGATGCTCGCCCAGGTCGATATGGCAAATCATCTTTTCCTAAGAGCCCTACACTTCGAAATAGTGTAATTGCAATCTGTTGATGATTCAAGATTTCATATTCTTTTAACCCTTTTGTTATGACACCGAGATATTCGCCTTCTTCCTCTAATACCACAAAGTTTTCCAGTGGATAAATATCAACTGGTGCTTCTGCAAACTTATTCTCTTTCCAATTATCATAATACGGATTTACATTTGCTCTTGTGATTGTACTAAATCCTTGATCACTTCTTGAACACATTGACTGAATCGGTGCTTTGATAAGAGCACGCACTCTGTGGTCTTTTACTCGATTGTCTACCTCATGCTTTACATAGATTAAGTTATCGTCTTTTCGAAGTTCAATTATTGTCTTTATCTCAAATTCTACTTCATTCTTTGAACCTTCTCTCGACTCTAAATCTTTGGAAACTATTTTTTTTGAAAGCACTTCCATTTTACTAAAGTATCTTCCCGTCTCTACTTTCCCAAGAGTAAAAAATTCAAACGTTTTATTCACTTCACCTTCAAGAGGGGAAAAATCATAAGAATCTCCCACATCTGCACATTCTTCAAAAGCTAATAACCCCTCTATCTTTTGTTTTGTCTCTTTATTAATCAGGTAAATGTTATTATTTTCAAAGATAAACTGATAGTATTCATTTTCTATCTTGTTCCTATGTTCAGTTTCGATTGGTTTCACCTGCTTCTTTTCTTCATCTATCACTTTTATAGTAGTAAAGCCCATCCCCTTTACTGCAAGCTTTGGTAAGATAATTGTGCTTTCATAATAAGAAGGTAATGCAATCTCCTTTTCTCCTTCAGCCGTTACAACTACTTGTTTTCCACCATCAATCTCTGTTTGTGTTTTTATTTCAAAGCCCAATCCTACTTCGTTTAAATCTGTTAACTGAAAAGATGCATTTTTAGTAAACACTGTCGCCTCATAACTCTTTTCATCCATTCTTGGTAGCAGATTAAAAAATACTAGCACATTATCATATCCCACTTGTTTTGCTATAGCAGTGCTTATCTGTCGTTTGATGATATGAATCAAATTATCACATCTTTGCTCTACTGTCGTTAGTCTGTGTACAATGTTTGCATTGGTCTCATCTGAGTTACACCCTCCGATACTATCATGTGCATGTACATCAAACAGCTCTTTCCACATGGAGTCAATCCATGTATGTTTATAGGAAATTCCAAACTGTTTTGCTATTACACTTAGTGGTTCAAGGACATACAAGATTTTATTTTCTACTTCTGCATTTTTTTGTTTGATATCTACGCGTTGCGACCGTATCGTATTATGAATCCTTGATTTTTGACAGCCGATTAATTCTCCTGTAATCTCATTTTGAAATTCTTTTTCCCATGTATCACTCATAAATGTTTCATAGTCAGATAACACAAACTCATAGTCTTTGCACTTCTCATTTAAAGACTTTATCACCTGTGGAAACTCTTTGCGAATCAGTACTTGATCTCCTCCAGATGGCAGAAGCAGATTTTCTGTGTCTTTATTAAAATCTCCCAACTTCTCTAGCATAGGTTCTAGTTTTTTTCCCACATATTCCTGATCGTCACTTAAGAACTTTCCAGGTCCATATCCTAGATAAATATTGTTTGCTCTTACACTTCTTTTATCTGGTGATTTCCAGACGAAGTTCAAATTTCCTCTTAATTGGTCATCGTAAATCCCTCTTTGTAACACGCTATCATTGATTCCAAACTCTTGGAATATAGAAGGTAAATATGCATTTTGACCAAAGATATCTGGTAGATAACCTATCTTCATACTATGCCCTAATGCTTTCCCCATACGAGTACCAATTAATAGATTTCGAATGATAGATTCTTTATTTACGAGTAATGTATCTGTCTGAGTATACCAAGGTCCTACAAAAATTCTCTTTTTTTCTATTAAAGATCGTACTCGTTCCTGCTCCTCTGGATAATACTTTAAAAACTCTTCTACAACCGATAACTGTGCATCAAAGGTATAGGATTTGAACTCATCATCCTTTTCTAACGCATCCATTAAGTATAAAAAATTCTCACATAATAACACATTGGAGTCCTCTATCGTAAAGTACCATTCTCTATCCCAATGGGAGTGGGGTACTACATAGACTTTTTTCTTTGACATCTCAACACCTCTTGCCCTTATTTTGCTTCTGCTTTATTCATTAGATGGTTTCTGATTAATACATTGGACACTGCAATAAATAACACACCTACTAGTAACCCAATAAGATACGCTGGTAAATTTTCTACAAGCGGCCATCCCCAAATTGCTGGTAATGGATTCCACTGCACTGCTCCTAGATATACTGCAACGATTGATCCTAAAATCGACCCAATAATATTAATCGGTATTGTAATCAACGGATTTTTCAGCATAAATGGAATTGCTCCTTCTGATACAGCAATCAACCCTAATAGTATGGAAGTAGTTCCAACAACACGTAGATTTTCATCAAATACACGTCTCTTTACGATAAAGCGATCAATTACAGTTGCTACTCCTAAGCCAATTGGTGGAATAACAATTGATAATACACGCCCTGTCAACGGGAATATCATATCCGCTGCTAACCCAATTGCAATTGCTCCCGCTGCTTTATTCACTGGACCACCTAAATCAAAAGCGGTACAAGCTGCAATTATTGCAGTCAAAACCAATGCACTTCCTGTATCAAAAGAAGAGATTACTTCTGTAAGCCATGCGTTAATTCCACCAAATACTGGATCAACTAAATATTGATTTAAAACAAATACTGCTAATACGCTGATTCCTGGAATCAAAAACATAGGCTTCATAGCGTTTAAATTTTTGTGCAATTTAATCTTTGTATTTAAAAGTTTTGCTACATATCCTGCAAATAAACCTAATACCAATGCTCCTAAGAATCCTGATGGAATTCCACCTTCCACTCCCCAAAATGTAAAGTGTAAACCACCTGCAAATACCCCTCCAATTAAACCTGGCACGATTCCTGGACGATTTGCTATTGAATAAGCTGCATATGCTGAGAACACAGGATATACAAACTTAAAAATTAATCCACCAAACTGATCTAGCCTACCAAGAAAAACCAACAATGGATCCCCACTAGTAACAAATGTTCCCATATCATTGACACTACCAAGTCCCATTGCCCAAAGTTTTGCAATTCCCATCATCAAACCTGCTGCAACAATAACTGGAATCATATAAGAAATACCTGTCATGGTAGCTTCCATCATTTCACTTAATATACCTTTTTTCTCAGATGTGGAAGATGTACCTTCTGACTCGTCTTCTTGCACTTTCCCATCTGGCGCATCTAATACTTTTTCAATCAACTTCTTCGCATCTCGTAGTGGATCTGCAACTTTTACTCTTACATAATTCATTCCTACAAAGCGATTCACATCTTTTGCTGCTATGTCACAAGCAAAGATAATACCATCTGCTTCTTGCACATCTTTTTTTGTAATCGGATCTTCGATTCCATTGGCGCCTTGCTTTTCAACAAGCACTTTTACACCCATTTCTCTTCCAGCTTTTTCTAATGCTTCTGCTGCCATATATGTATGTGCAATTCCTGCTGCACAAGCTGTAATTCCTAATACTGTTTTTGTATATGTTATTTCTTTATCCTCTTTTGTAACTTCTTTTTTATAGTCTAATGCAGTTAATACTTCCTTTGGTGTTCTTGCCTTCCCAATTCCTCTTGTAAAGTTTTCGTCCATCATTGCTATAGATAATTCGGATAATAATGTGAGATGGGTCGATCCTGCTTCCGCCTCAGGGATTGCAAGTAACACAACTAATTCCACCTCATTATCTTCCTCAATACTTTCCCATGTAGTAATTTTATTCTTTAATTTCGCAACTGCAAATCCTGCTTTTTTAACTGCTTTTGATTTTCCATGTGGAATTGCCAATCCTCCATCAAGTCCTGTTGGAGCATGTGCCTCTCTTTCCATCACTGCATCAAAAAACATATCTTTTGAAGTCAAATAACCTTCTGCATGCAACCTATCAATCAGAAGTTTAATGACCTCTACTTTTTCCTCAGCTATAACATCTACTGCAATTAATTCTTCCTTTGTCATGTCTCTTAAATTCATAACGCTTCCTCCTTGCTTGTTTGTTCCTAACACTTTATATTCAAATTATAGTACACCTTCTCTAAAAAAGCTTGTACACAAAAAGTATATTTGTACTTTTTAAACAAGAAAAACATCTAGTATTTTTATCCCCACTTCAAATACTAGATGTTTTTCATTAATTCACACTGACTTCTTTAATTTTTCTACATATTTTCTACAAATCTCTATATATGGTAAATAAGATATCGCACATCAAAATCAAAGTTGCTCTCGGTGTGATGTCATAGCCTAAGAGACTTGCCTTTTTCATATTTGTGCAAATCCCTATTTTTACGCTTTTTTCAAGTAATGAATCAGGACTGTTAACAATTGCTGCAGTATTATATTCGCTATATTGCAACCGTTCTGCCGCTTTTACTAATGTTTCAGTCTCTCCACTATTTGATATAAAAATAATCAATACTTCTTTCGAATCCATCTTATTAAGAAGTTCTATCATATGTGACTCATAAATATAGATACTGTCTTTTCCTGACTGCATTAATAACTTTGAAAAATATTCACCTAACGGCTTGGTTAATCCAACTGATACAATGACTACTTTTTTAGCTTTTTTTATCTCACTAGCCAGCTTGTGTACTTCTTTAAGGTTCATATGCTGTAATGTATCATTTACAGAGTTCGCTATTGCTTGTTTAAAGTCATCTTCATTTAAAACACTTTCTTGGTTTAGTCCGCGTACAATAAATTTAAATTCTGAAAAAGCATCTACCCCCAACTTATTACACATCCGTATAATTGTTGTAGTACTCACACAATTTTCTTCTGCTAAAGCAGTGAGTGACATATCTTTTACCTTATCTAAGTTATTGTCGCAGTAATAAAAAATATGCTTTTCCGCATGTGTTAGATTTTTCATTTGATTTAAAAACCTATTTTGCAACGCTCCCATAACAGCACCTCCCTTTCATCAAGCAAGCTCATCTCTATTTTTTCATTTTCCCCTTTTCTTCTGCCTGTTTCAAATAATCACGCCCTGGTTTTTTAAGAGTTGGTACAAAGTTTTGAGCAACTGATTTTTTATATCCTTTTGATTTCACATA
>CAYJGW010000065.1:0-1333 GCA_964369425.1 uncultured Lachnospiraceae bacterium
TTAACTGCTTCGAATGAGAAGCAGGCTTTGTCGTATGAACAACAAATAGAATATCGATTAGCGAGTGGCAAGTTACCAACTTCTACTCGCTATTTAGTATTACCAGATCCAAATGGACAAAGAGTAGGTTCTGGTGGTGCTACCTTAAATGTATTAGCAGAGATAGCAAAAGAGCGAGACACAGATGACTTTTCAGGCTTAAAGATTCTCTGTATCCATAGTGGAGGAGATTCCAAGCGTGTACCTCAGTATTCAGCATGTGGGAAGCTTTTTAGCCCAGTGCCACGACTACTACCAGATGGAAGACGTTCTACTCTTTTTGATGAGTTTATGATAGGAATGAGTGGTGTTCCAAGTCGTATGACAGATGGGATGTTATTATGCTCTGGGGATGTACTTTTGTTATTTAACCCACTGCAGATTGATTTTTATTCTAAAGGGGCAGCTGCATTTTCCATTAAGGAACATGTAAGTACCGCGAAAAATCATGGAGTATATCTAGCAGATGAGAATGGAAACGTTGGTTCTTTCTTACATAAGCAAAGCGAAGAACATCTTCAAAAAGTAGGTGCAGTAGATGAATTAGAAAATTGTAATATAGATACTGGAGCAATGATTTTTGATAGCAATATCCTCAATGATTTGTATGGGTTAATTGACTCTGATGAAAAGTTTCATTCCCTTGTGAATGAAGAGGTAAGATTAAGTCTATATGCAGATTTTTCCTATCCACTAGCGAGTAATGCAACACTAGAAGAGTATTATCTAGAGACTCCAGAAGGAGATTTTAGCGAAGCGTTAACCAAAGCCCGTACACAGATATGGGAAAAGCTCCATCCATATAGTATGAAGCTAATACGTTTTTCACCAGCGGCTTTTATCCATTTTGGGACAACTAGAGAATTACTGAAGCTTATGACAGAAGAGATGGAAAATTATTGTTATCTATCTTGGTCTTCCATTGTAAATAGTAATAGTAAAGCAGACCATTTTGCTGTCTCCAATTCTTATATTAGTAAACGCGCAAAGGTAGGAGATGGCTCCTACATAGAAGACTCCTATCTTCATAGAGGCGTGGAAATCGGAAAGAACTGTGTAATCTCTGGAGTGACTTTGAAAAATGTATCCATACCAGATGGAACAGTATTGCATGGATTAAAGCTTGGGGAAGAGGAATTTATTGTCAGATATTATGGTGTATATGATAATCCAAAAGAGGCGATTAGATTCGGAGAACCGATAGAGAAGCCATTGTGGGATGCACCTCTTTTCCCAGTATGTGCAACTATCACAGAAGCAGTAGAGAAGACATTAGAAGGAACATCTGATACAG
>CAYJGW010000065.1:1433-12339 GCA_964369425.1 uncultured Lachnospiraceae bacterium
TGTGCAACTATCACAGAAGCAGTAGAGAAGACATTAGAAGGAACATCTGATACAGTAATGTTAAGCTTAAAAGACAGCTTCAATAAAGCAGATGTAACAGCAATCTTACCATGGCAAGAGAAACTAGATGATAAGATTAAGGCAGAGTCATTACTCGATGCAATCGAGCGAAGTGTACCAGTAGAAGAGGCGGTACACATCTTTGATAATGGTATTTCAGAAAGAGTGATGAATCATCTCGTACATGAAGCAAAGCTACTAGAGGAACAAAAGTTAGACGAATTCAGCAAAAAGATCCGTATCTATTATTATTTATCAAAAGTTATTGAAAAGCAATCCATGTCAGATGCTTGCTTTGGGACGATATGTTCAGCAATATTAGATGCAGCTATAGCAGGAACAACATATAGAAGTGATTATAAAATTGTGGAAGAGGAAGTGGTTACCAAGTTACCGGTTCGAGTGAACTGGGGAGGAGGTTGGTCCGATACACCACCATATTGTAATGAACATGGAGGGACAGTTCTAAATGCGGCTATATTACTCAATGGCGAGTATCCAATAGAGGTGACATTGAAAAGAACAAGCAACAATACGATAGACCTTGCATCCACAGATATAGGATCCTATAAAGCCTTTACAGACATTAAAGAACTACAAGACTGTAAGAATCCATCTGATGCGTTTGCCCTTCACAAAGCAGCCCTATTGGCATGTGGAGTGATTCCGTATGAAGAAGAGATATCGGTCGAAGAAATTACAAAGCGATTAGGTGGTGGAATCTATCTAAACACAAGGGTGATCAATATCCCAAAAGGAAGTGGACTAGGAACAAGTTCAATTCTTGCAGGTGCATGTGTGAAAGGTATATATGAATTCTTAGGCGTAGACATAGAAGAGAACGAACTGTATAACCGCGTTCTTTGCATGGAACAGTTAATGTCAACAGGTGGAGGCTGGCAAGATCAAGTAGGTGGACTAGCACCTGGAATTAAGATGGTAACTGCGGAAAAAGGACTCAACCAGAGAATCACTTGTACACCACTTAATATAACAGAAGAGACAAAACAAGAATTAAACCAACGATTTGCAGTAATCTACACAGGGCAAAGGAGACTTGCAAGGAATCTACTTCGCGAAGTAGTTGGTAAGTATATCGGTGCAAATCCAGATTCCTTAGAAGTATTATATGAGATACAACGAATGGCAGTCTTGATGCGCTTCGAGTTAGAAAAAGGGAGCGTAGACCGATTTGCAGAGATATTAAACAAACACTGGGAACTTTCTAAAAGGTTAGATAAAGGATGTACCAACACTTGTATCGATCAAGTATTTCTTACCATTGAAGACCTCATAGATGGAAAGATGATTTGTGGAGCTGGAGGTGGAGGTTTCTTACAAGTGGTTCTAAAAAAAGGAGTAACTAAAGAAGAGCTAAGGAAGAGATTAAGCGAGATATTTGCAGATAGTGGAGTGGCAGTCTGGGAAAGTGAGATATGTTGAACCGATGACAATTTTTTGTTGTAATATTTACTAAAGTGGTTTATGATTTAGGTAAAGATTCGAAGAGTATACTAATGAGGTGAAAAATACGGAGAATATAGAGTTATTATTAAAAAGTAATCATACTTTGATAGAGAGAAAGAATATAAGTATAAATGATAAAGCAATTGAGGTGTTATTGGACAGTGCAGTTTGTGATGGAACTTTTATAAGGAAATTGATGAAAATAGTTAATACGCTAGACAAGCATTATTCACACGTTAGGATACCGATAAAAATTTTTTTGGGAGAAGTTACGTTTAAAGATAAGCTGACATATATTATGCTAGAGATTTTATGCTTATATATTATTCAGATTCAAAGAAGAAAAGTGACTATATTAATGAATCCTAGGGATAGAATTGATATAAATGGTATTGGATCGTCACCTTTAATGCATCTAGCAAAAGTAAACGGAACAATTCAGCAGTTCGAAAATGACTTTATGAACTATCTTAAAGGAACACACTATAGAAATGTTATTCAAAAAAATGATAAACCAGAACAATTGTCTGAAATTTATGATGAAATCAATCATTATTTATCATTTACAGGAATTAGCCAAGATGACTGTGATGAGTTAGCGGATGTTGTGATAGAATTAATAGGAAATGCTACTGAGCATGGTAGTGACCAATGCCTTGTAGATATAGATGTAGCCAATACATGGTTTCAAAGAGAAACCAAAGAAAATTTTATAGGGATCAACGTTGTAATCCTTAACTTTTCGGAGAATCTATTAGGTACAGATATACAAAGTAGACTCGATGAAATAGAAGCGGTTGAAGAGGGAAGGCTAAAACAGAGATATGTAGAATTAAGCGAGATATTAGATAAGCATAAAAACTTCTTATCGAATGAATATTTGGAGGAAGATTTTTATAATATTTCGTCATTTCAACATAATATATCAGGAGATTTACAAAAACAAGATACGGGTGGAACTGGACTTACAACCTTGATTAGCTCTTTAACCAAACGAGCAAAAGAGCATCAATGCTATGTGATTACAGGTAATCGAACAATTTTATTGAACCCAGAGGTATTAAAAAATAAGTCAGGGTGGATTGGATTTAATGAGGAGAATGATTTTGAAAATCATCGTCCGTCAAAGAGTGTGTTGCATGGAGCATATGTGAATATTCCGGGTGTGGCCTATAATTTGAATTTTATAATGAAGAGAGGAGAAGGAATAAATGAAGGATATAATATTGACATTTAACCATACACTAAAAGGTGTAGCTGGATACGATTATGGAAAGGAAATATATACGGAACAAGTGCGTGATAAGATTAATTTAGACGAAGGTGGTACAATTGTTTTTCCAGATCATATACAAAGAATTGCATCGTCTTTTATTCAAGGATTCTTTTCGGATATAGTAAAAGATATTGGATTAGAGGGGATTGAAAAAAAATTGAATTTTAAAGGTCACAATGAAAATATCAAGCTTTTTGTCTTAGATAATTTAAGGATTAGGTGATGATATGGATTGGAGTGCTATTATTGCAACAATTGCATTAATTATTTCCATCATTTTTGCAATCAGAACCGAACGTCAAAATACAAAAAGTTCAAATAGAGCATTAGAGTCCGAATATTTTTTGGCAATATATAAGGATGTTTTAATAAAACGCCTTCCAAGAGCTCGTTCAGCTATTATGTTTGATAAGAAAGGTGAATTACAAGGAATTGATGAAATGCTCAAAGAATTGCAAAGAATAGAGCAAGATTCATTATATTTCAAGTATAACAATGAGCCGTTCTTCTTGAAACTTACTAAGAAAACTAGCGAATTAGAGGACTATTTGATTAAACTGGGGAATGATGTATGCATTGGTGAGAAACAAACAGATGCATTGATTAGAATCAAGGGATTGATTCAAGAAATATATGCAACGATTTCAAAGGAGTATAAAGGGCGATAACTAGCAATGATAAGGTGATTTGACTTTATAAAGAGAGTAACTGCAAGGGAAAGTGAGATTTGTTGATGCAAGAAAGAATCAGTTATGACAAGATAATAGAGATAGTAAAGTCGGCAGGAAAGAGCATCCAAAATGTGCGATTAGATTCTAATGACATATACGATAAAGAAGGATACTCAAACTTTGTTACAAAACATGATAAAGAAGTACAAGCGTATATCATTAATCGCCTGACAAAAGAAGTATTACCAGAAGCTCATTTTATGGCAGAAGAAGACGAAGAAAAGACTGAACTAGCAGAAGAATATACATTTATTTTAGATCCAATCGATGGAACAACAAATTTTATATTTGATTACAAAACAAGCTGCATCAGCCTTGCTTTATTACACCAAAAGCAAGTGATATTTGGAGTGGTGTATCAACCCTATACAGATGAGTGTTATACTGCAATCAAGGGACAAGGTGCGTTTTTAAATGGGGAGCAAATTAAGGCTACTACTAAGGGATTGGATGAAAACCTAGTAGCATTTGGTTGTGCAAGATACAATTCAGAAAGTACAGAAGAACTATTTGTTGCAATCAAAGAACTATACTTGAAAAGCCTTGGAATTAGAAACTCAGGTTCATCAGCCATAGATTTATGTAGAGTGGCAGCAGGAAAGAACGGGCTATATTTTGAATTAAAATTACAGCCTTGGGACTATGCAGCAGCATCTCTAATTATAGCAGAAGCAGGTGGAGTGATTACCCAAGTGGATGGAACACCTATTTCGCTACAAAATCCGTCTTCTATACTAGCAGGTGGGATAGTAACACACTTGGAAGGAAAAGATTTATTATTCATTCCATGATTTACGAAAGGCACTAGGTGAAATGCCCTCATACTTATGAAACGCTCTAGCGAAGTAACTAGGATCATCAAATCCACAGACATTCGAAATCTCACTAATAGGTAAAGCGGTGAATCTTAATTGATGCTTTGCCTGTGTAATGCGTATTTCAAGAAGATAATTGGTAATAGAAGTTCCAGTTTGTTCTTTGAATATACGAGTTAAGTAGTACTTATTAATATAAAATTTTTCAGCAAGCATATCAAGACTAATTTTTTCAGCGAAATTAGTTTCGATATGTTTTTTTATGTCATCTACATTTCTCTTTGTGGAGATTGGTCCATCTACTGGATGATATAAATTTCTAGTTTCTTCCATGAGGAAAGTCAAAAGAGAACTGATAGTTTGATTAATCTTCATATCTCGAATATAGTCTTGTGAAACCGAAAAATCAAAGATTTCATCCAATCCAAGTTCATATTTTTTTATGTCCATTAAAGAAAAGGCAGAAAGACCACCTCTTCTTACATACTTATCATATATCTCAGGCATAGATTTCCCATAGAAGTGAATCCACTTCAATGTCCACAGATTATCAGAACTAGACTGAGAATATTCATTTTTACAGTCTATAAACACACAATCGCCTTTTACAAGAGTATAGTGAACACCACAATAATCGAGATGCCCAGAACCTTCAAGAACAATAAAGAGAAGATAGGAATGTAGGTTCTTTCTTTTACTAACATGAGGTTTGATAGCGGTTAAAGTACCTACTTCTTGTAGATAAAACAAAGCATTCTTTGCAAAATTAGTAGCAGTATAGATATTTCTTGTGGTTTTCACTAAACTTCCAGAAAATAAACTCTTTTCCATACTAAGTCTCCCTTCAATAATCTTATCTCTACTATATCTTTTACTTGATGTAAAGTCAATATAATCCTAATATAAGGCAATATACTCTATTTCAAAATACAAAATAACCAGTATAATTGGGAAAGATGGTAAAAAACTTAGAGAATATAGGAGTTATAGATAAAATGAAAAAAGCACTTATTACAGGAATTACAGGTCAAGATGGTTCGTATCTAGCAGAATTTTTATTAGAGAAAGGATATGAAGTACATGGTATTACAAGACGTGCATCTATATCAAACACAGCAAGAATTGATCATTTGATAGCAGAAAAGTCGATTTCTTTACACGATGGAGATGTGACGGATTCATCAAGTTTAATCAGAATCATAGGTATGATTAAGCCAGATGAAATATATAACCTAGCAGCTCAAAGCCATGTGCAAGTAAGTTTTGATGCACCAGAGTATACAGGAGATGTAGATGCCCTTGGTGTACTTAGAGTTTTAGAAGCGGTAAGAATTTTAGGATTAGTAGATAGTTGTAGAATATATCAAGCATCTACATCAGAATTATATGGAAAAGTAGTAGAAGTTCCTCAAAAAGAAACCACACCTTTTTATCCATATAGCCCATATGCTGTAGCAAAACAATATGGGTTTTGGATGACAAAAGAGTATAGGAATGCATATGGAATGTTTGCAGTCAATGGAATCTTATTTAATCATGAATCAGAAAGACGAGGCGAAACATTTGTAACTCGTAAGATTACTCTTGCGGCTGGAAGAATTGCTTGTGGATTACAAGAAGTATTAGAACTTGGCAATATGGATTCTCTTCGTGATTGGGGATATGCAAAAGATTATGTAGAATGTATGTGGTTAATGCTACAACATGATAAGCCAGAAGATTTCGTTATTGCTACAGGAGAACAGCATACAGTGCGTGAGTTTACCTATGAAGCATTTAAGGCAGTAGGGATTGAACTTAAGTTTGAAGGAACTGGAATTGATGAAGCGGGGATAGATGTAGCAACAGGGAAGGTGCTAGTCAAGGTGAATGAAGCTTGGTTTAGACCGACAGATGTGGATAATCTCTGGGGAGATCCAACAAAAGCTAAGACAGTGTTAAAGTGGAATCCACAGACCACAAGCTTTAACGAATTAGTAGATATCATGGCAAAACATGACTTAGAACTAGCAAAAAAAGAACGTGCAATGAAAAATTGTTAATGGTGAAGAATATGATGAAAAAAGATGCAAAGATTTATGTAGCAGGACACAGAGGAATGGTAGGTTCTGCACTGATTAGAAAACTAGAGACAGATGGATATACGAATATTATTGTGCGAACGTCAAAAGAACTTGACTTGAGAAGGCAAGCGGAAGTGGAAGATTTTTTTGAAAAAGAAAAGCTAGAATATGTCTTTCTGGCAGCAGCAAAAGTAGGGGGAATCATGGCAAATAGTCAACATCTTGCAGATTTTATGTATGACAACATGATTCTAGAGATGAATGTGATTAACGCAGCATGGAAAAATGATTGTAAGAAGTTGCTGTTTCTTGGGTCATCTTGTATTTACCCAAGACTGGCTCCTCAACCAATGACAGAATCGTGCTTATTAACCAGTGCACTAGAACCTTCAAATGAGGCATATGCACTTGCTAAAATTAGCGGATTAAAATATTGTGAATATCTCAATCGTCAGTATGGAACAGACTATATTAGTGCAATGCCAACAAACTTATATGGACCAAACGACAATTATCACCCAGAGCACTCTCATGTGCTACCAGCCTTAATAAGACGTTTTCACGAGGCAAAAGAAAACGGACTTACACAAGTATCTTGTTGGGGGAGTGGAACTCCACTTCGTGAATTTCTATATGTAGATGATTTAGCGGATGCATGTGTACATCTGATGAATCATTATAGTGGGAATGAAACAGTCAATCTAGGAACCGGAAAAGAAATTTCCATCAAGAATCTGACAGAACTAGTTGCTGAGACAGTAGGATATGAAGGGGAGATTCTTTGGGATAGTGAAAAACCAGATGGTACACCAAGAAAATTGTTGGATGTTTCCAAACTTGAAAAACTAGGTTGGGAGTATACGACAGAACTAAAGGAAGGTATTCAACTTTCATACAATGACTTTTTAAGTAATGATATGAGGGCGGAAAGATAACAATTATGGACAGAGTAAAAGAGCTATTTTGTAAGTGGAAAGAACAGATAACAGATGAATATGCTAAAAGTGAATTAAACAGAATAGAAAACGACTTAAATGAACAATACGAGTGCTTTTACAAGGACTTATCCTTTGGTACAGGCGGTTTACGAGGTGTTATTGGAGTTGGTACTAATCGGATGAATCGATACACTATTACTAAGGCAACAATCGGACTTGCAAAGTATCTCTGTTCAAAATATGGTATAGATGCTCAGAAAAGTGGAGTAATTATAGGTTATGATAGCAGAAAGTTTTCCTATGAATTTGCTAAGGTAAGTGCATTGGTATTGAATCAGTATGGAATAAAATCCTATCTATTCAAAAGCATTACGCCGACCCCAGTGGTTTCTTTTGGCGTAAATCAACTTTCATGCAAAGCAGGAATTGTAATCACAGCAAGTCATAATCCTAAAAAGTATAACGGATATAAGGTATATAATCATGAAGGATGCCAGATTACAGATGTTGCAGCTCGTTCAATTAGTGAATTGATATCAAAAAGTGACCCATTTGAATCGATGAAACTAGATGAAACAAATGAGCTATATCACGAAATTGATAGAGAAGTAAATGATGCTTTCATAGAAAAGGTATTGTCTCACAGTTCCAATCTTGATTCTGGAGTGAAAAAAGATCTAAAAGTAGTATATACACCAATACATGGGAGTGGAAATATTCCAGTCAGAACAGTTCTTACTAAAGCTGGGTTTCATCTTGATTTAGTAGAAGAACAGCTCACTCCAGATAGCGACTTCCCTACGGTAAGTACACCGAATCCAGAAGAACGAGAAGCATTACAATTAGCAATTGAAAAAGCGAAAAGTATCGATGCAGATATTTTATTTGGTACGGATCCAGACTGTGACAGAATAGGGGTAGGGGTAAAACAAGGAACAGAATATAGACTGTTATCAGGAAACCAGTTAGGTGCCTTATTAGCAGATTATATTATTACGAAAAAAAGAGAAGAAGATGCGATACCTCAAAATGCAGTAATAATGAAAACAATCGTGACAAATGAATTGGGAACTGAGATTGCGAAAGCAAATGGAATCAAAAGCATGGAAACCCTAACAGGATTTAAGTATATCGGAGAAAAAATTACGGAATTCGATAAATCACATAAATACAATTACTTATTTGGGTACGAAGAAAGCTTCGGTTATCTAATTGGAGCATATGCTAATGATAAAGATGCGGTTGGAGCAGCATTGACCTTGTGTGAAATGGCTGCAGAGTATAAAGTGCAAAATATTACATTAATCGATAGATTAGAGATGCTTTATAAAAAGTATGGTTATTATCTAGACCATCTAGATAGTATTACGTTAGAAGGAGAAAGTGGATTAGCAAAAATAGGCGAGATGATGATTGGCATAAGAGAGCAAAAGGGTGATTTTTTAGGTGAGACACTTAATATTGAAGACTATAAAGAGGGAATCAAAGGGTTACCTAAATCTAATGTAATCAAAATATTTTTGAAGGATGGAAGCTGGGTAGCAGTTCGTCCTTCAGGTACAGAACCTAAAATTAAAGTCTATTATTCAGTAAAAGCAAAGAATGAACAACGAGCAAAGAGTAGATTAGAAGAGTTACGAAGTAACATAAAAAAAGCAGTTAACATTTAAAGGATGATACCAATGAATATAATATTACTTTCAGGTGGGTCAGGAAAAAGGTTGTGGCCCCTTTCTAATGATATACGTTCCAAGCAGTTTATCAAAATTTTTAAAGTAGAAGATGATAACTATGAATCCATGGTACAAAGGGTTTATAGTCAAATTAAGAGTGCAGATGAAAGCGCAAATGTTACGATTGCAACATCAAAGACACAAGTATCTTCTATAAAAAACCAAGTTAGTGAGGAGATAGGAATCTGTGTAGAGCCTTGTAGAAGGGACACTTTTCCGGCTATCGCCCTTGCGACTGCATATCTGCATGATGTGCAAGGAGTAGATGAAAACGAAGCGGTAGTAGTTTGTCCAGTAGATCCATATGTGAATCAAGACTACTTTGAAGCTGTTAAAAAAGTTTGTGAATTAGCACAAACTAGAAATGCTAATCTCACACTAATGGGAATTAATCCTACCTATCCAAGCGAAAAGTATGGATATATCATCCCAAGCGAAAAAGGCGAAGTGAGCAGAGTGGATTGCTTTAAGGAAAAGCCAGATGAAGAAGGTGCAAGACAATATATCAAAGAAGGAGCACTTTGGAATGGTGGCGTGTTTGCCTACAAATTGAAATATGTATTAGATATCGCACATCAGCTGATAGATTTCATAGATTATAACGATCTCTTTGCAAAGTACGATACCCTTCAAAAAATCAGCTTTGATTATGCAGTTGTAGAAAAAGAAACCAATATTGAAGTGATGCGTTTTTCGGGAGAATGGAAAGATCTTGGTACTTGGAATACATTAACAGAAGCAATGGAAAGTCCAATCATAGGAAATGCGATTTTAAACCGCTGTTGTGATAATGTACATGTAATCAATGAATTAGATTTGCCTGTTCTTTGTATGGGATTAAAAGATGTAATCGTTGCAGTGAGTTCAGATGGAATCCTAGTATCAGACAAGGAACAATCTAGCCACATCAAACCATTTGTAGATGGCATAGAAAATCCTATCAGATATGCAGAAAAATCATGGGGAAGTTATCGTGTGATTGATGTTGATGAAGAAAGTCTCACTATTAAAGTTACATTGAACGAAGGATGCTCTATGAATTACCATTCACATAAGAATAGAGATGAAGTGTGGACAGTAATCAAAGGTAGTGGATGCACCTATATTGATGGAGTAGAGAACAAGGTTTCGGTAGGGGATGTTGTACGACTTCCAGCTAATAAGAAACATAAAATCACAGCTATTACAGAGCTGAAATTGATAGAGATACAAATTGGGTATGATATCCATGTTGAGGATAAAGAAAAATATTAAAAGACGGCAGGGCTGGAAAGTTTTCAAAATTTCTAGCCCTGCTTCGACAATCGATATATTTTAGGAAGTGGATGATTCTTTATTTGCGCTATTCAATGTAATGACTTCAGCTACAATTGCCTCTATCGAATAATCTGGCGCATGCTTTTTAACTATTTCTAGTAGATCTTTTATTTCATTCACGTCAACTTCTAATTCATCGGCAATCACTTCTAAAGACTTGTTCTTTAGAACTTTTTTGACGAGAAGCTCCACTCTCTCTTGAATAAGTCCTTCATACCATTATAGAACACTACGTAATGTGGACTGGGTAGAGATACCGTTTTCCTTCCATGCAAGTTGCTTTTGGCTGTTATCTTTGAAAATAGATTAGAGGTGTAGATTAAGTAGCGTAGTGGTAAATTACCACACCATGTGGACTGATGCTCATACAAAGATAACCTTCCATCAATTACAAAGGAAATGTCATTTTTATATGACATATAAATCACATTTTCTAGAGTATTCACCTCTAAATCTCCTACATTTGTATAGATAGTTCCTGCAACTACATTGTACAACGAAAGCAG
>CAYJGW010000066.1:0-11581 GCA_964369425.1 uncultured Lachnospiraceae bacterium
TGATAGGACTTTACCGAAATATACCTAATTACACGTTAAACTCGAATATAGAAGTCGGTAATGGTAGACCAGATGTCGTGCTAATGCACAATAGAATAGGCGGTAAGCATATCATCATGGAATTTAAGCATGCAAGAGAGCCGATTGATTTTGCAGGTGCACTAGACGATGCAGTGAATCAGATTAAGGAAAAGAGGTACATCGAGGGGCTAAAGGCAAAGGGCTATGAGAATGTGATTGCATATGGGATTGCGTTTTGTAGGAAAGAATGCAAGATAGAACGGTTGAATTAAACAAAGTGTCTAGGAGAAATTAAAGTTTTCTCTCTAGGCTCTTTTTTGTATGAACCAAGAGTTAATGGTGAAAACGACAGTAAATAGCAAAAAAAGATGGTTAAAAGATACAAAATGCATAAAATATTAACATTGGTAGCAAAAAAAGGAACATTACGAACAAAAATGGTAGAGAATAAATAGTATATATTATGTATAATTACTCTATAAACTAGATGGAACGGAGAAAAGAGGATGAAAAGTATAGAGATAGGAGCAATTGGAAGAGCAGAAGTAGCAAATCCTATGTGGACAAGACTTATTACAGCAGGTCGAGCACATGAAGGACTTCGTAAAAGTTGGCAAGAACAATTATCAGAAGTGCAAAAAGAAATCGGTTTTGATTATATCAGATTTCATGGATTGCTTTGTGATGAAATGGCAATTGTACTAGAGGGTGAGAATGGAGAACTTCGATATAATTTTACTTACGTGGATGAGTTGTTCGACTTTTTGCTAAGTGTTAAGATTCGACCCTTTGTAGAATTTGGTTTTATGCCTACGACTCTAGCAGACGGAGATAAGACAATTTTTTGGTGGGAAGGCAATATTAGTATGCCAAAAGATATGAGGAAATGGAAGGAACTCATTGAAAACCTTATGATTCACTGGGTACATCGATATGGGAAAGAAGAAGTGTTACAGTGGTACTTTGAAGTGTGGAATGAACCGAATCTAGAAGATTACTTCTTTGATGGTAAGTTTGCAGATTATATGGAATTGTACCAAGCAACAACAAATGTTATTAAAAACATGGACCAAGGATTTCGAGTGGGAGGTCCAGCGACCTCAAACTTTAAAAATGGAAAAGCTCCATGGGTAGAAGAATTTTTAGAAGTTTGCAAAGAAAAAGAGTTATATGTAGATTTTGTTTCTACACATCCATATCCCAACAATTTTCCGCTAGACGGATATGGCAGTTATCTGGAATGTTATAGAGATGAGAATAGTTTAAAGACAGATTTAACTTGGCTAAAAGAAACTGTGAAAAACTCGAATTATCCAGATGCAGAGATACATATAACGGAATGGAATAATTCACCTAATCCACGTGATAGAGTGCATGATACACTATTCATGGCACCATTTATAATTAAAAACAACCTAGACAATACGAACAATACAGATTCTTTAGGATATTGGGCATTTACCGATATTTTCGAGGAGAAGTCCCCAGGAGAAAAGATGTTTCATGGCGGATTTGGATTGATTAATAAAGTAGGCTTGAAAAAAGCGGGATATTGGGCATATCATTTTTTGTCAAAATTAGGAACTACAATCGTAGAACAAGCAGATGACTTTATTGTAACAAAGAACAAATCAGGATATCAGATTTTAGCATATAATTATTGTCATTATAACGAAGCGTTTTCGAAAGGAGATAGAGAGGCTCTACAGTATTATAATCGCTATGGAATTTTCGAGGAAGGTTGTGAAAAAGAATTTCTATTTACTTGTGATGCTTTGGAGAGTAACGAATGTGTGATTAAAACATATTCACTTGATCGTAATACAGGATCTGCTTACGATAAGTGGATTGAGTTTGGAAAGCTGGAATTTCCAACTCAAGAAGAATTAGATATTTTAAAAGATGTTAGTAAACCAAGCGTTATCATGACGAGAAAGGCAAGTGGAGATAGTTTAGAAATAGAGGTTATTTTGCCTGTACATGGAGTTACATTTATCGATATAACAATAAAGAAATAGATAAAGGGGGCAACTATGTCAAGAGGGAAAAGCGGAAAAAGTATACTGAGAACGATAAATCCATATTTATTTATTGCACCATTTTTTATATCCTTCTTTGTATTCACTTTGTATCCTACCATTCAAGGATTTATGATGAGCATGACAAAATACCTTTCAATTGAAGAGGTAATCAATGTAGGTTTCGATAACTATATTAAGATTTTTACTGATGAGAAGTTTTTAATTTCATTAAAGAATACAGTATTATTAACTATATTTGGAAGTATTTTAGCAATTATATCGTTAGCATTATTGGTCGGTACAATGATTAATAGTAAAAAAATGAAAAAATTTCAAGGAGCTATGACAACAGTGCTATTCTTACCCAATATCACATCGGTTGTTGTAATAGGTATTATCTTTTCCTATCTGTTAAAAACAGATGGTGGTGTATTAAATGAAATTTTAGGTGCAGTTGGTATAGGTCCTTTTGCATTTTTGAAAGACCCAGATTGGGCGTTGTTTAGTATGATTGTGCTAGTAGTATGGCGTCACTTGGGAATGAATACATTATACATTTTATCTGGATTACAAAATATATCAGATGATGTACTGGAAGCAGCACAAATCGATGGAGCAGGAAAAATCAAGACATTCTTTCTAATTACGCTACCATTGTTAAAACCAATGATGGAGTTTGTAATCTTCCAAGCAATTGTAGGAAGTTTCAGTATTTTTGGAGAACCGTTGATGCTGGTTGGATCAGGTGGTGGAGAAGATTATTCAATGCTTTATCCAAATGTATACATTTATGATGCTGCATTTACAGATATGAGATTTGGATATTCGGCAGCACTTGGATTTACATTAGGAGCGATTATCTTAATTATTACTATGATTCAAAGAAAAGTAATGAATAGAAAGGAAAACGTATAAAATGAGAAAAAAACAGATTGGACTTAACTTGTATTTTATTATTTTTTCAGCAATTATCGTAATTGCAATGCTGATTCCTTTTATATATCTAGTATCTGGTTCGTTAAAATCAGATAGTGCATTTATCCAAGAGCCTTTAAAGATCATTCCTACAGAGATTGTGTTTACCAACTATCAAAAGCTATTTGAGGCAATCCCATTTGCCAGACAATTTATGAATAGTATGTTTGTTGGTGTCACATCAACAGTAAGTACCGTAATCGCTTGTAGCCTCGTAGCCTATGGCTTCTCAAGATATGAATTCAAAGGGAAAAAAGTACTATTCTCTGTTATGTTAGCTACAATGTTTATCCCAGCACAAGCTTTGACGGTGCCACACTTTATTATGTTTCGAGATTTTGGGTGGATTAATACTTACTGGCCAATGATTTTACCTAGTATGACAAGTGTATTCTTCATCTACTTATTAACACAATTGATGAGAGGAATTCCAAAAGAACTTACTGAAAGTGCGATTATTGATGGGTGTGGAGATTTGAAAGTGTTTATTCATATCTATATGCCACTGATTAAAAGTGGCATAGGAATTACAACGGTTATGAGATTCATGGGATCATGGAATGATTTTATGACACCTTTAATCTATATCAATCAAACAGACTTACAGACGTTGCCAGTTGGACTCCAATCACTAAAAAGTTTTCAATCAACTGCTTATGGAACAACTATGGCAGGTGCAGTGATTGCATCCATACCAATTATTATATTACTACTTGTAGTAGGGAAAAAATACTTTGTATCTGGTCTGATGGCAGGTGGAATCAAAGGGTAAAAAAATGTATTGTGTTTAAATATGAGATAGGAGAAGAGAGAAAATGAGTCAAATACTACGCGAATTGACCCAGTTATGGGGGCCAAGTGGGGATGAGAGAGAAGTCAGTGATTACATTGTCGGGAAAATGCTAGACTATTGCGATGAAGCGATTCGAGATGCTGTAGGCAACTTAATTCTGTTGAAAAAAGGAAATGGTGAAGAAAAAAAGAAAATCATGTGTGCAGCTCATACAGATGAAATAGGGCTTTGTGTAATGGGGGTGACAGATAAAGGGTATCTTAGAGTTAGAAATATCGGTGGAGTAGGGTCTAGGCTTTTGCAAAATACTCGAGTGATATTCAAGGATGGAACCATAGGGATTGTGTCTACTAATAAAGAACTAGATGAGCAAAAAGTAGGGTTAGAGCATATTTTTGTAGATATTGGAGCAAGTACAAAGGAAGAAGCACTCAAATTAGTAGGAATAGGTGAAAAAGCAATCTTTGTAGGAGAATACTTGGAACTGGAAAATGAAAGAGTGGTTGCTAAGGCAATAGATGATCGAATTGGGTGCTATATTCTTATGGAAGTGTTAAAAGAGATGGGAACACCATACCACGATATTTACTTCGCTTTCACAGTGCAAGAAGAATTGGGATTGATTGGTTCTACAGTAGCAGCAGAAAGAATTGAGCCAGATTTAGGAATTGCGGTGGATATTACAGGAGCTTTTGATACACCGGACGGAAAATTTGGCAATATGGAATTAGGAAAAGGTACTGCGATTAAAGCGATGGATAATTCCGTGATGTGTGATGTAGACATCGTAGAGGACATGATATCTTGTGCGATAGAAGGAGGCATATTGTATCAGATTGACATGCTATCAGCAGGAGGAACTGATGCAGGGGCGATAAAAAAAGGTGCAAAAGGTGCTAAAGCAGCAGGAATTTCCTTACCGACAAGATATGGACATGGACCTTGTAGTATGTGCAGTATGATAGATGTCAATGCAAGTATAGACTTGTTAAAGCGGTATCTAGTGAATAAGATTTCATTAGAGAATGTGATTAGATATAAGTGATTTATATCGCATTATAAATATATCAAAGTAAAAAAAATTAGGAGGACTGAAAAATGAAGAAGAAATGGAATGTAGTTATGGCAACAGCGTTATCACTTATGATGGTTCTAAGTGGGTGCGGAGGTGGCGGTGAGAGCGAGCAAGCTTCACAAGAGGCAGCAGAGACAGCAGATCCAGCAGACCTAGATTATGACACTATGGAAGGAGACCTATTGATTTGGACATTTGATGCAAAATTCCAAGAGATTTATGAATTAGCTGAAAAACAAATCCAAGAGACAAATCCAGACTTTAATTTAACAGTAGAATTATTAGATATGGAGTCACTTGATAAGAAGTTTAACACAATTCTTCTAGCAGGTGGAGAAGGTGGACCTGATATCATTGATATCGAAGAAGGAACATTTGGAACGTATACCAAAGGATCTCTGCCTTTTGTAGAGTTGGACCCATACTTAGAGGCTAGTGGGAAGAAAGAAGACATCGTAGCTGGACGCCTAGGACAGTATTCATTTGATGGAAAGGCGTATGGGGTTCCACGCCAATTAGTACCTGTTACTATGGTAATTAATACAAAGGCATTGGACGAAGCGGGAATTACATACCCATGGGAGACTTGGGAAGATTACACACAAGCAGGAGTCGAGTATTATGAAAAGACAGGAAACTATTTGACTGCTATGACAAATAATGCTGGAAACTGGAAAAATACAATTGAAGTAATTTTAAAATCAACTGGTGAGCAAATGGTTGCAGAGGGCGGATCTGTAAACATCAACACTGATGAGTTCAAAGAAGTTAGTGAGATGATAAAAGATTGGTGTACAGAAGATAATGTTGCAAAGGTATATGAGAATTGGACAGACTATTGGGCTGGGTTCCCTAATGGAGAATTTGCTTCATTCTACGCAGCAGACTGGACAGCAGCTAACTTAGAATTAAATGTAGATCCTGATACAAAAGGCGTATATCAGCACGTTCCATTGCCAAAACTAAACGAGAATTCAGTTCCAACTTCAGCATGGGGAGGAACAGGGGCTTGTATTTCTAAGTATTCAGATAATATAGACTTAGCTTATAAATTCCTATATCATTCATGGTTAGATACAGACTTCTCTATAAATGGATACACAGAGTTCGGTAATACACCAGCACTACACTCTGCGTTAGCAGATGAGAGTATTCAAGTTCCTTCTGAGTATTTCTCGGGACAAAATGTAATGGAATTGTATTCAGAGTTAGCACAAGATCTGCCAACTACTAGACAATCTTGGTGGAGACCAAGCATCCAAGAGGGCATCGAGCAATCATGGACAGAGTTCTATAACGGAGACATTGATGTAGACGAGTTCACAACAAATGTAGAGACATTTGTAAATGAAAAAATAGAGGAAAATTCAGCAGAATAATGTATTAGCAGTAGTGAAGTGAAACAATAAAGACATACTTTGATATTTTAATTATATAATGAATGGTGTTTAGAAAATAGATAATTATTAACAGGAAGGAGTTTAGAAAAATAGATGTTTCTAGGTTCCTTCTTGCAGTTTATGAAAAGAGAGTGGTGTACAGAGTAGATTGTGAAGCGGATTGATTTATGATAAAATTTTTGTATTGAAAATTGTAAAATACAAGAGAGAAGAGGTTGTAAATATGAAGGGTCAATACGAATACATCAAGTTTAATGCACCGAATAACATTAACGCATTCATAACAGGGATACGCTCTGTTCAACCGCATTGGCATAAAGAGATTGAGATTATGTATGTCAAATATGGAGAGGTGGATATTGTTGTTAATGAAGAAATATATCATTTGCATCCAGATGATATGTTACTAATTAACAGTGATGAAGTGCACACAATCCATCCAAGAGAGATGGAAAATGAGTTATGGTTTTTACAGATTAATACATCTTCAGTTACTTCTCTAGCTGAGGAGGAAATACCGATTTGGTATGATTCAAAGAGAATCTTTGAGGATAAAAGTTCTGAGAGTATTGCAGGTAGGATAAGAAAGATGCTAAAGCAATTATTTGATGAATTGCTGAAACAAGAGACTGCTTACGAATTGGAGGTTACATCAATTGTAGCCCAGATATTGGTGCTTTTATCGAGGAACTATCTCAAAGTAAAACAAAGTGAAGAAGAGGTTCAGGTAGAAGAGAATCAAAGATGCATTCGAAATGTTTTAGAATATATTAATGCTCATTTGCAAGAAGAGATTAGTATGAATTCTTTAGCGAAGCAATATTATGTCAGCAAATTTCATTTAACACATTTATTTAAAAGTTATACGGGTACTACATTTACACAATATGTAAATGGACTTCGTGTCAATAAAAGTTTAAAGCTTTTACAAAACCTAGAGAATAGAATATTAGATATTTCCTATGAATGTGGATATACCAGTGCAAAGTCTTTTAATAATGCATTTCGACAAGTTATGGGGATTACACCTAGTGAATATAGAAAAAGCAATAAGAGGGACGTGGATAGCAAAACTAAAGAAGAGAAAGATGAAAAACTTAATTATAATTCATTGGTAGGAGATTATATACAAGCGTACTACACATCGGATAAAGGATATACGAAAAAGGAGGCATTAATAGAATTGAGGAAATCCTTTCGAGCTGAGCGAGGAGGAGCGGTGAAAGTCAAAGTTGATGTAGAAAAACAGACTACAAAAATTAATCCAGTATGGAAACGCTTGACAACAGCAGGTAGAGCTCATGAGGCACTTCGCAGTTCGTGGAGAGGGCAGTTAGAAGAATTACAAAAAGAGATGGGCTTTGAATACATGAGATTTCATTGCTTACTGAATGATGAAATGGCAGTTGCACTAGCAGGAGAAGAGGGAGAGATTCGCTATAATTTTACCTATGTGGATGAAGTCTTTGACTATATGTTAAGCGTAGGAATTAAGCCATTTGTAGAACTGGCATTTATGCCAACAGTTTTGGCATCTGGAGAAAAGACAATCTTTTGGTGGAAAGGAAATATTTCCATGCCAAAAGAGATGGATGAGTGGAAAAATTTGATACATGCTTTGATGGCACATTGTATAGAACGCTACGGACGAGAGGAAGTCCTAAGCTGGTATTTTGAAGTTTGGAACGAATCCAATCTAAATAATTACTTCTTTGATGGAACATTTGAAGATTATATGGAACTATATAAGCATACCGTAGAAGTGATTAAAAATATTGATGAAAGGTTCCGCGTAGGAGGCCCTGCATCTTCTAACTTTAAGAATGGAGAAGCGCCTTGGGTTAAAGCATTTTTAAAGCACTGTGGAGAGAGTCAGTTACCAGTGGACTTTATCTCTACACACCCATATCCGAATAATTTTCCGATTACTTTAGATGCAAAGGAAGGGTTTCTAGAATGTTATCGCCATAAAGATGCACTAAAAGAAGACTTGACTTGGCTCAATCAAGCATTGGCAGAATCTGAGTTTCCAGATGCAGAGATACATATCACCGAGTGGAATTCATCGGCAAAAACTAATGACTATGTACATGATACTGCTTTTATGGCACCATTTTTAATCAGAAATAATTTAAATGCACAAGGTCTAACTCATTCATTAGGATATTGGGTGTTTACCGATATATTTGAAGAAAAGTCTCCATCAGAATTCATGTTTCATGGAGGATTTGGATTGATTAACAAATTGGGATTGAAAAAAAGTGCTTACTGGGCTTATGTTTTTCTAGGAAAGTTAGGTAGTGAAATCTTAGAGCGTACAGATGATTATATTATAACGAAATCAAAAGAGGGGTACCAGATATTAGCCTATAATTATTGCCATTACATCAACGAATTTGCAGAGGGTAACAGAGAAAAATTAGATTACTTCAATCGCTATGATATTTTTGAAGAAAAAGCAGATTTAGAGTTTACTTTTGAGTTAGAAGGTTTAAAAACTAATAAGGTAATTGCTACAAAATATACACTGGATAGAGAGCATGGGAGTATCTTTGACAAATGGATTCGAAATGGATGCTTAGAATATCCTACCAAAGAAGAGTTAGAAGTATTAGAAGATTTGGCAAAGCCAAAGAGACAGATATTACATAAGCCAATTGGTGAAGAAGCAAATTATGCAATCACAGTGAAGCCACATGGTGTGGTGATGATAGATATTAAAATAAAAGAAGAGATTAGTTTGTCTAGAAAATAATGCGATTATGAGAACAAGCGAGGAGGAATAAAATGGAGTATCAACCATTGTCTCGAGAGGAGATTATCAATGTAATAGAAGGAAAAGGAGCTGCAAAAAGAGTACCAGTAATCCTTCAGTTTTGGACACACCCAGAAGAGTTTGATGATAGAATACAAGAAGCAGAAAAAATTATGGCAGATTATCCACAAGATGTTCAACCAATACTTATGGAGATGCCAAGAGTATTTACCTATCCAGAGGACGATAAGAGTTATCGATTTGCTCATTATGACGATCCGTATCCAGCAAACACACCGATTGATAGTAAAGTTGTAATACGAGATTGGGATGAAGAGATGGAAGACTTTTTAGCAAACTTTCCTTCGCCAGAATACCATGGTTTGCTACCACAAAATCCAGAAGAAGATGGAAGGTATCGTTTAGGATATTGGTGGAACGGTTTGTTTGAAAGATTGTGGCAGATGCGAGGGATGACAGAGGCATTAATGGATTTTTACTTAAACCCAGAACGTATACGTGAGATATTTCGAGCATTTACAGATTTTTATTTACGGGCGATGGAGCGTGCAAAAATAGAAGTAGGTGTAGATGGGTTCTTTATGAGTGATGATTTAGGAACACAGACAAATACTTTTTTTAGCAGAGAAATCTTTGCAGAGTTTTTCTTGCCATACTACAAAGAAATCTTTGACAAAGCACATGAGTTAGGCTGCCATTTCTGGTTACATACTTGTGGGAATGTATTTTCTTTTATCGAAGATTTTATTGCAATAGGGCTTGATGTCATTCATCCAATTCAAAAGTATACAATGGAAGAAAAAGAAGTAAGCGAAGCATTTGGTGATAAAATCTGTATCTGGGCTGGTTTCGATGTCCAAAGGACAATTCCTTGGGGATCTCCAGATGAAGTGGAGCAAGAAGTTCAATTTATGTTAGATGCGTATTACCGAGAAGAGGGATATCTCATGCTAACTGCAGGTAACGGAATCAATGGAGACTGCAGTATAGAGAGTCTAAAAAGGCTCTACGATAGCTGTTATAGACTAGGATCCAAAATAGGAAAAGAATAGGAGAATTGACAATGAATGATTTTAGTGTAATAAGAAGATTAGCAATTGAATATAATCGATTGCTTCCAACGACCAATAACTATGATTTGTTAAAATTGCAAAGGGCAGTAAATGATAATAAAATGATTCGCCCAGTTGTTTTAATCGACGAGGTGCCTTGGCACGAGATGAATACAGATGGTAGCTTGACTCTTGAATGTAAAGATTCTTTTTTGAGAGAAGTAGAATACTATCTGCGTCGCAAGATGTACCAGTATAAGTATTTTCCAGCAGATATGATTTTACCAGAATTTATCCCAGTACGAAAAGTAGTGCATCACAGTGGTATTGGTGTAGAAATCAATGAAGAGATTATCGAGCAAGGCGATGACAACAACATAAAGTCTCATATGTATGAGGATGGTCTAGAAGATGAAGAGGATTTAGAAAAGTTACATAATCAGATTGTGACATACGACAAGGAAGAGACAGAGCGTAGAGTGGTGTTGCTTTCAGAGATTTTAAATGGAATTCTTCCGGTGAAAATCGTAGGGATAGAGGCAGCAACCGTTGGAACTTGGGATCAGTTATCTGAATTGAGAGGCGTAACTCCTATCTTAATGGATTTGATAGATCGACCAGAATTTATGCATGCATTGGTTAGAAAACTGACAGATATTAAGTTGAATACCTTGTTGCAGTATGAAAAATTGGGACTATTTGAAGCGAATCCATATACCTTACATTGTACATCTTCTGTTGCAAGTGACTTAGAGCATCCAGCAGATGGATCACCTAGAAAACTTGAAAATGTATGGGGGCGTGGAGTTGCACAAATATTTGCAACGGTAGGAAATGATATGCATGAAGAATATGATATTGATTATATGAAGGAGACGGTAGGAAAATGTGGACTGGTCTACTATGGTTGTTGCGAACCATTAGACAGAAAGATTGATATTGTAGAAAAGATACCAAATCTTCGTAAAATCAGTATTACACCTTGGGCAGATGTAAATGTAGCAGCAGAGGCTATAAATGGAAGATATGTAATCGCATCAAAACCAAATCCGGCAGCAGTGGCAGTTTCGGCACTAGATGAGGATAACCTTAAGAAAGAAATCGCAGAGATTCTAGATGCTTGTAGCAAAAATTCATGTAGCGTAGAATTGACACTAAAAGATATTAGCACCTGCAAAAAGAATCCTGAAAATATCATTCGCTGGGAGCAGATTGTGATGGATATGGTAAAGAATTACTAGAGAGAAAAGGATAAGGGATATAAACATGAAATCAGAATGGACAGAAAGCTTAAAGCACATAGAAAATGCGTTGATTCGGGATTTTTATCATCCATTAGGGCAGATAGCATTTGAAGGATTTGTGACGGATCAGGAATTGACAGTTGAAGAGGCGATGAAAATGCCAAGACTGGAAATCATAGAAGGAGAAAAATGGGGAGAGCCTTGGAAATATGCATGGGTATTCT
>CAYJGW010000067.1:0-10993 GCA_964369425.1 uncultured Lachnospiraceae bacterium
TGTGCCAGCGGATGTGAAAGAGAAATTCCGAGAAATTGAACAAGGGAAGCGATTGCCAGATCTTGGATCGGATATTGTGTTTAAAAAGGTATTTGACCCAGATTTACATAAGGAAAGAGTCGAAAAATTACTAGGGCTAATCTTTCAAGAGAAGATTAAAGTTGAATCCTCTTTAAAGCAGCAGATACCAAAAGCGACGATATTTGCAAAAGATACGATTCATGATTTGCTTGCAAAGCTTTCAACAGGAGCAATTGCAAATCTAGAAATGCAAGTATTGGCACAAGAATTTATAGTAGAGAGAATGGATATCTATGCATCAGATATGATTCTCTTACAGTATTCTGTAGGAGAAGGGGAGAAAAAGACAGAATTTTCATATATGGACGTGAAGCCGTCGTACCTAGTAGTATTCATGAAAAAGAGTCCAAGTGTATTCAAAGATTCTCCAGAATTCATACACTTCAAGAAAAGCATAACAGATACGGGGGTTGAACTTAATCAATTAGCCCTCATTGCATACATTGAATTAGAAAAATGTCTCAAGTATATAAAAAACAATGGATATAAGACAGAAAACATAGAACTCTGTGAATGGTTATTACTGTTAGCTGATGTAAATGATGAAGAGGTGCAGCGATTGTCCGCAGTCGATCAAGAGAAATCACTAATCATAAATGAGTTGTATCAGATATCAAAAAACAAGGAGGAGTTGATGACGATGTTAAGTGAAAAGTATGCAGAAGTTACACGTACAAGTGAAATGGTATATGCAAAGCGTGAGGCGCGTAAAGAAGCGCTAAAAGAAGGTGAAGTAAGGGGGATTATTAATACATTAAGATTAATGAATCAGCCAGAAGAAGAGATAATTAAACAGTTAATGATTCAGATGGGACTGAATGAGAAAGAAGCAAGAAAATCGCTAAAGAAAAGTTGAAACAACGTAACTATTTACCCTAAACATCTCAGGGGGATTACTACGAAATCAATTACGCTGTTTCATGGCTACATTCACGATTACGAGACGGAGGGGGAGACGCGAAAGCGTCTCCCTTAAAGTTTTGGGAAATAAGTGTTATAATTCTAAATTTGGTAGTGTTATGTTTAAGTTTTTATAGGCGCTTTTTCGATTTTCAAGAGTTCGTTGAAGATAGATTTCATCTCCAGATTTTTGATAATTCGTAATTAATAGAATCCATGCAGTCTCACATAAAGGATCGGCGTTAATGGCCAATGTAGCTTGCTCATTGGATGCTTCATATTGTTTGGTATTTGCGTAATACATAGCAATTTCGATTCTTAGGTTGACGTATCTTATATGATATTGATCTCTCAAAAGATTTGCCCACTCACACTTTACATCTTCAAAGTACTTTCCTCGATATAAGTTTGCAGCATATAGAACATAGTCTATGTGTTGGGCACAAATAGAAGAAGCAAGCTCTTCAGCCTTTTCAAATACATCGATATCACTAATGACATTTCCTAAATTCAAAGAGTAATATCCGGATTTGTAAATAAGAGTGACATCTGTATTTCCGTCTTTTAGAAATTTTCTCAAATAATAAATTGTAGTATTGAGGTTTTGCAATGCCTTGTCTTTGGGTAGACCACTCCACATGGTGTCTATTAGAGTTTGCTTATACATCTGTTCTTCTTTGCTTTGAAGAAGAAAGGCGAAAAGTTCTCTTACCTTGGCAGTTCTCCATTCAGGTTTACTAGTTTCAAAACTGGTGATTTCCAATTTTCCAAAAGAATGCACCATAGGATTTTGAGCATCGGATACATTAGCCAGTTCAGTATTTGCTGTGGATGATATTGTCATGGATAAGGAATCCTGAACTCTTTCTATTGTTTTTTGAAACCGTTGCTTACTTACTGGTTTTAATAGATAATCAGCGGCATCTAAATCAAAGGCGGTAACGGCGTAGTTATCATAGGCTGTGACAAATATAATTTTAATAGGATAAGATACGCGTTCTTTGATTCTATCCGCTAGTTGAATTCCTGTTAAACCAGGCATGGCTATGTCAAGAAATGCGACTTGTGGTTGAAGCGAATCGATAGATTCGAGTGCCTCCATAGAGTCACTGAAAGAACCCACAACGTCGAAAGCAGTATATTCTTTCAATAAATAGGATAGTTTGGTTAATGCAGGTATTTCATCATCGACAATAATCGTTTTATAACTCATTTTTTATCTCCTCTGAGTATGAATTTAATTTGGGTATAGTAATTATTATTTTTGTCCCTATTTCTGTGTTTGAGATAATATCTATAGGTTTTCCGTAATGGAGGTTGAGTCTCCGGTTCACATTGGATAATCCAATTCCACTGTTCTTATCTTGCAATTCATAATTAAGTAAAGAAGTAAGTTTCTCTGAATCAATGCCGTTTCCATTGTCTTGAATAACAATGTGGAAATAAGAATCGTATTCGGTAAGAGAAAGGGAGACAACTATTTGTTTGTTTGAATTTAATGTATTATGTCGAATTGCATTTTCTACTAGTGGTTGAATGGTTAAAGCAGGCAAGTAGAAATCGGATTGTATTTCTGAATATAGTTGAAACTCTAATCGATTTCCAAAGCGCGCTTTTTCAATTTTAACATAAGCATTTACAATCAAAAGTTCTTTATCGATAGAGATAAAATCGGTTTCATTATCCGTCCGAAAACACCCTCTTAAGTAGGTTGATAAATCGTCAATGAGTTCACTTGCATACTCCCCGTTAGTTAAGGCAATGGCGCTGATGGTGTTGAACGCATTATACAAAAAATGAGGACGTATCTGTGCTTGTAAGAAAAGTAACTCATTCGATAAGGTGGTTTTTACAGAGTTGCGCAACGAAATCAAATTGAAGACTCTTGTACGTAATTCAACTCGATCAGCAGGTTTGACGATATAGTCATTAGCGCCAGACCAAAAGCCCGTAAGGATGGATTCTGTAGAACTCCTAGCGGTTAGTAGCAAGATTGGCAATTCGAAATGAGAAAACTGTTTTCTTACAATTTGACACATTTCAAATCCACTTATTTCTGGCATCATTACATCTAAAATAATGATATCATATGTGCGCTTTTTAAGCAAATCAAGTGCAATGTTTGCATTTGTAACGCTATCAATATCGAAACGACAATCATCAAATATATCTTCGATTATTTTTAGATTATCTTCATTATCATCAACTACGAGTAAGGAAGCTTTATTTCCATAATAATGATTCAAATAATTTTCCTGCATAAGTTGAGTGTTAGCGGTCATAATAGGTTCATTTGCGACTTCGTTTTCTGAAAGGGATTCACTTGCGTCTAAATAAAATGTAAAGCAGGTACCTTGATTAGGTTTGGACCATTCAACGTATATTTGACCATTCATTCTTTCAACGAGTTGTTTTACTAAGTACAGTCCATAACCCATTCCGTCAGCCATATCTTTGGCATCTTGTGTACGAGTCCAGTTTTGAAATATGGAATCCAGCTTATTACTAGAAATGCCAATGCCTGTATCAATAACGGAAATATATATTTTAGAACCTTTTCGTTGGCTTTTTACAGTAATGCTTCCAGTCTCTGTATATTTCACTGCATTTCCTATTAAATTATTCAACACTTCCCATAATCTAGATTCATCAGCTAATACGTATAAGGCATCGGGATTCAATTGATTTTTTAAAAATATTTTGTCATTTTTGGATGTGTAATGAAACATTTCAATTACGGCATTAACTTCTGTTTCCAAATTTACAGGTTTTAAAAAAGTTTCTGCACGTTGGTTTGTAGAATAAAAGTCGTATAAATCAAAAATAACGCTATTCATTCTTCGTGCAAGTCGGAGTGCCAGATCTAACTCCTTTTTCACACAGTTAGATTCGGGTGTTTTATTATTGCACGATGCAATGATATTCATAATGCCGTGTAAGGGTGTACGCAATTCGTGGGATGTAGCGGAAATAAACTCGCCCTTTAACTTATCGGCTGCAAGCATATGATGCGCTAGTCTTGTGTTGCCTGTGTAGATTTTTGCGATATGTAGAGCGATATAGGCTAAATATGCTGTTACAAAACATAAGATAGAAATAATATAACTATAAGTATATACATTAGCCGATATCATTCCAATGCTATTTAATTGTAGAACAACAAAATAATAGCCGATAAATAATTGCGCCAATGCTTGCATGAGCGCGGTATAGCTTTTGAGTAATATTTTTTTGAAAAGTATGCACAATGAGTATGCATAGCACCATAAAAAATAAACGATGATAATTTTGTAAAGATGTGGTAACAAATAGTAAGGGGAGATTGCCAATATCAAACCGCTGATTGTAATTATGTAATTTTGAACTTTCAAAATTCGTTTATCCCAAAGCGTAGGTGCATAGTTGCTGCTTGCTAACATGAGCAATAGATAACCTAAATAACCTAAGGCGAAAATCATAGCCCGAGACAATACCATGTATGCAGTTGATTCAATTGGTTGGACAATTAAATCATTACTTGAGTACACCAATTGAAAAGCAAAAGCACAAGTAAAAGTCAATAAATGCTGAATGTTTTTGAGTGGAATTTTAAAAATGCGTAAAAAGAATAAAAGTAAGGCAAAAATACAAATACTTATAAAGCCCATAGATTCTACAAACTTAAATTGCGAAGATAAGCGGTATCCTTCGATTTGAGTACCAAAGTAAACTGGGCTAGAAATACCGGATGTATAGTTGCTGAAGTTGGAGACTTGTATCACAATCTCATGAGATTTACGCATAATGTCTAAAGGAAATACGACATACTGATTGTCTCTAAAAGATTCACCGATTTCTTCCAAAGAGGAAGTAAAACCAACATCTGAAACTAAGACTCCATCCATATAAATTCGGGCAGCACCTTGAATGTCAGCTAACCGAAGAGAGAATAAATTTTCTGAACTATTAAAAGAAAACTGCAATCGATATGTTCCATAACCATAAGGGGAAGGGAGGGTTCCAGGAACAGAAGCATAGGCGCTGTTAGTGTTATCAAAATCTGTGTTCGTGAAATCACTAGAAAATAAAAATTCATTCGGATAATACTCCCAACTTCCGTTTAATGGTATGGGTGCCTTATTATCAATAGGTCCAAGATGTATAACACCATCAGATGATTGTAAGGAATCTTCTGGAAGAATAATAATTGCCAGTGTTACAAAAAATAGTAAAATAGTCATGAAAAAAATGTAAATCGGTTTAAGCAAAGTGCACCTCCGTATATTCTGAAAATTATTAATAAATTATACTACAAAACAAAAAAAATAGAAAGTGTTATGCAAAATGACTAAAAATTAGACTGATTTTTTAGTGAATACATAGATGTTTATTATTTTGTTTATTATGATGTTGACTAAAATGATTATTATGCTATTATAAATATAACATTAATCATAGGAGGGAAGCAAGTATGAAACAGAAGAAAGTATTAGGTGCATTATGTCTAAGTTTTACACTCTTAATAGGAGCACTCTCAGGGTGTACGGTTGACGAACAAAGTTCAACAGCGGAAACAACAGAAGAAACAGTTAACACAGATAGTTCAAGTGAAGAAAATGATTCAAGCAGTTCTGACGGTGGATTAAAAATAGGAATTGCTGCGAGAGAAATTACAAATGACTATAACAGAAGCATAATTTCTGGTTCGCAAGAATTGATTGAAGCCGCAGGTGGTGAAGTTGTAATTGCAGATGCGCAAGCAGATGTACAAAAGCATAACGAAAATATAGAGAATTTAATCAATTCAGGGATTGATGGTTTAATTGTACATTTGGGAGATCCAGAACAACTAGCGCCTCTTATGGAAGATGCGAAAGAAAAAGGGATTCAGGTCATTACAAATGGGGTAGGATCACCTGTTGACAGTACACTTGGTGATGTAAATGGAGACGATCCACTAATGGCTACTTTAGCAGCAGACGCATTATTGGCAAGTATTGATTATGAAGGTGATGTCTATGTTGTGTGGGTGCCAGGAGCGCCGCTTCTAGAAACGAGAAAGCGAATCTTTGAGGCAGTTGCAGCAGATTATCCAAATGTAACTATTCATGAGGTTCCAGCAGAACATAATCCAGCAAAAGTGCAAACACAAATTGAAGAGATTTTAACAGCGAATCCAGAAGAAGGAAGTGTGGCAGGGATATTTGGGACATATGATCAATTGGTTTCAGGTGCAAGTGAGGCTATTAGGAGAGCTGGTAGAGGCGATGAGATTAGCGTAATTGGAATTGATGGAGATATTTTAGGGTTCCAAATGCTCTTCCAGGAAGATAGTCCTTTCATTTCGACAGTGGTAATGGATACGGCAAGTATAGGAAAACAATCAGCAGAAATACTTATGGGCGTAATAGATGGTAGTGTGGATTCAGATACAATACCACGTAAAATACCAGCAGAATGTTATGTTGCGACTAGAAAAAATGGAGTGGAAGCAGCAGAGATGAAGTGGGGTACAAACTTCTGGGAAGATGCAGGTCTTGTGAAGGAAGAAGTACTAGAAATATTCCCTAAAGAGGAAGAAGTAATCGTGATGCTGCCAAGTATACCATAGAAATTTAAAATACAGAAACTCTAATTCAAGCGAGATGGTTTCTCGCTTGAATTCGTAATAGAAAAGGTGAGGTTAAGGAATGGCTGAAAACATATTATTAGAATGTAAAAATATTTATAAAAGTTTCGGTTCCAATAAAGTATTACAAGATATAAACCTTCAGGTAAGAAAGGGAGAGGTGCATGCCTTATTGGGACAAAATGGTGCGGGGAAATCAACACTGGTTAAAATTATTACAGGTGTGTATTCTTTGGATTCAGGGACGATTGTTATTGATGGTAAGGAAACGAAGATGTCATCGCCAAAAGACTCAGAACAAGCAGGTATTGCAATTATACATCAAGATCAGCAGTTAGTTCCCTTTTTTGATGTTACCAGAAATGCTTTCCTGGGATTTGAAATCAAGAAGAAAACCGGTGCTTTAGATTATAAAAAGATGAAGGCTTTAGTAGAAGAAAAATTGCAACTAATCGAAGCTGACTTTACAGCTGATCAACAGATTAAGTCATTGAGTGTGGGGCAAAGAGAACAAGTTGCTATTATTTCAGCATTACTACGGAAGCCCAAATTACTAATCTTGGATGAACCAACAGCATCTTTAAGTAATAGAGAAATAGAAAAATTATTTGAAATAATAATGAAATTAAAGGAAGAGCAAGTTACCATCATTTACATATCGCATCACTTAGATGAAATTTTTCGAATTACAGACTATATTACTGTTCTTAGGAGTAGTCAAAATCAAGGATCATTTCCAACAAAAGAAGTTCAACACAGTGATATTGTTAGTTTGATGATTGGAAAAGAACTAAAAGATTTTTACCCGAAAGAGGAGGTTAATATTGGAGAAGTATTGCTAGAAGTAAAGGGATTGCACTCAGGAAAACTGGTAAATGGAGTTGATATTACTTTACGAAAAGGTGAAATTTTGGGACTTTCGGGTTTAATTGGGGCAGGTCGTACAGAGGCAATGTTGACGTTATATGGAGTAAATAAGGTTGATAGTGGAACGATAACGCTAGATGGAGAGGTGTACAAAGCAAAATCGCCGACGGATGCTTGCAAGACAGGATTTGCGTTAGTGCCAGAAGATAGAAGAAATGAAGGAATTGTTTCAGAGATGGGGATTGCTGAGAATTTATCACTTACTGCGACAAAATTGTGGGCAAATCATCATGTGATAGATTCAAAGTTAGAAACTCAAAAATATGAAGAAATAAAAAAAGCACTTAATATTGTGTGTACAGATAAAAAGCAAGCTATAGGAGAGTTATCAGGGGGAAATCAGCAAAAAGTAGTTATAGGTCGCTGGATGACAGGCGATTACAAAGTATTCATTTTTGATCAGCCTACAACAGGTGTAGACATTGGTGCAAAAACTGAAATTTATAAGCAGATGATAGCCTTGGCTAAGAGAGGGTGTGGAATTATCTTTATTTCATCAGAAAATGAAGAGTTGATGGGAATTTGTGATCGTATAGCAGTGATGAATAAAGGGCGAATTGTGAAAGAATTTGACAGAAATAATGTAACAGAACATCAACTACTGTTTTGGGCATCTGGAGGAAATACCGAAGAATAGGAGGTAAGCAAGTTGAGTAAAACAAAAAGCAAAATACACTTTACTGAAATGTTGCAAAGTAGAGGTACTGGAATTGGAATGGTAATCATTTTACTCGTTCTTGGAGTAAGAGCACCTTTATTTTTTGAGGTAGAAAACGTGATGAATATTTTAAAACAAGGTAGCGTTCTTACGTTAATTGCGCTGGGATTAACAATTGTACTAATCGGTGGAGGATTTGATATGGGGGCAGGTGCATTGGTGCAAATGACTTGTAATTTTTCAGCGGGAATGATAATAGCAGGATTAAGTGGTGTGATATCGCTTTTGATGGGTGCAGGAATTGGTGTATTAGTGGGAGCATGCAATGCTTTCTTAGTAATTGTAGTTAAGATACCAACATTTGTTACAACTTTAGGGACTATGTTTATCATGCAAGGTCTCACTTCATATTACAATGAAGGGAAAGCATTAACCATTCAAGTTACTCCTGGATTTTCGGTGCTTGGTCAAGGTCGTGTTGGAATTATTCCAGTGATTTTTATCATTGTTGTTATACTTTGTATCGTTTTGAATTATATAATGAAATTCACAACATTAGGTTTGCGTATGTATGCGACTGGAGAAAATTCTGTAGCTGCAGAATTAAGAGGAATTAATACTAGGAAATATTTATTTATTTCTTACCTATTGTCAGGAACACTTTTGGGAATAACAGGGGTGATTCAATGCTCTTATAATTATGGTGCATCCGCAATTATTAGTGGAATGGACTTTTTGATACAAGCATTATCGGCAGCGTATTTAGGAAGTACATTTTCAAAAACAGGAGAGTTGAGTGTAATAGGAAGTGTACTTTCAGGAATGTTTATCGCAGCACTTTCGAACGCATTAATTATTAATGGAATTTCAAATCAACAAATTTCGGGAGTATTAGGAATTGTTCTAATTCTATCTATTTTACTAACGGTTATTAAAAAGCGTGAAATTGGACAGGTGACTATATTTTAAGAAAGGAAATGAGAACATTGAAAGAAAAGTTAATGAAACAGGGTGCACTGAAAGGAAAGTTAATTCAACATGGTGCATTGATAGGAATTTGCTTGGTTCTTGTAATCTTTCAAATCATAGAACCTAGATTTATGAATATTGACAATATTATAGGAGTTTTTAATTCAAGTACATTATTGATTGTAATGGCACTGGCAATGACAATGGTAATTGCAGTGAGAGGAATTGATTTATCTATTGCACAAGTAGCAGATGCAGCAGGAGTTATAGCAGCGATGCTAATATTAGCAGGTTATCATTTTTTTGTTGCTATAATACTCGCTCTACTATTTGGACTTCTTATTGGAGTAGTGAATTCTATTTTAATCTCATATCTAGGAGTGCCTGCTATCATCGGAACTTTAGGGATGATGTTTCTGGTGAGAAGTATTGAGTTAACACTAACGGATGGTGCGCAGCCACAGATTTTATTTACATTGCCAGCATCTAGAACTAATGGATTTTTTTTCATAGGACAAGAAGTATTAGGAGGAATTCCGGTACTAATGATTTTAACGACAATTATTATCGTTATTATGTTCGTTGTCAAAGAAAAGTCAGTATTTGGTCGCCATATGGAAGCGATTTGTGGAAATGTTAATACCTCGCGACTTGCAGGGATTAATGTTCGAAAAGTATTTGCATCTACGTTCATTATAAGTTCCTTGCTGGCAGCAGTAGCAGGTGTAATGCTAGTTTCTAGATCAGGAAATGCAGTACCAAGAGGTGTTGAAACTTACTTAACTGATTGCTTTGTTGCAGTATATATCGGAACCTTGATTTCTACAAAAAATAAATTCAACATAATAGGAAGTGTGATAGGTGCATTATTCGTAGGGTTTATTGGTAACTTTATCACATTAATGGGAATGGGAATCGCATATAAAAACATATTTAATGGAATCTTTATTATTGCAGCAGTAACACTAGGAGTTCTAAAAAATAAATCAGATAAATAAAGGAGGAAACGTATATGCTAAAAATAGATGCACATACGCATGTGGGAGAAGGTGCGGCTGTATGGACTGGCGAGGATGTTATAAAGAGAATGGATACAATGGGAATAGACAAAACGATTGTGTTCCCGTTTACGGAAGGGTATTTTACAAATGAAATTGTAATGAAGTATGTAAAAGAAAGTCCGGATAGGTTAATACCATTTTGTGCAATCAATCCGTGGAATGGGCAGGAAGCGTTGGATGAGTTAGAAAAATGTTTTAAGGAAGGTTATGAAGGGGTTAAGTTACATCCACAATTATGTGGGTTTCCGCTAAGTAATAAGAAATTGGTGAACCCTGTCTTCGAAATTGTGCAGGCTTATGATAAGGTTGTAATTGTACATGGTGCTTCTGATTTGTATAATTGTCCATTAGAATTTGACCGAATGGCAAAGAGATTTCCTAAAGTACCTCTTATCATGGCGCATAGTGGTTTCTTTTGGGAGTGGGAATTAGCGATTGAACTAGCACTTGAAAGTGATAACTTGTATTTAGAAACGTCTAGAGTGCCAGCATTTGAGACTGGTAAAATTATTACAAAGCTAGGTGGAGATAAGGTAATATGGGGTACTGATGGCCCGTTTTGTGATTATGAGATGGAATTTAAAAAAATTGAAAAATTCGCTAAGGATGAAACAGAGTTTGATAAAATTATGGGAGGGACGATTCTAAGCTTACTAAAATAAAAAGAGAATGAAAGTGTGCCGCTACCAAAAGTAGACTCAAAGTCTGACGATTGGTAGGCGGTTTTTTATTAGACCTTAAACTGCGCCAAGCGCTTTCTGAGTACAGGTCCGAAAATAACTGCAACAG
>CAYJGW010000068.1:0-10955 GCA_964369425.1 uncultured Lachnospiraceae bacterium
TTACAAAGACTAGTCTACACCATCAATGTAAAATTCATAATCGTATTTATGTAAAATGAATGTAAAGTTTTGTAAGGAAAATATAGTTTCTCGTATCAGACAACAAAAAAAGAGCAAAGATATTCATCTCTGCTCTCATTTATCACTGATTATTCAGCTAATATTTACACTAATTCAAGTAATACTTCCATCGCTGCATCACCTTTACGAAGACCAATCTTAACGATACGAGTGTATCCGCCGTTACGATCTGCATACTTAGGCGCGATTTCTGTAAAAATTTTGTTAACTAAGTCAACTTCTACAGTTTTCTTCTTTTTACCTTCAACAGCTTCTTTTACAGGATAAAGAACTTTTAACATTTCTCTTCTTGCATGAAGTCTTGATGGTGAGTCTTTTTTGATTGTTTTTTCAACTTCATCATATACAGTAACTTTCTTACCGTCTACAACTTCTTTAACTCTTTTACCATCTTTATCTTTTCTAGCAACTTTTGCTTTTACAGTTACTTCTTCGAAATTGTCTTTCTCTTTCACTGCCATTGCAATAATTCCTTCAGCAACTTTACGAATTTCTTTTGCTTTCGCTTCAGTTGTGATAATTCTTCCGTTGTTTAACAGAGATGTTACTTGTCCTCTGATTAAAGCTTTTCTTTGAGAAGAAGTTCTTCCCAATTTTCTATATTTTGCCATTGTATTATCCTCCACTAGTTTGACACCTAATCACGCGCTTTGGTCTTATTGATTAAGTGCTGCTAACATGCTTCTTTGGTCTTACTGTTAGCACACTCTTTTTATTCTTCGCTTGGGCTTAATTCCAATCCAAGCTCTTTTAATTTTGCTAATACTTCTTCTAAAGATTTACGTCCTAGATTACGAACTTTCATCATATCTTCTGGAGTTCTATTAGTAAGTTCCTCCACAGTGTTGATTCCAGCTCTCTTCAAACAATTGTAAGAACGCACAGATAACTCTAATTCATCAATGCTCATTTCAAGCACTTTTTCCTTTTCGTCATCTTCTTTTTCAATCATAACTTCTGCTGCTTGCGCAACTTCCGATAGATCAACGAATAACTTCAAGTGTTCATTTAGCACTTTTGCCGCTAAACTAACCACTTCATCCGGAACTAATGTACCATTTGTAAAGACATCAAGTGTCAATTTATCGTAATCTGTAATCTGACCAACACGAGTATTCTCAACAGTAAGGTTTACACGCTCTACTGGAGTATAAATCGAGTCAATTGGAATCACTCCGATTGGTAAATCTTCACTCTTATTCTTATCAGCACTAACATATCCACGACCTTTTGTAATGGTTAATTCCATATACAATCTACTGTCTACTCCACCGTTTAATGTTGCAATCACAACATCTGGATTCATAATTTCAATATCTGGATCAACTTGGATATCTGCTCCTGTAACAACACCTTCACCTTCAAACTCAATATACGCAGTCTTTGGTTCGTCTGTTTCTGAAGTATTCTTAATTGCCAATGTCTTAAGATTGATAATAATCTCTGTCACATCTTCCTTTACTCCTGAAACAGAACTAAATTCGTGTAACACACCATCAATTTTCACTTGGCTAATAGCAGCTCCTGGAAGAGATGACAACATGATTCTTCTTAATGAATTACCAAGTGTTGTACCATAACCTCTCTCCAATGGCTCTACTACAAATTTACCATATTTTTTATCATCTGAAATCTCTGTAATTTCAATATTTGGTTTGTTAAATTCAAACACCTAAAAGCACCTCCTGCCTTGAGTAGTTGGAACGCCATACTAATCATTCTTTGATTATTTAGAATATAACTCGACGATAAGCATTTCATCTACAGGAACATCAATTGCTTCTCTAGCTGGAAGTTCTTTGATTGTTCCACTTAAGCTTTCTGCATTTACATCAAGCCACTCTGGAGTCATACGTCCTCCTGTTACCTCAAGGATATCTTTATATCTTTGAGAACCTTTGTGCTTTTCTTTGATTTCTACTGTATCACCAGCTTTGATTAGGTATGATGGAATGTTTACTTGCTTTCCATTAACCATTACATGCTTGTGTCCAACGATTTGTCTTGCTTCTCTTCTTGTTCTTGCAAGACCCATACGGAAAATAACATTGTCTAATCTTGACTCTAAAAGAATCATTAAGTTAGGACCTGTTAATCCCTTCATTTTCTTAGCCTTCTTGTAATAGTTTCTGAAAGGCTTCTCTAAAACGCCATAGATAAATTTCGCTTTTTGCTTCTCGCGTAATTGGATTCCATACTCGCTCATTTTTCTATTAGCTCTTTTTAATTGTCTATTAGATTTTTTATCAATTCCTAAAAAGATAGGATCCATCCCTAATGATCTACATCTCTTTAATACTGGAACTCTATTTACTGCCATGCTCTGTTTCCTCCTAAAATTTAAGTCTCATTAGACTCTTCTACGTTTTGGTGGGCGACAACCATTATGTGGTACAGGTGTAACGTCCTTGATACTAATTACGTCAATTCCGCATGCTTGTAATGCACGAATAGCTGCTTCTCTCCCTGAACCAGGTCCCTTTACAAAAACATCAACTGTTTTTAGACCGTGTACAACTGCCGCTTTAGCTGCTGTTTCAGCTGCCATTTGAGCTGCATAAGGAGTAGATTTTCTTGAACCTTTAAATCCTAGACCACCAGCACTTGCCCATGATAGAGCGTTTCCTTGAGCATCTGTCAATGTAACAATTGTATTGTTAAATGATGATTGGATATGCGCTTGTCCGCGTTCAACGTTTTTCTTGACACGTTTCTTTGTCACTTTCTTTGTAACTTTCTTAGCCATTTAAACTAACCTACACTTTCCTTAATTATTTTTTCTTGTTTGCTACTGTTCTCTTAGGACCTTTTCTAGTTCTAGCATTAGTCTTAGTTTTTTGTCCACGTACAGGAAGTCCTTTTCTGTGACGGATTCCTCTGTAACATCCGATTTCTTGTAGTCTCTTGATGTTAAGTGCGATTTCTCTACGTAAATCCCCCTCAACCATTTGTGTTTCATCGATTACTGCACTGATTGCTTTTACATCATCGTCAGTAAGGTCTCTGCATCTAATATCTGGATTGATATTAGCCTCTGTTAAAATACGACTTGCACTTGTTCTTCCAATTCCATAAATATAAGTCAAACCGATTTCAACGCGTTTGTCTCTTGGTAAGTCTACACCAGCGATACGAGCCATGTGAATTTCCTCCATTTTGAATCTTTTTTTAATATTGTCCCTAAATGGGCTATTGAGCACTTAGCGAGGTTACTCACGAGTTTAGTGTGAGTGTTGGGTGACGGCCCTCCTCCTTCTGCGTCAACAACCAGGTGGTCGGTATGTTCCACCCTTTCCGGATTCTCTCCGGGATTATAAGCAATATACGGTAAATTCTTCTTACTAAAAGACCTTTACTATATATGTTCATAGCATTACTCTCCTGTACACATTGGATTGTAATAACTACAGCCGCTTAAATTAATTTGTTCCTCTCTTTGGGAACTTCAAACACGACAATGCTTATCCTTGTCTCTGCTTGTGTTTAGGATTTTCGCAAATTACACGAATGCTTCCTTTTCTTCTGATAATTTTGCACTTCTCGCAAATTGGTTTTACTGATGATCTAACCTTCACGTCAAATCCTCCTTTCATCCATTGCTTGCTACTTTGTTACGACATTTGGGTGCAACTAACCACAAACGTCCGGATACCATTATAGCATCCAGACGTAAGTAAAGTCAACACTTTTTTATTTATCTCTCCAAATAATTCTACCTTTGGATAAATCGTATGGAGATAGCTCTAAAGTAACCTTATCTCCTGGCAAGATTTTAATAAAGTTCATACGTAACTTTCCACTAATATGAGCCAATACTTGGTGCCCATTCTCTAATTCTACTTGAAACATTGCATTTGGTAATTTTTCTACTACTGTTCCTTCAATTTCTATTACGTCAGCTTTTGACATTTCTTCTTCCTCCTACTTAATGACACTTTGGTTATATTCTTTTATCACTCTTTTGATATATTCATCTCTCTCAATATCTGTGAAAGATTTTTTACAGATAATCTGTATGTGCTTTTGCTTCTTCCGTTTTGGCTTTTGCAAAGTCCTAGTTTCTCCATCGACCAAAAATACATAATCTTTATCTATTTTACTAATTAAATATATTTTATCTTTGTCATGCCCTGCTAGTGATTTTGCAAGCATTCCAGTTTCCATCACATACATCTAATCACCTCTTACTTGATAAGGTTAATATAATCGGTTCATCTTCTGTTATCACTATGGTGTTCTCGTAATGCGCGGATACAGATCCATCTCTTGTCACCACTGTCCAATCGTCTTCTAGCCACCATACTTCATGAGTTCCTGCATTAATCATCGGCTCAATCGCAAGTGTCATACCTGCTCTTAGCTTTGGACCTCGGTTTGGTTTACTAAAATTCGATATCTCTGGACCTTCATGTAAATTAGCACCAATCCCATGTCCACACAAATCTCTGACAATTCCATACCCATGCTTTGTTGCATGTTGATCGATTGCTGTCGATATATCATTTAAATGATAACCTACTTTTGCGTACTTTATGCCTTCAAAAAAGCATTCTTGCGTAACGCGAATCAAATCTTCAGCTTCTTTAGTCCCCTCACCTACGATGTAGGTTCTCGCAGCATCCGAATGGTACCCTAGATGCTTCACTCCCACATCAAGACCTACCACGTCACCATTTTCTAACTTTCTTTCTGTAGTTGGAATGCCATGAACGACTTCGTCATTAACTGAAACGCAAACCGATGCAGGATATCCATGATAGTTTAAGAATGAAGGTTCACACCCAAAGCTGCGAATTGCCTTTTCTCCTATCTGATCAATCTCCATCGTTGTCATTCCTACTTGCAATGAATCTTTAATTATTTCATGAACTTTTTCCAATATTTGACCGGCTTCCTTCATTATCTCAATCTCTCTTGCCGATTTAATTATTATTGACATACTCTAAACTCCTAGAATTGCTACTATTTCATTGAAAACATCTTCAATGTCTATTGTTCCATCCACTTCTCTTAATACACCTTTGTTAGTATAATATTCGATAAGTGGTTGTGTTTGCTCATGGTATACACCTAATCGCTTCAGAACGGTCTCTGGTTTATCATCGTCGCGCAAAATTAATTCGTTTCCACACACATCACAAACTCCCTCAACTTTTGGTTTTGAGTATTGTAAGTGATATGTTGCTCCACAATTTAAGCATGCGCGTCTTCCAGACATTCTTCTTACGATATTCTCATCTGGTACTTCTACATTGATTGCATAATCAACCTTTTGTTCAACTGCTTCCAAAGCTTTATCCAAAGCGTCTGCTTGTGGTATCGTTCTTGGAAATCCATCGAGAACATAGCCGTTTTTGCAATCTTCTTGGTTCACGCGGTCTACTACTAAATCTACAACTAATTCATCTGGGACTAGTAGGCCTTGATCCATGTATGTCTTAGCCTTTGTTCCAAGTTCAGTACCATTTTTTATGTTTGCTCTAAAAATATCTCCTGTCGAAATATGTGGAATAGAATATTTCTCAGCAATCTTCTTTGCTTGTGTTCCTTTTCCTGCACCAGGTGCACCTAACATAATCAATCTCATATACGTTCCCTCGCTATCCGTTGTTGTGTTATATATGATTTTAACTCGCATGCTTCTCTTTCGAAAAATATGCGAGCTAAAATATCTAACAGGAATCTCTCTCAAGATTCAAACTGTCTATTTATTTAGAAAACCTTTGTAATTACGCACAAGTAATTGCGATTCAATCTGCTTCAATGTCTCAATGATAACACCTACAATGATAATTAAAGATGTTCCAAAGAATGATACCTGTGCTCCAAATACTCCGTTAAAGAAAAATGGAATAACTTGAACAATTACTAACCCTGTTGCACCGATAAATACAATATAGCTCAATATCTTTGCTAGATAATCTGAAGTTGGTTTACCTGGTCTAATACCTGGAATGAATCCACCGTTTTTCTTCATATTATTTGCTACTTCTATTGGATTAAATGTAATCGATGTATAAAAATATGCAAACAAGATTGTTAACGCAATGTATACTAATAATCCCCATGAATATTGCCACTGATCTGGATTACACCAGTTGTTCGATGACAAACCATTCAATATCTCACTTCCTATTCCACCATCTTCTCCTGCTCCAAAGAACGATGCAATAAGTACTGGCGTTTGCATAAGCGATGATGCAAAGATTACTGGAATTACCCCTGCAGTATTTACTTTAAGAGGAATATGAGTGGATTGTCCACCATAAGTCTTTCTTCCTTGCATTTTCTGAGAATATTGTACTGCAATTTTTCTCTGACCACCAGTTAAAAGTATTACAAAAACTACCATAATCGCAACGATTAGTAGAATAATCAGTGCTGCCAATCCCGCTGTTGCCAATCCTTGACCACTCATAAAACGGTCGTATAAAGATTTGAAATCAGATGGCATTGTCGACACGATGTTGATCAAAAGTACTATTGAAATACCATTTCCAACTCCATGTACTGTGATTCGCTCCCCAATCCACATCAAGAATGCAGATCCCGCTGTAAATGTGATTACCATCACTGCACAGTTTACGAAATTATACTCTACTAACAAACCTTGACGTCCAAAACCAACAGCCATCGCAATTGATTGAACTAAAGCCATTACTGCTGTTAAGTAACGTGTAATCATTGTAATTTTCTTTCTACCTTCTTCTCCGCCTTCTTTTTGTAATTCTTCTAATTTAGGAATTACAATCGTAAGTAATTGAATAATGATAGAAGATGTAATGTATGGACCAATACCAAGTGCAAATAGTGACATTGAAGTAAAGGATCCTCCCGTATATCCATCGATAAGACCCAACAAATCACCTGCTGTTTGTTGAGCGAAGAAGTTCTTTACGAACTCCTCGTCAACACCTGGTGTTGGTAGATTAGAACCTATTCTGATTACAATTAACATTAAAAATGTAAATAGCAATTTCTGTCTAATTTCTTTTACTCCAAAAGCTCTTCGGACTGTCTCTAGCATTAGATCACCTCTGTTTTTCCACCAAGAGCTTCGATTTTTTCAACAGCTGATGCACTGAATGCATTCGCTTGAACGTTAAGCTTCTTAGTTAGTTCTCCATTTCCAAGAATTTTAACACCATCTTTTGGGTTTCTTACGATTCCTACTTCAATTAGTGTATCCACTGTAACTGTTGCGTCGTTATCGAATACTTCTAAAGCGCTAATGTTGATACCAATGATTTCCTTAGAGTTTCTACATTTGAAACCTCTTTTTGGAATTCTTCTATATAATGGCATTTGACCACCTTCAAACCCAGGTCTTACACCACCACCTGAACGTGCTTTTTGCCCTTTATGGCCTCTACCAGCTGTTTTACCATTTCCTGAACCATGTCCGCGACCTTTTCTAAAGTTATCACTTTGCTTCGATCCTTCGGCTGGTCTTAAGTTTGATAAATCCATGTGCCTACCTCCTTACTTTATTTCTTGAGCTATGCTCATCTTATGCTTCTTCTACTTTTACTAAGTGTTGTACTTGCTTTACCATACCACGTGTTGCAGCATTATCTGGCAATACAACTGTCTTGTTAACTTTTTTTAATCCTAGTGCCTCTACAGTTCTTCTATGCTTTGGAATCGCACCAATTGTAGATTTCACTAATGTGATTTTCAATTCTGCCATTTTTTCTCCTCCTTAGCCTAAAAGCTCTTCTACAGATTTACCGCGAAGTTTAGCTACTTCTTCTGGAGTCTTCACTTGCTTCAAACCTTCAAGTGTAGCAAGAACTACGTTTTGCTTGTTGTTTGAACCTAGTGATTTTGTACGGATATTTTTGATACCCGCCATCTCTACTACAGCACGCGCTGGACCACCAGCGATAACTCCAGTACCTTCTGGTGCCTTCTTAAGAAGAACAGAAGCTCCAACGAATTTTCCTACTGTGTCATGTGTAATACTTTCATTCTCATCTAATGTTACTGTGATAAGATTTTTCATAGCATCTTCTTTACCTTTGCGAATCGCTTCTGGTATTTCAGTAGCTTTACCTAAACCTGCACCTACGTGACCATTTCCATCCCCAACAACTACTAAAGCTGTGAATCTGAAGTTACGACCACCCTTAACAACCTTGGTTACACGTTTGATTGACACTACTTTTTCATTTAGCTCTAATTGACTAGCATCAACTTGATTGCGTCTCATGTGTTATCCTCCTTCAAATTCTTAGAAATTAAGTCCAGCTTCTCTTGCTGCATCAGCTAATGCTTGAACTTTACCATGGTAGATATATCCACCTCTATCAAATACTACATCTTTAATTCCTTTTTCAATTGCTTTTTTTGCAATTACTGTTCCAACGCATGCTGCTGCATCAACGTTGTTTGTTTTTTCTAATTCTGCTTTCACTTCTTTTTGAAGAGTGGATGCAGATACTAGAGTGTTACCTACTGTATCATCAATAATTTGAGCATACATGTGGTTGTTACTTCTAAACACAGCTAAACGTGGGCACTCAGTTGTTCCACTGAAGCGATTACGGATTTTTTTGTGTTTCTTAACACGTACTTCTGATCTTGATTTTTTACTAACCATTTCGCACTCTCCTTAATTATTTTTTACCTGTTTTACCAACTTTACGTCTAATAACTTCATCAGCATACTTAATACCTTTACCTTTGTAAGGCTCTGGTCTTCTCTTATCTCTGATTTCAGCAGCGTATTGGCCAACTTTTTCTTTATCGATACCTTTTACAGTAATCTTGTTTTGTCCTTCAAGTACACTTTCAAGTCCTTCTGGATCAATCATCTCTACTGGATGAGAATATCCTAAGCTAAGTGTTAACTTGTTTCCTGCTTTCGCAGCTCTATAACCTACACCATTGATTTCAAGAACTTTTTCATATCCAGCTGTTACACCGATAATCATGTTATTCACTAATGTTCTTGTAAGTCCATGTAGAGATTTCATTTTCTTTAAATCATTTGGTCTTGTAACTGTAATTTCTTCACCTTCTTGCTTGATTTCCATTTCAACTGGAAGTTCTTTTACAAGAGTTCCTTTTGGTCCTTTTACAGTCACTACATTGTTCTCCGCTATTTCAACTGTTACTCCAGCTGGTACAGCGATTGGTAGTCTTCCTATACGTGACATACCGTACCTCCTATACTTATATTTTCAGAGATGTTGTACATCTCTGTTTTCAGTTATTGTTTATGGGTGGATCACCATACAAATGCTAATACTTCTCCACCTACGTTTTGTTTTCTTGCTTCTTTATCAGTAATTACACCGTGGTTTGTTGAGATGATAGCTGTTCCTAAACCACCTAATACTTTAGGTAATTTATCATTGCTAGCATATACACGTAATCCTGGCTTAGAAATTCTCTTTAATCCAGTGATAACTTTCTCATTTTTGTTTGCACCATACTTTAATGTGATGCGGATAGTTTTGAATATACCATCTTCTACTAAATCATATTTTGAAATGTAGCCTTCATCTAATAAAATGTTTGCAATAGCAACTTTCATTTTTGAAGCAGGTACATCAACTGTATCGTGTTTAGCAGTATTTGCATTACGAACTCTTGTAAGCATATCTGCGATTGGATCACTCATAGTCATGTGAATTGTCCTCCTTATAATTTCAATTAAATACTGTTTGGTTAAGATTAAAGGGATGTTCTAATAACATCGCCTAAATGGGATGTTCTCTTTACTAGGCTCGTACGATACCTCACCAAATTCCGAGAACGACCTCGCACTAGGCTCGGAAATACCTCGCCAAGTTGCTTTCGGTCTACCAGCTTGCTTTCTTAACTCCTGGGATTTGTCCTTTGTATGCCAATTCGCGGAAGCAAACACGACAAATACCATATTTTCTTAAATATGCATGTGGACGTCCACAAATTCTACAACGATTGTATGCTTGTGTTGAAAACTTAGCAGCACGTTGTTGTTTAATTTTCATTGATGTTTTAGCCATGATTTACCTCCTTATTTTGTAAACGGCATATTGAACTGTGTTAACAATTCACGTGCCTCTTCATCTGTTTTAGCTGTTGTAACAAATATGATATCCATACCTCTTACTTTATCTACTTTATCGTATTCGATCTCTGGGAAGATTAATTGCTCTTTAATTCCAAGTGCATAGTTTCCTCTTCCGTCGAATGCGTTTGGATTTACTCCTCTAAAGTCACGTACACGTGGAAGAGAAAGGTTGATTAAACGATCAACGAATTCATACATCATCTTTCCTCTAAGTGTAACTTTACACCCGATAGCCATTCCTTCACGAAGTTTGAAGTTCGCAACTGATTTCTTAGCTTTAGTAGTTACAGGCTTTTGTCCTGCAATCTTTTCCATATCAGCTAATGCCGACTCTAATACTTTCGCGTTGTCTTTTGCTTCACCAACTCCCATGTTGATTACGACTTTATCAAGTTTTGGTACTTCCATTATATTTTTATAACCAAATTTTTTGGTTAATGCATCTACGATTTCATTTTGATATTGCTCTTTAAGTCTACTCAAAATTAGGTTCCTCCTTTCTCCTATTTATCGATTACTTCTCCTGTAGATTTTGCAAAACGTACTTTTTTGTCTCCATCAACTTTGAAACCTACACGTGTAGTTTTTCCGTTGTGAATTAACATTACGTTTGAAATATCGATTGGATTTTCTCTCTCAATACGTCCACCTTCTTGGTTAGCCATGTTTGGCTTTGTGTGTTTCTTAACCATGTTGATGCCTTCTACAAGAACTCTTCCTGATTTCTTGTCTACTGAAAGAACTTTTCCTTCTTTGTCTTTATCTTTTCCAGCGATTACTTTTACAGTGTCGCCTTTTTTAATTTTTAATG
>CAYJGW010000069.1:0-10517 GCA_964369425.1 uncultured Lachnospiraceae bacterium
TTTTGAACACTCTCTGCGAGAATCGAACTCACAATTGACCCTTAGGAGCTCGAACAAATGTTCGTTTTTCAGGGTTGTTTAAGTCCATCAAAGCCTTGAAAACACTAAGAAACGCAGTATTTTCAAGCTTTTTTAAGACCATCTAAAACTAGCTAAAATCAGCTAGAATTTTATAAAAATGTTAGCTGGCTGTTAGCTGGGAGCTAACAAAAGGTGATTCATATGTTTGAATTATTTGTACAATTGCATGATTTTCTTTTATTTTGTAACTTACTTCGCTCGTCTTTTATGCCAAATACTCTTGTAACTCTGGATATTTTTCAATATTGGCTCTAACATATCCTCGTTTAAAGGCAGAAAATGCACTTGACCTACTCAATATTCCACGCATTGATTTATTTAATCGCTTCGATGCTACATTCTCTGTATAACGTTCTAATTGTTTATATAAAAACCGCATTTCAAGCGATAACTTTTTCATTCTTGCTTCACTTGCTATTCTTCTAATTCCAGTATTTCTGAGATTATATACTTCATCTAATAGTTGCACAGTAAGCTCTACTTCCTCGTCTTTTTTTACTTTTGCGCAAACTACTACTTCTTCATTTTGATAAGCTAGCTCTATTAATTCTTCTGGGTCTCTCTCACAGCAATCAATGATTCCTTTTGAATAAATCTTTTTCTTCTTGATCTTATTGCAATGAGGGCAAACCAAAAACAAATTATTCCAATCAAATTTTCGCTCTATATACTTTCCATTTTCATGTGGTTTTAAATGCTCTACTTCAGCATCTGTCAAATCTCCTAGTTCACAAATATAGCACTTTTCATTAAAATCTTTTCTGAGTTGCTCTGTAACATCACTTTTATTATATGTGCCTGACACTTTCTTTTTTTCCGCTTCCAACGAAATAGGAGCAGGATGGCTTCTTTCTACTTTTACCATTAGAAGTCCTCCCTCTGCATAAACTCTAACTTCAGCCTTTGGAACTCAGTTGATATATCTGCTGAAACATAACTTGGCATATCATCTAAAACCATTTCTAGTCTATCAAGTTCTGCCACTTCCATATCTGATAACTCATTCTTCTGCACTAACCTTCGATATTGTTCAAACTTATCCATAATCTCATTTGACATTTCATCCACTTCAAAATAACCTTTTACCACTCCTTCATATGAAACATCAATCAATCCCTCTTCTATCAATAACCGCTTCTCTAAATCATAGATTACTACATTAGATAAACTATTTAGTATAAATGGTGAATGTGTCGTGATGATAAACTGAAGGTTAGGAAAAATACCGGTTAGTATACCTAAAATATCTTTTTGTAAATCAATATGCAAGTGTGTTTCTATTTCGTCTATTAAAACAATTCCCGGTACCTCAAACAGAAACTTCTTATTCGTTTTATTCTCCATCCTCAAAATGATATCTACAACAATATCTAGCACAGCACCATATCCGCTAGAAAGTGTATTAAAGTCAAACGGCTCTTTTCCTTCCACTGATATGCTGAATGTAAAATCATCTACATCAAATAGAAGCTTAAGGGAGTCATCCTCAAAAATCCTAACTAACAAGTTTTCAAATTTATCAAACCATTCCCTTATTGCATTTGCCTTCTCTGATTTTTTATCATTATTAGCTAGTGCCTCTGTCATCTTCAAATTAACCAAGTATTTTACGAATTCGTACCGTGGTGTATCCGCTATTCCGTAGTTGTCCTTTAATACGACTTTTTCAACAAATTTAGGGACTTCTGCCTTGAAACTTCTATCTGCCTTATAATATGCAATCACGTACTTTCCTTGCTCAAACAAAGCATATAAATCATCCTTTGGGCAATTGAATTCTAATTCAATTCCTTCTTTTATTTCTTTTATTTTTTCTTCATAAAATTCTCGATTTTGCTGTGCTTCATAAATACTATTCTCCGAATCGTCAGACTGCTTTCGCTTCTCTTCTTTCAGCTTCCAAAGCGTAACAGACTCCGAATACCTAATAAGCTCTTTGTTTGTCGCCAATGCGTTTATATATTTTGAGAGAGCGTCTAAAGTACTAGTCTTTCCACTTCCATTTTTCCCTGTAAGTATAAAATGTTGCATTTCATCCTTGCCCACACCTATTTGTATGTCACGTAATCCTCTGATTCCGTCAATTATTATTTCTTTTACATATACGTGATTCATAAGACCCTCCGCCATTTCTTAATATTCTATTGTTTTATAATACCATAATCGAATTTCAACTACAATATACTCTATTTATTCCATGAGGTTGTTCCACGAAATCTTCATTTTAAATCATATTAATCATCTATATTCCCAAATCTATGATTTTTCTCAGATAAGAATCTGCTCATTATTTCTCTTAAAATACTGTGTTTCATCATCTGTAGTTTTTTTATGTTCTTTATAATCAACTACTTGTTAGTACACTCTACTTCTAATTTTCTAGGTCATTTCTCGCTTTTTCTTGATATGTTTGTTTGTATTTTAAATATGATTAATTTGCCAATCACTGACTGGCATTTCTTGAGCATTTTGTTCAATATTTAATATCTATTCTGACTTGAGGTTTCAACTGCACAACCTTTCCCGAAATCTCCATACAACAAGACTTATCGGTGCTCCATTATATATCATTGCATAAACATTCACCCTTATCGTCTGTCTATATTAATAGATTACACTATATAGCACTAAGCGGCAAACAACATTTTTCATTTAGTCATAGGCTAATTGCAACGCATTAACAGTGCAAAAATATATCCCCATTCACATCATTAATGAGAGAGGCTGAGAGGCGCGAGAAGTCCTGTAATCCTAAAATAACGAAAATATACTTTTCAATAATTATTTCATCAATTTTCACAGTTGTTTTGATTGATACTTATTTCAAACTCCCTGTGTTCATGATTATACGACCACTCAAATGAATACCCCATCCCGTCAAAAACATATCTCATAAGTAAAACAATTATGTAATTATTTATTGCATCCTGATATTGATCTATTTCCCGAAGAATATATACCCCAAGCTTTACAAAATAATCCTTGTATTCTTTTTCTGTTGTATCAATCAGCTCCAAAAGACTCCCCCAAGTCTTACCGATCATCTCTTTTTCTACTCCAGAAGAGTCAGTATACTCATTTATAATGTACTTAAAGACATCTTCATTAAGTATATTTAAGACTCTAAATTCCACCATTTTTTTCATATATTTTATAACATCATTAGCAGCGCACTTTATATCTATTATGAAGCTTAAAATATCAATTCCAAAAATATCACTCCCCTCAATACTTGATAAGTGCAACATCATTGGCTCAAATGTTATTATTTGCATTTTTTCCTTATTTGCTAAAGCGATTGCATCATAGTCACATATTCCAAATACGTTTATTATCGAACCTCTATCTATATCTTTCATCTCTATATCTCTATAATTTTCCAACAATGTCAATTCTTTAACATATTCTTGAATTTTCGCTGATTCTTGTATCCAGTATGTTTTTTCCTCCTCTCTTGTCTCGTTAAAAAACATTTGTCCATCAATAACTCCTAATGTCGCTACTGTATCTTTATTATTTTTATTATACACAGCAACCGCTTCATCTTTAGCCAATCGCAAAAGCGATGAAGGAATACTTACATGATTTTCATTAAGTAAACTTGTTGGCACCCCTATATGATACATAAGAAGCATCGCTGTAGCTGATAAAATATACCCTTTTTGTGGAGCACTAATATTGCAAAATAAATTTCTCACTATGATTTCTTTTTCTTTAAAAACACTACATACAAATTCTTCATAAGTTAAGGAGGTTGATTGGAATCCTTCGAATAAGGTTGGTGGTATATTTTCTGTTTTTCTATAATCCTCTAGCCAGTCTGCCGTATTACTTACATTATTCTCATTTTTTAGAATGTTATTGACTTCATCTATATTAGATACTGACTCATTCTTCATTTCCAAGTTAACTGCTTTGCCCCCACCTTGTTCTACCATCTTTTTTAAGCACACTCGAAAAAGAAAACATTCCAATGGTAAAATCGTCTGGACTGTATAGCTATCACTCCCAATCCTTACTACATCACCCTTCTTTTTCCTTACTAACCCTATTGTTGCCGCTCCAGTTATTTCTATGTGTATTGCATCTTCCCATTCGTAGCATTTTTCAGACAACATATTATTTTTGTGTATACAATAAACTATATTTTTCTCTGTTTTATCATCCCTAAGATACACTGCCGTTTCTTGCTCAATACTTTTTGTTTTTCTTAACGAACCATCCCCTGCTTCTAAATGTATCATTAAATATTTCGCAAATACATTTACATCATCTGCATTACATCGTATCAATGCCTTTGTTATATATAATTGACTCTGCTCTCTGTCGTTTTTTCTATGATAATCAAGAGCCACCCACAATAGCACTTCTGAAAATTCACTTTTTTTTGCACACTCTATTATATCATAAGGAATTTCTCTCCTATTAATTACTGATAGCATTAATATATTGCTTAATACAACTGGGTCGTCCTTACACAAATCAGATACTTCTATTAGTACTTGTAAAGCCTCATTCCGTTTCTCTTGTGCCAGCAATATTACCGCCTTATCCTTACATATTGATGGTGTCATTATCTTAAACACTTCCACCGCTCTAATAATCTCCATACCTTCATCATACAATTTATAACCTATACATAATTTTATTAATATGCTATAGGTCTCCGCATATGTCACCTGTAATATATCTTCTTTTATTTTTTGAAGGATATCATGTAAAATGGTTTCATCTCCAGTTGTATGAACTTTTTTAATTAGGTATTCTAGATTATTTTCATAATCTTCTTTATACTTATCTAAAACATCATTTATATCTATTTCATATTGAGAATTCTCCTCAATAAACTGGCAGTATAGCAATAGCAAATCTATATTTTCAGATAACATATATTTATTCTCATCTAGAAACTCTACAATTTTTATTGGCTCCTTCACAATTTCCACTAAATAGTGAAATATTAATCTAAAGTTTTCATTTGTTCTGCAAAAACTAATCAACTCACTCTCGTTTACTATCTTCTGCTTAATTTGATAGGAATATAACAGCGCTCTAATTTCTATATTTTTTTTCAATTCTTGTGGAACTAGGCTCATTGTTTTTTCAAAATTTATCCAAACGATGTATGAGCATCTTAATAGCGTAAAAAAATATATTTTCTTGTATTCTATTTTTATATTTTGACACTGATCCAAGCGCTCAATTAATTCCTCATATAGCTCTGCAATGTTCGAAATACCTCCATTGCTGTGGAATCTTTGTATTAGTTCCTCTGCTTTTTTCTTCCATACCATAATTTGCTCTATAATATTCTTATTATCTAGCAATATTTCTAGTGATTGATATATCCCTTGGCTCTCAATATCCAGTAAGTAATACAACATAATTCTTTTCACAAGCCACTCTTCTTGATCATAATAATCCTGAATTTTAATTACTATTCGTTTGATGCCATTCTCAACCTCTCTTTTCTCACATAAAATTCTCTGGTAATCCTTCTTCTGCAAATCTATAATGATTCTCTTTATTTGAGGAAATTCATCAGTAGATTCTCTCAATTCTTCTAGCATCTCTGGATTTTTTATGTTAAAAATAATAAGCCTTCTTATAATATCCGCTTTGATTTTTGTATTGCTTATTGTGGAAAGTCCCCTTGCATCAAATCTGTCAAGTGAATTTTCTTCCCCAACAACTAAATACCAGTTAAGAGTTAACGCTTTCGTTAACTCTTCCTCTTCTTTTTCAATAACTTTTAGAACTGTAGCTGCTTTTTCTATATCTCCTTCCCATAGAATATCAACAATAGAAAAATATATTTTTTCTTTGGTTTCTTCATCTAATTTCTTTTTTTCTTGATTACTTTTTTCCAGTACTGCTATGCAACCGTCTATTATTTTCTGTTCTGCCCTTTCTATTTTAGCTCCTAATTGCTCATTTATCATATGTACTTCAACTTTTTGAGCATCATTTAATCCTGTTGCTAAAAAATCTATATATTTCCTTAATATCGTCACTAAAAACTCATCCAATATTTTTTCATCTGCCAAGGGCATAGTCTCTTCACCTAATACTTGTTTTTTATAACATTGCTTCAACCCACTTATAAAATCCTGTTCTAATGGCTTGTCATTATTGTAAGAACGCACATATTCATATATGTTTTCAATCGGATGATAATGTTTCACAAATCTAATAAAATTACTTGAGGTAGCTATTGTGTCATCATATTTTGAACAAAATTCCGCCAACCATTCTTTGATTTGTCCCTCAAATTCATTCCTTTTTTCGGTTTCAATTCTTTTTTTCTTTTTCTCAGCTATTCCGCTTGATATTGTATCCATTATTATTGCTAAAATCATATCTATTATCATTCCACTACTCCTCTTTACCCTTAATTATTTTTTTCTAAATAACACAAATGGATAGCCGGTTGCAACATTCTCTATATCCTCATATCTCTTGTTTGCATTTATGTATATTTTTCCCTTTTTCTTACTATTCACTTTCTTCTATCTTTTCTTCCTCACTTTTTTTAATAAAAAAAACTTCTAAACGTATTGTCAATGACGGTGATAAAATGTAATAAAGTAGCGGTATAAAAATGTATTTTTATGACGGAGTGAGCTTAATAATGATACACTCAAAAAACACAAAAGGAGTGTATCAGGATGATAGGAGAAAATCTTCCAGAGATGAATAATGTTGTGTATCCATCCGATGTTTTACCCGTTCGTAAAGACTTTTCTATCAAATCTTTTGCTGTCTGTACTCCACCCTTTTCATTCAACATTTTTAGAAAATATGTTGGATTATAATTACATTCTTTTTTTGCTTGAAACACCTTATCACGTAATTCCTCTTCAAATTTTAAAGATTTCTTCTCATTCACAATTTTACTCCTCTCAGACTACTTACCGCATTGTATTTCTTTCTTATAGTTATTTAGAACAGCCCTCTGTGCTACTGATTTTCTACACTTCTGTTATATGCCTCATTCATCGTCTCCCCTCGAATATTTCTCCAAGTTTCTCTTCCGCTTCTATGTCCACCACAAACGAATGCCGCGGCATAAGAAGGGCTAGAAAAAAGCATATCTTCTTGCAATATTTCTTGTAATATTATTCCTTCGTTTTTTGCATCTCTTCTTCGTTCTTTTATTGCTGCAGGTATTGATTCCGAATCGAGTATTTCTATCTGGCTTCCCTTTAACACAACAAAGCCTTCCGCTGTTTCTTTTGCTCTTGCCTCAATTTTACATTTGCTTTTTGAGCTATTGAAAGACCATGAATACATATTATCCTCTGGGCAATCGACTCCATTTGCTCTCTTGATTGATGTTAGTGGTAAAAACACTTTATATCCTAATGTCCCCATCACTATTTTTGCGTAATCAATATATTCTTCTAATTCGCTCTCTTTTTCTTCAGTAAGATTCCCCTGTGTAGGCTCATTCCCATTCTTTACCTCATATCTATTCGCATCTCTTGCTAGCTTACAGAATTGATTTTCTAGATAACTAATCTCTGTTGCGCCAAATGAATTGTTTTGTGTCAAGAATACCACCACATCTGTCCAGTAGTCTTTATCTGGATTTATGTTATGCTCAGATAAACGCCTGAGTATCCCCTCACCACTTTTACGTGTTCCTGCTTGTCCCACATACACAACTGATTTTCCTGTATCCTCTGATGTACCGAACAAAAAATAAACCCCACTCTGATTAAGTTCACTTCTGTCCTTACATTTTTCAATCTCAATGCGAGGTATCTTGTACACCAACCCTGTCCAATTAGCAATTGTACATTTAATTCTTCCATTTACATCGCCATCCATCAAATAAACATTTATATTTTTCCCTCGAGTCATATGTACCTCCGTTTAATATTTTAAATCAGCTATCTCTACTTTCTATGATATTATCATTAGCCCTGTACACTCTCTATCCGTTCTAGAAGAAATTGTGCGAAATCTTTGCTAATCTCTAATTTGTCACTGCCCCACTGCAATGCACCTAACGTGTCTGTCCCCTTCGCCGTTATATGCTTCCCTTTATTTTTATCGATAAATTCTTCTGCTAGTTCTCTTGTTTTTAGGTTATACTTCCACCATTCTCTACTAAACTTACTTGAATGACATTCAACTTGAAGTTTCCACGGCCACCTATCCTCTTCATCCCATTTATCATACTCCTCTTCCTCAACTGATATGGCATAATACCCAACAATATTGCTTGCACCAACTGCATGACATATAACAATATCTCCCTTGTTCATTGTTCTAGGGTTTTTGTTGAATCCCGTAACATCATTATCTCCTAATGTCAAAGGTTTCTCAAACGGACTTTTTGATGTGCCTAATGGTTTAATGAAGAATCGTTGGTTTCCACTTTGTGTTACAGAAGGCTTTTTATCAATTAACTTTCTTGCTTGAAATCTTTCACTTTTCTTTTCTTTATGTTTCTCTAAATACTTTTTCGCTTCATGGCATAAAACACACAGTTCTTTCTCCTGTAAATCATAAGTAGAAAGAGACATAAGCATATCAGCTACCTCTTTTTGATGAAGGGTATCTTCAATTGCCACACCAAACTCATGATTCTTTATTAAACCATTGTTGGTAAAATTTCCAGATGAAATGATAAGACCTTTAGGTGTTGCATCTTTATAGTACAAATATACCTTCCCGTGCAAGTCTTCATCCACCTTAATAATCAAGTTGATATTTTTATCTTTACAAAATTGCCAAAATTCAAACAATGCAACTGCTTTACTGGCTGTGTCCTCAAACCTATCCAAAGTTGTATAGAGTGTAACTTTATTTATAGAAGGCATTTTTTCTAATAGCTCACCTAAATCCTTTGATAAAAAGGGTGATGCAATGATTAGTGTATTTGACTTTTTTGCCATCTTAATCATTTGCTTTAAATGATTGTCTTTCTTGTGATTTTTTAGTAGCTTTAGTTCCATTATCTAAACCATCCTTTCCTTCAATTCAAGTGTAATTAAATATCTTTTATTATAATTTTATTTGCTTTTCTATCTTTCTAATAACATCTTTTTCTTCAACCTTCAAATAACTTTCTCGTAAATCCTCTAGAGCCAGGATTAACTCCTCTCTTCTTCTTACTTCTCCGAATTTTTTACTAGCATCCTCTATTGTGCTTGGCCTTTCCTTTTGGCTATCTTGCATTTTATTAAAAATTATTTGATACTGATACATTTTAAATAAAACCTGCTGATAGTTGTATATATACCGTGATAAATACTCTGCTTCTGCTCCATTGAATATTAGTTTGGTTTTGTACGCAATTATCTTTATCTGATCTAGCTTCATAAGAAAATTTTTCCGCTCTGGATGTCTCAATGGCTCTGCAATAGCGGTACTAATATCTTCTAAGTATGCGCTATTTGTAAGATACATAAAGGCTATATCTAAGGCATAAAAATTCACTACGTGACTCTAAGGGTGAATCCACACTTTGATATAGTTCAATACAACTTTTTACTATGAGAAAATTTTCAATTCGTTCTGAAAATAATTGTTGTATGTTGCTTATTCTTATTGCTTTACTACTCTGAAATACTGCAATTGTAGCTATTACTACTGATACTATCGAAATGATATCTGTTATATTCATTTTTTCTCCTTCTTCTTTTAGTTATCAATTGTTTTGTTATTAGCTTTTCTTCATAAAAAAACAAACACAAAAAAGCCTATCTTCTAGACCAATTTCAATGTTTGTCTACATATCGGATTCCTATTACTTCCCATATACTAGCTCCCCGCCACTATACAGCACCACTACTCTTAGTATATCATTCCATTTACAATTATCAACATTTTTTGCAAATATCTGTAAATTTTTCTCAAAGCAATCAATTGCAACGCATTCTCTCACTTGATTTGTATAACCTCATTTTGTTATTCTCTACTTATAATAAATATACACAAAAACAGCTCCCCTTCCCCACCACTTCCATGGCAAGTTCGAAGAGCTGTTCTCCATCCCTATTCAATTCCCCCATTTCTCATATGGATTATTCATCCAATAATCACTATATCCCCTCGCTATCATGAACTGCCTATATCGAAAAGCCACTTCGCTGTTATCTAAACACCTCCCATCACGAAGTCTATTGTCATCATAGATGTAGACATCATCTGGCTACTCTCTCTACTGCCAAAAATTTGAAACGTAGTGTGCACCTTCCAGTAAACAAGGTTCACGCTTCATTTTGTTAGCAAGCTAGTGACCAGCTAACAGAAAACATGATGAATTTAAATTGTGTCAAAATGACAAAAAATTTGCAACCCCAGCGTTTATGCGGGATTGCAGACTTTTTTTGAACACTCTCTGCGAGAATCGAACTCACAATTGACCCTTAGGAGGGGTCCGTTATATCCATTTAACTAAGAGAGCATGTATCATTAAATAC
>CAYJGW010000070.1:0-10386 GCA_964369425.1 uncultured Lachnospiraceae bacterium
ATGCATAATATTGTAACATTCTTTTGAGGGTAGTGCAAGTGTAAATGCAGTGCATAAAAAGAGGGATTAGAAATATTAGAACAAAAAAGACAGAAAATAAAAGAAAAATGATAATAATGTATACCAAAATGCAAATAGTGTTATATAATGTATATAAGGAAAGAGCAATAAGGTCTATTGAGAGACGAGGTGGGGAAATGTTTGAAAGATATATGTTTAATATTCAAGATGGATGGAGTATAGAATATGTAATGATTATGTTATTAACGATATCCTTTGCTATTGCAATCATTTTTTTTGAAAGAAAAGAGCCACAGATAGTATGGACCTGGCTCTTGTTGATTTATTTAACACCGATTGGTGGGTTTTTACTTTATCTGCTGATTGGACGAAATTACAGAAAGGATCAGATGTTTAAGGTCAAGGAGATTGAGGATGAATTAAGTTTTGCAGCAATGCGTCAAGAGGCGACAATTGAACAGAGTAAGCTTAATTTACAAAATCCAGAAATGGAGAGATTTGAAAATCTGATATTGTATAACCTACAAACCACAAAAGCAGTGTTGACTGATAACAACAATGTAAGGATATACACTGATGGATTGGAGAAGTTTCAAGCCTTAATGCATGAAATCGAACATGCAAAACAATATATACATCTACAGTACTATATTATTCGTGATGATAAACTCTGGAAACAGATCAAAGCATTGTTGATGCAAAAGGCGCAACAAGGGGTAGAGGTGCGAGTTCTTTATGATGGAATGGGAAGTAGGATGATACGAAATAGCAGTTGGAAAGAACTGAGAGAAAGCGGTGTGGAGATTGCAGAGTTTTATCCTGCTAAATTCGGGATATTTCAATTAAGAGTCAATTATCGTAACCACCGGAAAATAGGGATTATTGATGGTAGAATCGGATTTGTTGGCGGCTTTAACATAGGAAAGGAATATTTAGGTGAAGAGAAGCGATTTGGATATTGGAGAGATACGCATCTTTGTATTGAGGGTGCAGCAGTAACTACATTAGCGGTAAGGTTTGCACTAGACTGGAATTATGCAACGAAAGAAAATCTATTCTTGAAAGATCAATTATTTCAGATTCCTAAATATTTGAAAAAGGGAAATGAAGCAGTGCAGATTATTTCCAGTGGTCCAGATTCAAAATATCAACAAATACGCAATAACTATGTGCGATTAATTCACAAAGCAAGAAAACGTATCTATATTCAAAGCCCCTATTTTGTGCCAGATGAAACAATGGTGGAAGCACTTAAAATGGCTATTAATTCTGGAGTAGATGTAAGAATTATGATTCCTTCTAAGCCAGACCATCCTTTTGTATATTGGGCAACTTATTCTTATATAGGAGAATTGATAGAAGAAGGTGCGAAATGTTACGTCTATAATAATGGTTTTCTTCATTCAAAAGTACTAACAGTAGATGGACTTGTTACTTGTTGTGGTACAGCAAATATGGATATTAGAAGTTTTAAATTAAACTTTGAAGTCAATGCAGTGGTATTCAATGAAAGAACCACGCAGATTATGGAGCGTAAGTTTGAAACAGATATGTCTAATTCAACTAGAGTTACAAAGAAAGCATACAGAATGCGCAACGTATGGATTCGTATAAGAGAGCAGTTCTCAAGGTTATTAGCACCTATTTTGTGAAAAGAGTGTGAAACATGAATAAAATTCCTTTTCATTTTATGGTTTATATGAGATAATACCCATTGGACTTAGTCGAACAATGAAAAATGCGAAGGAGTATATAATGAAAAGAATCAAAGTGATGGCATTAGTAACACTGCTAGTGAGTACAATGGCAATAGGATGTGGAAATAATAACGAGAATGCGGGAGGAAAGTTTACCGTTTCGGAATATAAGGGAATTCAGTTAATTGAACCAGCGACACAAGAAGTAACGGATGATGCAGTAGATGGGGATATTGCACTACAATTAGAGGCTTATGCTGAAACAAGTGAGATTACAGATCGACCAGTACAAGATGGAGATACAGTAATCATTAATTATACTGGAACAAAAGATGGTGTTGCTTTTGAAGGTGGAACAGCAGAAAATGCAGAATTAGTGATTGGTTCTAATTCATTTATTGATGGGTTTGAATCAGGTCTCATAGGTGCGAATGTGGGAGAGACAAGAAGCCTTAACCTGACATTCCCAGAGGATTACGGCAGTGAAGACTTAGCAGGTCAAGCGGTTGTATTTGATGTGACAGTAAATGCGATTCAAGAAGTGACAATTCCTGAACTTTCAGATGATTTGGTAAAAGAGATGTCAGAAGAGTCAGAGACTGTAGAAGAGTATAGAGAAGAAGTAAGAGCAGGACTTGAAGAATATGCTAAGATGCAAGGTGAAGAAGATTTAAAATATCAAGCTGTAGAAATTTTACTTGCAAATACAGAGGTAGAAGAATATGACCAAGAAGCGCTAGATGAGGCGAAAACAGTGTTAGAAGGTCAAATGGAAGAACAAGCAGCTATGTATGGAATGGAAGTTGATGAATTAATCAGTGCCATGACAGGTGGAATGACTGCGGATGAGTATTATGAGACAAATGCTGAAAATATGGTAAAAGAAGAACTTATGGTGAACTATATTGCAGATAAGGAAGATATCTCTTTTACAGAAGATGAACTTCAAGAAGAGTACTTAGAACTTGCGCAAGAGGTTGGATATACTAGTGTAGAAGAAGTATTAGAAATAGTAGATGAAGAAACGCTAAAACAAATCGTAATTTCTGATGCTGTATATGAGTGGGTAGTGGATAATGCTGAAATTGTAGCTGCGGAAGATATCGAAGTATTAGATGAAGAAGAGACTTCAGAAGAGGGAACAGACGAATAAAGCTATAAAAGGGAGGATGCCAGGTGATTAATCACCTGGCATTCATTATGAAAAAGAAAAAATCTATATTAAATGTTTGTAGCACCACTCCTTACGTTTAGTATAAATAAAATTAGTGACTAAAACATGAGGATAACATGAAGAAATATAAAATAAGTTATGAACAAAATGTTAAATTCAAATAAGTGTTGACAGATGAAGTGAAAGTGAATATAATAAACATATCAAAAATAATTGATTTGAGGTGATATACATGACTGATAAGCATGTGAAAGATGCAAAAGTGTTCAAAGCGCTTTGTGATGATAAAAGATTAAGGATATTAGAATATTTGAGAACAGGTGAAAAGTGTGGTTGTGTATTAATTGATCTGATGGACATTGGTCAATCATCATTATCGTACCATATGAAGATTTTATGTGAATCAGGCATTGTTGAGAGTAGACAAGAAGGAAAATGGACACATTATAAAATCAGTAAGTCTGGTAGTAAAGATGCAATAGGTTTATTAGCACAGATTACAGATGCAAGCAATGCTACCTGTAGTGAAGGAAGTTGTAAAGTGACAGTGTAATGAAAAAAAAGAGTGCAAATGCACTCTTTTATATAGATTAATACATCGAAAATAATTGATATGAAAAAGGAGTTTATGATGAAAAAAGAAAAAATTGATATGGGATTTTTTGAAAAATATTTGACAGTATGGGTGGCACTTTGTATGGTAGTCGGGATATTAATAGGAAGATTTTTACCGATTATTCCACAAACGTTGCAAAAATTTGAATACGCAAATGTATCGATACCAATTGCAATCTTAATCTGGTTGATGATATACCCAATGATGTTAAAGGTTGATTTTAAAAGTGTAAAAAATGTAGGGAAAAATCCGAAAGGATTATACGTAACTTGGGTAGTGAATTGGTTGATTAAACCATTTACAATGTTTGGGATTGCATGGGTATTTTTCTTTGTCGTATTTAAAGGATTTATTTCACCAGAACTAGCGACAGATTACCTAGCAGGAGCTGTACTATTAGGTGCAGCACCTTGTACAGCGATGGTATTTGTATGGAGCCATTTGACGAAAGGAAACGCAGCATATACAGTAGTACAAGTAGCGACAAATGACCTAATTATTTTGATAGCTTTTACACCGATTGTAGCATTTTTATTAGGAGTAGGTGGCGTAAGTGTACCATGGAATACTTTAATTTTATCAGTAGTGCTATTTGTAGTAATCCCGTTAGTAATGGGAGTTTTAACCAGAGTGAATGTAATTAAGAACAAAGGAGAAGCGTACTTCAATGAGAAGTTTATCCCTAAATTTTCAAATGTAACAATCGTTGGACTACTAGTAACACTTGTAATTATCTTCTCATTACAAGGAGATGTAATCTTAGAGAATCCACTACACATCGTATTGATTGCAGTACCGTTGATTATTCAGACATTCTTTATATTCTTCTTAGCATACATGACATGTAAAGGATTGAAGTTGCCTCATAACATCGCAGCACCAGCAGGAATGATTGGAGCTTCAAACTTCTTCGAACTATCAGTAGCAGTTGCGATTTCTCTCTTTGGGACAGATAGCCCAGTGGCACTTGCAACAGTCGTAGGAGTGTTAGTAGAGGTACCGGTAATGTTGACACTTGTTAAGATTGTTAATAATACAAAAGATAAATTTCCAGTAGCAAAGGAAGAGGCGTAGAATTAGATGAGATTTGCAGTATTAGGAGATGTGCATGGCAATAAGTATGCACTAGAGAGTGTGTTTAAAGACATTGAAAAGCAATCCATTGATTTTGTGGTATCTACAGGAGATTTGATAGGATATATGCCATTTGTAAACGAAGTGATTCGTATGATGAAAGACAAGAAAGTATTAGTAGTACAAGGAAATCACGATCAGGTGATAGGAGAAGGAAAACAGGTTTTGGATGGAGAAATCCAGAACCTATCTTATAAGGAAATTCAAAAAGATGCATCCAGAATCTTTACCAATTGGGCTATTACAGAGGAAAATAGAGAGTATCTGAAAAATCTGCCGAAAAATTTACAGTTGGAGTGCAATAACAAAAAGTTGGTGGTAGTTCATGGAAGCCCAAGAAGTATTGAAGAGTACTTATATGGGCTGGATGAAATCTTAGAACCAATTGCAGTAGGAACAGAGTATGATGCTGTTGTCTGTGGACACACTCATATACCATATGCAAAGACGGTAAAAGGAACAGAGTTTATCAATGCAGGTTCTGTTGGAAAACCAAAACATGGAGACAATCGTGCAACGTATGTAATCATAGAGGTAATAGAGGAAAAAATTAAAACTGAAGTGAGATACGTAACATACGATGTTGACGCAATGATAGCAGCAATAAAAGAAAATCAGATGATTTCAGAAGAATTGATTGAGATGATATCTTAATCAATTCTTTTTTTATTGATATCTATTGATATAAGTAATAGTGTACGTTATAATGTACATAAATACAGTTCTAATATAAAAGGAGGTATATCGGGTCTATACTCGATGAAATTATGATTAATACGAATATAACAAATTTCAGGAAAAACATTTTTAGTATGTTAGAGCAGACTATAAAATGGGGAGAGCCACTAAATATTAGCACAAAAGAAGGCAATGCAGTGGTGTTAAGTGAAGAGGAGTATAATGGTTTAATTGAAACAGCATCTATCAACTCAAATCCTCTATTAAAAGAAAAGATAATGGAAGGATTGAATACGTCACTTGAAGATTGTGTTTCAGAAGATGAGGTAGAATGGTAGATTACAAGATTGTATATACGAAAAAGGCGACTGCAGATATACCAAAGCTAAAATCAATAGGACTCGATTCCAAAGCAAAGAGATTAATCGAAATTATCAAATCGAACCCCTATCAGACACCTCCTACCTTTGAAAAATTACAAGGAGATTTGCAAGGGGCTTTTTCGAGAAGAATCAATATAAAACATCGATTGGTTTATCAGATTTATGCAGAAGAAAAAATAGTTAAGATTATTAGCTTATGGTCACATTACGAGTTTTAATGAATAAGAGAGTAGGAAAAGTATTAATGGAAAAGAAACATAATAAGAAGAAGTATTTGATGTATTTACACATAGCAATATTATTTATGGCATTATCAGGGGTGTTTGGGAAATTTGTAGAAGTGCCAGCAATCATGATTACATTTGGGAGAGTATTATGTTCGGCAGTCATTTTACTTGGTGTAATTTTATATAAAAAAGAAGGGTTAAAATTGAAGAATAGAAAAAGCTATCTATGTGCTATCGTAGCAGGAATTATTGTAAGTATTCATTGGACAGCATTTTTTATGTCGATTCAAGCATCTACAGTGGCCATTGGAATTATAACATTTTCCACATTTCCCCTATTTTTAACATTTTTAGAGCCAATTTTTTACAAAGAAAAAATGAGATTAAAAGATGTAGTTATCGCGATATTACTACTTTTAAGTGTATATGTAACGGTACCAGATCTTTCGTTAGATAATGATATGACAATCGGTGTGATTTGGGGAATGATTTCTAGCTTAACATACGCAATTTTAGTCCTGTTGAATCGATATCTAGCCAAGGGACATTCAAGTAGAATCGTGGCCTTGTATGAACATGGGACGGCAACGATTGTATTGTTACCAATTATCCTGATGACACCAGTTGTATGGAGAGCACAAGATATCTTTGGTGTGGGAGTAATTGGAATCTTCAGTACAGCACTGGCATTTACACTATTCATCTCATCACAGAAGTATATTAGAGCACAGACAGTTGGAGTGATCAACTGTCTAGAGACTGTGTACAGTTTCATATTTGCATTCTTGATTCTAAGCGAGATTCCAAGTATCAATGAAGTCATTGGGGGAGTGATGATTGTGAGCATTGCACTTTATACGTCGCTAAAAGAGGGGTGATTTTTTCTTAAATCTTTCACAACCCAATAGGATAGAACATGCTACGGGAAAGATAACTGAAATCATCATACCGCATTTCAAGCCGAATTGCTCAGGCGAATAACCTAGATTATTGCCAAGTGCCATGAGTGGTTCGTTTTGAATGGCAAAATCAGTTACCGCCCCCACTATTTGAGGTCCAATAGAAGAACCTAAGTCACCACCTGCAGCCATCAAAGCAAAAACAGCTACACCAGCAGTTGGAAATTTTTCTTGAACAAGCACCAAACTTCCAGGCCATAACATAGCTACAAAATACCCGATAATAGCACATGCAAGAATTGTAATTACAGGTATGTCTACAAAGATTACAATTAGATAAGAAATACTTGCACCAATGGATCCGATTAACATAGTTTTTCGGATATTTTTGCCTCTACTTGCATAGAGGCTACGCCCGATGCCAAGCATGGCAGCAAAAAGTGCAACACCTAAGATATCAACCCATAGTTTCGGAAGATCAAGTGATTGCTCTAGGTAGCTAGAGCTCCATTGTGAAATAACATTCTCACTTGCTCCACCGAAGAAAATCGCAAAAAAACAGAAGAGCATGCTTTTATTCTTGAACAGCTTAAAGATACCACCGGCAGTTTCGTGTGTGTGTAAATTTGGCAGTTTAGTACCAAAGAATAAAAATGCTGCAATGAATGGAATTCCAGTAAGTAACAGTACCAGAATATACCAGTTTTCATTCCCCACAATTTGCAATACAATGGTAGAAAAAATTGTTACAAATACAACACCCCATGCATAAGCAGAATGCAAACGACTCATTTCACGATCAGGATTCTCAGAAGGGATAGCAGCGATTACAGGACTCACTAGCACCTCTGCTAGTCCACTTGCACCTGAAAAAATGATGGTTCCAAACACAAGGCCAAGGTAAGCATGTGAACCTAATATCATAGGAGAAAGCGCATAGATAGAAAATCCAATAATTGCAATGATTGGAATACTTTTAATTGTTTTTTCTATATTAAATCGGCTGGAGTAAAATGAAAATATAAGGTCTACCAACAGTTGGGTGGAAAAATTAATTACGGTTAACAACCCTAGCAGAGTATAAGAAATATTATACAACTCTCGGAAAGTAAGAAATAATAAAGCTGGTAAGATAATAACAGTGGACATGCATACATTCGTAGCATAACAAGCGAATTTGATGCGCGAGTAATTGTGTGTATGTGAACTCATTGTAAGAACCCTTTCTTTTTAAATCTATTTTATGAATCTTAATGGTACGAGTATATCATAAAAATGATGAAATGTAATGATTCACGTACATATAATTATTTTGAAATGGTAGAAATAAGGTGGTATAATGAATGCAATTAATAGTTATGGCATGAAAGCGAACTTAAGTCGAGGTGATTAAATGAAAAACAAACCACTACCAATAGGAATAGACAATTTTGAAGAAATAATTATGCGTGATGCATATTATGTGGATAAGACCAAGCTGATAGAGAAATTAATTGATAGTGCAACAAAGGTTGCTTTATTTACTAGACCGCGAAGATTTGGGAAAAGCTTGAATCTAAGCATGATTCAATACTATTTCGAATCAAATGAGGAAGATAAGTCACACCTATTTGAGGGGCTGTATGTTTCCAAGCTAGGTGATTCCTATAAACAAGAGATGGGTGCATATCCAGTAATTATGCTTAATTTTAAAGAAGGAAAGCAAAGGGATTTTGAAACTTCACACTATTTTTTAGTGCAGAATATCATTCGAGAATACAGACGTCATGGAGACATCTTAACAAGCGAGAAGCTTACCAAAGAAGAAGAACAACAATATCAGAGAATCCAAGAAGATAAGGCAGATAATCAAGAACTGATAGGAGCAATAGAGTTTCTTTCTAAGTGTCTAGAGAAGGTTCATAATAAAAAAGTAATCATCTTAATTGATGAGTATGATGTACCACTAGAGAATGCATACTTTCGAGGGTTCTATGATGAGATGATCGGATTTGTAAGAGGTTTATTAAGCATAGCACTAAAAACTAACAATTCTCTGTATTTCGCTGTGATGACAGGATGTTTACGCATTACAAAAGAAAGTATTTTCACAGGTCTCAATAATCTTGAGATCATCTCGATTGATAGTAAAGAGTATGGAGAGTATTTTGGCTTTACCCAGGAAGAAGTACAGCAGATGTTAGAATATTATGGGAAATCAGAGCATTTTCAAATCATCAAAGAGTGGTATGATGGATATTGTTTTGGTGAAACGGAAGTCTATAATCCTTGGAGTTTGATAAATTATATGAAATCCATACTTGCCAATGATAAAGAGTATCCAAAACCGTATTGGTCAAATACGAGCTCTAACAGTGTGGTGAAAAGTCTGATAGAAAAGGCGGATGCCAGTGTAAAGACAGATATAGAAAGACTTTTGGGTGGCGCTACCATCTACGAGCAAATCAGAGAAGATATCACATATGAAGATGTTTATAAAAGTCCAGCGAACCTTTGGAACTTTCTCTATTATACAGGCTACTTAAAAAAGGTGGATGAAACATTAGAAGATGAGACGATTTATGCAACCTTGAAGATTCCAAACAAAGAGATAAGGTATATTTATAAAAATTGCGTTATGGAGTGGGTTGAAGATAGGGTGGAGAACATCAATGCCAGTGAATTGTTCAAAGCAACAGTAGAAGAAGATATTGCTTTGATGAAAGAAGAAATAAATCACTCACTAGAGGGAATGATAAGTTTTTATGATAACAACGAGAGTTTCTTTCATGGATTTATGATAGGACTTTACCGAAATATACCTAATTACACGTTAAACTCGAATATAGAAGTTGGGAATGGTAGACCAGATGTTGTACTCATGCATAACAGAATAGGTGGTAAGCATATCATCATGGAGTTTAAGCATGCAAGAGAGCCGCTTGACTTTGCAGGTGCACTAGTAGATGCAGTGAATCAGATTAAAGAAAAGAGGTACATTGAAGGGCTAAAGGCAAAAGGCTATGAGAATGTGATTGCATATGGGATTGCGTTTTGTAGGAAGGAATGTAGGATAGAACGATTAAATTAGAGGGCAAGCTAATTCACATAGAACGAGATGAAAAGTAGAAGGGGAATAAAAGTAGAAGGGGAATAAAAGGGTGAAAATTGGAATCGACATGGGAGGGATGAGTGTTAAGATTGGTTTGGCCAATGACGAGAATCAAATTCTTGCAACAAAAGTTATTAAAACCAATTTGACAGTTTCGCCAGAAATATTTATAGAAGAAATAGCACAAGAAGTGAAAAACTTACTAAAAGAACAACAAATAAATATGAAACAATGTGAATCCATCGGAATTGGAAGTCCAGGTATCATTGATGAAAAAGAAGGTGTTATCATCTATTCCAATAACTTTAATTGGGAGAATGTTCCAATTGTATCAGAATTGAGAAAACATATTGAATTACCGATAAAAATCGCTAATGATGCAGATGCAGCAGCACTAGGTGAAACGCTAGAAGGGGCTGCAAAGGGATGCAGTAATGCAGTACTCATTACACTAGGAACAGGTGTA
>CAYJGW010000071.1:0-10369 GCA_964369425.1 uncultured Lachnospiraceae bacterium
GAGATATTTTTGCATAGTAAAGTAGCAGGCTTCCGCCCGCTACTTATTTACATTTTTCTATATAAATGTCTTGGTATTCCATCAACCATTACTGGCGATACATCTCCTTGTATCAAAGGTTTTACATAAGAGATAAACTCATTTGTCACATATGTACCCTCTTCATTTACCCATTCTCTAGGCACTAACTTCTCATCATTCGCAATTTTATGCACATCTTTTACTTCTGTTCCGCTTTGATAAGGATCATCCGAAAGCCTTACAAGAACCACCATCTTCCCTGAATCACCTTCGTCTGCTGCTTTTACTGCTGCCCCTCCTACTTGATACCCTTCCAAGATATCTACTCTCGATGCAAGATGCGATGCTGATCTCTGCAGTGTGCTAAGTTCAATTGCTCTTGTCTTGCACCCAATCTCTCCTGCCACATAACTCGCCAAATAACTCGCCGTTCCCGATAGTTGCTTATGTCCAAACGCATCTACGAAATCTACACTAGAGCCAAGTTCACATACATATCTGCCATCCGCTAACTTAATCCCTTCTGATACAGCTACTACAACTGATGCTTTCTTCTCTAAAAGTACTTTTACCTTCTCTAAAAATTTATCTAAGTCAAAGTCTAATTCTGGTAAGTACATAAGGTCTGGTCCTGTACAATCTTCTCCACAAGCTAGTGCTGCTGCGCCTGTAAGCCATCCTGCATTTCTTCCCATGATTTCTACAATACTTACAAGTCCTTTCGGATACTCTAGACAGAAACCATCTCTGATAATCTCCTTTACAGATGTGCCTATGTACTTAGCTGCACTTCCATATCCTGGTGTGTGATCAGTCAAAGCCAAATCATTATCAATCGTTTTTGGGCATCCTATAAACCTAGTTGTATGACCTGTAACGATTGCATAATCCGATAGCTTTTTAATCGTATCCATTGAATCATTCCCACCGATATAGATAAATGCTTCGATATCTAATTTGTCCAGTATTTCAAAAATCTTTTCATACAGTTTCATATCTTGATGTATATCTGGTAACTTGTATCTACATGATCCCAAAAAAGCTGCTGGTGTTCTCTTAAGTAACTCTACATCTAGCTCGCTTGTGATATGTTCTGATAAATCAATATAACGCTCTTCCAATAAACCTTGAATTCCATACAGCATACCGTATACTTTTTTAGCACCTCTGTCTTTTGCAGTACGATACACCCCTGCTAAACTAGAGTTAATCGCTGCTGTTGGTCCACCTGATTGTCCTACAATTACATTTCTAACCATCAAAATACCCTCCTGATTCTATATTTAGCCTTAATTAACTAATATGTCTCTATTTTAAGTCATATTGACAGATTTGTAAATTAATTTTGTTAATTATCAATCAGAAGTCTACCATCGGTAATCTTCTACTATTTCATTTTCTGATATATAACTACCGAGTGGTGATATAACACTTTCATATCTACCGTGGAAATCGCTTCCTCCACTCAAATAGAGATCATATCTTCTTGCACATTCTGCTATCTTTTTTCTATCATTTTCATCTGCCTTTATCGAAGCGTGATTATATTCTAATCCTTTGAGACCTTCCTTGGCTAAATTTGGGACTAATTCTAAGTTGTTCTGCTGCATTGGATGTGCTAAGACTGCAATTCCACCGTCTTTTGTAATTGCACTGACTGCTTCTTGAGCAGCCACATATGTAATATCAAAATCGCATGGACCTCTGTTCTTGAAAATTTCCTTGTACACTTTTCCAAATAGTTCTTCACTTTGCTCTGTCTGTAATAAAAAGTCTAAAATATGTTGCTTATATATGATACCTTCAGAAGTAAATGGTAGAATATCTTCTACATCGATTTTATACCCTAACTCCTTTAGAATCGTTATCTGCTTAATGCAATTTGCGTGTCGCCTTTCTAAAATAGGCTTACACAAACTCTCTATATTATGGGTTGACTTGTAATCATAACCTAGTATATGTGCCTTCTTTCCTGTATGAAAATCAAACGCTGAAATTTCAATTCCTTTGATTAACTTGATTCCATACTGTTCCTGTAACACCTGACATTCATCAGATTTTAGAGTCGTATCATGTTCTGTGAATGACAGATGTGTAATGCCTACTTCTTTTGCTAACTCTAAAATCTCATGCCTTGGTAAACTACAATCAGACACATTTGAATGAACGTGCAGATCCGCTTTTATCTTATCCATGTTTCACCTCTTTTTCTACGAAAAGCTTCCTTTTGATAGATTATACACATTATCGCACAATCCTTCCATAAATTCTAAGTCATGAAAAATTCCAAGCATAGAAGTCCCTTCGTTCTTTAACTTCTGTAGTAAATCTCTAACCAAAAGCTTTGTATCTCCATCTAGACTTGCGGTTGGCTCATCTAGTAACAAAAGCCTTGGTTTCTTTACCATTGCATGCGCTAGATTCAAACGCAGTTTTTCACCACCTGAAAAAGTTGCTGGATACAGTTCCCACAAATCTTTTCTAAGTCTAAAATATTCTAACATCTCCTCTGCCCGTTTTATAGACTCTTCTTGTGAAAATCCTGCTTCTAGTGCTGCATCTACAACATGCTGTTTTGCAGTAGTTCGTGGTAGTGTTCTTAGAAACTGAGACACATAACCAATTTCCGCTTTTCTTAAATGTAGCATTTCTCTTTCTGTTGCACCTGCAAGGTCAATATCTCCATATGCTAGTGATTGATAGTGAAGTTCTCCGCTTGTTACCAAATAAGTTCTATATATGCAACGAAGTACTGTAGATTTTCCCGCTCCTGATAAACCTACGATTCCTATAAAATTTCCTTTTTTTAAATCAAAAGATATATTTTTACAGCTAGATATCTTTCGATTTTGTTCATGTAAATAAAAATCTTTTGTCAGATTTTTGATCGATAGTATATTCTCCAAAATCCTATCCTCCTATATATTTTGTTCTCATTACTGAGCGTCCATCTACATATGCTGCTATCATTAGTATTTGATTTTCTTCTTCCCTTACTACAATCAAATCTGCATCTTTTCCTACTTCTATCGACCCTTTACACTCCCCCATTCCTGTAGCCTTTGCCGGATTGAGTGTTACTAACTTTACAGCTTCATGAAGTGGTAATACATTCTTCTCGCACAAAATGAAGATAGAACGAAGCAATGCTTGTGGATAATAATCGCTACAAAGAATATCCCCTACCCCTTCTTGAATCGCCTCTATAGCCGATAAATTTCCAGAATGGCTCTTCCCTCGTAGTACATTAGGCGCTCCCAAAAGTGTGTACATTCTCTTTCCTTTTGCGTGCTTTGCCGCTTCAAGTGTAATTGGAAATTCGCTGATTGTAATACCTAGTTTTTCATTTAAATCAATCATTTCAACACTGTCATCATCGTGGCTTGCCACTGGGATCAAACGAGAACTTGCCAAATCAATCAGCTCTTTCCTCTTCTCTTCTGATAAGACTTCTTTTTCTAGCTCTCTTTTTATAACTGTATCAAATTCTTCATCCGTTAAATTTTTTCCTTCACCTGGAAGATGGCATCTATAAATACTCAAGTCTTTGTATTGTCCTTGCCCAGGTGTATGGTCCATTAAAGATAGTAACTGTACACAATCTGCATTTATCAAATTCACAATATTCTCAAAACACTCAACATTATCAATTTCATATCTCAAGTGATGATAATTATTAATCAAATGTGGTTTTCCTTTCATCTGATGAATTAACTTCGCCAATCGCTCTACATTATGTGGTAGACGTATCTCTTTCGTGTCCCAATTTCCTTCTCTAAACATTGCAATCGAATGAAAAATAGTAGTAATTCCACATGCTGCTAGCTGCCGCTCTGCTTCATACAAGCCCATTGAAAAATCCATAAGTGATGTAGTTCGAGGCTGTAAAATATTCTCAATCATATCGGAATGAATATCAATTAATCCTGGCATCAGTATCGCCCCATCTAAATCTATGTATTTCTCACCTTTCTTTTGATTTCCATCAAATTTTGAAATTTCTACTATCTTCCCTTTTTTCACTACGACTTGATATCCACTCAATACTTCATCTGGAGTCACAACTCTTCCATTTATAAATGTTTTTTTCATATTTTAAATTTCTCCTATAATAATGAATGTACCAATTGTTGTGTATAAGGATGTTGAGGGTCGTCTAAGATTTGATCTGTCAATCCTCTTTCGATTACTTCTCCATCTAGCATAACAATGGTTCTATCCGCTAACATACGAATCACCGATAAATCGTGAGACACCAATAGTACCGATACGTTAAACTCTTGTCTGATTTTTCGTATCAAATCCAACACCTTTGCTTGTACTGAAAGATCTAATCCTGTTGTCACCTCATCTAATAATAGTATCTTTGGATTATTAGCCAATGCCTTTGAAATCTGTACGCGTTGCTGCATTCCACCCGAAAAATTCTTTGGCGGTTCTTTCATTCTTTGTGGTAAAATCTCTACTGCTTTCAATAGTTCTTCAGCTCTTGCTGTCATTTTACTAAAATCTCTATGTCCTGCTGCGATTAGTTTTTCGGATATATTCCCTGCTGCTGAAAACTCCATGCGAAGTCCAAGCATCGGGTTTTGGTATACCATTCCCATTACATTGTTTTTAATAAACTTTTTTTGCTGCAGACTTTCTTCAAAGATATTTGACTCTCCATTTTTGTATCCTTGAATAAACCCATCTCCTTCTGTAACAGGAAAATCAAAGTATAAGCTTTTCATAAGAGTTGATTTCCCAGAACCACTCTCCCCTACAATTCCAAGGATTTCCCCTTCATATAACTCTATATCTACATGATTGCAAGCCCATACCGTCTTGCATTTTGGACAAGTGTTTTTGGTCAATTCTTCTCCTGAGAAGCAATAGTCACAGCCTTTCCCATAACGAATCACTAGACCATTTACTTTTAATATTGGTGTCTCCATTACATGCCTCTCCTCTCCATACAGAAACCTGTATCACTACATTCGTAGTATTTTTCTCCAGTTTGTTCATTGTATACCTCGTCAAGATATACTCCTTCTGCTCCACATAGACGACAAGTTTTCCCTATGAAATCTTCTTTTCTAAATGGCACATCGTCAAATACAAGTGGCACTACTTCCGTATGTGGCGGAATTGCATAGATTTTCTTCTCTCTTCCTGCACCAAATAGATACAATCCTTCACTTTGGTGTAGCTTTTCAATATCATACCTTGGAATTGGGCTCGGATTTAATATATATCTTCCCTCAATTAATACGGGATACTCTACTCCGATTGCTACTTGGTCATATTTAATCAAATCCTCATATAACACTAACCACATAGGACTATAGTCTATCTCTGCATGCATTCTTTTTGTTACCGCTTCACTTGGCTCCACAATACGAAGGGGTTCTGGAATTGGCACTTGAAGCACCAAAGTCTGTCCTTCTTCTAGCGGAATTTCTGGAATCCTATGTCTTGTCTGAATAATAGATGCCTCTCTTGAACTAGTCGTCAGTTCCACTCCAGTACAATTTCCTATAAACTTCTTAATATTAACAGCGTTTACGCTATCATCGCTTCCTTGGTCGATGACTTTTAATACATCTTCTTTTCCGATTAAAGAAAGAGTAAGTTGAATTCCTCCTGTTCCCCAGCCTCTACCGATTGGAAGTTCTCTTGAACCGAATGGAACTTGGTATCCAGGTATTGCGATTGCCTTTAAAGTACAACGTCTAATTTCACGTTTTGAATTCTCATCTAAAAATCCATAATTATAATGAGAAGAATTAATCATTTTCATTTCCTCCTTCACGTACCAAATCAAGATTCGAGCCAAATGATACATAATGTGGTAATTTCAAGTGAGAGATAAATCCTGACATTTCAATACAATCTCCATGTGTCAATATAAACTCTTCATCTAATAAGATGTCTCCACTAGAAAGTCCAGAATCTACAATCGACATAGCGATGGACTTACTCTCATTCCGTCCAAACACTAGCCCATATCCTCCAGTCAGCATCAATTTATCGTGGTCGCCTTCTGTCTCCACATGTGCTGGTGCAAAACACTCCACCTCTGTTGCGTAGATTTCTCCCACTGAGATATTCTCTCCTTTGTGTAATGGGTGCTCAATCTCTAGTTCAATCTCACCTGAACGAAGCTCGCCTACTGTTGCGTGAACAGTTCCGTATCCTCTTAACATACTGTAAGCAATACCTCCTAAGAACCCATCATCACTTCTAGTCAATGTTTGTAACCTTGCACTGCGATCTGCTGGGAAAGTTAGTAAATTAGAAGTTACATCGAATGGCTCCGTATCGTCCACTTTTGCTTTTTTCATTAATCCTTCCTCATAGAACACATCTGCCACTCTCTCTTTGCAAATGATATCTTCTTTTCTATCCGCTAATACTTCATACGTATTCTTACTGTCAATCAAATCAAAATCTAACAAACGGTGCATATAGTCAAAAGTTGGTCCTAGAATCTGCCCACCTGCGATATCTTTAAACGAGGCTGATATCCGTCTGAATATCCTCATATTTGATGTGTCTACAGGGATGGTGTAATAATCTCTTTTTAATGTGCTTCTATAGGCTCTTAATAAGAAAACCGCCTCTTCTACACTTCCTTTTCCTTGTTTTAGCGCAAGTGCTGCATACTTCGGCGCATAAAGTCCTGCTTCACTCATAATCTTATCGATTAAAAATGGCATGTTCTCACAAATACTATCAATTGAAATTGGGAAATTGCTCTTATGACATAAATCCATCAATTGAATGGATTGGGAAATCGCATTTTCTCCACCTTTTACTGCTACATAAGCCATATCTACACCTCACTCGTCTTTATTAATCTTGGGCATCCAATTATTTCCCCATCATCGAATACGAAAATCAAATCAATTCCACATGGATACTCCACTGTTGTTTCACTTCGAATATTCAATACATTTTTTACATACTTTGATATTGTAATCTCTATGGATTCTTTAATTCCTGGTCCTGTTGCAATTATTTTTTCTGATTTATCATCAGATTTTGCAAAGATAACAAAAGTAGCGGATTTATGAGGATCGTAAAAGTCTCCTTTTTTTGCATTCTGAAACATAGTTCGAATGGTCTCATAATTCAATTCTGATGACAAGAATATGTAATCTGCTTTCTTAATTTCTTCTTCATTTGACAACGTCAATTCTTGGAGTTCTGTCATAAGAACTGCATTCTTCTCCACGTAAAACGAAGTCTCATTATCTAATAACGTGCATCCTATTGTAAGAAATAAGGATTGCTCTTCTCCAAATCCTGATGCTTCTTTTTTTATTGAATACTTTTGAAATGGATGTGACATCGCATCCATCAACTGTCGAAATGTGGTCTGTGTATCAAACACAAAATCAAAATTAAATACTTTTTCCATCTTCTACTCTCCCATTAAATTAAAGTCTACTTTTGACTTGTTAATCTCTGCATTAATATAAGACTTTTCTTCTGCTTTTCTCTGTTCAATCTTTTCCAGACAAGCAATAATCTCTTCTTTTTCTGCATACTCACTATGCAATACTGCATCAATCGAAGCTACACTAATCGCTTTTTCAAAGTCATCCCCTAGTAATACAGAAAATCCTCTCACCTCATCTACGCTCACCATGCACTCTGTACAAATAGCCTCTCCTAAATAGAATAGAGAATTGCCTGTTGTTTCTCTCACCTTTATCATTGTCAACGTCTTTTGAGGGTTTTTCACTAGTTTGACTTCATGGTTTCTCGAAATTTTTTCATAGAGTTTTCCCAACTCTTCTGTTGTTGCATAACTAAATATTTTTGAGTAATTCATTACATAATCTCCTTTTATCTTTTTAGCCAGCGATCTGTCTTAGCCGATAATTTTTTTCTTGTAAATTCATAAATTAATCTCACCACTATATTGATACCAAGTATCAGCATACATAATGCAGCCGCCGCTGCATCATCTCCTGCATCTGATACATTTAACACAACTATACTCGCAAGCTTTGTCATCGGTGTATATAAGAAAATAACTGCTGAAACTGTTACCATTGAGTTCATAAAAAAGTACGCCATCATCTCTAAGAATGCTGGCAGTGACATGGGCACTGTAATCTTAAAGAATGTTCTATAAAACGGTATCCCCAACGAATCGGATACGGTTTCAAACTCTTTATCTAGTCTCTTTAACGAGGTTCTTGCTGTAATAAATGGAACTGCAAAGTAGTGAACAATATTTACAATAATTAAAATTGCAGTAGAACCATATAAAAAGTTGTATCCATTTACCAGCCCAATCTCTGTTCCTGGAATTATAAAAAATTTAGGATTAAAGAACAAAATATAGGATAATCCAATTACTGTTCCTGGTACTGCACTAGGTGTGATTGCCATAAAATAGATGAACCTTCTAAATCGTGGAAACACTTGCACTTTTTCAATTAAGTACGCCGTTACAAATGCAATAATTGTGCCTAGAATAGCTACTGCTATTGACACTTGTACCGAGCGGAGGATGGATTCCATTCCAGATCCTGCTCCAACATCTGAAAAATCATAGTGCTTTAGTGATAAACTCATATCATAAGGCCAAGAACTTACAAATGATCCATAAAGGGAAACTCCAAAAAACAGTATTAAAAAGATACTAAAAAATGTACAAAAACACTGTCCAAATATATCAGAAGTTTTGTGTGGCTTTATTACATAAGGCACAGATCTTGAGGAAATTGCACTTGCCTGTTTCGCACTGATAATCTTATCTACAACAAATGAAATTATCGTTGGAAACATCATCATAATTCCTACCACCGCTCCCATATTAAAGTTTTGTTGACCGATTACTTGTTTATATACGTCTGTTGCCAACACATTGTAGTTTCCACCTACTACAGCAGGTGCACCAAAATCTGTAAAACTATATGTGAAACATACAAAAATAGCATTGATTAATCCATATTTTACCGATGGTAACGTAATAGTCATCATCTTTCTGATAGGACTTGTCCCCATTACCTCTGCTGCTTCATACAAACGATTATCAGCTGCTGAAAATGCAACCGTTAGAATCATAAGTGCTACTGGAAAGCAGTAGATTGATTCTGATATAATGATTCCCACAGCTCCTCGTAATGGAATATCAAGACCGACTTGTGTCAGTAGTCCTTTATTTCCAAATAAATAGATAAGCGACATACCAAGTAGCATGGTAGGGGCAAACAGCGGAAGCATTGCAATCATTTGATAAGTCTTTTTGAACAAAATATTTTTTCTTGATATAAAATAAGCAAAATAAAATGCTATGGTTACTGAAATCAATGTTGATATTGTAGATATAAACAACGTATTGGTCAATGACTGTAACATACTAGGAGATGAAAAATACTGAATAAACAAATCAAATCCTACAAAGGCACTGTCTTTATCAAAAAATGCTTGCACAAATAATATGAGTAATGGCAATATCAAAAAGCTAAATCCTATAAAAAGGATACATAGCATAATGGTCAATTTCAGCAAATCTTGCCCTGTATATTTTACAAAGAGCTTCTTCATTAACATTCCCCCTACCCTGCAAAGTCAAGGACTTGTTGCTCATCAAACTTGATGTGTATTTTATCGCCAGACTTTATCTCTAATCTTTGAATTTGTTTAAATGGCATATCAATGATAAATTCATCATTTCTTAGCACATGGCTAATCTTTGCTGTAATTCTAGAATAATTTCCTCTAAATTCAATATCTAATACATCACATAAGTGGGAATCTGCCTCATTTGCATCTACAATTTCTACATATTCTGGCCTTATTGCTTTTGTTCCCTCTTCTTTGGTAAATGATTCATAAAAGTTGATTGCACCTATAAAATCAGCCACAAATTTGTTCGCTGGTTTTTCATAAATTTCAATTGGTGTTCCTGACTGCATAATCTCAGCTTTATTCATAACGATAATACGATCCGCCATTGTTAATGCCTCATCTTGGTCATGGGTAACCATAATCGTTGTTAGTCCAATTTCTCTTTGAATTCTACAAATTTCTCTACGGAGCTTAATTCTGACTTTTGCGTCAAGTGCTGATAACGGCTCATCTAAGAGTAAAAAATTAGGACTTATAGCCAAAGCTCTTGCAAGCGCCACTCTTTGTTGTTCTCCGCCTGATAACTGGGACGGATAACGTCCTTTCGCACTTGTTAACCCTACTGTCTCTAATAATCTATCAATAATCTCATACTTTTCTGCCGTTTTCATCTTTCTATTGGTCAATCCGTATCCTACATTTTCTGCTGCTGTTAAATTCGGAAACAACGCATAGGATTGAAACATAATCCCAAAATTTCTCTGTGCAGGTGGTA
>CAYJGW010000072.1:0-9809 GCA_964369425.1 uncultured Lachnospiraceae bacterium
ACTTAGAGATTATAGAGGGAAGAGCAAAGAATCTGAATACTTTAGTAAATGAATTTTACGAGCTTTCGATCATAGAAGACAATGATTATACAATGGAGCTAGATAAAATAGACATGGTCACTGTACTGACGAATGTGTTAATGGGGAATTTTTCTCTATTTGAACAAAACGGCATAATACCACAAATAAATATTCCCGATAAGGCGGTCTGCGTTATCGGGAATATAGGTGCATATGAACGTATTCTCCAAAATATCATCTCTAATGCAATTAAATATAATGAAGGTTCTATAGATATCTCACTCGTTGAGGAGAATGAAAATTGTATCATAACGATTAGCAATCAAGCGAGCAGCTTAAGAAATGAAGATACTACTCATCTCTTTGAACGGTTTTACACAGCAGATCCTTCACGAACAAATAAAAATACGGGGATAGGGCTCTACATTGTGAAAACATTGTGTGAGAAGCTAGGCGCACAAGTTAGTTGTGAGCTCTCTGATTATAAAGTTCTATCGATTCGTATTTGTATGAAGGTGAATCGTTGAGTTGTTTACTATAAGAGGAATCGAAATTTTGGTTAAGTACTCTTCTTCGTTTGAAGCCGCAGTCTCATCTAAGATTCCTTCCTTGTATGAATATTCACCTAAATCCAAGTCATATTCTTTTGCATATGAATTGATTTGATAGTGTGGTCACATAAATTCTAGAATAATGTTAAAATTGGAGCAGGGATAAAAATCTTTGTTCCAATTTTGTATATAGCAGGTATAGAATTAACCTATATTTTTGTGTGAAATATTGTAAAAAAGGTTATTTGTACACAAAAAAGGAAAATGAAATTTTCTTGCGTAAGCTATCCTCACATTGTATAATTCAAGTTAAGAAAGTTAAAAGATTATTTGAAGAAGAAGTAAATGACATAAAATTCGAGGAGGAAAGAAGATGGAGAAGAATTACAGAGAGTTTGAGAAGTATTTAAAGACATTTCCAACAGCAGACGGAAGATTTGGTGAATATGGAGGAGCGTTTTTACCACCACAACTCATTCCCGCATTTAAAGATATCACTGCGGCTTATCATGACATATGCAATAGTTCGGACTTTATCAATGAATTGAGAAGAATCAGACGTGAATTTCAAGGAAGACCAACACCAGTATATCACTGCAAGTCATTATCGAAATATGCAGGTGGGTGCCAAATCTATCTAAAAAGAGAAGATCTGAATCATACAGGCGCACACAAGATTAATCACTGTATGGGTGAAGGCCTTCTAGCTAAATTCATGGGTAAGAAAAAAATTATTGCTGAAACAGGTGCAGGACAACACGGAGTTGCACTCGCAACTGCTGCTGCGTATTTTGGAATGGAATGTGACATCTACATGGGCGAGGTTGACATCGCAAAACAACATCCAAACGTAGTTCGCATGAAGATGCTTGGAGCTAGAGTTGTTCCAGTAACTCATGGACTTAAGACATTAAAAGAAGCAGTAGATGCAGCTTTTGAAGCATATTTAAATGAATACCAGGATGCAATCTATTGTATTGGATCCGTGGTTGGTCCTCATCCGTTCCCAATGATGGTGAGAGACTTCCAAGCAGTCATTGGATTTGAGGCACTCGATCAATTCAAGGATATGACTGGATTTTTACCAGATGCAGTATCGGCATGTGTAGGTGGTGGATCCAATGCTATGGGAATGTTCTCTGCATTCTTAAAAGAACCTGTGGATATATATGGAGTAGAACCACTAGGAAAAGGACATGGACTAGGGGAGCATGCAGCTTCTATCACATATGGTAAAAAAGGAGTTCTACATGGTTTCGAGAGCTTGCTTCTACAAAACGAAAAAGAAGGCGAGCCAGATCCAGTATATTCAGTTGCGAGTGGCCTAGATTATCCATCAGTAGGACCAGAGCATGCATATCTACATGATTGCGGTAGAGTAAAATATGATTATATAGATGACGATGAAGCAATTGAAGCGTTTTTCTTGCTCTCAAGGCTAGAGGGAATCATTCCGGCGATTGAAAGCTCACATGCTGTAGCACATGCAATAAAATATGCAAAAGCACACAGAACAGGAACAATATTGGTAAATCTCTCTGGTAGAGGGGATAAAGATATCGATTATGTATATGAGAAGTATGGAGACGGGGAAGAATTTTTGAAAAATAGAGGAGTTAAACTCATTTAATAATGAACGGAAGGTGTAGCGAAGGAGTAAACCAAATGTGGGTTTGCTCCTTTTTGGGGAGGAATGGACGGATGAGTAATCAAAATATTTATGATAACCAAGAATTTTTTGAGGGCTATTATGCACTTCGAAAAAATGAAGTTAACTATAATAACTTGCTAGAGCAACCGGCAATGGAAAAGATGATTCCTGATTTAACAGGGAAAGTTGTTCTAGATCTTGGGTGTGGTTATGGAAAAAATTGCAGAGAGTTTATTGAAAAAGGGGTGAGTAGGGTCGTAGGGATTGATATTTCTACAAAGATGCTTGAAATCGCTATGAAAGAGACAAAGGAGAAAAATATCGAGTATATCAATATGAGCATGAGTAATCTGGATAGGATTACAGAAAAATTTGATTTTGTCTATAGTTCACTAGCCTTTCATTATATGGAAGATTTCAAAAAACTGATGAATGATATCCATGGATTGCTAAAAGAAAATGGGCAGATACTTTATTCGCAAGAGCACCCAATCGCTACTGCCTCAAAGGATGGTAAGAGCCATTTTAACCGTAATGAGAAAGGAGAGCGTGTATCCTATACATTTTCTCATTATAACGAAAGTGGAAAGCGAGAAAACCATTGGTTCGTAGATGGAGTTATCGTATACCACCGCCCTATTAGTGAGATTATAACAACTATGGCAAAAGCAGGGATTATCATAGAAGAAGTGGTCGAACCAGTGCCAGAAGATTGGGCAATAGAAAAGTTCCCAGAAATTGAAAAGGAACGAATTAAGCCAAACTTTTTAATTGTAAAAGGAAGAAAAGCTTAATATATTTTCTTTTATAATAGGATTCTTTTATAAAAAATGAGAATGGAGATATGAAAATGATTTGGGGAATAAAAGGAAATTTAGTATTTACGAAGGATGCTAGTAAATTAACGATTTTTGAAAATGGAATCATTTTATATGATGAAAATAAAATTGTTGATGTGTGTAGTACACTACCCATAGAATATAAAGAGGCACGAATAAAGGACTACGGAAATCGGATTATCATTCCAGGTCTTATTGATCTCCATGTACATGCACCACAATATGCATTTAGAGGAACGGGGATGGATTTAGAATTGTTAGAGTGGTTGAATACATTTACATTTGTAGAAGAGACAAAGTTTAAGGATACTGGATATGCAGATAAAGTTTATACAAAGTTTGTAAACGACTTAAAGAAAAGTGCAACCACTCGCGCATCTATCTTTTCAACGATACATGTAGAAGCTACCATAAAACTTATGAACCTTTTAGAAGAAAGCGGACTTGTTACCTATGTGGGAAAAGTAAATATGAATCGAAATTGTCCTAGTACACTTTTAGAAGGAAGTGGAAAAAAAGCTAAGGATGAGACTTTGCGATGGTTACATTTGATTGAAGGGAAATTTTCTAATACTTTTCCAATCATTACTCCAAGATTTATCCCAAGTTGTGACGATGAATTGCTAGATTATCTAGGGCGGATATCGAAAGAATATAATCTGCCTAATCAATCTCATTTATCCGAAAACTTAGGAGAAATAGAGTGGGTAAAAGAGTTGAAACCAGAAGTGAAATTTTATGGGGAAGGTTACCATAGCCATAACTTATTTGGAGGGAAAAATCAGACCATAATGGCTCATTGTGTGCATAGTTGCGAAGAAGAGATAGAGCTGATGAAAAGGCAAGGGGTATATGTGGCGCACTGTCCAACATCGAATGTAAATCTATCATCTGGAATTGCACCAGCAAAGAGATATTTAGAAGAAAATATAAACATTGGACTTGGAAGTGATATTGCAGCAGGGCATAATCTATCTATGTTTAAAGTAATGGCAGATGCAATCGGAGTATCGAAACTTCGCTGGAGATTACAAGATTCGAATTTGAAACCGCTAAACGTGAGTGAATCTCTTTATATGGCAACAAAAGGAGGAGGCTCATTCTTCGGAAGAGTCGGTAGTTTTGAAAAAGGTTATGAAATGGATGCTATTGTATTAGATGACAAAGAACTTAATTATTTTGGGGTAACTGATATAGCAAATAGATTAGAACGTATTGTTTACCAAGATCATGAAGCGAAAATTATTGCGAAATATGTCAAAGGAAAGCAAATTTTTTAATGTGAATATATAGAAAAAACCAATATATAAAAGATAATAATAGGTATTATGAATTGGAAAGTGGATGGAAATGGTGATATCATAGACTGGTGACAAAATCAAAAAAAAAGGAATGAAAGTAAGATGAAAAGGAGTAAAAAGCTGCTTTTAGTGAGTCATTGTGTATTGAATCAAAATGCAGTTCTTAAAGATTGGGAAAGAGCAAGAGGAAGCTTTCAGTTTGTTAGTGAAGTCATAAAAAGTGGTGTAGCTTTGATACAGATGCCTTGCCCTGAACTGATTTACGGAGGATTATCAAGATTACCGATGACTTATGAAGAATATAATACTCCAGAGTATCGAGCGTTATGTAAAAAAGAAGCACTTACGGTTATAAGACAAGTCGAGATTTATGTAAAAGAAGGATATGAAATCTATGGTGTATTAGGCATCGAAGAAAGTCCTACATGTTCTATTTCAAATCAAAGAGGCGTATTTATGGAAGAGTTATTTGAAATGCTAGCTGCAAGGAACATAACGTGTAACACTGTAGAAATACCAGAATCATGGACAAGTGAAGAAAGAAGAGAAGAGGAATTGAAAGGAAGATTATTTCATGAATAATAGTAATGTGAAAAAATTAATATTAGCAGCACTTTGTGTTGCAATCAACGTAGTACTAGGGAGTTTTGTAGGTTGGTTAGCGATACCCTTGTTATTCTTAGATACCCTTGGAACAATATTTATATCAGCATACATAGATACAAAATATGGAATTTTAGTTGGAGTAGCAACGAATCTATTAATGGGAGTTACAAGTGGAGTGACTGCAATACCATTTGCACTTGTAAACGTAGCTGTTGCAATTGTAGTAGGAGCAATGGCGAAAAAAGGCTTTACGCTACCTAAAGCCATTATAACAGGTTTAATCTTATCAGTTGTGGCACCTTTAATCGGGACTCCGATTCGATTGGCTTTATTTGGAGGATTTACAGGTTCAGGAACAGATGTTATGATAATGGCATTATTATCGACTGGAGAAAGTTTATTTACATCAACATTTTTATCTGCAATTACCGGAAACTTGGTTGATAAAATTACAAGCTGCTTATTAGTCTGGTATTTAGTCAACAATAAGGCAATTAAGAATTTGAAAGAAACGTTTAATAGTTAGATAATAGAGTAAATATAGAACACACCCTTTACACTCAGAGAAATAGGGTGTGTTTTATATTTAAGGAAAACGTTAAAAACGAATAATATCCAAATCATTAGGTATTAATAAGTTACCAGAATAATAAGCTTTTCCTTCTTCTGTATAAAGTTCTTTTCGATTTTGAATATTCTTATCTTCAGTATGATATAAAATTAAATTCTTAGCACAGAGTGTGGAACCAACCTCACAAGCTTCTTTTACAGTGGCATGGTGTTTCTCGTACGGTCTGTAGATATCCCTATCACGATATAAGCAAAAGGCTTCATGTAAAAGCCAATCACATTCATTTGCATAGATATATTCAGAAGGATTGTAGGGTTCATCGCCTAAAAAGCATAGTCTTTCTCCATTATGTAGATTTGTTACAAATCCAAATTGTTTTGCCTTGCTAGAATTGATATCAAAGAAAGTTACTCCATAGCCCAGTATCTCTTTTGTTATTCCATCAGACACTTTACAAAATAAAATACGGTTACCAATATAGTTGAAAAATTTCTGTTGGATAGTCAGCTTTGTGATTGTAATAATAGTATCTACTAGTTCTTCATGACAATAAATCGTCAAGTTACCTTGATAAGTTTGTTGCTTCATCTTAGTTGCAATCATGCGAATCAACCATACAATACCTAATAAATGATCTGTGTGTTCATGGCTGATAAATATATGGTGAATCTGATTTAATGGTAAGTGAGCTTTTTCTAATTGAGATAAAATTCCGTTTCCACCACCAGTATCAACAAGAAAAAGTTCGTTCTCATTCTTTAATACAAAACAAGTGTTATAGCACTTAGTAACTGTAGCATTTCCAGTACCAAGTATGATTAATTCCTCATTCATAATGTCTCCTTTGATATGTTGATTTTATGGATGTTGTAAAAGCATTTGTAAAATTTATACACTTAGAAGTATAACATATATTAAGAGATATAGTCATGCAAATGAGATATAAATATCTATGCAAAGAATAAATATTCATTTATAATGGAGTTAGTATATAGAAAAGAAAAAGAGAGGTACGCAATCATGTATTTTAACAAATTAGTTCGCGATAGAATTCCAGAAATAATAAAAGCACAAGGGGAAGAACCACACTTTGAAATATTATCAGATAGTGATTATTTGATTGAATTAAATAAAAAATTAAATGAAGAGGTAGCTGAATATCAGGAAAGTGGTGAGATTGAAGAAATAGCGGATATATTAGAGGTTATCCATTCAATATGCCATGCAAAGGGCGTTTTATTAGATAAAGTATATGATTTAAAAGAAGAGAAACGTGAAAAACGTGGTTCGTTTTCGGAAAAGATATTTCTTGTATCAAAAAATGAGAGGCGTAAGAAATAATTGCAAGATATGTCTCTTTATGTACACGACCATATCGTATTCAACCGCGGAAAGAATGAAGGAATAGAGCTTGGCAGAATTGAAAATAAAATTGAATTAGTGATGAAAAATCGTGATAAGTTAGAAGAAGAATCCGCAGCGGACTTTTTTGAGTGCGATAAAACAATTGTTGATGAAATATATTGCATAATGGATACACAACCAGAAATTAGAGATGTGAAACAACTTTATCAAATTCTAGTTGAGAGAGAAATTATATAGGAGATGAAGGCACATCTTGCCTTTTTATGGTGAATGTTAACTTGCGTTGCTTATGGCAATGGGCAAATATCTGTTATACTTCAAGCAAATATTAAGGAGGTATTTGTTTATGTTAAACGAAAACATTAAAGCTATCAGAAAATCAAAAGGACTTTCGCAAGAAGAAATGGCAACAAAATTGAATGTAGTAAGGCAAACAATTTCAAAATGGGAAAAAGGATTGTCAGTTCCCGACTCTGAAATGTTATTAGCAATATCAGAAATTTTTGAAATGCCAGTAAGTAAATTGCTTGGAGAAACCATTGGTGAGGAACGCGAAGATGAACTAAAAGTGATTTCAGAAAAACTGGAAATTATCAATTTGCAACTTTCACAAAAAAGCGTAAAAAGAAGAAAATTGATTCAGTGCTTGCTTATTCTAGTATGCATCATTATAGTAGCGATATTTATCCTTCTATCAAGGTTAGGTAGTCCCTATTTGGAGTGGGATTATAGTGATCCCGAAAGAGCAGTTCTTGGAGTGGGCTTTCATGCATTTGAATGGCTATTTATAAGAGTGGCACCTATAATACTTGTGGGAGGAATTGTTGGAATAATTTCAACACGAAAAAAAGTGTAGGATAAAATCAGAAGAGCATCATGAAAAATAGATTAATATGACATACAGTTGTCAGCTTTACTATGCTATACTTTGATTAAAAGGAGAAAATCAATGGATAAAAAACGCTGTGATTGGCTAGATGGTTCTGAAATTTATAGAGAGTATCATGATAATGAATGGGGACGACCTGTTCATGATGATAACAAACTTTTTGAGATGCTAACTCTTGAGGCTTTTCAAGCAGGTCTATCATTCATAACCATTCTAAAAAAAAGAGAAGATTTCAGGAAAGCATTTGACAACTTTAATCCAGTAAAAGTTTCAAAATATGATGAACAAAAAATTTTAGAACTATTAGAAAATGAAAAAATAGTAAGACATCGAGGGAAGATTGTTGCAGCTATAACAAATGCAAAGTTATTTTTGCAAATAAGAGAAGAGTACGGTAGTTTTGATAAATTTATTTGGAGTTATGTGGAGTTTATTCCGATTAAAAATAATTATAAATCAAAGAACGAACTTCCTGCTACAACAGAAATTTCAGATAGACTAAGCAAAGATTTGAAGAAAATAGGATTTAAGTTTGTAGGTTCTACTACTGTTTATGCATTTATGCAAGCGACAGGAATGGTAAATGACCATACGAAAGAATGCTTTCTATACAATGAGGATTTGGATGATGATGGAAAGCGTATAGAACAATGTAGAAAGGAGTGTGTATAATGGCAAGTAGTGTAGAATACATAGAATTTGTATGTGAGCAAATTTCAGGAGTTGGTGCGATTCGCTACAAAAAAATGTTTGGAGAATATATGGTTTATGTAAATGAAAAACCTGTTCTTTTGGTGTGCGATGATACAGTTTTTGTAAAAATCAAAGAGGAAACAACTGCTGTTCTAGAAAACAGTGAAACAGGTATTCCATACAAAAGTGCAAAAGAGCACTACATCTTAGATATAGAGGATAGAGAATTAGCAAAAGAGGTTGTATTGATTTTAGAAGAAATAACACCGATTCCAAAGCCACGTAAGAAGAACAGTCGAGGCAAAGCTAAAAATAACGATTAGGTATCCAATTAGAAAATTATAAGGAGATGAGAAAAATCATGAAAGAAATTACTGCCAAAAGCATTATTTCTGCAAAGAATAATATGAATATCTATCGTGGTTGTACTCATGGATGTATTTACTGTGATAGTAGGTCAGAGATTTATGGTAAAACTTATGACTTTGAGGATATTGAAGTTAAAACAAATGCTTTAGAGTTGATTGATAGAGAACTTTCTAAGAGACGTAGAAAATGTATGATAGTGACAGGTGCCATGACAGATCCCTATATCCCTCTAGAAAAAGAATTAGAACATACTAGAAAATCACTTGAACTAATCGAGAAACATGATTTTGGTGTGGCATTACTCACAAAATCCGATTTAATTTTACGTGACATAGATATCTTGGCGAGAATAAACGAGAGAACAAAATGTGTTGTGCAGATGACCCTTACAACGTATGATGAAGAACTGTGCAAAGTATTAGAGCCAAATGTTGCTACGACAAAGCGCAGGTTTGAAGTGTTAAAGGAAATGGATAAAGCGGGGATTCCAACGATTGTTTGGCTTACGCCTATTTTACCCTTTATAAATGATACAGATGAAAATATCAAAGGGTTGCTAAATTATTGTAAAGAAGCAAATGTGAAAGGTGTTTTAACATTTGGTGTAGGGATGACACTTCGCTTTGGAAATCGCGAGTTTTACTATAAAAAGCTCAATGAGCATTTTCCAGATTTAAAGCGTGCATACATGAAAAAGTACGGAGCATCATACGGTCTTAAAAGTCCAAATAGTACTAAACTGTCAAGAATAATACGTGATTTTTGCAAAGAAGAAAACATGTTATATGGCGAAAAAGAAGTATTTAACTTTGTTTGGGAATTTCCAGAACAAAATGAACAACTATCACTATTTTAAGTGACTAGTTAAATTGGAAGAATTACCGTTATGTGTAAAGTAGCAGGCTTGAAGTTCAGTCTGCTACATTTTTTGTGAATATTCGTAAAGGTAACTT
>CAYJGW010000073.1:0-9571 GCA_964369425.1 uncultured Lachnospiraceae bacterium
GATACCTGTTCGTTGGATAGTGCAGCGATGTGATTGACAAAGTCAACCATTTCATCAATCATCTCGGTAACAGTTAAAAGTGATTTAGCAGTAGCATCTGTAATCTTTCCACCTTTTGTGATTACAATCTGTGTTTCGTCAATTAAGGCAGCCGTTTCCTTAGCAGAACGAGCAGATTTAGTAGCAAGGTTTCGTACCTCGTCAGCAACAACTGAAAATCCTTCTCCAGCAGATCCGGCTCTCGCAGCTTCAACGGCAGCATTCAGTGCCAAAATATTGGTTTGGAATGCAATATCGTCAATGGTTTTAATAATCTTGCTAATTTCATTAGACTTATTGTCGATGGCTTTCATGGAATCAATCATTTCTAACATTTGTTGATTACTAGTGATGATAGCGTCATTGGCTTTTTGCGTAGCACTTTTTGCAAGTTGTGAATGTTTGGATCCTTCTTCTATTTGCTTATGTATTGCATCTACAGTAGTAGAAAGGGACTGTATGGAACCTGCTTGCTGTATAGATCCTTGTGCTAGAATCTGGGAGCCACTAGCTACTTGTGTGGCACCAAAAGATATCTGTTCGGAGGAGATAGCTACTTGTAGCAATGCGTCATTTACTGATTGAATCATCTGAACCATAGATTTGCGTAATTCAATCCAACCGCCGACATACACATCTTCTGAAGCAGGAGAGATATTCCAGTTACCACTGCTTGCTTCGCCAAGATTTTTCATCATATCACCTCTGATAGCAGTAATATTATCGCTCATTGCTAAAAAGGAATCAGCCAAAAAACCAATCTCATCTTCTTGTGTCTTCTTTAGTACGAAATCAAATTCGCCTTTTGCTATTGAATCGGCAGCTATTACTACATTTTTCAAACGTGTGGTAATATTACGTCGTATATAAAACATGCTAAAAGTTAAAGCGCCGACTAGAAGAAAGAAGCCTATCACCGCGGAAAATAATGCGTTTTCAGTAATCTGAGGATTGATTTTATCTACACGTACAGCAGCAGATAAAATTCCTACTACATCGCCGTTTTCATCGTGTAAAGGAACATAGGATGACAAGTAGAGTACATCTAAAACAGTAGATTCGCCGATGAAATGATCACCTGCTAAAACTTGGCTTGAAATACTACTATCAAGAGTGGAATCAACAGCTCTTTCTCCGTCTATAAATAAAGTTGTGTAAAGTCGTGTATCCCCTTTGAAAATAGTGTACTCCATATCTGTTGACTCTTTTAAAGAATCTAGAAGATCTGTGTGATCATTGGTAAACACATCATCGTGCCCATCGATGGAATTCTCTAACAGGGATGATCCTATATTGGCTTGGTTTTCATAGAAGTCATACATAACCACTCGTAATTCTAAAGCGTTAAAAAGTACGAGACAAGTAATCACAACAGCTACAACTACGGATATCATCACATTAATTCTAAACGATAGTTTTTTTCTATTGGTTACCTTCTTTACTGGGGTAGTCATAATTTTTTCCTCCATAGTACTAAAAAAAGAATGTGTTTTAAAAGTTAATACAATTATACACCTAGATACCACAAATGTGCAAATGATTTGCAAATAAAGATGGAATAAACTGTTAACAAAAAAGAAAAAAGCAACAAAAAATATTGAAATTAAGAAAAAAATATGTTAATTTGTTATAAGAGGTTATAAATGGTTGACGGTATCGGGAGAGATTACAGTAGTAACGCCGAAGGGGATAATGCAAAAAAACTCTCAGGCAAAAGGACCGATACTTGACAAACTCCGGAAATCTGTACTTACAGTACCGAAGAAGCAATCCTTATTATTTTAGGAGAATCTTTCAGGTTAAATGACGGGGCGCACTTTTTATTAGTGCGCTCTTTTTGCGTACTAAAATATAATATAGGAGGAGCATATACATGGAAAAAAAGACACCGCTCTACGAAGAACATGTAAAATTAGCAGGAAAAGTTGTTCCATTTGCAGGATATTTATTACCAGTACAGTACAGTGGAGTCATTGCTGAACATATGGCAGTGAGAGAAAAAGTAGGAATCTTTGATGTGTCTCATATGGGAGAAGTAGTTCTAAAAGGAAAGGATGCGTTGAATAATTTGAATCAGATTATGACAAACAAGTTTGATAATATGAAAGTAGGGGCTTGTAGATATACATTAATGTTGTATCCAAATGGAACACAAGTAGATGATTTGATTGTTTATAAAAAAGCAGAACAAGAGTACCTATTAGTCATCAATGCATCCAATACAGAGAAAGATTTTTCATGGATGAAAGAACAGTTAGAGGGTGATTGTGAAATCAGTAATATCAGTGAAGAAATTGCACAGATTGCACTGCAAGGGCCACAGGCAAAGCAAGTCATTAAGAACTACTGTAATGTGGAAGAATTACCAACAAAATATTATACATTTACAGATGGGGTTGAAATCGCAGGTTGTAAATGTCTAGTATCTAGAACAGGGTACACCGGAGAATTTGGTTATGAAATCTATTTAGATGTGAAAGATGCAGCTACAGTTTGGAAAGCTTTTATCGAAGGAGGGGCACTTCCTTGTGGTCTAGGGGCAAGAGATACGTTGCGATTGGAAGCTTCTATGCCACTTTACGGTCATGAATTATCAGATGAAATCCATGTTGCCTCTACAGGCCTTTCATTTGCTATTAAGATGGATAAAGAGTCATTTGTAGGGAAAGAGGCTATAGAAAAAGCCCCAGATAACCACCCAGTTAGGGTAGGGCTACAAGTGATTGGAAGAGGGATTGTCAGAGAAGGTGCAGAGGTACAGTTGGATGGGAAAAAAGTGGGGATTACGACAAGTGGAACCCATTGTCCATACCTAGAAGCAGCATATGCGATGGCATATGTGGATGCAGACTGTGCTACAGTGGATACAGAATTAACCGCATTGGTAAGGGGACGTGAAATTGCAGTAAAAGTAGTTTCACTTCCATTTTATAAAAAATAATAAAAAAGGAGCGTAAAACAATGAATATTTTAGAAAATTTAAAGTACACAAAATCACATGAGTGGGTAGAAGAGGTAAGTGAAGGTTGTGTTAAGGTAGGGTTAACAGATTATGCACAATCGCAGTTAGGGGATTTGGTATTTGTGAATTTACCAATGGAAGGCGATGCAATTGTAGCTGGTGAGAGTTTTGGAGATGTGGAAAGTGTAAAAGCGGTATCAGACCTATATAGTCCAGTGACAGGTGCAGTAACGGCAGTCAATGAAGAATTGCTAGATGCGCCGGAATCTATTAACAATGATCCATATGCGGCGTGGCTAGTTGAAGTATCAGAAGTTGGAATCTATGAAGAGTTATTAAGTGCAGCAGAGTATGAGGAATATTGTAGCAACTTGGATGAATAGGAGAGAATTATGGGAAGATACGTATCATCAACAAAAGCGCAGATTAAAGAGATGCTAGATTACTTAGAGATTGCCAGTACAACCGATCTTTTTGGTGATGTACCAAGAAATCTTATGGTATCTGAGCTTGGCTTAGAGAAAGGGATGTCAGAACCGGAGCTAGTGTCTTATGTACAAGGTCTTGCAGATAAGAACAAAGTATATCGTTCTATTTTTAGAGGAGCAGGTGCATATAATCACTATATCCCTTCGATTGTGAAGCGGGTAACTGCAAAAGAGCAATTTGTCACAGCATATACGCCTTATCAGGCAGAGATTAGTCAAGGGATTTTACAAAGTATATTTGAATACCAGACAATGATTTGTAATCTTACAGGTATGGAAGTATCAAATGCATCGGTATACGACGGTGCAAGTGCAGCAGCAGAAGCAGTCGCCATGTGTAAAGATAGAGGGAAAAATAGGGTGATACTTTCGGATTCGATTCATCCTAGTGTACAAGAGACGATATTGACTTATTGCAATGGGAATGGAATGGAAGTACTGGTGATTCCACAAAAAGGTGGGAAATCAGATATTGTAGCTTTAAAAGATGCAGTACAAAAAGGAGATGCTTGCATCTATGCAGAGCAGCCAAATTTTAACGGTATTATAGAAGATTATGGAACGATGAGTGAATTGGCACATGAAGTGGGTGCTAAATTTATTATGGGAATAAATCCAATTTCAGCAGCAGTACTACCAACACCGAAAGAATATGGAGCAGACATTGCAGTAGGCGAAGGGCAACCACTAGGCATACCGCTTTCCTTTGGTGGTCCATATCTGGGATTTATGTCTTGTATTGCACCACTTTCTAGAAAATTACCAGGAAGAATTGTAGGAGAGACAACAGATAGTCAAGGCAAACGTTGTTTTGTACTTACTTTACAGGCAAGAGAACAACATATTAGAAGAGAAAAGGCATCTAGCAATATTTGTTCGAATCAAGCCTTATGCGCGATGATAGCAGCAGTCTATATGACGGCTATGGGCGCAAGAGGTATGGAAAAGGTAGCGATGTTATGTTATGAAAAAGCACATTATCTTGCAGCAGAACTTGGAAAAATACCTGGATTTGAATTAAAATATCATGAAGAGTTTTTTCATGAGTTTGTTACAAAGACTCCAGTAGATGGAAAGCGGCTGATGAAAGCGTTGTCAGAAAGAGGTATCCTAGGGGGTCTTGTGATTGGAGATGAGATACTTTGGTGTACAACAGAAGAAAATAGCAAAGAGGAGATAGATGAGTTGATTTGCGCGATTAAGGAGGTGATGGAAGGATGGAATTAGTATTTGAAAAATCTGTAGAGGGAAGAGGGTGTGACCTTGTTAGAGACTCAGATGTCCCTGCAGTTTCATTGCCAGAATCTTTAAAAAGAAAAGCAGTGTTAAAACTTCCAGAACTTGCAGAAATTGATATCAGCCGTCATTATACGGAACTGTCTAAACAGGTACATGGTGTAAACGATGGATTTTACCCTTTGGGAAGTTGCACAATGAAGTATAATCCTGCAATACATGAAGAACTCGTTGGGATCAAAGGCTTTTCCAAAATTCATCCATTACAAGAGGTGGAGTCTGTACAAGGGTGCTTAGAGGCGTTGGTAGATGCAGAACGTATGATTTGTGAAGTGACAGGGATGGATGTGGTGACTTTTCAACCAGCAGCAGGAGCGCATGGAGAGTTTACAGGCTTACTTATGATAAAGGCATATCACGAATCTAGAGGTGACAAGAACAGAACAAAGATTATTGTTCCTGATTCTGCCCATGGAACCAATCCTGCCACTACAGCTATGACAGGATTTACCGTAGTAAACGTACCCTCTTGTGAAGATGGAAGTGTGGATGTAGAAAAATTACGAGAGGCAGTAGATGAGAATACAGCGGGGTTGATGTTGACAAATCCCAACACATTAGGTGTATTTGATAAAAATATTTTAGAAATCACTAAGATTATTCACGATGCAGGAGGTCTGAATTACTACGACGGAGCAAACTTAAATGCAATTATGGGAATTGTAAGACCAGGAGATATGGGCTTTGATGTGATTCATTTGAATCTTCATAAGACAATGGCGACACCTCATGGAGGAGGTGGACCTGGATCAGGTGCAGTAGGAGCAAAAGAGATATTGGCACCTTACTTACCAAAAGGATACCCTATTGAGACATCCGATGGATTTGTGTTACAAGATAGTGAAAAGAGTATCGGTAGAGTGAAAAACTTTTATGGCAATTTTGCTGTGGCATTGCGAGCATTGTGTTATATGGCAAGCCTTGGGAAAGAAGGATTAAAGGAAGCCTCAGAGGTTGCAGTGTTAAATGCAAACTACATGAAAAAGAAACTAGAACCACATTGTAAAGTTGCAACAAAGGGATTTTGTATGCATGAATTTGTGTTATCCTTGGAGGAAATAAAAAAAGAAACAGGAGTTACGGCATTGGATGTAGCAAAGTCTATGATGGATTACAATATGCATCCTCCAACTATGTATTTTCCACTGATCGTAAAAGAAGCATTGATGTTTGAGCCAACGGAAACGGAGTCGAAAGAAACATTAGATGACGCTTGTGAGAAAATAGGAGAAATATTACAAAGAGCATATCATGATGCAAAAGGTCTTCATGAGGCGCCAATTACAACTCCAATAGGTAGACCAGATGAAGTGAGTGCGGCAAGAAAGCCAAAGCTTAAATATGAATAAGTCAATGGAGGAGAAGATGAAACAATACGATTTAATCATCATAGGTGGTGGGCCTGGAGGATACGTAGCAGCATTGCATGCAGCAAAGTTTTCAAAATCAGTAGTCTTATTTGAACAGGAAGAGTTAGGTGGAACCTGCTTAAATAGAGGTTGCATTCCGACGAAATCTTTACTTAGGAGTACCAAGCTTTATCATGAAGCAAAGACTGGGAAGGAGATAGGAATCCTAGCAGATTCTTTGAACTATGATTTAGATAGGATGCATCATGGTGCATCTGAAACTATTACTACACTTAGAGAGGGAATTTGTAGCCTTTTACAAAAAGCAAAAGTAGAGGTCGTAAATGAAAGAGCAGTTATTGTAGATTATAAGACAGTGAAAGCGGGATTGGAATCTTATACAGCAGAGAAGATTTTAATTGCAACTGGAAGTAGACCGGCATTGCCACCGATTCAAGGAATAGAGGGAAGAGATATTCACACCAGTGATTATTTCTTACAAAACCCAGTAGATTGCAACAGTCTAGTGATTATTGGAGGCGGCGTAATTGGAGTGGAGTTTGCACAAATCTATAATCGACTCGGATGTAAGGTGACAATAATAGAGTACCTACCGAGAATTTTGCCACAGTTAGATAGAGAAGTAGGTCAGAGCACCTCAATGATATTTAAAAAAAGAGGAATAGAGATATTGACTGGTGCAAAAGTACTAGGATTTGAGAGTGGCGAAAAAGGCGTTACCTGCCAATATGAACAAAAAGGAGAGCGGTTATCGGTAAAAGCGGATAAAGTTCTCATCTGTACAGGGAGAATTCCAAATACAGAAAATCTGATACCAGAACACATGGAGTTAGAGATGGAAAGAGGATTTCTACCTGTAACAAAAGAATTTCAGACAAAGGTTAATGGAATCTATGCAATAGGAGATGTGGTCTTAGGAGGTACGCAATTAGCCCATGCGGCAGAGGCACAAGGTGCAAATTTTGCTACACTAGCGTATGGAGATAGGGAAGAAAAAGTGATGGATTATATTCCGGCTTGTGTGTTTGTGGATCCAGAAATTGCTACGGTAGGCTTATCGCTTGAAGATGCTAAGGAAAAAGGAATAGAAGTAAAGTCGGTGAAAAAATTAACGTCCGCGAATGGAAAGTCGATGATTGAAGGCGCTGATAGAGGATTTGTTAAATTCATTGTTGAAACGGAATCAACAAAAGTATTAGGTGTAATACTCATGTGTCAACACGCGGGAGAGATGATTGGTGGCATTACAACATTAATCAAAAAAGGTATAATAATGAGTGAATTAGAAGAAACAATTTTTCCTCATCCAACTGTAAGTGAAACAATAATATCTTAGAAAAATGAATGACAACAAAAAAAATATGGAGTATACTAAAAGAAGTAAAAAATTGACAGTAAGGAAGGGGTAATCAATGGAATTTAATTATTTTATACCAACAAAGCTATTATTTGGAAGTGGGAAGTTATCGACGTTACATCAGGAAAAGTTACCAGGAAAGAAAGCATTAATTGTTATTTCGGCTGGTAAATCTACAAGAGCGAATGGGTACTTGGATCGATTAGAGGAGCAATTGAAAAAAGCAGAGGTAGAATCAGTAGTGTTTGATAAGATTCAACCCAATCCAACATTAGTTCATGTGATGGAAGGTGCTAAGATTGCAAAAGAAGAAGGGTGTGACTTTGTAATTGGACTTGGTGGTGGAAGTAGTATTGACTCAGCAAAATCCATTGCTGTAATGGCTACAAACCCAGGAGATTACTGGGATTATATCAGTGGTGGAACTGGAAAAGGGCAATCTCTTGTATGCGATCCACTACCGATGGTTGCAATTACAACTACAGCAGGAACTGGAACAGAGATGGATCCATGGACAGTTGTGACAAAAGAAGATACAAAAGAGAAAATTGGATTTGGTTGTGATAAGACATTTCCAGTGTTAGCTGTAGTTGACCCAGAGCTGATGCTCAGTGTTCCACCAAACTTAACGGCTTATCAAGGGTTTGACGCTTTGTTTCACAGTACCGAAGGATATTTAAATAATACCTCTTATCCAATCAGCGATGCTTACTCAATAAAAGCAATCGAATTAATTGCGGCAAATCTAGCAACCGCTGTAAATGAAGGTAGTAACTTATCAGCGAGAGAAGGTGTTGCACTAGGAAATACTATTGCAGGTATGGTTGAATCCACATCTGGTTGTACCTCAGAACACTCAATGGAACATGCGATGTCAGCGCTTCACCCAGCACTTCCACATGGGGCTGGACTGATTATGATTAGTAGAGCTTTTTATACATTCTATGCAAAATCTGGAAAATGTGAGCAAAGAATGATAGATATGGCAAAGGCAATGGGGAAAAAAGATGCAACAAAAGCGATGGACTTTGTGGATGCATTGGTGGAACTTCAAAAGGCTTGCGGTGTTGCAGATCTAAAGATGTCGGACTATGGAATCACACCGGATGAATTTGATGAATTAGTGGAAAATTCATATGATAATATGGGAGGACTGTTTGCGGTTGACACAGTTCCAGTTGAAAGAGAAGATTGCTATCAGATATTTAAAGATTCCTATTGTTAAAAATAGAAAGCATTGAATTGAGAGTAAAAAAATGGTAGAATCAATTTGTAACTAATAATAGGAACTATTTTGAAAAAGGAATAGGAGGAACAACAGATGAAATATGTAATCGAAGGAGATTCACTACCAGTATTGATTTGTCAACTAGATCCAGGAGAGGTAATGATTAGTGAATCAGGCGGAAGAAGTTGGGTAAAAGGAGAACTTTCTACAGAGACAACTGGTGGCGGTGCAAAAAAGATGCTAGGCAGAATGTTAAGTGGTGAAAGTTTATTCATGAGTAAGTACACGGCGCAAGGACCTTGTGAGATTGGATTTGCATCTAGCTTCCCAGGTTCAATATTAGCAATGGATGTTCCAGCAGGATCTAGTATCATCTGCCAAAAGAAGGCATTTCTTTGTGGGACAGAGCACATCAAGCCATCGATGTTTTTTAACAAGAAAGTAGGTGCAGGTGCACTTGGAGGCGAAGGGTTTATCATGCAGAAGATGGAAGGACCTGGAACCGTATTTTTAGAAGTAGACGGTTATTGTAAAGAGTATGTGCTAGCAGCCGGAGAGAAATTGGTATGCGATACAGGAGTTGTAGCAGCAATGGAGACTACTTGCTCTATAGATGTGCAAATGGTAAAAGGTGTGAAAAATGTAGTGTTTGGTGGAGAAGGTTTGATAGATACAGTGGTGACTGGACCTGGAAAAGTTTGGTTACAATCTATGACAATTCCAAGAATTGCAGGATTGATTTCACCATACATACCAAGAAGTTAAAGAATGAAAATATTGACGGTGCAATCTTTCAAGGATCGCATCGTCGTTGTTTTGTGTGGTAGATAA
>CAYJGW010000074.1:0-9394 GCA_964369425.1 uncultured Lachnospiraceae bacterium
TGATAACATATCTGAATTTTTTTCTCTACACACCATAGCAAAAACGCACTTACTATAGCAAAAACTTTTTAATTGGTGATGAGGGTGTGGATATTTTTATATTATCACTTCAAAAAAATGTCAGGAAAGGACACCAATGCAGAGGAGGCTAGTGAAACTAGACATAACTTTATGGCAATCGCAAGAGACCAATTACGACGGATAATAGCAAAAAATGACATTCAAAATGTAGGGGATATCTATTCTTTGTTCAAAGATGGGTTTAAGGACATGCTACAGGAACTTCTAGAGGCTGAAATGGATGCGTCACTCGGGTATACTAAGCATCACAAAGAAGGGACAGAAACCGATAACAAACGGAATGGATATTCAACAAAAACAATCAAAAGCCAATATGGGGAATTTCCAATCGACATGCCTCGTAATCGCAATGGGGCGTTTGAACCGCAAATCATTCCGAAACATCAACGAGGTATATCTGGAATTGAAGAGAAAATCATTTCCTTGTATGCTCGTGGTTTGTCCACACGAGATATCCATGACCAACAGCAAGACCTGTATAGTATTGAAGTATCTGCCGATATGGTTTGTGAACACCGTGCCAATAGGCTTGTGTAGCTTAATTCCTCCAATACTTTTTTTAGGGTATAGACTGGATCGTCAGATGGTAATCCTAATTGATATAAATTAAACTTAAATTTTAGTTGCCCTATTTCCCGCCCCCCCTTAATATTACCGTTTATCTCTATCTATCATTTTTAGACTCAAGGTAAGTTCATTGGTTCCCTCCCAACTAGCAGGTAAAACATCGTCATTCCTAATCCGTATAAATCACTGCGTGGTTCTGCTTTTCCATTATATTGCTCTGGCGCTGCATATCCTACTGTCCCTACAGCATCATCTTTCCACTGATTACCACTATATTTTGTTGCAATTGAAAAATCTACTAATTTCAAACCACGCTCCGCTGTTATTATAAAACTATCTGGTTTTATGTTTCTGTGCACAATTGGCTGTGGTTGTCTATGTAAGTATTCTAGAATCTTTGCCATTTCAATTCCGTACATAACAACCTCTTTTTGTGATAAAAATTGCCCCCTTCCAGATAGTCTTCCCTTTAAATTAATTCCTTCTACATATTCTAAAACTATGTACTCTTCTCCTTGGAACGACATCGTATCATAAGCATTTGCTATCAGTGGATGATTCAATCCTAACACTATTTTTGTACTTGAACTAGCTAATTGCCAAGAACACACCTGCACTTTGCTTGTTATTTAATCGATTTAATATTTTATATCTTTCTCGATACACAAACCCTTCGACAAGATTATTTTGTGATATACTCGGAATATTATCTTGCATTTCTATATCAACTCCTTTTCATTATAGTTATTAGATTTCAAATTTCCAAAACATTTCCTTCTTATATAGTATTAAGTGAACTACTCATAGAAATATGCACCTTTCACACAAATGTTTTTGTTAAATTCCCGTAAGTTCTCACATTGATCTGCTGATTTCCCCATATTTGAGTTTTTTATCGCAAATATAATTTTGGTGAAATAATTGATATATCCATTTTGATGAATCACTTCATTAAATGCAGCTGCTACAACTCTAGGTGGATTCTTAAATGCTCCGCAACCAAATGCACCTAAAACCAGTACCTCTATCTGATTATTTTTTGCTACTTCAAAAATATTTTTTATTCTTTTCTTAAAGATTCCCTTTAACTCTTCATTATCTATATCACATATTCCCCTTAAATATGGTGCTGCACAAGTTATAACATCTAATTGAATCCACTTTGATTTTGGAAGTTTTTGAAGAATTAGATCATCTGTTTTGAATACAAGTACTCCCTTTGAATAAATCACTCTCTCAGAATAGTATCTATTATCTAAGCTTCTATGGTATCCATAATATTCCTTATAGTTTTTCTCTTCCGCTATACAAGCATATAAGTTACTGCTTCTACATAAACACTCTTCTTGAGCCATCGCTCCATTTTGTACCCCACCGCCGGGGACTTCAGGATTTGCAAAATTCAAAACAGCGACCTTTCCAAATTGCTTATATTTTCTTGCTGCTGAAAATGTTGTGTTTTCTTCAACTATGATATCTGCAGTATGGTTTCTATTTTCAACGTTACTCTGAAATTGTTCGTAATAAATTTCGGTATGTTTCATTGCCTTTAATGTTGAATGTTTCACCCAAAAACTATTACTCTTCTTTTGTGTATCTTGAAAACTATTGATTAATTCAAGTTGCATCCTGTATCAGTTCCCTTCTTTATAATTATTGAACTTCAGAACCTCAAAACAGCTCCCACTTATAGCATTTAATAAACTGTTCAAATAAATCTGCATTTTCATTCACCTTGCTATAAGAATAGATTTTCCTATTTTGAGAATATAAATAAATATATTCTGTTTGATTTTTCTCTACCCTTTTTACTCTACTTACTTCCGTAAGAGCTATCGCCTTAGTTTTCCCCAGAAAATTGTATATTACTATTTCCTTTCCCTTAACAACCATTTTTTTATTTAGTTTATCTAATAATTCTATTGCGGAAGCAATAAAAAAAATCAAGAAAACCACTATTGCTCCCACCACTTGCTGAATACTACTTGCTATAATCAAAGCTCCCCAAAATACTAAAAAAGAACCATACATAAACTTAAATACTTTTTTGTACTCTCTTGTTGTTTGTATCGTAAATTCCTCATGTATACTTGCAGCCTTTAAGAATACATTATTTTTCACAAATAATATATAATGCATCTCTGGGTATCTTCCATATGGTAATTTTAGTTGCTCATTATTACTCATATACAAGTACAAAATATCATTCTCAATACTCGCATAACTAATATCTGCATACTCGTATTTTTTCGTAACACCTATCCAACTCCGATAAGTTATCCTTTCATTAAACACAACATAATACATTTTAAATGCATACATCGCAACGTAAAAAAGACCTACGAAGAACATTAGTAATCCAATTACAAGTATATCTCCTAGTGTAAATATTGCTATTATTAATGCCACTGTACTCCAAATACTATTAAGCACAAATACAATAAAGTATCTATTATACTCGCATATCAGCTCACTTTCATTTACACATTCTCTCTTTTTCTTCAGTTGATTACGAACTATATTCGCACTCTCCCGACTCACAATTACTCTAATGATTCTCTGAATTATATCCTCCATCTTAGCCTCACTTTTTTTACTTATTTCAAGAATCCTACTATTATGCATACACCGTACACGGACCAAATACAAAATTGACCACATCTACAATTGACCGCTTGAATATTCCTTTACTAATTCCCTTCAAGGTTTTCCATCCCATTGATTCCATGACTAGATGCTTTATTACCTTTTTTCCACCATTGAGCAACTCCTTAACCGCATAATCTCCCACCAAACTTTTTCTAATTGATTTCAAGTCCGCTAACTGTCTTAATCTATGGGGCGATGTTCTTCCAGTTGCTTTTTTTGCATTATCTATCACCGTATTTTTAGCTATGATTTTCGCCTTGTTTTCGGCAATCTCATCTCCTAGGATTTTTTTTACCGACTTACCAAAGAATTTTTCCTTTATAGGATTTACAGCTTTTCCTATACCATAAAAAACCCCTGAAGTAATAGCTCCCACTGTTGTATCCACCACCACTTGTCCTGCATTTACAGTGCCCTCATCTACGCCTTGCTCTATTATGCTCTTTGATGCTGCTCCAGCTCCGCCTGCAATTATCGTTCCCACAACTCCAACTCCAGTTGCACTAACACCTCCAACTATTGCTCCTTCAACTACTGAGCCCATAAATTCTCCCCACTTAAATTCTTCTTGTTCTCCCTTTGCTATTTTTACACCTTGAGAAATTCCATTAATCCCCCCACTTACTAATGCACCCACCCCGGCACAAATTGCAATCGTTGTAAGTACAAATTTTCCATTTAAATCTTCATAATTTTCCGGATCATCTTTGCAGTATGTATACTCATTTAATGAAATTAAATCATCTTGCCTTCCTTTAATAAAATCTCTAGATGCAAACCTTCCTATCGACGGAATGTATTCTCTTGCTTGTGCGTAATACGTACCTGCAATATAATCCCTTTGATAACCTGTATAACCAAATGGATTGTTTTCATTGTATGTGCTTTCCAAGTCATTCCCAAATTCATCATATCCATACGTCTCTTGCACTTGCCCTAATCTGTCAGTCATACGTATCGGGCTTCCCATTTCATCTTGAATCAAGTAACTATTTTTTTCTGCCATTTGTAGTCCTAAAATTTTATCATCCCATATATATCTGCTAATTACTCCATTTTCGTTTTTAGATAATAAATTATTATAGGATTTTGTCATATCTAGGGTAAATGCCGTTGCACTTTCTTTCACTTTATTTTGTTGCTTCATACCTACTCTGTGACCTAATCCATTGTAATAATATGTACAACTACCTAGTTTACTTTTCGCTTCCTCTATTCTATTGAGCGCGCCGTATGCGTACTCAAATTTTGACTCCCCGTTCTCTATGATTTTATTTAAATTACCTCTTTTATCATACGAAAATACTTCTATCTTAGAATCATCAACTCTTTTAATTAATTGCCCCAATTCGTTATACTCATATTTCACAGTACTTTCATTTTCTTCTTTTTGAGTACGGTTTCCAAATGCGTCATATCGATAACGTCTCAGCAACTGCTCATTTTTTCTAACCCCTACCATACGACCTATTTCATCATACTCAAAAGAAAACAGACCTGAGTCTTGATTAACACCCTTTCTTATTTTCTCGACACTTTCTTTTCTTCCATTCAAATTGTATTTAATGTTGTATTCATCCAAGTTTTCTCCTTGGCTCTTATTTATTATTTTCTCCATAAGACCTGCATTATTATGTTTATACAATGTCTCAATTCCATTTGGCAATAGTTTTTTACTCAAGTTTCCAAAAGAATCGTATTCATATTTTGTTATGTTATTTCCTGATTGAATAGATGTTAGTCGTTGTAGAGTATCATAATTATATTGCACTTTCATACCATCTGAATACGTTAAACTTGTACGATTTCCAATTGTATTATATGTGTATTCGATTTTTTCTCCATTTGGATATGTTACACCTACCGCTCGACCTAAACTATCATTTTCTATCTTTGTTTTTCCATCCCAATCTTCTACTTCTTGTAGATATCTTAATTCATTATAAGTAAAGGCTACCTCTCGTCCGTCTCCATACTTTATAAAACTCAAGTCTCCTCGTTTTGTATATTTATAACTAGTTAAATAACCCTCTTTATCCATCTTTTCGCACAGTAAGCCTATTCCATTATATTTATAGAACTCGGAGTTTCCTCCTGTGTCTATATTTTGAATGATTTGCCCCTGTATATTTCGCTTGTACGTATTAATCCTAGATTCTTCGTTTCCATTACCTTTTTGAATACTTTGAATCAAATAGCCTTTTTCATCATAGATATATTCTGCCTCATTGCCCAAAGCATCTATGACTTTGCTTAGTTCTCCTCTTGCCGTATATACATATTGTGTTGTATTATTTTCATGGTCTTTAACTTGTACAATATTCCCAACCTTATCATACTCTATTACTTTCTGTATTTCTCCATTTCTGCATAGCTTAATGACTCTATTTAATGCATCATACCGATATTCTTGAATATTTCCATGTTGATCAGTAAGTGAAGCAAGATTTCCATTTTTATCATAAGCATATCTCTGAACATTTCCATCTGTATATAGAATCGATTCTACTTTTTCTCCTCCTAGCATATAAGTATATACCATTTGACGCCCTGTTTCGTCTTCAATTGTCTTAACATCTCCCATGCTAGTGTATTCATATTTGCGAAGTTCTCCGTTTGATGACTTTTCAAGTATCAGCTGTGATGCGTCATCATAGGTAAATTCTAATGTATTGCCTAGTGCATCTTCAATACGGCTTAGATTATCGCCTTGGTATGTATAATTCGTAACATTCCCTTCCGAATCTTTCACACTTATCAAATGACCTACTTTATCATATGAAAATTCAGTTTTAGAATCTGCGATTTCTTCTGAAATTTTATCTCCATTTGCATTGTATTTGTATATTATTGGATTATTAAGTTCATTTCGTTCTTCTACTAACCGATTATTTTTATCATAGGTAAAGTGTAGACTTGCACCATCAGAATTGATAGTCTTGGAGATATTCCACATCTCGTCATATTGATACTTCGTTGTATAACCCAACTGATCCGTAATGGAACCTACCAAGTTAAGTGTATTATACTCTTGTGTTATTTTAGTCCCATTATAATCAGTAGTTCCTAATAGTAACCCTTCTTTGCTGTACTCAAAACATTTCTTATCACCTAATGCATTCTCTTCTTTAACAAGATGCCCCAATGCATCGTATTCAAACTTGCTTTCATTACCATTTCCGTCCGTTATCTTTACAATTTGATTTAATTCATTATATTCGTATTGTATGATTCCACCAAATTGATTCGTTTGAGACAAAACATTTCCATACGTATCATACGTCATGCTATCTTTGCTATTATCTGGATATATTTTATTCAAGAGCCGTCCCTTGTCATCATATTCAAATTTGCTTTCATGACCTAGCGCATCTGTTGACTTGACTATATTCCCATTCTTATCATAACTATTCTTTAACCTTTGCTTCCCGTTTACGCTAACGCTTACCAACCTATTATTCGCATCATACGTATAATTTTCTTTCTTCTTCATAGGATCAATCACTTGTGTTAGATTTCCTCTATTATCATACGCCATTCTTGTTACATTTCCATTTCGGTTTCTTTTGCTAATACATTGATTATAATCATTATATATAAATGTTTCTCTTGAACCGTCATGATAAATTGTTTCAATATTGCGATACTTTTCATCATGTACATGAATGGTTTTAGCACCATTTCTTTCAGTCATAATTACTCTTCTATTCGCATCATCATATTCAAAGCTCATAGTTCCACCGTCCGGAAACTCTTGCTTGATAATTCGGAAGTTCTTATCATATATGTTTTTAACTGCTCGTACTTCCCTTGCGTTTACTACCTCTGTAATTCGTCCATTCATTCCATAATTATAAACATACGTTGCACCTGAAGGCACTTTTACTTTATGCAGTCGTTGCTCTTCATATTCAAGTGCTACTACGCGACCTGTATGATCACATACTTTTTCTAATAACTCATCTTCATTATATGAATACGTCAATGACATACCTGTATCCGTCTTTGCTTCAAGCAATTGATTTTTTTCATTATAAGTAAACTGAATTCCCCGATGGTTCATATCCTCTTTTCGCAACATCTGTCCACCTAAAGAGAACTGGATTTTTTCTTCCCCTGAACGTACCAAAAGAAAACCAGACTCATTCTTCGTAAGCATTTGTAACGCTACATTTCTAGCTATATACTGATTATCTTCTGTTTTTTCAAATCGATTTACTTGTCCATCTGACAGTCTGATTTCTACACTGTCATCTTCATTTTCTTTTAGAGACATCTCATAATTATGTAAATAGCACCTTCCAATTGAGCCTGTTTTTGTGTCTTTTGAATTATAATATCTATGAAATGATATTGGTATTTCACCTTCTATTTTCATATCCTCATGATTGTAGACGAAGTTTCCTGTACTTAAGTTAACAGGGTCTGCACTCATTTCTGTAGCATCTGGATTCATCCCTAAATTTTCATTTTCAATTATATCCTCTAATGTTGCTCTACTCTGCTGGAATTCTTCTACTTTTGCTTTCAGTACACTTCTCATTTGTTCCATATCTAAGTTTCCACCATTTGGATTAATTGTTTCTGCAAGTGTGTTCAATAATGCCTGTAGTGAATTTGAGGTATCTTTCGCCCCTGATAACCCTCTTCCGTTTCTTGCATCAATTTCATTAACCTCAGCAAATATCTCTTCAACTCTATTAGCTGTTATGTTGTTCCTATCTATTACTTTTTTTTGATATTCATCCATATTATTTACATAGTTATTAATATTCAAGTATCCAAACCAGCTCATTACATGACTTGCATTATCACTGATTGAATCTCCTACTTTTCCCCATAAGGTTGTTTCTGTCACCTCTTCCACGAATGCCAATAATTTTGCTTTTGCACTTTCCGAAAAATCTCGAAACATAACTGTCTCCTCCTATGCTCTCACTACTTGAGTTGCTTTATCCTCTTTTGAGTCCACTGAATTTTTACGTTCATCCATATACGAAACAGTGTGACCCAATAGCTGAATATATGTATCTTGAATCAACTGTAGCGACGCTTTCAAGTTAGTTATTTCATCCACCACATCACCACTATTATTTCCGATATCTGGCATATTCTTAGAATAGTTATTCCATTCACCATGTAAACTTCTCAGTTTACTTGTATAGTCTTCTAATTTCCCTGTATCAATCTTGTTAATCATCTTTTTCTCCTTTAATAAAGCACATCATCTGCTTGATCCACATCATTTTTATATGATATTAATATTTTTTCACATTCTTCTCCTATCGGCTCAATTTCTCCTGATAACGCTTTCACAAACTCTAAAAATTCTTTTAAACTTTCTGCCGTCTCTCCTTCCATTATGGCATCTCCTACAATCCCCTCCATAATGCTAATATATTCATCTATCCCATCTTGCAAATCACTATACCACTCTTTTAAATTACTTCCTGTCGTAAGTATATAGTCATCATCAATTCTAACCTCGCTTGTCCCCATCTCATTCTCCTTTCTGTAAATATCTCATTTAATCCATTACACCTTCAACTGCTTTTCTTGCTTCCTCTGCTGCCTTTCGCATAGCCTCTTCACGTTCTCTCCGGTTAATCTGTGCTATGGTATTGTTCAACTGCACATTTCTATTTTCTAAATCTGTTATTCTTCTTGTTAACTCATTTATCTCATTTCTTCTTCTTTGAATTTCTTCGCATATGCTATCTTGACCTCTATTTAGACCACTTAATATCCCTATAATTTCTGATCCATTCAACAGGTTATGCATATGATTTGAGAATTTATTTATTATTTTTTCATTTATATTGCTCACTTTTTCTACTTGCTCCAAACTTCCAGTACTATGGTTTTTGCAAGTGCAAAGTGTTTCTGTCATAATTCTTAGTCTGTCAAGACTCTCTGCTAACTCTTGTATTTCTCTGTTTAATTCATTAATTCTATTGTGATAGCTGTTAATCAGCTGATTATTCCTTGTAATTTCATTATAACACTGTGATTTTATCATATTCTTATCCACCTTTATCCTTGGGGTAGTGTCAAGTTTGACACCCCTTTTTTTGTTTTTTTCTTTCATAAATCCTTT
>CAYJGW010000075.1:0-7809 GCA_964369425.1 uncultured Lachnospiraceae bacterium
CCTTTTTATATTGAACTTTATTCTTATTCCCCCAAACGAGACGCTCTTTCATTGTGAGCGGCTTATCTGTGTTCAATTTAAATTGTTTTGAAACTTGATTTACGGTTATCGCAACTCTACTATTATCCATCGCTAAGTTTGTCATAGTAAAAACTTCTTACTATACCTTCCTTTCTATTCTGAGTTATCCTCTAAGCGCTCTTTCTTCTGGTGTTTCTTCACTTAAGAAAAACGCCATATTTTTTGATAGATTTATGTTATAAAAAGGATCTTTTTTAATTAAATCCCCCCACTTCTTATACATAAACTCTTGTTCCCATACAAATCGTTCGTATTTTTCACCCGATTCATCTAGCCCCCTTGACTTTGACTCGTAATGTTTCAATTCCACTTGCTGTAAACATATGTTATAATACCCTTTTTCTAATAATTCTAAGTTAAAGTCCACATCATTATAAGCTACTTTCAACTCTTCATTTAGACCATTTACTTCCCAGTATTTCTTTTTTGATACCATTAAGCACGCTGCTGTAACTGCCGCATAATTATACGGTACTTTCAGACGCCCATACAATCCAATCTCTTTCTTTCTCGCATTAACATAGGCATGCGAGGCCACTCCCAGTCCAAGTATAACTCCTGCATGTTGAACAGTCATATCCGGATAATATAACTTCGCACCTACTGCACCAACGTGATTTTGCATTGCATAGCCAACCATTCGTTCCAACCAATTAGTACTTATAATTTCCGTATCATTATTAAGAAGCATAATATACTCTCCATTTGCTTCTTCTACTGCTCTATTATTTAGAAATGCATAATTAAACTCCATCTCAATTCGCATAACTTTAAAATTAGAATGTTCTTTTTTATACTTTTCAAACAAGTCAAAAGATGATTGTTCTTCACTACCATTATCAACTACAATAACTTCATAATTTTTATAACTAGTTCTACTGTACAATGAGTCCAAACACGTTTCTAGTGTTTTTGAATGATCTCTTGTTGGTATAACTATCGTAATTGACGGTTCTTTTTCGTACAGATAATTTATTTTAAAGTGGTTAGATATTGTTTCTTTTTCCACAATTGCACTAATTCCCCTACGCTTCAGTGCATTTTCCACGGCCAACTTTCCTCTATCAACAGCATACGATTTTTCAGATATCGCCATTGAAGTAGAGCCTTCTACTTTTCTCCAATGATATAGAATCTTTGGGATATGCGCTATCTTTTTTGTATTTTCTGTTACTTTCAAAAACAAATCATAGTCTTGAGCGCCTTCTACTCCAGTTGCAAATCCACCAACACTTTTTATTTTCTCAGTTCTAATTACTGTAAAATGACAAATATAGTTATTACTCAACAATGTATCCGGAGAAAAATCTGGTTTAAAGTGTGGTTCACACCTTTGTCCATCTAAATCCAGTTTATCTTCATCACTATACACAAAATCTACCGTCTTATCAGCGTTTAATACTTTTACAACTTCATATAAAGCATCTTTTGTCAAAACATCGTCATTATCTAATAATGCACAAAATTCTCCTTTTGCTATTTCAAGTGCTGAATTACTTGCTTTTGAAATATGTCCATTTTGTTCACGATATACAACACGAACTCTTTTATCCAATTGTTCATATTTTTTCAAAGTATTAATTGTTTCTTCTTTTGTAGAGCAATCATCTGCTATACAGATTTCAAAGTTTTGATACTGTTGATTAAGAACGGAATCTAGACATTCGCTCAAAAACTTTTCTCCTATATTATATACAGGAATTATAATCGATATGAGCGGCTCATAGGTAAACGCTTGCCAGTTTTTTTCTCTGTTATTATTCTTCAACCAAAACAAATACTCTCTTTTCACCATAGGATGTAAAAAACTTGGCATTTTGAAGTATCTAATTGTTGCTTTAATATATCGCCCACACAAACTTGGTGGCACAAGAAATTTATGCTCTCTCCACATAAATGCAATGCTCCGTTTAATAAACACTCCTAATTTTCTAGCCTTTAGTAAGTAGGGTCTCACCATGCAGTTAACTTTATTAGCAACTCTCTTTACAAATGAATTTGTTATCTCCTTGCTATAGAGCGTTCTTCCATCGCTTTGTGCCTTTATTTTGATACAAATTAATTTTCCACCTTTTGGTAAGGCAGCTGTTACCATAACTCCACTATCGCTTTTTATTGTCTCATATTGTATTACTTTATCATCACAAAGCACTTCAATATCCTCGTTATCAATAGATACTCCTCTATAAACTTCTAATTTAGGTCTATTTATTCCAGATATATATATTTCCAATTTATTGTCAAATTCTTTCTCTTGTAGTTTCATCGCATTTTCTACTTTCTTGATTTAATCACTTTCATAATCACTCATCATACTCTATAGCATTACAAATGTCAAGTTCTAGTCGTTAGTGATGAATATTCTTTATCAACTATTTATAACTCACTTTATAAATATGATATCCATCTTGCTGATCATAATGAATCAAATCCGTATACAGTTCTATTGTATCAATATTTATTTCACTCTTTGAAACAATATATTTAACATTCCATAAATCAATATCCTGTTCGCTTAAGTTGACTGTTACTTGATCCATATGCCCCAGCTCAAAATTACTTGATTCATTATCTGTAAGTTTCACTGTAATATGTGCATAACGATTGTATATCTCTTCGTATAACCTTTCTTGGTCAAGAGGATAAAACAAATCAAACCGTGGTGGGTAGCTTAACACATTTAAACACTCTACTCCTTGTGAATTAACATACTTAGACATTATCCAATCATCTAATGTCATCCAGTTTCCTTCTTCACACTCATCTATCGCACGAATTTCTTGTGCAATGGATGTATCTTGCATAATACCTATACCATAATTAATAGGAATCATATTTAGGCTGCATATCAATGCAAATACACTCCAGAAGAAGAAATATGTCTTCTTGTATCCAAAGAACAATAGATTCCCAAACAAAAAAACTAATAGAAGCATAATAAACGAAGCTATAATACCTAGTTCCTCAAACACATACTCACTATTAACATAACCAAACACAAAAAATCCCATTATGCATATATTAAACAATATAATTTTACTTTTAATCGCAAGATATTTTCCTGCTTCAATTTTCTTCATATGATCTGCTTGCAAGATGAGTAAAATCACACAAGCCAGTCCATATATTGTAAATGTTCTTGCTCCTATAGAATAACTAAAGCCACTTATCTTCGTGAGCCATAGTGGCATTCCTAAAAATATATAGATAAACAAAATAGATGTCATAACCTGTAATGTTATGATAATTTTATTTTTCATCATATTTTTAAAATCAAATAAAAATATGATGAACGGAAGTGGATAAAGTGCCAGATATGCTGAATTTTCTGAATTATTCAGCATAGCTACATCCTGATGTGGCGTGATTGGCATCATCAAGTAATGAAATAAATATTCTACACTCAAGTCCCCTCCCACACTCTCTCGTTTTCCTGGATAAACAGTTTTCATGATAGCCTCTAAGTTTTCTCTTTGAGAAAAATAATGGCATAAATACACAATTAAACTCCATGCTATAACACTTGCTATATATATTAAGTCTGTTCTAGCAAACTTTACTTTTTTATTCTTAATAAATAACACTAATACTAACACAATTGAAACATACACCATTGGAACATCCCAAGCCGGATAGACACTAATAACATAAGTTGGTAAGAGACAAGCTAATACAACCGAGCAAATTATCTTACCTCTTATTCTCACGCTTACAAAAAAGTAATAAAATGCAACAACTATCGCTATCGAACTTCCCACTGTTTCTGGGCCCCACCACCATAAATTCTCTGGTGCAAAGCATATGATAAATGTAGACACCAACGATATCCACTTTTTTTTAGGTAGCAGTATATCTACAAATAAATATACTGCTATTCCTGCTATCAAATATGGCATCAATGTATAAAATGCAAATGCATTTACATTGGGCAAAAATGCAAATCCCCAATTTTGAGGTTGAACATAAAAAGCAATCATTTCCTGCCAGTTGGTTAATCCCATGTTTTCTTCAGTCATATTGTGAAACAATGTGTTAATCCCAAGCCACTCATCTGAACGAATCCCTCGCGACTCACCAAGCATAACAGGGTCTAAACTTGATATATTTCCACCAATCACCATGTTATATTGTTCCATATGACTTATATTTAACCCAAAAACTACCATACTGGCAAAAACTATAACCATAACCAAAATAATATATTTATTTAGAATTTCTTCATTTTTTCTATTAATCAAACTTTCTATCCGAAATATCATCGCTCCAATTTTCTCTTTTTTTAAATATATAAAAATTGTTAGGGCAAAAATCACCATCATCTGTATAGCTGTATCTGCTATTGAGATTTTCGTCATTTCAAGATCTATTTTCGAAACGCCCCCACTTAATATTTGCTCAACCTCTACATCAGCATTCTCACTTGTAATTACAATTCTAAAGCTATCGCCTGTTTCACCCTTTAAATAAAAACGCTTTGCTTGCTCCCCCATCGCAAAATTACTAGAAAGCAGTAGTTTATTTTCATCTTCATCTTGGTATATTTCTACAGTCATGGCTCCATTGATTGCTTCTTTTATTTCTACATAAAGTACATTCGCTTGACCTACACATATCAAATCCGTAACGGTCTTGCCGTTATCTACATACTCAGCTGTAATTTCCACATCACTTAAAGTCTCTTCCATAATTGCTAAATTAAAATCTATTGGATTCGTCAATGCTTGTATTCCGAGAGAAAGAAAAAAACTAAAAACAATAGTACCTAAAACTATTACTACATTCCACTCTCCTTTTTTACCATCAAATATTTTTTTCATAGTACTAATCTTCTGTGAAGTCCTTTCCTCTATCATATTCTTCAACTTTTTGTTTAATCATTGAAACTTCTTGAATAAGCATGGTTATTTTTCTTCTTTGCGTAGAACAAATTATTGTAAGTGCCATCGCAACCAACAATAACAAACCTACTACGATAGCAATCATTAAACTCGCTATTGTTTCAAACCCTAATACATTTGCACACCAACTAAAAAATTTTGAGAAGAAAACAGGAATTAAAACTATAATTGAAACGCAATACCACAGAAGTGAATACTTGATTATTAACATTCCTTTTTTTACTACATAGGATGTAACCAGTATTAAAATTATTGAAAATATAATTAAGGTAATATTTAAATTGAATGGCATCCTTCATACCTCCTTGCTTTCACAACTAAGAGCGACAAGCACACATTCACCATATAATAGATAGTTTTCCACGCCCTAATCGATGATTGCCCCCCTTGTCTTTCACTCATTTCTACTGAAACTTCTTTTACTTTATATCTTTTCTTCATTATTTCAGCAGTTGTAATTGGCTCTGGATACTCACTCGGGTAATCATTCGCGAACTCATTTATAATACTCTTTGAGCACGCTCTAAATCCTGAAGTTGTGTCTAATATTTTATATCCAGCTGCAAATTTCATGAATCCTGATATAATCCTTATCCCTACTCTTCTTGCAAATGATGATTGGAAGGTATCTATTTTTTTTACAAACCTTGAGCCTATTACCATATCAGCTTCCTTGTTGATTATTGGGTCTGTAATTGTTTTTACATATGCAACCTCATGTTGCCCATCTCCATCGTATTGAACTGCTATGTCGTACCCTCGTTCGTTTGCATATTTATACCCTGTTTGAACAGCTCCGCCAATGCCTAAGTTTTGAACCAAATCGATAACAGGCATATTGTGTTCGTGGCATATTCTACTTGTGTTATCTGTCGATCCATCATTGATAATAATTACATCGTAACTCACATTGTATTCTTTGTTATATTTCATGATTTTATTATAGGTATTTAATATATTCTCTTCTTCATTGTACGCAGGTATTATTAAAATTATTTTTTCCATCTTATTTTCCTTATACTATTCATCTATAGTTTATTCTTAAACCTTATTGCTTTTCTCCGATAGCGAGTAAGCTTTCATAAACTGCTTAGCTATTGGCACTGGCCAAAAACGCTTAAACATTTCGTAATCTTCTTTTTGCCTTATGTTATCATTGATGATTTGAGTTGTAGTTGATTCTTCATGCACTCTATGTCCCATTAGCAAATGTCTTACAAATACAAAACTTCCCTTTTCCTTACTTAACGTCTCCCATGCATGCCAATCTACATCACATTGAAACCCACAATCAAACAGCGGCATTGGAACTCGCTTCTTTACAAAGGTTACTGCTGGGCAACAAATCGAGCACCCAAACATTAAACTTAGTCGTTTCCCCAACCTACTGTTTCCAGCAACAGCAATTGGAACTAACAACAGTCGTTTTATTCTCAAATTCACATTACTACTTTCATTCTTATTTCCTTTAATTTCATAGTAATCAGAAAATAAAATTATTGCATCTTCATTCTTTTTATACGCTTTACTTATTTTCTCTGTATACCTTGGTTCATACCAATCATCTTGATGTGCCACTGTGACCAGTTCTGTATCTCCACACCTTACTGCAAAGTCGAAATCTGCACCAATACCTTTTTTCTCTTGATTTACAATTATTTCTAATCCATATCGTATCGCAAGTTCAGAAATATATTCGTTCGGAGTTGATGTAGCAATCACAACCCTACTTTTCACCGTTTGTTCGCATACGGATTGTATGCACTTTTCTAAATACTTCGATTCTTTGTAAGCTAAAACCACAAAAGTATGCAAGTTCCTCATTTTATTCTCCTACCTTTTTTATAGATATCCTTTATTGTACCTTCTTCAAAATCTAGTTATTCTGTATATTGCAGAAGAAAAATGCTTCCTTTCACTCAAAAACATCAACAATGTTATCGCAATTTTTTGAACTATAGGTATATCCCTTTTACCTCTCATAAATCTTTTCATAGCTCCATTTTTTTCACTAAAATAGTTGCTATTAATATATTGAATATATTTGCACAATTCTTCTACTTTTTCTCTCTTAGCCCCACGTGCCAATCCAAAGACAAATTGCGCAAAAAGTTTATATACTCCATATTGAAGATATTCAAATTTATACGGTGCCATCTCTTTTAATGCTTTTTTTAATGTACTTTCCATTGTAAGAAACGGAAAGTGAAATTGTTCAAACCCTCTATACTGTCCCATTGCTGATTCATTGTACTGCACGTAGTTATATCCTGTTCCACTTACAACTGCAATATTTTTTGCTACTGTATTACAAAAAAACGAAACCAACGTATCTTCGCCTCTAGCATACTCCTCTGACTCGAACTGTACCGTATACTTTTCCCACATATCACGTCTATACATCCTACTACATACTGCACATATCCTATAAATCCAAATCTCTGCGCCAAGTTTTTGACTAGGCTCTGGTTTTACTTCATTCAATACTCGCCCTGAATCATTCACCATTTTGTATCCACATATTGTTAAATCTGCTTGATGATTTTCAGCACCTTTTACAAGAGCTTCTACATAATTTTCATCTATATAATCATCCCCGTCTACAAATAAAAGATATTTTCCTGTTGCTTTTTTAACCCCATTATTTCTAGCAATAGAGACCCCTTGATTTTCTTGTTTTATATATATGATATTTTCATTTTCCAATAGAAACTCTTGTATAACCTCATTACTACTATCTACCGATCCATCATTTACTATGATGGCTTCAATCTCACTATAGGTTTGATTCACTACACTCTTTATACATCTATAAACATACTTTTCGTTG
>CAYJGW010000075.1:7909-9175 GCA_964369425.1 uncultured Lachnospiraceae bacterium
ACTATAGGTTTGATTCACTACACTCTTTATACATCTATAAACATACTTTTCGTTGTTGTATACAGGTATTACCACTGATACTTTTGGCTTCATCTTCTTCTCCCACTATACCTTTTTTAGTTTTTTTAATAAGCTTACAAATAATAGCAATGTATTCAAAGTCAATGCAACTATAATAGTGATACTTACACCTTGCGCCCCCAAACTTGGAACAAACACAAAGCTTCCAACTACACAAGCAACCAAAGAGATAGCGTTACTCTTTATCAAATTCTTTATATCTCTAACTATTGTTAAACTCGCACACAAAAACCAAACAAATGCTGTCAAAAGAGAACAGATGATGGTCGGCATCAGCATTTCATAATATTGCAAAATATCTTCGCCAAACAAGAAACTTAATCCCCACCTACCGAACAGTTGCACTCCTACCATTCCAATAATCCCTACACAAAATGTCGCACCCAAGCAAAGGTAAATCATTCTTTCAAATTCTTTATATCTTTTTGTATTATACTGAATCGCCATCGGAGTATAAATTGGATTGTACAGAAAAGAGGCAGCTACTTGGATAATTACCGAAGGCATCGCTATAGATGCATATATTCCTAAAATTTCATTTCCTGCTATATTATCTAGTACTAGTCTTGGAATGGCCGGAATTAAATTCAAACCGATTGTATATGCTGTCAAAGGAACACAGGATAGGAATAAATTCTTCAACTTCTTTTCGCTAGTTTGTTTTTCTACTGATCGGATTTTTCTAGTTTGTGGGATATCGTATATAATAACAACCAAAAACATTGCTATAGCCATACCCGTGATACCTAACACTAAGTCTTGCTGAGTATACAAGATAGTTATCAACACTGTAAGCATTAAAATACCACGTAATATAAATGATTTCCCTATAATATCCATTCTCTCACTATTTTGACAACTACCATTATATACATCAACTAACGCTTCACTACTTTTAAATAGCATATATACCATAATCGCAGCATATTCTCTCGTGCTATATCCACCCCAAAAGGTTATAACTGCACAAAACACAATTCCCACTATTATCGTGAAATATCTCGACTGAACGTATTGCTTATCCGTATATTCTTTTACAATATCCGAGATTTGATAATTACGCATTCCAAACAATTGCAAACTATAGAATGCCGTTGTAATCGACATTGCCAATGATAAAACCCCTGCTTCTTCATATCCTAGCAATCTAACTACAATTATTGTTGTTAGCCATTGAGCAAATAG
>CAYJGW010000076.1:0-8846 GCA_964369425.1 uncultured Lachnospiraceae bacterium
CGGCGGATTGTCGAGATAGAGGTATAGGAAATGGTAAGAAGAATTAAGGGTGTATTAAAAAGGTATCCAATAGCGAAAAAAGAGCGTAGAGCCATCATCCTGATTGTATCATTGTCGATGTTAGGAGGAACGATGCTTTTAGTTATCGACCATAGACCGATGGAATTAGAGATTGAACGAGGAGGCTATGGAACAGGAGAGAAGCGAGAAGAGTTAGAAGTAAGGATTGAGGGTGAAAAAGAGGAACAGATGGAAGTGGTTGTGGGTGAGCAGGAATACACGAAGCAAGAGCAGAACCAAATGTTTAAAGAGGTAAGAGAAAAGCTGGATCAATCGTTGCTTGGTGCAAATGAAGGCTTAGACTCTGTAACGTCAGATCTCCAGTTTGTGGAAGAGATTGCAGGGTATCCAATTACGATAAAGTGGCAATGGAGTCCCTATAGTGTCTTAGAAAAAAGCGGAAAGATACAAAAAGATGCAGTACCAAAAGAAGGGATATTGGTAGAGATTAAAGCCAAGCTAAAGTATTTAGATATAGAAGAGGAGTATATACAAAATGCGATGATATATCCACCAATAGAAGAAAAATTAAGCGAGTTAGAAGAGTTAGATGCCTTAATAAAGGCGGAAGAAGAGGGAAGCAGGGAAGCAGAGACATTTGTCTTACCCAAAGAAGTGGATGGAAAGGCAGTTCGTTGGTCTCAGACATCAAATAAAAGAGGGATAGTAATTATTTTTCTTGGAGTTGGTGTGGCTTGGTTGTTGCTGTATAAGAAAAAAAGAGAAGCAGAGATAGGTGTCGCGCAAATAAAAGAGCAGATGATGAAGGACTATCCAGAGATTGTCAATACGTTTGTACTTTATATGGGTGCAGGGATGACTGTGAAGAATGCGTGGGGGAAAATTGTGGGGCAATACATGGAGAAGGGAGAGGGAAAAGCTGCTTATGAGGAATTGAAGACGACATATACAGAGATGAAAAATGGGGTGCCAGAAATCGAAGCGTATGAAAGATTTGGGAATAGGTGTGATGTAAAATCATTCCGACGATTTATCAATATCGTTGTGCAGAACGTAAAAATGGGAACAAAGGGAATGACTGTACTTCTGGAGTTTGAGGCAAAAGAAGCCTTTGAAGAGCGTAAGGCAAGAGCTAAAACATTGGGAGAGCGGGCAGGGACGAAGATGTTGATGCCGATGTTTTTGATGTTGACAGTCGTATTGATTATTCTAGTCGTACCAGCATTTCTATCAATTCAAGTGTAAAGGAGTATGCTATGAAAAAAATGAAAAAGATAAAACAAGTAATAAAAAATAGAGGAGAAGATTTTAAAAATAAATGCAAGAATGTTGTGAATGAAATACAGGTGAGAAGCGCCATGATTTGTGGAGATAACAGAGGGATTGGAGTGGTAGAGGTAATATTGATTTTGGTAGTTCTAATCGGTGTGGTTGTTATTTTTAGAGATCAGATAACAGCGATTGTGAATAGTGTGTTTGAACGGATTTCGAGTGAGACATCGGGGATATAAAAAGATGAAAGAAGGGCATGTGCGAGCAGAGATTAGTATCTTTTTAAGTTTTATCTTTCTTTTCTTGCTGTCTTTGATTACAGCCATATTGCAGGCAACTACTTTTCAAATCGAAAAAAATTATAAGCGAGGTGAAGTGGAACTAGCGATGCAATCGGTGTTTGGAGAGTATCACAAAGGGATGTTAGAGGAATTTGATGTGTTTACGTTAGATGGAACATACGAAGAGGGGAACTATGATATCACCAATATTCTTTCTAGGCTTGAGTATTATGGTGTGTATGAGACAGAGATAGAAGTAGGAGAACTGTGGTTTCTTACAGACGATAGTGGTGCACCTTTCAAAGATCAAGCACTGCGTCATATGAAGCATAAATATGGACTAGATATGATAGCGGGTATGGTAGGTACTTCAAGTGAATGGACAGTACAAAAAGCGCAAGGAGATCAACTGCGTGATGCACAAGAGAAGGGAATGCAAGAATTAGATTCCACTTTAGCGGAGGAAGAGGTGGACTTAGATGTGGCAGAAAGTCCTCTTGGAGCAATAGAGGAGGCGAAAGGAAAAGGAATCCTCAATCTTGTGTTGAAAAAGGGAAGTGAAATATCTTCTAATACAGTAACACTAGAGCAATTGCCGTCAAGACGGGTCTTAAGAGTAGGTCAAGGGCAGATGGCAGTGGATCGGGTAGGTGCTGCAGAGGCGTTGTTATACGGTGAATATTTAATGCAACACTTCTCGTCCTATGCGGATGAAGGAGAGGGGAGGAACTTGCAGTATGAATTAGAGTATCTGATTAGTGGAGAAGGAAGTGATGTCGAGAATCTTGAAAAAGTGGCGAATCAGTTAGTGCTTATGAGGATAGCACCCAATTATTTGTGCTTGTTAAATAGTGGTTCGATGCAAGCTACCCTATCTACAACAGCACTAGGAATAGCAACAGCTGTTGGGGCACCACCATTACAAAACGCAATCAAGCAAGCATTACAACTTGCTTGGGTTTATGCAGAAAGTGTTGTGGATGTGAGAAGTCTATATGCAGGCAATAGAGTAACGCTGGTTAAGAAAGAGATGGATTGGCAATTGGGAATGACAGCGTTATTCACATTTGGAAGTGATACAGATAACAACGACGGAAAGGATATGGAAGGAGGACTTCGCTATGAAGAGTATTTAAGAGCACTTCTATATTTAGAAGATCAAGATGCAATGACAATGCGGGCTTTAGATATGGTTGAAGAGCGTATAAAAAATACATATGGACAACAGTATTTTCAGGTAGATGGTTGTATCAATCATTTGTATACAGAAAATACAGCAAGCTTAGAGGGTGGATTTACGTATCAATTCCCTATGAGTTTTACTTATCGATAAAGGTGTATAAAGATGCTCTTTTCCTGTCAAAAAATCCCAAATCAATGGAAAGGAGAGAGACTCTTTCTTGGAATATATTAAAAAGAAAATATTCAATATCACACACAGTTTATTTCACGGTTTCAAATCTAGAAAACGTGGGAAAAGAGCATCTTTATATGCCTTTATGAGAGGAAGTGTCACAGTAGAAGCGTCTATAGCCATTCCACTTTTTTTGATGGCTATGGTATGTATGATTTTTCTTCTGGAGTTATTAGCCATTCAATTGAGTGTGAGAAGTGCAATGCATGCAACAGGGAAAGAACTATCAAAAGATGTCATCACCTTACCTTTTGTCAGTACCGGAACGATAGAAGAAAAAATGGTGGAGGGGATTGGTAGTGAAAGACTAGAACAAAGCATGATTGTAGGAGGAGCGAGTGGAATCGATGGAGGAAATTCCACGATTGCACTAACGACAGGAAGAATTGAATTAGACATACGATACTCTGTAAAATTGCCATTCCCCCAATTTGCTTCCCCGGAAATTTCTTATCGGGAAGTGCTAATCTGTAAGGGATTTACAGGATATACGAAAAACAGCTTTGAAGATCAAGAAGAGGTGGTGTACGTATCAGATAATGGAGCAGTCTATCACTTGGACTATGACTGTAGTCATTTACAACTATCTATTCATACAATGGCAGCTACTAATCTTGAATCGGCACGAAATGCTTATGGCGGAATCTATCATCCTTGTGAGCGGTGCAAGCCAGATACAAAGGAAGCTATGGTATATGTTGCAAAGACAGGAGATCGCTATCATGATTCATTATCATGTAGTGCCTTAAAAAGAAGTATTCACAGTGTACCGATTTCAGAGGTAATAGGAAAGGGTGTGTGTCAAAGATGTGGGAACTAGTAGAACGAGTAGTACTAATCATTTACCTAGGAATGGGAGCAGTTCAAGACTTTAAGTGGAAAAAAGTAAGTGTAAGATGGCTGATTAGCGGTGGCGTACTAGCAACTGTTTTTAGGATTATCAACAGTGTTATTATGAAAGAAAGTAGTATAGAAGAGTGGTTGTCAGGCTTGGTACTTGGGATGGTATTCCTGATAATTAGCAAGATTAGTGAGGAGAAAATAGGATATGGGGACAGCGTCACGCTTTTAATTCTAGGCATTTGGATTGGCGGAAATCTGTTAACTATTACGTTGTTATTTGCATTTTTACTTAGCAATCTATATATTGTGATACAAAAAATCAGAAAGAAAATTGAGAGAAAAGATGCGATTCCATTTTTACCATTTCTGTTTTTAGGATATCTAGGAGTAATGATGATGGAAAGGGAGTTTTATATTTGAAGGGAAGTTTTACAATTGAAGTTGCATATATTATGCCGATTATATTATTGATATTTATCCTTACGATACGAGGAAGTCTATACTATCACGATAAAAATATTACCTATGGATTAGCCTACGAAACAGCAGTAGTAGGAGCGGTGCAAAAGCGTCAAGATGAAAAGGTAGATGAAGAAGAACTGACTTTCTTTTTTCAAGAGAAGGCACAAGAGAAACTATTGTTTTTAGAGGTAGAATCCTTAACTGTGAACGTATCAGAGGAATACATAGAAATAGAAGCGAGTGTGGGCAATCAGATGTGGAGGGCGAAGGTGAGGGAAGTGTTATTGATTGAATTGTTGGAAGATGTGGTACGAGATAAAAGGAGAGTGACATAGTGCAATGAAATGGACAACTATGAATGAATTGGATTATTCGGAAGCGATTTTAGAAGATGAATATCCATATGTGGAAGATTATCAAATGATGATGCTACAAGAGAACCAAGTAGAGCGAGTATTACCGATACAAGGGAGAGGTATGGCAGGGCATAGCCAATTTTTATATCCTACACAAAACTTTAAGTCGATGGATAAAAAATTTGAGAAGGATACAATTGCCCATAAGCAGATACAAGAATTATTGTTTCAGATATTATTAGTATTAGAAGAAGTGAGAGAGCATCTATTAGATGTAAATAGAATTCTGCTGGCACCAGAAAATATTTTTTATAAGGGAGAAAACTGCTTTTTTTGTTATTATCCTAACGGGCAGGAGAATTGCCTAGTAGCTTTTCACAAATTGACTGAGTTTATTATCGATCATATTGATTATAGCGATGCGAACTGTGTTTTACTAGCAGGAGAACTTCACAAAGAGACAATGGATACGAGTTATAATTTAGAGCAACTTTTAAAAAGAGCAGGAAAAGATATACCTACGATAGAACGTAGAACATCAGAGCATAGAACAATAGAAGAAAAACCTCTACAATATAGAGCAACAGCACCATCAGAGGAAAGAGAGCCTTGGGTGCATACATTTGAAGAGGAATCTATCTGGAAAGACGATTGGATTGAGGGTACGGATGAACGGAAGTTTTTATCAATTCACTTGGATAGAATGAAGAAAAAACTTCCGTTAATGGTTCAAAAGGTAAGAGAGCGATCAACCTATGGGAAGTGATATTGTAAAGGTTGTATCCCTTCCTTCACAGGAATTAACACTAAGAGTACCACCATGAGATTCTACTACTTGCTTAGAAATCGCTAGACCAAGACCGGTACCATCTTGCTTGAATGTCTGAAATGGCTCGAAGATAGTGTCTAGGTGTTCGGGTGGGATGGCAGGACCGTTGTTGCGGATTTCTATGTGTAAATTATCATCAGAAATAGACGCTATAAAGGCGATTTTACCATTTTTATCAACAGCTTCTCGTGCATTCTTTAAAATATTTAAAAATACCTCTTGTAATTTTGTTTTATCTACGGTAATCTGAGGATAGAGAGACGGAATAGCAGAAGTGAATTCAATCTCTGAATCTTCAATGGAAATTGCAAATGATAAGACAATGCGTTTCAAATAAGTTGTAGCATCGATGGTTTCTTTTTTTAATCTTTGGCTGTTATTGTAAGTTGAAAGTTCTTCCAAAAGCACCTTCATGTACTCAACATCGGTTACAACAGATTGAAAGCGTGTATAATCTTTTAACTCAGGATGTTGTGACATTAATAGTTGCAAACTGCTATACACTAAAGTTAATGGATTACGAATTTCATGACTGATAGTAGAGACGATTAATTTATGATTCTCTAGTAAAGTGTCGATGATTTCTCTGGCATCATCGTTAGAAGCTCTAACGGCTTCGTACTTGTTTTTATCGATATTTTGCAGCATGATTTAGACCACCTTTCCAAAGGTAGTGTAGCATTGAGAATGAGAGAATTCAACTAAAAAATGAAAAGGAGTTAGAGGAGATGAAAAAAGAGGGGTGTATTTTTTGTAAGATTGCAGATGGAGAGATACCAGCTACGACAATATATGAAGACGATGATTTCCGTGTTATTTTGGATGTCTGTCCGGCAACAAAGGGACATGCGCTTATACTACCAAAACAACATTATGAGAACATCTACGAGTTAGAAGATGGTATCTGTGAAAAGGTATTGCCTCTTGCAAAAAAAGTGGTAAGTAAGCTATCGAAAGTTTTGCAATGTGATGGATATAATATTTTGCAAAATAACGGAAGCAAAGCCGGACAGACGGTGTTTCACTATCATATGCACTTGATTCCAAGATACGACAACGATCGAGTAAACCTTACTTGGACACCTGGAGAGTTGAAGAAAGTTGAAGAAGAACTATTGCAAATCCAATGGTAGAAAAACACTAAGGAGAAAAGGAAGATGTATTTAATGAATGATGAAGAATACCAAAAATTTTGTAGCGAAAATTACAAATTCGTTTATAGGATCGGTTTGTTCTACTCAGATAATGATGTTGAATTGGCACAAGATAGCGCACAACAAGCATTTTTCCAACTACAAGTAAAGCTATTAAAAAATGAGCCAGTTGACAACTTGAGAGCCTTTCTAGCAAAAACAGCGCAGAATTATGTAATGACGATGAGAAGAAAACGCGGAAGAGAATTACCGTATGAGGACATTGTAGAGGTAGCAGAGAAGATTTACCTCTTAGACGGTGTGGAAGAGAAGTACATAAGAGATTTTGAAGAACTGGAATTGATGAGAACAGTGAATTATTATTTGGAAGCAGTCATGATTAGAAATCCGTTGTGGTATGAGATTGCCATTCGAGTATTCATGGAAAAGAGAAGCCAAGTTGAAGTGGCAAAAGAGTTAGGTATGACTGAGTCAGCAATGTATGCAACTGTCAGAAGAATTAAAAAATGGTCAAAAAAGTATTTAGAAAACTATGAGGCGACTGCAAAAGAAAGGTGTTAAAGAAACACCTTTCGCAAATAAGTGTAATTCGCCTACGAAAATCATTTGATAGCGAGTTGCTCTATAATCTGAATGATTGTATCTACGGCATTCTCTTGATTAGAAGATTTCATAGCTTCTATGTACTGGAAACGGTTTTGATATACAGTCTCAATAGCAGAGAATAGAGCATCGCTTGAGAATGACTCATCTTCTTCCATCATCAGGCTAAAGCCTTGTGACTGGAAGGACTTTGCGTTAAGGATCTGGTCTCCGCGGCTTGCATTAGTACCAAGGGGAATCAAGATATTAGGTTTGTGCAATGCAAGTAGTTCGCATATAGCATTTGCACCAGCACGAGATATTACAAGATCGCAAAGTGCTAGTAAATCTTTCAACTCATCTTGGATGTATTCGAATTGAATGTATCCATCTAAATTTTGCAAGCTAGAATCTAATTTTCCTTTTCCGCAGAGATGTATCACTTGATACCTTTCTAGTAAGCGAGGAAGAATGGCACGTATTGCATTATTTACAGATAGAGCACCTAGACTCCCACCCATCACCAAGATGACTGGTTTGTCAGTTGTAAAATTACAAAACTTGCGAGCAGCTTCCTTGTTTCCGCTCAGTAGGTCACTACGGATTGGAAGTCCGGTAAGCCTCGCTTTTTCCGTTGGTAAATGAGGAACCGTTTCGGGGAAATTGCAACATACCTTTGTTGTAAAAGGAAAACAAATTTTATTCGCAAGTCCAGGTGTCATATCAGATTCATGGATGATAACAGGGATGCGATTTTTTCTACCAGCTAACACAACGGGTACAGATACAAATCCACCTTTCGAGAAGATAACATCTGGCTTTAGCCGCTTGATTAGTTGATTGGCTTCGCCAAACCCTTTGATTACACGAAATGGATCGGTAAAATTTTGAAGACTAAAGTAGCGTCTAAGTTTTCCTGTGTTTATAGGGTGATATGGAATATTACAGGCACCTATTAGGTCCTTTTCAATTCCGTTATAAGAACCGATATATTGGATATCATAGTCTAAGTCTTTTAATTTAGGTAACAAAGCGATATTGGGTGTAACGTGACCAGCCGTTCCGCCACCTGTCAATAAAATGCGTTTCATAATGGTACTCCTTTATGTTAGTTTGTAAGAATCACAAAGGGCTAAACCCTTTAATCCTTACAACATTATATTAAACGCATTTACAAAAATGTCAAGAAAAACAACAAGCATAATGAGGAAATAGTATGGCAAGAGATATGGATAGAGAAAGCAAGGAAGATAAAGAGCGTTTCGAAGCATTCATGGATAAGATAGAAAATGACGATACTTATCCTGATGTAGCCCCACCAGCAGACTTTCATGAAAAACTAGCAAAGCAGATAGCAGAGTTTAAAGAACAGCAAGCACAAGAAGAAAAAGCTAGAGTACTACTTTCTGATGAGGACAAAGAAGCACTCAAAATCGGACGAGAAATCTTAGAAAAACAACGGCAAAGAGCAACACCATTTAGGAGAAGACAAAGGAAAGTCTATCTCCTAGTTGCTGCGGTTACAGTACTAACGCTAGCATTTGGAGTAGTTGGCGTAGGTGCAAGGGGGAATATCGTGGAGTTTCTAAGCTATCTCTTCGGCGATGCAACAAGAGAGGTTGTAGAGACAAG
>CAYJGW010000077.1:0-8805 GCA_964369425.1 uncultured Lachnospiraceae bacterium
ATAGATATTAGGAGGAAGATACTTATGAAAAATGTAATAATGAAAATTTTGGGAGCGCTTATTTTTTTGGTTTCCTTTTATGTGATGTATTTATTTAATTTTACGACTTTGGGGATTATTGTAGGGGTTATTATCATGACTGTAGGAATGGTGATGTACATCATGTCTAGCGAAAAGACCTATAATGATTCAGTTAGTTCGGTGAGGCAAATTACAAATAAAAGAGGATTGACGGTAGAAGATTTTTATATTGCCTTTAAAGAGCATGAATCGATAATGGGCAAACCATGGTTAGGAAAAATTAAAACGATTAAAAATAAATGCTTGATATTTGGACCATCTGAAGAAGGTGATTTTCTTTACTTTAGGAAACAGTTTGGTAGTTTCTATATTTCGTCGAGTTATTCTACATATTGGATAAGTGGTCCAGAAGAAGAGTTGTGGAGATTGGAAGAAGCACAGAGCAATTGGAATGTATTTTCAGATGAAGATTTGGTTTGCTATTCACTGATTAGTGAAACGGCCCTTTATGATATTTATGAAGCGTTAAAGTTATTTTCAGAAACAGGGAGGGTTACGCCATTCCCAATTGAAGAAAATAAAGGAAAGATATATCGATTTACAGAAGAGTTTAAATTGACAGGGCAACGATTCTACTTGACGGACTTTGATGGAGAACCATTGTATAAAATGGAAGGTACCGTACCATTAAAAACATTTACTGTGACAGATGTAAGGACCAATGAAGAGGTTTTTAAAATGACAAAGCGAATTTTACATCTTTTGAATCACTATGAGTTTTATCTAAAAGGTGAAAAATTTGGAATGTTCGAGCAAAAATTTGATGTTTTTCATGATACCTTTATATTAGAAACACCGGATGGTACTATTCAAATGCAAAGTTTAAATGACCATCTGGGAACTAATTATATTGTGAAGTTGAATGATAAAATCATAGCAACTATTGTAGAAAAATTTAATTTAACGGTACACAATATTATATTTGATAATTTTATCTTGCATATACGAGATGAAAAATATACGCCACTTGTGGCAGCCCTAGCAGTTATGGTCGCAAGGGAATTAAAGAGAGATGAGTTAGACACAAATGTTTAAATAGTAATCCATAACAGCCCTTTATCAGGGGGAGACCGGATTGATTGCTATAGTTGCAGTCTCCCCTCTGTTGTCTATACTAATAGTAACATTCAGCATTTGCTCCAAATCTTTGACTGAAAAAGCTCTGCCAGATACAGTGCCATTTCCTATGTCAGGATCAATATCTAAATCTACTTTTTCACCATCCTTATATAAAATAAAATCGCGATAGTAGCTATCCTTATCAACAATTAGTTCAGCTTGAAACTTGGAACCACCGATGTGCCATGTCGCCTTCCATTCATTACTTTCATAGGTACCGTCGAGTGATTCAACGAGGTGTTTGAACGAACCTCTATTAGTGTAATTATACGCTTCGTTCCATTCTTGGCAAGGGTCGAGAAATCCACACCAGTATTTGTCACTATCAATGTCGTAAGTCAATCCATATCGAAAATTTTCCTCATTACTGAAATCGTTTGTAAAGCTTAAATACTCGGCAGGGTATTTATAAAGAAGTTCGTCAGGAATGAGATAGTCTGATTTGGAAGAATCTCGCACTTTATAGACGAATGTCCTTTCAGCAGATGTAAAATAATCTTCAGCAGATTTTCTATTGTCAGCATCATAGGACATGGTAGCAGAGATCAGGAAGAGGTCGAAGTTCTCTTTCCAGTTTTCCCAATCAGCCTCTTCACCATAATTAGGTTTAATCTTAAGAGATACCCTGTAGTGTAGACCATAATTATGGGCATACTCGTCCCATGCTTCTAGATCATATTCAAAACTCAATAAACGATCGATATCTTCTAGAAGTGTGGAAGCTTCTTCTAAGTCAAGGTAACTTTCGAGATAAAGGGTAATATATCCATCTTCAAACTTATAGTCAAAGTTACTGTGATCCAAGAGAGGGAGTAGGTCTTCTTCTTTATAAGAAACCATTTTAAGCAGATAATCGCTGTCGATATTTTTCTGATAAAAAATAGTTTGGTTTCCAGTCAAATATGTATGAGTAGTATAGTTATAGACAGAAAATTCCAGTCCACTATCATCTTGAAATACATACTCGTACATAAGATTACTTTCTTCTTGATCATCCTCATATTCAAGTTCTTCAATGAGTTCAATATCATTGCCAAATATTTTCTCAGCATAGTTCATTACATCCCTTTTAGAATAATACACAGGGTCGAGGGAGCAGCCCACAAACCCAATACACGCAATCATAGCAATCAGTATAATAATTAATTTTTTGATAATACACACCCACATTCTTTTTTAGGTAAATATAGCACACTACTGCTGAAATGTAAAATCCAAATCGCTATCATATATAAGTCGCTTACTCTAAAGAAATTATAGGTTTTGTCGATATGAAAACTATAAGATTACACATTGTTGTAAAGAGTTATTAGGGAGGCATTATGTTTGATTTTAAGAGATTAGAGGCAAAACAAAAGAAATCAGTACTTACAGTATTTTTTATTATCACACTCATTTATCTATCGATTACTAGTGTGTTTGGGTTTGTTTTACATAACAACAAGACGGAAGCACATAAAAAACATGCAGAGAGGGTTGATCCATCCATTACTTCAGCCACATATCCAGATGGGGAGTATACAGAAGTAGAGATTGGAATGTATGTAGAGTCGATAAGGGATGTTTCTATTGCAGATTCAAGTTTTGAGGCAGTATTCTACCTATGGTTTACTTGGGAAGGGGAAACAGATTTTAGCCCAGGGGAAAGCTTCCAAATCGTAGGGGGGCAGATTGAGGATAAAGAGGTTGTGAGCGAACACTATGAAGATGGAGGAAAGAATTATCAGAGGTATAAGGTGACTGCGGTTGTTGATAAGTATTATGATTTGACTCGCTTTTCATTGGAAGATCATATGATGAACATTTATATCGAAGACACTACACGCGATGGTGCAAAATTAAGATATATTGCAGATGAGGAGCAGACAAATATTAGCTCTCGAGTGCAGATTCCTGGATTTGAAGTATATGACGGGATTCACAGTACAGTAAAGCCACATTCGTATAAATCTACATATTCTTCGCCAAATGCAGATGGAGCAGAAGAACGAGTATTCTCACAATATATTATAGGAATTCCAATTGAGCGAGAAGACTTTGGATTTTTCTTGCGAATTATTGTACCGTATTTTCTATCAGTATTATTAGGACTATTTTCACTGTTTTCACATAAGACGGATGCGGATTCACTTGGATTATCGGGGGCATCTTTCTTTGGAGTTGTAGCAAACGCATATGTTGTATCGGCACTCGTTCCACCAAACGGTGGTGGATTTGGAATGACTGATATGATTAATGCAGTGTCGTTAATGTCAGTAATATTCATTGTAGTGATGTCATTATATTCCTTAAATAAACGCAACCAATTTGGCGAAGAAGAGTCGGGTTATTTGAGAGCTGTAGATTTAGCAGCATTCTTTGCGATTGCAATTGGATATACGTTATTTAGCATTGTAATACCGATTTGTGCAGTGTAAGAAATACCAATAGAGTACGTGACTTTAATCCGAATTAATGATAGAATATTGCCAGGCATAACGGTAAAAGGAGAAAGTAGGATGCATTACGAAAGCAAGTACGAAGAGTATTTTAAAGATAAACCTTATGATGAAGCAATCGCATTAATAGTAAGAAAAGATATTCAGATTAGTGAAGTTAAATATGGCTATATTGATAGTGGATACTATGGCAGCACAAGGAGTATGCTTGTTAGCGGAGTAACGAAGGATAAAAGAGTTGGAAACATTGGGACAAGTGTTGTACTGTCAAAGGATCGAATTATTGAAGCAAGGTGCCAATGTAAGGAATTTCAGATGTATTATTGGGGGCGACTTGTCTGTTGTAAGCACGTAATAGCACTTGCGCTATTGGGAGAAGATGAGGCGAAAAACTCGGTGGTAGATCTAGAGACAGATAGACGAGCATTAACACTATTAGATAAGTATGCACAACGAGACTTTGTGGAACTTTTGGAAAATGAAGAAGACGTGGAATTAGAACCTAGTTTTCATTTTACGTATCATGAATGGAAAGTTTCGTTTAAAATAGGGACAAAAAAGAAATATGTAATTAAAAACCTGACGGAATTCTACGAAAGAATGCAACAGAGTGAACAATTTGAGTACGGGAAAGACTTTACCTTTATACATAAAAAAAGCGCATTTGCAAAATCTAGTTGGAATTACTTGGAGTTTATCCTAGAGAGAATAGAGGAGTCAATCGTTGTAAGGGGAATGCAAAAGGATTCCTACCGTAGTGATGTGGAGATTAAGCGAACGATTCCGCTAACACCAGGATCTGTTGATAAGTTGCTTCCTACCTTAATCGGAAAAGAAGTTCAATTTGCAGTTGAGGATATTGGTGAAAAAGAAAGAGGAAAAGCGAGGGTAATTGAGCAAAAACCGATGCTAGAACTCAATATTCAACCGATTTATGAGAATGAATCAAAGATGAGTGCGGTGCAATTATGGATGACGGCAAGTCACATATTTTACGGAAATGAACATACTTATTGCTATCAATATAATAAGATAGTAATCAGTAATCCAGAATTTGCAAAAACGGTCAATCCACTCTTACAGACGATTCATCTGAGAGGAAAAGTTACCTTTGGAAAGATAGCATTACAAGGATTATATGAAAAAGTGCTACCAACTGTAAGTAATTATATTGATATAAAAGAGGAAGATGGGGAGCGAATTAGGGAAGAATTACCTGAAAAGATTGAGGTGGAATTTTTTCTAGATGAGACAGAAGAACACACGATTTTTGTAGAAGTTAAAGGAACACAGCAAGGAGTAGAATTAGATTTTTCGAATGTGAATAAATTGCAAAATTATGGATTTGAATTGGAGTGGTCGTTAATCACAACTATTTTGAATCGTTATATGCAAGAACAAAATGGAAATATCATCTATATTGATAATGATGAAGATGTCAGTTATGAATTCTTAACAGTTGGTGCGAAGGAGTTGCTTAGATTTGGAGTGGTACACGTATCAGATTCGTTAAAGAAGAAGACAGTGCGAAAGGTTCCGAAGATATCTGTAGGGGTGCAGGTAAAAAGTGATATTCTAAATTTACAATTGCAATCAGATGATATTGATTTCTTAGAATTACACGAGATATTGAAGTCTTATAAGAGTAAGAAAAAGTTTTACAAATTAAAAGATGGTACATTCTTACCGTTAGAAGGCGAAAGTCTAGATACCATGATAGAGTTGATGGATGGTTTGCAGCTGCAACCAAAAGATTTTACAAAGGAACAATTAGAAATTCCGGCATATCGAGCATTGTACATCGATAAACTCTTTCAGGGAAAAGAAGATGTAAGCTATGAGAGAGATAAGCAACTGAAGGAAATTGTGAGAAACTTCCGTACGGTAGAAGATGGAAACTATGAAGTGCCAAAACATTTAAAGTCAATACTACGGAATTATCAAAAGGTAGGTTATCGTTGGCTTTGCCTTTTGGGAGAGTATGGATTTAATGGAATCCTAGCAGATGATATGGGACTTGGAAAGACTCTGCAAATTATTACGTTACTGCAAGCAAAGAAAAGAAAGGGACGAACATCTTTGATAGTAACGCCCGCATCCCTTGTCTATAACTGGGAACATGAGGTAGAGCGATTTGGACAGGGACTAAAAGTTGCGGTTGTAGCAGGGACACCGAGCGAGCGAAAGACGATGATAGAAGATGTGAAAAATTATGATGTAGTTGTTACCTCTTATGATTTATTAAAACGTGACATTGCTATGTATAAAGATATTTCATTCTTTTATCAAGCCATTGACGAAGCTCAATACATCAAAAATCAGAATGCGCAAGTTTCAAAAGCAGTAAAATTGATAAGAGCAAAACATAAAATTGCATTGACAGGAACACCGATTGAAAATAGATTGAGCGAACTTTGGAGTATCTTTGATTACTTGATGCCAGGCTATCTTTTTCAATATGATAAGTTTAAGAGTCGATTTGAGAGTGTAATTGTAAAGCAAAAAGACGATGCTGTGGTGAAGCGATTAAAGGAGATGGTGTCTCCATTTATCTTAAGAAGGCTTAAAAAAGACGTGTTAAAGGATCTTCCGGATAAGTTAGAAGAAGTAGTTTATGCGAAGATGGAGAAAACACAGACAGACCTCTATACGGCATATGTGGCTAAGGTAAAGCAAGAGTTAGATGAGCAAGGAGCAGAGGAATTTAGAAAGAATAAGTTAAAGGTACTTGCAGAGATTACAAGACTTCGTCAAATCTGCTGTGATCCAAATCTTATTTATGACAATTATAAAGGAGAATCAGCGAAGTTAGAGACCTGCATGGAGTTGATACAAAATGCGAAAGACAGTGGTCATAAAGTATTATTATTTTCCCAGTTTACAACAATGCTAGAACTAATAGAGAAGCGATTAGTAGAGGCAGGAGTGGAAAGCTATAAGATTACAGGGGCTACACCAAAAGGAAAACGACTCCAATTGGTGGATGAGTTTAATAAGAATGATGTGACTGTATTTTTGATTTCCTTAAAAGCAGGAGGAACAGGACTGAATCTAACAGGAGCAGATATGGTAATTCATTACGATCCTTGGTGGAATGTAGCAGCACAGAATCAAGCGACAGATAGAGCGCATCGTATCGGACAAAAGAATGTGGTGACAGTGTTCCAGCTAATAGCTAAGGGAACGATAGAAGAGAAGATAATTCAGATGCAGAAGACGAAGAAAGAGTTGGCAGATCAGATTATTAGTGGAGAAGAGAATCAATTATCTACGATGAATAAGGATGATTTTATTAATTTGTTGAGTCAAGAGTGATGAGGAATATAACAAATTGTGTTACGAATATGAAATCCAATTTGGCACACCCCCCTATGCGAGTGGCTTCGCATGGGGGGAATTGTTAAAGTTTTCTTTCAAGAAAGCGGATCGAGAGCCTCAAGGATAATATATTCAATATGATTGCCATAATACAGGTAATCATAGCGATAGGCTCAAAAGGCAGTTCTCTTTCAATAGTTATCTTAATTGATAAGGAAAAACAAATGAAAAAAATTAAAGCAATCATAGTTAAGTGGAATCTACTTTGCTCTACACCAAATCGAAAAGTTATCGGAAGTGATATAGAGAGTATAATGAGAGCAAGACCAATCAAGAAACAAGATTTTGTAAGTGAAATAACTGCGTCAGGATGAATCCTTATTGGAGAAAGTGGAGTTACAAAATAAACGATGAGTGTAGCTAATGCAGTGAAAATATAGCCGCATATATACTTACTGAGAACTCTATCTTTTGTCGAATAAGGCAATACGGTAGCCAGCTCCTCCCATTTACTTTGTTCATCATAAGCCATAGTAGTGATAGGAAGCAAAGCGCCTGAAATAATAAGCATAGAACCTATGTATCCACCTAGTGCAAATGCTCCAAGCAAGGAGAGAATAAATACCCATTTCATTTGTTTAAAAATGACATAAAAATCTTTCGTTAAAAGCCCTAACATGTCTCGTCACCTCCTAACTTTTGTTTCGAGAAATATAGTTGAAAGTCGAAGTGAAATGATATTCAATACAATTGCGATGCCCCAGATAATTAGTAAGAGTGTTTCAGAACTAAATTGTTCAAAAGTTGGGGTCATAGTAATCATGTAAATTCCGATGAGTGTCGCTGTAGCGGCAAGCAAAATCATTCTACCTTGTTCTGCTCCATACTTAATCTGTAAAGGCAAGGCAACAGCAAGATAAATAAGTGAAATGCCACTTATTAAGAGCACCTCAACAAATGTAACGGAAGAAGAGGGTGCGAAAATCTTGGAGGTGAAAGTTCCAATGAAAGCCAAAAGTGAAGTTGACAATATGGAGCAATAACCTAGCATAAATTTACTGAATGCTCTATCTTTTGGTGAATACGGCATCAAGGCAGCAAGTTCATCCCATTTAGAGCGTTCATCATAAGCCATAGCAGTTAAAGGCATCATAGCACCTAAAATAATAAATATTGATCCCATGCTTCCACCGGACATAATTGTTCCAAACAAATAAAGAAAGAATATTAATTTTGCACGCCTAGAGACAACATAAAAATCTTTTAGTAATAATCCCAACATTTCTTATTCCTCCTTTGCCATAAGTACAATGATATCCTCTAAAGTTGTTTTTTCAGTAGTGTACATAGGATTCAAAACTTCACAATTAACTAATAATTCATATCCAAACGTTCTTCTCTGTTTTGCAACAATTGCATCTAGTGGAATGTCATCAATCTGTTCTTTTGCAATTTTCAGCAGCCTATATTTTTCTAAAAGCAGATCTTTTTCTTCACTCATAATCAGCTTACCGTTATGAATAAATGTGATGTAATCACAGACTTTTTCTAGGTCACTTACAATATGAGAAGAAATCAAGATGGAATGTGTTTCATCTCTTGTGAATTCATGAAATATATCTAGAATTTCATCTCTAATCATAGGATCTAATCCAGAGGTTGCTTCATCTAGAATCAATAGTTTTGCATCGTGAGATAGGGCAACTGCTATCGAGAGCTTCATCTTCATTCCCCTAGAATAGTCACTGAACTTTTTATCGACTGGAATCTTAAATCTTTCTATGTAATTGAAAAAACAACTTTTGTTCCAATTTATATAAGTCTTTTGCATAATCTTATCAATATCCTT
>CAYJGW010000078.1:0-8263 GCA_964369425.1 uncultured Lachnospiraceae bacterium
TCTCCTAAAATATGTTTAATATGAGGTAGCATTTCTAGAGATAATTTAAACGAAATCAAATCTCTAGGATTCGCTGATTGATAGGTAACGCGACTGATTAAACGTTCCAAATCATAGACTGGGCTTAGATATTCTCTAATCTCTTCACGAATAATTGCTTGGGACTTCAATTCAGCTACTGCTAGATGCCTTGATTCTATCGCACTTTTTTCGATTAGTGGCTGTTCAATATACTTACGCAGTAATCGTGATCCCATTGCTGTTTTTGTTTTATCTAGTACCCACAAAAGGGAGCCTCTTTTTTGTTTTTCACGAAGTGTTTCACAAAGTTCTAAATTTCTTCTAGTAGAACTATCAATAAGCATATATTTTCCGGTTACATAACATACAATTTTCGAAATGTGAGAAAGATCAGTCTTTTGTGTTTCATATAAATATTGTAACAATCCTCCTGCCGAGACAAAACCGCATGGGTAATCGTTAATCCCAAGGGCTGATAAGCTAGTTGCTTTAAAATGATTACAAAGTGTTGTAACGCAAGTGTCATCATCAAAATACCAGCTATCTATAGCATATATCGCTATATTTAACCTGTTTTCTAATTCTTCTAAATCTGCGCCGCTCATATAAAACGCTTCGTTACATATAATTTCCGCGGGTACAAACTTATTGATTTCATCTAAGAGTTTTCTGGAATCGTCAATTTCTGTGACCATAAATTCCCCTGTAGATACATCTGCAATCGTAACACCGTATTTATCCGCTATATATGTAATGCTCATTATATAGTTATTTTTTCCCTCTTCTAGTGATTGTACATTTAGATTCGTTCCCGGTGTCACAATGCGAACCACTTCCCGCTTTACTAGACCTTTCGCAAACTTAGCATCCTCAACTTGCTCACAAATTGCCACTTTGTACCCCTTTGAAACTAAACGATTCAAATAATTTTCTGCTGCATGAAAAGGAACACCACACATCGGCGCTCGCTCTTCTAACCCGCAACTTTTTCCTGTCAATGTAATCTCAAGCTCTTTTGACGCAGTAATCGCATCTTCAAAGAACATCTCATAAAAATCTCCCAATCTATAGAACAAAATACAGTCTTTATGCTTCTGTTTTGTCTCTACGTATTGTTGCATCATTGGTGTTAACTCTGCCACATCTATCTCCTTTTGACAACATAGAATAACCGTCGTCTTAAACTAATTTTCCAATATAATAAAACCCTTTGCACTCAGACAGTTCTACATCTACTATGGAACCAATCAATGATTTATCGCCTTTAAAATGAACAAGAATATTGTTGCTCAATCTTCCTGTCATCAGAGCTTCATCGTGTTCATTTTCAGATTCTACTAATACTTTTTGTATGCTACCTTCGTGCTTAGACATTACTTCTGCTGATATCTCTTGTACTCGCTTTAACAAGCGATCAAACCTATGCTTGACTACATCTTCTGAGACTTGATTTTCCATTGATGCAGCAGGGGTTCCTGTTCTCTTTGAGTAAATAAACGTAAACGCACTATCATACTGTACCTTCTCTACCACATCCAAAGTCTCCAAGAAATCCTCTTCTGTCTCACCAGGGAAACCTACAATTATATCTGTGGTCAATGAAATATCCGGAATGGCTTCTTTGATTTTTTTAACTAGGTTTAAATAGTGTTCTTTCGTATATACACGATTCATTTTATCTAAGACTCTCGTACTTCCTGATTGCAACGGTAAATGTAGATGCTTGCATATCTTTTTTGAATCTTTCATCACTTGAATTAATTCATCCGACAAGTCTTTTGGATGTGAGGTCATAAATCGCACCCTTTCAAGACCATCTATTTCTTCTATTTTAGACAATAGTTCCGCGAAACTTGTCGGTGTATCCAAAGTTTTTCCATATGAATTTACATTTTGTCCCAAAAGCATGATTTCAACCACACCATCTGTAACCAATCCCTTAATTTCTTTCACAATATCTTCCGGCTTTCTACTTCTTTCTCTGCCTCGTACGTAAGGAACGATGCAATAACTACAAAAATTGTTACATCCAAATGTAATATTTACACCCGATTTGAAGGAAAACTTACGCTCACTTGGTAAATCTTCTACAATCTCATCTGTCCCATCCCAAATATCAATTACCATACGTTCTGATTCTAATCGAGTTGATAGCAACTCTGCAAATTTAAAGATATTATGGGTCCCAAAAATCAAATCCACATAGCGATAACTTTTCTGCAGCTTTTCTACTACAACTTCCTCTTGCATCATGCATCCACAAAGACCGATAAGCATTGCTTTATTTTCTTTTTTTCTTCGGCTCAACTGACCGAGTCTACCATATACACGATCGTTAGCATTTTCGCGGACTGTGCAGGTATTGAAAATCACAAAATCAGCATGCTTTTCATCTGCCTCAACATATCCTACTTCCTCTAAAATACCAACTAATTTCTCAGAATCTCTTGCATTCATCTGACAACCAAAAGTTGTAACACAATAGGTTAATTTTCTCCCCTCTCTCTTCTCAAGTGCTACTACTTGTTCTCTCGCTTTTTCTATGTAATAATATTGCCTTTCTGGCTCCTCTTGTGGTGCACCTTTTGATAGGTCAATATTTCTTTTTTCTAACATCTTTTCTACTCCTCCTATTTGAACTGGTTCAAACTTTCATCATATATATAATCAATTTTTTTTAGTGAATCTGTAAGGGTTATTTCATTAATATTCATTTCATTGCACAACAAATTTAGTGATGTATACTCATCTCTCAATTTTGTATTGATAAAGCTAAGTAGCATCACAGGATCTTTTGGTATATTACTCATGAATAATTTCTCGACTTTCTGTTATTATTCTCTTTATTTTTATATCTGTTTTTTCTGTAGGTATTTCAATTACTTCCTGCAAATCATATGCAACAAGTATTGTTTTTCCGATAAGTTTTGGGTAACTTCCTAAGTATCGATCATAAAAGCCTTTCCCGTATCCTAGCCGGTTACATTGATTATCAAACGCAACACAGGGCACAAGAAGCATATCGCAATCAGATATTTCTGCAATCTTTAATTCTTCTTTTGGTTCTAATATCCCTTTATATCCTTTGGCTATTTTCAATAAATCATCAAGAACATAAAACTGCATAATGCTTTGCTGTTCATCTACTACTCGTGGCACCGCTACCCGCTTGCCTTCTTCTAATGCACGCTCTATAAAACTTGTTAAATTCACTTCATTCTTATAGTTAAGATAAGCAAAAATAAGTTCTGATTTTTCATATACCTCATCTTTTATTAGTTTTTTGCAAATATCTTTTGATTTTATCTCAAGTAATTCCTGAGACGTACTCATCCGTCTCTCAAGCACCTGGTCTCTAATTGCTTTTTTTCTGACCATGCTTTTCGCCTAAATTCGTATAACTACCATCCTTTTCCTCAATGGTAATATTATTAAGTTGCCCTCTTAAGTTCTGACGAACATTAGCAATATATTCTGCTCTTAATAGCTTTTGCTCCTCCTGCTCTGAAGCATTAAGCCCTTCAGCTTTCGATTTTCTATATAATTCATTAATTCGATTGATTTTTTCTTCGTTCACAATCACACTTCCTTCCTCAAATATATCAACTATATATTTTACACTAAATTAAGAAAGAAGTCTATTGCTTTAACTTGAATAATTTTCTAAAAAACCATATAGTTCTTGTACTGTTTGAATATATTTACCATTTTCTAATTCTTGTTGTAGTGCATAATCAAGATTGGATACAAGAATATTTGTTTTTTCAAACACTGTTATTTCATCATGTAAATATACCACAACATAGCCATTTTCAGACATTAAATAAAATCCTTCTGTTACCACATCATCCTCTTTTGCCTCAACGTTACCTGTATCAGCAGTCTGTATTTTTATTTCTTCAACCATTCTTACTTCTTTCTCTATCTCATAGCTTTTGCTAATGGAATATATTGATAATAGAAGTGCACCAACTGTGCAACCTAACAAAACAAAATAGCTGATACTGTCTCGAATGTTCATAATCTCACTCCTTTATTCGAACAAGTGAATCACCTGGTCAATTCATCTTGTATACAGTATCAGCTATATTTAGGTTTTTATTCAATTATTTGGCTATTAAATGAAATTTTTTTAAAATTACTACAATCTTATCTCCCTTTGGAAACTCACTAAGTTCCTGTTCGCTAACAGTTCCTGTTTTCACAAGGGCTATTACATAAGTTATAATTGCTACCGTTATTGCAATCGCAGTTGCAATTTTCATTGGCAAGAATAAATTGAAAAGGAGATAAACTAAAAACGAGACGCCACCCATGATACCTGCGGATATAAACGGAAGCAACACACTCTTTTTATACTCTTGCCTATAACGTGCAATCTTTTGTATTGCTCGCATATTTAAAATACTCATAAATACGCCAAACAAAATATTTCCAATTACAACTGCATAGATTCCCAACTTAAATGCAACGAGTAAAGTGAACAATATTATAACATATCCAACCAAAGAAATTAATGCATTTTTAATTGGAACCGTCATGTGATTCAAACTTTGTAAGATAGCATTTGTAATGGTTGACCCACAATAAAACACTATCGAGACAGAGGACAACATGAAAATGTACATCGCTGTATTACTATCATCATTAAATAACAAAAATAAAATCTGTCTTGCAAATATTGCAAATCCTACGAAACTTGGTATCGCAACCAAATACCCTATGCGTAAAGCTGTCGAAATTCTAGTATGAATTTCTTTTTTATCTTTTTTCACTACAGCTCTTGTGACACTTGGAATCAAAGACATGGCGAATGCATTAGCTACACCAAGTGGGACATTATTTAGTGTGTACGCTTTTCCAGAGAAAATCCCCCATAAAGCAGAGTATACTTCTTCTGAATTGCCTTGAGTCTCCATAATATTATTATACATAATCTGCGCAATAATCGTTCCGATATTATAAACCGCTGTACTTAAAATAATAGGTATTACAGTAACCATTAACACCTTATAAATATCTTGATAAGTCTCCTCTTCAAAAGCCACCGCTCTTCTTCTATTTCGATCACTTGTCTTCTTATAGGCAAAGAAGATAAACACCATAAAAAGTAAGGCAAACACCGCTCCTAAAACAGTTCCTAAGGTCCCTCCTGCTGCACCATATGCAGGTCCTAATAACGGTTCTTTTTTTTCTTCTCCAAGACTTGTACCTAAAGAGAATAAATAACTTGCTGCAACAATACTAATAATGGCGTTCACAATCTGTTCTAGAACTTGAGATACTGCTGTAGGAATCATGGTTCCTAGACCTTGACAATATCCACGTAGCACTCCTAACACAGCGACGATTAGTAGGCATGGTGCTAATACCCTTAAGGCATATACACTGAGTTCTGATTGCATAATTGTTCCAGCTATAAAATCAGCACCAAAAAAGATAATTAACGAAATAGTAGCACCTACTGCTGATGCGAATATTAGTGTGGCTTTAAAAATTTTATAAGCATTTTTATAATCTTTTGTGTAGACTTTTGCAGATATAATCTTCGAGACCGCTATCGGTAAACTGTACGACGATAGCAATAATGCGATATTATATATTTCAAAAGCATAACTATAGTATGCATTTCCAACATCCCCTATAATATTTGTTACTGGAATACGATAGAACAGACCAATCACTCTAACTAAAATAGAAGCTGTAGCTAAAATCATGCTATGCACCATAAGTTTATTATTTTTATTTACATTTTTTCCCATAGTATTTTCCTTTTATCCTTATTATCTAGCGGTATATTTTCAAGCGTTCCATTATTTCTGCTTGTTCTTTTTCCATGATAATTCTCTCAGACTCTTCCATGTGATCACGACCAAATAAATGTAGCATACTATGAACGATTAAGAATGTGAATTCTCGTTTCAATGAATGATTGTAGTTTTGTGATTGTTCTTTTACTTTCTCCATCGAAACTATAATATCACCTAGTAATAACTCTCCCGTTTCCGGATGAAAGGCGCCTTGCACTTTTTCTAAGGATTCAAATGTAAAGTCTTCCTCATATTCTAACATCGGAAAGGATAGAACATCAGTGGGTTTCTCAATCCCTCTTTGCTCCTGATTAATGATTTGAATTTCATGGTCATCTGTTAATAGAACAGAAATCTCTATATGGTATGGACATCCAAGATAGTCTGCCGTTGCTTCAACAGCATTTTCTATTAGGTTATCTATTTCTAATCCTAGTGAATCGCCGTATTCATTATCAATTGTAATTGTCATCTATTACTCCTCTTTTGTCTTGTTGGTTTTTTTTCATATTCCTCATAAGCTTTTACAATCTTTTGCACTAACGGATGCCTTACAACATCTTTGCTAGAAAGATTGCAAAACTCAATTCCATCTACATTTCGTAAAACTCTAGTTGCAACATCTAGTCCTGAGGTAACTCCTTGTGCAAGATCTTTTTGGGTACCATCTCCAGTGACCACAACTTTCGATCCAAATCCAATCCTTGTGAGAAACATTTTCATCTGTGACGCAGTTGTATTTTGTGCCTCATCAAGTATGATGAATGCATTGTCTAATGTACGTCCTCTCATATAAGCCAGTGGAGCCACTTCAATTAGTCCCTTTTCCGTATTCTTTATAAAACTCTCAGCTCCCATAATCTCATAGAGCGCATCGTACAATGGGCGAAGATATGGGTCTATTTTACTCTGCAAATCCCCTGGCAAAAAACCTAATTTTTCACCTGCTTCTATCGCAGGTCTGGTCAAAATAATACGATTTACCTCATTACGTTTAAAGGCAGTGATTGCCATAGCCATAGCTAAGTAGGTCTTTCCTGTTCCTGCTGGTCCTACTCCAAACACAATCATTTGATTTCGGATGGCATCTACATACTTTTTTTGCCCAAGGGTTTTTGGCTTAATAGGTTTCCCGCCAAGAGTATGACAAATCAATTCTTTGTCAATCTCCACAATTTGTTCTTCCTTGTCTTCAAACACAAGAGAAATTGCATAATCTACATTTTGCTCGTGAATAGTGTTTCCTCTTTTTGATAACTCTAACAATTGCAAAAGAACACGCCTTCCTTTATCAACATTTTTTTCTCCACCCACTAATTTCACATAGTGTTCTCTTGCAATAATAGTAATTTGAAGGTTTCGTTCTATTTTCTTTACAAAGGTATCGAATTGACCAAATATATTCATTTGATGTGAAACTGGTATTTCAACTGTTACTTCTAGTATATTCATTCTTCTAACGCTTCCTCTTCCTCGATTTCTATATCTACTACTTCCGTTCGCTTTCTTTCATTACTTCGTGCATTCAAAAGTAGATTACCACTTGCGATTGCAAACTCATCGTCTATAGCTATTTTAACATTATTTTCAATAATATCTACCTTTTTTTCTTCTAAATCATCACAAAAAACATAAAATTCTTTACTTAATAGTTCTTGAACCTCAAGTTTTGAATACTTTTCATCTATTTCCTTATAGTAATTATAAGAAATCGTACCAATAATTAGAGAAAAATTTAATTGCTGACTTGGATGCAAATCATACGATGATATTCTATAATCATATTTACTATTCCCTTTTGGATTTGCTACTGGCCAAAAAATATAATGATTGATTTTAATATACGGAAATATGCGGTTACTATCATAAATCTTTTTCTTATATTGGAGATCTATCGTCTCTTCGTAATAGTATTCATATGTAAGACTTATATCTGCATCTGCATTTACGTATTCGTAACGTATCACTTCTTTACTATCATTTAAAATAGGAATTCTGCCGCTGACTAAAACATCACCTTTTTTTACTGTATCACCTATATGAACTACAGGTACTCCACTCCTTGTAACGATAGATTGTATCACACCATCTTCAGTTGCTACAATATCCATCCCTATATTATCCGCTTCATTTGCTACATCCTCATACAAATGCTCATTTTCTTTGATTTCTATCCTTAAATTCGTCCCATCTATATGAGCAGACACCCATATTATTTGATTATATTCCTTCCTAATATCACTAACAATTTGAGCACAATCTACATTTTCTTTAGCCATTCCACGATAGACTCCATCTTCGTTAAGGTATTCCATTAGCAACTCTGAAGTATAGTAACTGTTTCCCTCGATACTAATGTTCCAAATATATTGAGAGAGAAATACAATCGTTAAAATCGAAAGCAAAAGCCCACTCCAAAACACTTTGCGCTG
>CAYJGW010000079.1:0-8158 GCA_964369425.1 uncultured Lachnospiraceae bacterium
TATGGAGATGAGAGCTTAGAATTTGAAGAAGCTGATGGATGGTGGTAGAGATGTTAGGATTGATAAAGATGACTCTACAGATAGGGCTATCAGTAGCAGCGACTTGCTATATATCGCAAAAGGTCTTCGAGGTATCAAAAAGGCAAGTTATAAAATTTTTTATAGCTATATTAATTATCAGATTAATCATAGGCATTCTGGCATATTCAGAATTTTGGAATGAACTGCAAAACACCATCTGGTTAAACATATATTTGATTGTTGCAACGATAGTTGTATTTTTAACAGCAATTGTTCTATTGAAAATTTACTCGAAAGAAAGTTATATTAAGGCATTTATAGTGATTATGGTATCAGATTGTTCTGTGACCATATTTTCGTATTTACCAGCGTTGATTTTTTTAGAATTAGGAAATGCACAATGGAAGAACTTGTTTTTAGGAGCGACTAATAGTGCAACATTACTCCTGTTTTTGGCGCAGTGTGGGATGACGACAATCGGATTAAAAATGCTGAATGGTGTATTTGAGTATTTGAGAGGGAAAACACTAGTAGATAACTGGAAAGGGTATTTACTTATAATAATATGGAATGCAGCATCTATTATACTCAATCATATTAATTTTGAAAATGCAATGATTACAATGTCGATTGTAACTGGTATAGTATGCATCATCCTTGGAGTTTGTATAGGCGGTCAGATACGAGAAGAGCATATGAGAGATTTGGAGGAACAGTTTAAGCAGCGTAAAATGATTGCACTCTATTATGAGACTTTACAGCAGCAGGTCACGATGATTGAAGAACTTCAAAATGAAGTGGATACAGGAGTAATAGAACTAAAGGAATCAAGCCCATTGAAAAAAGGGAGTAGTATTAATGAGAAAATTGATGGAAGTGTGACTAATCCTTTACTACAAGCTGTGTTTAGTAATAAAATAGAAGAATGCAGTGATATTGAAATAGATATTTGTTGGAAAATAGGTGCAATCCAAATGGAAGATATTGAAATAGTCGCTTTGTTTGCGAATATTTTTGACAATGCAATTGAAGCTTGCAGGGAATCAAGGGTAGAAAGACCAAGGATTAAGGTTGTTGGAAATGAACAAATAGGAAAAATGGAAATTTTAGTTGAAAATAGTATAGGTGATTCAAAAGAGGTAGCCAAGTTAATAGAGAAGGGATTATCAAAAAAAAGAAAAGGTAAAAGACCTGGCTATGGAATAAGTATTGTGGATGAGATTGTAGAAAAGTATGGAGGTAAGGTAGAAAGGAATATCGAAAAAGATTGTTTTCAAACAATTTTACAGATACATCAAGGGAGGACAGCAGTGTGATTTCGGTTATATTGCTTATAGGAATAGGCATAATAATTATATTAAGTTTCAGTTTGATAAAGATACAAGCAGCAGGTGCAAGGCGTAAAGTTTGGGCGGTGAAAGTAGAAAACACAGTGATGAAAGAGTATTGTACAACATTAGAACAACAGTTTACTCAATTGAAAAAAATCCGACATGATTTAGCCAATCATATAGAGGTTGCAAAAAGGATAGATTCGCCTAGGGAGTATATTGAAAAAATAGAGTTACTGTATCGCAATTTAAAGTTAATGCAAAATTGTGAAAATTTGGCGATAGACACTGTTTTTAGTTATTATAAAGAGAGATTTAGAAGCCGTCATGTAGTTGTAGAGTATGATATAGGATGCATAAGAAGAAAAGAGACTTGTGAAGAAGATGTGGTTATCGTTACATCTGGAATATTGGAAGAGATACTGAAAGAGACGGGCAAGAAAGCAGATTGTACACTAACTATAGAAGCAAGACGCATTGGATATCAACTGGTATTTAAGTACACATTGTCAAATAGCATAAATTGCAATAAGATTCAGATAAGAGCGACACAATACGAAAAAAAGAGGAATGTAAACTTTAATATAGAAAATATAAAAGAAGCAAAAAGATTTACCATTTGCTTTGGACAGGGATGAGAAAGGTACAGAGGGCTTAAGCCACGAGGATAAAAAATGCAGTTATTATTATATGATGATGATATTACATATGTGAATGAATTTGAAAAAACATTAGAAAGCTGTGAAGCGTTGCCCCAAGATTGGACGCTACATTTTGCAAGTAATAAAGAAAATCTGTATAAGATATTGAATGAACAAAAGATACAACCGAATATTGTATTTATGGATATTGAACTTGATGGAGATAATGGAATAGAGGTAGCAAAAGAAATCAAAGAAATGGTACGAGATATTCATGTTGTGTTTCTAACGCATCATATTACCTATGCAAGTGACGTATATGAAATCGATCATGATTACTTTGTTGTAAAGAGCGAGCTAAGCCGAAGGTTGGATGCTGTATTTAGAAAAATCAAGAAATGCGGAGATACAAAAAAGGACGAAGTAGTGATAAAAGAAAAAACTACTTCGGTGATAGTGTCAAAGAGAGAGATTATGTATTGCACTAAAGTAGGTAGACAGACAGTGATATATTTAGAAAATGGAAAGAAGATCACTTGCACCCTCAAGATGGATGAACTAGAGAATAAATTAGATGATGCCAATATGATGCGGTGTCATAAGAGTTATCTAGTGTCACTAGATTATGTGTCATCATATTCGAGAGCGGAAATTGTGGTTTGCGAGAAGCATAGTATACCGATTAGTAGGGCGTATATAGGTACTTGCAAGGAAAGATTTCACCAGTGGGTGGAGGAGAATATATAAAGTAGAATAAGGTGTATAAGAAGATGGTCATTATTGCAAAATAATGGCTATTTTGTCGTTTAGAGATACTTTGAGTTTGAGAACTGATAAAATTGACAGAGTAGTTATTCGCAAACAAGGAGGAAAAAAATGTTTTGTAATAAGTGTGGTACAGAATTATTTGAAGGAGCAAAATTTTGTAAAAAATGTGGGGGTAAGTTGAATGAAAATAGTGCAATTACAGAAGAAAAGGAAACTAGGAAAGAGTCATATGAAGAAATTGTTTTAACATGTGCAGATACAGCGCCAAATCAAGTTGAAGAGCAAGTTGATTCGCAAAGTGATGACGTTATAGAAAAGGAAGTAGAAGAGCCCTGCACTGAAGCTATACAAAAATCAATAAGAGAAATTCAAATGGAGCAAACGGATTTTGGGATAGGTCTTAAGGTGTGGCTCATTATATGCATAATAGGAAGCGGACTCGGAATGCTTAGTAATATAGTAATGTATTTTTCATTACAGAAATTGTCCTATTCCGCCTATGTAGATATAGGGGGCGGTTCGTCATTAATAGCGCTTACTTTGGTAGGGGGAGTGATTACAGCTGCAACAGTCTGGCTATATATTAAAAAAGATTGTTGTGCGTATTTTGTGATATTAGGGTGCTCTTTAGTAACTGTTTTAATCAATTTAATATATCTTATGGAGCATTCAGATTATTCGTTTGTTCAAATTATATTTAGTGTTGCATTGGGACTAATAAATCCATGTATTACAGGTGCATTACTGACAAGGTACTGGGACTGGCCATTTGGGATATTAGGCGAAAAGAGGTTTATTGCAGAAAATAGTATGCAAAACATGGAAACTGCAACGGATAGAAGCAACGTGAATAAAGTAGAAAGTCAAAACATAAATCAAACAAGTAATATGTTTTCAGCAGTTTGCCCAAGGTGTGGAAGCAACCATACATATTCAACAGCACAAACGAATGTTAGTGGTAAAGATTTTAGTGCGGGGAAAGGGTGTTGCGGGTATATCCTTTTAGGTCCATTAGGAATACTATGTGGAATGTGTGGACAGAAGCAAAAAGTATCTACAACCACCCTATGGGTATGTAATGGTTGCGGAAATAGGTTTGCAGAATGATGCAGACAGAAAAAGATTCATTATGGGTTAAGTTGATGAAGGCTGGAAGTAAAACAGGGTGTCATCAACTAGCAGACAGAAGTTTTTTTTTCAAGCACTATCAATTTCCAATCTGTGCAAGGTGTACAGGTGTGGTATTGGGATGGATAATTGCACATAGTACGTATATATGCTTCTTTGAGTGGCGTGTTTCTTTAAGTACCTGTTTGATCATGTTTATGGATTGGTTTATTCAGTACTTAGGGATAAGAAAGTCGACGAATATGAGGCGGCTTATAACAGGGGTTTTTGGAGGATATGGAACATCTAGTATATACTTAACAGCAATAATACAATTAATACAAAAGAGTATGCAGTTGATCAGTTAGAGGGCTAGAAAAATTTTAAGTATTGAATTAAATAAAAGGAGTAAAATTCCATGAAAAAGAAGTATAATCAGCCACTATTTTTTGTAATTTTAATTGTTGCAAGCACAGCAATGGTTAGCTTATTAATTATATATTTTGGTGAAGAAAAGAAAGAAATAAATGATACGAGTAATGAAGCAATTATTCAAGATGGAGAAATCAATGTGGCAGCAATGTTTTTAGAGCCTGGGGAGGAGGCGCACTATAATGAGTCTGCTGATTTGTTAGAAGATTCAAATGAGTCAGAAGAAAAGAGAGATGTAGAAGAGATAGAGATAGAAGAACAAGATGAGTTCTTATATCCTAGCGATACAAAAATTATTACATATAAAGAATTAGATTATATGACAAGAGAGGAAATTGCCTATATACGAAATGAAATATATGCAAGGCATGGATACGTTTTTTCATCAGAACAATATAGGGAATATTTTGGAAGTAAATCGTGGTATATACAAAATGAAAATTTTGATGAACAGCTCTTTAATTCTTTTGAAGAGCAGAATAAAGAAATAATAAGTGCATATGAACGAGAAAAAGGATGGAGATAATGTAGCGAGAGCAGTGTGAAAGACAAGGATAAGATAAGAAATGAAAGGTAGGAAAAAGTAAGTGAATAATAGTGAAGTGCAGTCGAAAATTGAAAAACTACAATTAATGATAGAAAAATTAAACGGCGAAAAAGAATTGAAATTGCTAGAATTAGGGAAGCGATATTACAACAAAATTATTACGAATGAGGAAGTAGAACTAGACAATTTAGTAAAGGATATTGAGGGAATTTTCGAAGAAATAGAAAAAAACAGTATGCAACTTCAGATATTACATAATAAAGAGTTCTGTCAACAATGTAATGCCGCACTAGAAGAAGATGTAGTGTTTTGCAGTGAGTGTGGAACGAGAGTAAAAGAAGAGGTGAAAAGTGACGGAAATGATATTAGTTGCAAATCTTGTGACAATATAATGAGTAAAGACAGCAAATTCTGCAACTTGTGTGGAGAAAAAGTGGAGCAGAGTACAGAGAGTAGTGAGGAAATTATGTGTGAAATCACTTGTCTACAATGTGGGAACAAAGTTGAGTATGATGATAGATTTTGTATAATGTGCGGACAGGCTGTAGAGAGAAAGGATATTTAAATGAAAATAAGTTATAAACAATGGGCAAGAATAGGTTTGGTTATAGTGTTAATAATGATATCTCAAAATTTTATATATGGCACAGAAAATGGGATGGAAAACTATATCTCTAAAATGGAGCATATATGGCCTATATGTTTAAATATAGATGGAAATCTAATCTCATTTTTTGAATGGGGATCTGTATTTGAGAGTGCGTTTATTTATTGGCCTTTTTCGAATATCTTTTCAGATATATTATCAATAGTAGCCTTTGGTCTGAGCTGTCTGACAATCCTCTCTATGATAATAAGTTTTATAATTGTTGGTAAAGATAAAGACCTATTGTTTTTACCAATTGTAGTATGCATACCTATATGGTTTGTGCTTGTAGCAGTTCTTATGTTTGGCTACTTTGTTAAATGGGGAGAAATAGGTGTTTTTCCTTCTTGGACAGCTTTTGTTGCTTTAGTGGGGGTAATAGAGGCACAGTACTATTGGATTAAGCACAAAAAGAAAACCCATTTGCTAGAAGATAATAAATCAATAGTAGGTTTAGTAAGAGAAGAAATTATGGTACAGTATAAAAAAGAGTTTTTAACAATAAAAAAGAAAACTATGACAAAAACAAAAGATCTTATGCAAGCAAATGTTAAATCAAAATATGAGGAGAAAAGTGAAGAAAATCAAAAAAATAATTCCAATAAAATTATATTTTGTAGTGAATGTGGAGAAAAACTACAGCTAGGCGCAATCTTTTGCAAACAATGTGGATCTAAGGTGAAATAGGAAAAAGAAATTATACGGAGAAACATAAGATGAAGCAAGAGCATTTTAAGAAAAAAAGTCTTATATCTATTCTTGTAATACTTATAGGCATTTGTTTAGTAGGTGTTTATTTCAAAAATAATTATTTGATTGAATCACCACAGGTAACTACTGCAGTGATTGAGCGTACGGTTCCAAAGGCAGGAGACGAAATAAGTAAGAGGCTAAATATAGTTAGTGAAGATTGCGAAAAGGCAATTAAGGAAATAGAGCAGAGGGATGAAGCACACGGATTAATTGTCATTGATCCAGGTCATCAAGAGTATGCTAATTTTGAGTTAGAGTCAATAGGGCCAGGGGCAGAGGAAATGAAACAAAAGACGACTTCGGGCACTCAGGGGGTTGCTACGGGAATACCCGAGTATGTATTAAACTTAGAAGTTTCATTGAAATTAGAACAAATATTATTAGGTAGAGGATATGAAGTTATCGTGATACGAAGAAGTCATGATGTAAATATAAGCAATGCAGAACGAGCGATTGTAGCAAATGAGAACCAGGCTCAAGCATTTATAAGGATACATGCGAATGGATCAGAAAGCCCTAGTATGGAAGGAATGATGACTTTGTGCCAAACTACGCATAATATCTATCAAACAGGTTTGTATAATGAAAGTCGTAGATTATCTGAAGAGGTGCTAGAAGCTATGGTTTTGAATACAGGCGCAAATAAGCTTAGAGTATTAGAGACGGATAAAATGAGTGGTATTAATTGGGCAGAAGTTCCAACAACAATTGTTGAAATGGGGTATATGACTAATCAAAAAGAAGATAAATTGATGGAGACAGAAGAATACCAAATGAAAATTGCAGAAGGAATCGCAAATGGAATTGATAGGTACGTGGAGCAATAATTCATAAATCTAATTAAGTGTGAAATGGATAAGAGGAATACAACAGTATGAAGGAAAATAAAACCAAAGAGAAAAACAAAAGAGAAGTACAAATTTGCTTAGAGTGTGGGAAAGAAATTCGAGAAAATGCGGTGTTCTGAGCCTCTTGTGGTGGAAAAATCACTTCTAAATACCTAAGTAACCTAGAGACAGATGTACCAATAGAAAATAGCGAGAAAAAGAAAAAAAGTAAAAGATTTATTATATGTAGTTGGAGTCTTGTGGTAATTTTGGGTTTAGTGATAAGTGGCATTGGGGTATATCTTGCATCGCCAGTGCAAGATATACATGGATTATTGCGAGAAGGTGAGTATGAAGAAATAGCAAAAATCTATAACGAAGAGATTAAAAATAAGTTTATGTATGAAGAACTTGCAGATGCGATATTAATACGAGAAATTAATGAAATTAGAAATAAATTAGTGAGTTTAGAAAAAGAGGGTAATGAAGAAAAGGTATTGGAAGCAGCTAAAAACTTAGAGAAGTTGCAACAAATTAAAAATGAAAAAATCCAAAATAAAGTGGAAGAATCGGTAGAAGGGTTTAAGTTAGAGGAAGAAGAACCAGAGCAAAAAACCGAAACAGCGGAGGGAGAAAGGAATGAACGGGAAGAAGAAAAGTTAAAACTGGTGAAAGTAAAGTTTGAAACAATGAGGTAGTGGGTAGATAAATATTAAAGGGCATGGCAAACAAGCCATTTTAGTGGCTTCAAAAAAGTAAATATAGACACAAAACTTAATTTGTAGTTGGAGCTATATCATCCGTGATAGTATATCCACGAAGCCTTAGTAAATTATGTGCCTGTGATGTCGTTAAGACCTTTTCTTCGTTCACAGGACGCTGTTCAAGAAAACCTTCTGCAGTGTAAGGTACTAAATTCTGAGAGTATGTGCCAAATAGCGGTTAGGAGCATACGGCAGATTGCAATAATCGCTTTCTTGTGACCACGACGTGCTTTTATACGTTTGTAGCGATTTGTAATTTCAGAATGTTTCTTAGAACGCAATAAACCATTTGCAACTTGTACTAGTATTGGTTTAAAATAA
>CAYJGW010000080.1:0-7914 GCA_964369425.1 uncultured Lachnospiraceae bacterium
ATCTATAGTTAGTCTCTTTATTGGGATTACAACAGCCATGCATTATACTATTAAAAAAACCAAAAAAAATTTTAATGTGTAATCTACATGTTGGGCAACACCATATGCCCTAAAACAGCACCACTCTTGCTTTGTAGATATAGCATGGCTGTTGTAATCCCAATAAGGGATGAAACAATTTTATGTGTGAAAATTTTATGTAAAACAAGTTCTATGTGTGTAATATTTATGTGTAAGTAAAAATCAAAATTTTATGTATGACCGGATTAGTTATCTATAGGGAGAAAGAGCGAGGATGAATGAACTGTTTCACAGTTTACATTCTCTCTTTTTTTATTTAACAATTCAGCCTTGCAATCTATCTGAGATGTTAGGCTGAATTGTTATTTTTTGTTTAAAACTATATTCCGAGCTACTATGCTCTTACTTCTTTTAGAGCAAGGGCTAGTTGATCTGGACAAGAAGTTGCTTTCGCACCACATTGAATGCCTTCAAGGCGTGAGATTGCGTCATCAACTTTCATTCCTTCTACAAGACTTCCGATTCCCTTTAGGTTCCCATTACATCCACCTGTAAATTCTACAGATTTGATGATGTCTCCATCTAATTCGAAATTAATCATCTGCGAACAGACACCTTTTGTTTTGTATTGCATGTTATTTCCTCCTTAATACGCTGTTATGCGTTGACAAATATTATAACAAAATATATAGTAAAATACTAGAGGGAAAAAATTGAGAAAGATACCAACCAAAAAGGGAAAAGTCTCAAATGGTAGGAAAAGTATAACAATTCAGCCTAACATCTCGGATAGGTCACTTTGTGACCTATTGCGGAAAAGGTTCAAATAGTAGGAAGAGAGGTAGGAAATTATGATAGGTATTATTGGAGCAATGGAAGAGGAAGTTGCGATTTTAAGGGATGCGATGGAAGGTGTGGAAGTGAACCTAAGAGCTTCTATGGAGTTTAGTAAAGGTAAGTTGTGGGGGAAGGAAGTTGTTGTGGTTCGCAGTGGTATTGGTAAGGTGAATGCAGCAGCTTGTGCTCAGATTCTTGTGGATTTATATGAGGTAGATACTCTGATTAATACAGGGATTGCAGGTTCATTAGATGCAAGAATTGATATTGGGGATATTGTAGTTTCTTCGGATGTGTTACACCATGATATGGATGCGGTGGCATTTGGATATCCAATTGGACAAGTACCAAGAATGGAGACGCTATCATTTCCAGCAGATGAAAGATTGGTTTCGTTAGCAAGCGCGGCGAACAGGGAAGCTAATCCGGATATAAAGACTTTTGTAGGGCGAGTTGTGAGTGGAGATCAATTCGTGGCATCAAAGGAGTTAAAGGAAAAGATTGTAGAGAATTTCCAACCGCTTTGTACAGAGATGGAAGGAGCTGCAATAGCACAAGTCGCTTACTTGAATAAAGTTTCGTGTGTCATTATTCGTGCTATTTCTGACAAAGCTGACAATAGTGCAACTATGGATTATCCTACATTTGAAAAGCAGGCAATCGCCCATTCTATCAAATTGATGGAATCCTTCTTGAAAAAAATATAAGATTAAACCGACAAAAAGAGAACAAGATAGCATCTTCAATGTAGTTTTTTGTTGAACGAAATAAGAGTCATTCCTCTTGATTTTGGTCTATAATAGAGCAAAGTAAATCAGGTGAGGAGGACTCTTTTATGTTGGAAAGCTTTGTAGAAGCAAATATTTTTTACCCCCTTTTGGCAGGGGCAGTGTTTTTAGGTGTGGTATGTAAGTTGATTGTAAGTATGTCACTGCGCAAGTTAGTGAAGGAAGCAAGCAATATGTCCAAGAGTAATCATGGATTCATGCGTTTGGTGAAGGCAAAATTTGAACATGCCTACCTAGTTAATAATACGGTAGAAAACATTCCGATATTCGTGGAAAAATACATACATGAATATCGAGTACTTTGGATGGGGCTGCATAGGTGGCAGCGTTTGGAAAAATTCTTTGTGGTGGTAGTGGCTATTTTAACCGCACTTGCGGCAGGAGGTGCATATATGTTTTCGAAAGAACAGTGGTACTTTACTCAGGTACTAGCTATCGGAGTGGGGGCAATTATACTATTGCTAGGAGTATATCAATTGACAGATGAAAAGTATAGGTTGAGTGCATTAAAGATATACATGGTAGATTACCTAGAAAATGCTTATTCGGTGAGGATGAAGAAAAAAAGCACAGAGAGAAAAGAGATACACCAAAAAGAGGCAGCGCAGCATAGCCAACAACAGAAAAGAGAGAATAAACAGCGAGTATACGTAACAAGCGAACAAAAAAACGAGGTAGAAGTGCAGGTGCCACAAGTGGTGGAGGAAGAAGAGAAAAGCTTTGTTGAGAAAGTGGCAATGGAGTTAGAAAACAGTAAAAAAGAAGAACTTACAGAAAGCGTTGTTGTCAACAATATAGAAGTGTATGATAAGCCAAAACATCTGGTAGAAAAGGAAGAAAAAGAAGAAAAAGAAAAGAAAAAAGAGGAACAATTATCAAATGAATCTGTGATACGCGATATATTACAAGAGTTTTTAGCTTGATAAAGAGAGAACGATTTGGTAGAATAGATTTGAAATAGTTACATGAAAGTAGTTATCAAACGTTTACAGAGAAAGGAGAGTATGCAAGTATCGAAGAAGATACGCATACGATAAGAAGATGTCTAAAATTACATTTGATTACAGTAAGGCTTCAAAATTTGTGCAAGCTCATGAGATGGAGAATGCAAAAAGTACAATTATGCAAGCAAAAGAGACGTTAGTAGGAAAGACAGGAGCAGGAAACGATTTCCTAGGATGGATAGATTTGCCGGTTAACTATGATAAAGCAGAGTTTGCCCGCATAAAGGAAGCAGCAAAAAAGATTCAAGAGGATTCAGAAGTATTAGTAGTAATTGGAATTGGTGGATCTTATTTAGGAGCAAGAGCAGCAATCGATTTTGTAGGACATACTTTTGCAAATAGCGTTTCAAAAGAAATTAGAAAATCACCTGAGATTTATTATGCAGGGAATAACATAAGCAGCACATACATTAAGCACTTAATAGACGTGATTGGAGACAGAGATTTTTCAGTAAATGTAATCTCAAAATCTGGAACAACAACAGAACCAGCGATTGCCTTTAGAGTATTTAAGGCACTTCTAGAAGATAAATACGGAAAAGAAGAGTCAGCAAAGAGAATTTATGCGACAACAGATAAGGCGAGAGGAGCGTTAAAAGTTCTTGCAACTGAGTCGGGATACGAGACATTTGTAGTTCCAGACGATGTAGGGGGACGATTCTCCGTACTTACAGCGGTAGGACTTCTTCCAATAGCAGTAAGCGGTATGGATATTGATATGTTGATGAAAGGTGCAAGTGATGCAAGAGAAGAAGCATTGAATAAATCATTTGAGGAAAATGGAGCCCTTCAATACGCAGCAATCCGAAACATTCTTTACAACAAAGGAAAAACAATTGAAGTAATGGCAAATTATGAGCCAACACTTCACTATGTATCAGAGTGGTGGAAGCAATTATATGGCGAGAGCGAAGGAAAAGATCAAAAAGGAATTTTCCCAGCAGCAGTTGATTTATCTACAGACTTACATTCAATGGGACAATTTATCCAAGATGGTAATAGAATCTTATTCGAAACAATATTAAACGTAGAATCTTCAAGAGATGAATTATTACTTGGAGAAGAAGCGGTAGATTTAGATGGATTGAATTATTTGGCAGGACAATCTGTTGAATTTGTAAATCAAAGTGCGATGAAAGGAACAATGCTTGCACATATCGATGGAGGGGTGCCAAACGTAGTGGTGAACATTCCAAAGCAAGATGAATATTGTCTTGGACAATTGTTCTACTTCTTTGAGTTTGCAGTAGGCGTAAGTGGATATGTTCTAGGCATTAATCCTTTTGATCAGCCAGGAGTAGAGAGCTATAAGAAAAATATGTTTGCATTACTAGGAAAACCAGGATTTGAAGCAGAGCGCGAAGAACTGATGAAAAGACTATAGTAAAAAGAGACAGTGGGGCCCTTGTATAAAGCAAGAGCCCTACTTTTGTAGGGATAAAGAATAATACAAAGGATGGATGAAGTATGCTGTCGAGTCAAGTATTACAAAAAGTGATATACGATATGAAGGGAATTACAGGGGCAGAAATTTCCGTATGGGAGTTGGAAGGAAATTGCATAGCCACAACGGATTCTGTTGATGAAGAACAAAAGGAGGCTATCTACAACTTTCTTTATGTGCAGGCAGAAGAAGAGGGGAATTATGTGATAGGAGAACATTCGGTATTCATGGTAGGTGAAGAAGGAGATACCGCATATTTACTTATGTTAAGTGAAGTAGAAGGCGACGTAGAAGTGATAGGAAAACTGTGTGCCAATCAACTAGAAAACCTAATTGAGGCATCTAGAGAGCGGTTAACAAAAAACTCATTTATTCAAAACCTTCTATTAGATAACTATCTGCCAGTAGAATTATATAACAAAGCCCAAAAATTACACATTGATACACAGGCAAGGCGTGTAGTGTTTGTAATTCAACCGCAAAAAGAGAATACTCCTCATGTTGTAGAGATTTTACGTAACTTATATAAATTAGGTGCGAAAGATTTTATGACAGCAATTGATGAACATCATACTATTTACATCAAATACTTAAGCGATGACCAACAAGAGAAAGAAATTAAGCAGATTGCAGCAACCATTTCTGATACGCTAAGTGCAGAAGTGATGACAAAAGTGCGAGTAGCATACGGAACTGCAAAAGAAGAAATCCAAGAATTGCCGAAAGCATATCAAGAGGCATTGATGGCATTAGATATCGGGAAAGTGTTCTTTACAGAGCAAACGGTAATCTCATATGCAAGGTTAGGTATTGGACGATTAATCTATCAATTACCTGTAAGTTTATGCAAAGTATTTCTAGATGAAGTATTGGTAGGTAAGGCTTTTTCTCAATTTGATGAAGAGTTAATGGTTGCAGTTAACGCCCTTTTTGAGAACAACTTAAACATTTCTGAAACAGCTAGAGGATTGTATATGCATAGAAATACATTGGTGTATAAATTGGAAAAAGTACAGAAAATTACTGGGTTAGATGTGCGAGCATTTGAGGATGCAATGCTATTTAAAATAGCTATGATGGTATCGAATCATGTGAATTTCTTGCAATTTAATGAAAGAGTATCTATAATAGAAGGAACAGAGAAAGGGGATTAAAGATGATAAAATTATACAAAGAAGGTGTATATTTATTAGATGGTAACACAATTAGTGAATCAGCACCAGTAGATAAAGTAGAGGCAAAGAAAAATACGATTGCATATAGTATTCTAAAAGAACATAATACAACAGATGATATGGAGCAATTACAGATTAAGTTTGATAAATTGACTTCTCATGATATTACTTTTGTTGGAATTATTCAGACGGCAAGAGCTTCGGGCTTAGAAAAGTTTCCAGTGCCTTATGTCTTGACGAACTGTCACAATAGCCTATGTGCTGTAGGAGGAACTATTAATGAAGACGACCACGTATTTGGATTAACTTGTGCCAAAAAATACGGTGGTGTATATGTACCTCCTCATCAAGCAGTTATTCACCAATATGCAAGAGAGATGCTTGCAGGTGGCGGAAAGATGATTTTAGGATCAGATAGCCATACTCGCTATGGCGCACTTGGAACTATGGCAATGGGAGAGGGTGGTCCAGAGTTAGTGAAGCAGCTACTTTCAAAGACTTATGATATCAAGATGCCAGAGGTAGTAGGAATTTATTTAGATGGGGAACCAGCAGTGGGCGTGGGTCCTCAAGACGTTGCCCTTGCAATTATTGGTGCGACATTTGAAAATGGTTTTGTCAACAATAAAGTAATGGAGTTTGTTGGACCTGGTGTAGATAAATTGACTGCTGATTTTAGAATTGGAATTGACGTTATGACGACAGAGACAACCTGTCTTTCTTCTATTTGGAAAACAGATGAAAAGATTGAAGAATTCTATGCAATTCATGGACGCGTTGGAGAGTATAAAGAGTTAAATCCAGGTGCAGTGACCTATTATGATGGAATGGTATATGTGAATTTAAGCGAAATCAAACCGATGATAGCGATGCCTTTCCACCCAAGTAATGTATACACAATCGATGAAGTGAATAAAAACTTGCGCGATGTGCTAAATGATGTAGAGAAGAAAGCGGCAGTAAGTCTTGGTAGTTCTGTATCGTACACACTTCAAGATAAGATTGTAAATGATAAGTTGTATGTTGAGCAAGGAATTATTGCAGGTTGTGCAGGTGGTGGATTTGAAAATATCTGTGCTGCTGCAGATATCATAAAAGGAAAAAGTATTGGTGCAGATGAATTCACATTTAGTGTATATCCTGCAAGTACTCCAATTTACATGGAACTAGTGAAAAATGGAGCGATGGCTGATCTTATGGCAGCAGGTACCGTAATTAAGACGGCATTTTGTGGACCATGCTTTGGTGCAGGAGATACACCAGCAAATAATGCATTTAGTATTCGTCACTCTACAAGGAACTTCCCAAATAGAGAAGGGTCGAAATTACAGAGTGGACAAATCTCATCTGTTGCACTTATGGATGCTAGATCAATTGCAGCAACAGCGGCAAATAAAGGATTCTTAACATCAGCAACAGATATGGCAGATGTAGAATATAAGAATCAAAAGTATTATTTTGATAGTTCAATCTATGCAAATAGAATCTTTGATAGCAAAGGAGAAGGCGATCCAAATGTAGAGGTCAAGTTTGGTCCAAATATTAAAGACTGGCCTGCAATGTCTCCATTGCCACAAAATATGGTTCTTAAAATTGTTTCTGAGATTCATGATCCAGTAACGACTACAGATGAGTTGATTCCATCAGGAGAGACTTCATCTTATCGTTCAAATCCGCTCGGTCTTGCTGAATTTACACTTTCAAGAAAAGACCCAGCATATGTGGGGCGTGCGAAAGAAGTGCAACAAGCACAAAAAGCAATTGAAGCAGGAACTTGTCCAGTCGATGCATTTGGAGAAATGAAGGATGTATTAGAGACAATTAAGAAATCTTACCCAGAGGTGGGAGAAGGAAATATTGGAATCGGTAGTGCGATATTCGCTGTGAAACCAGGAGATGGTTCAGCGAGAGAGCAAGCGGCATCTTGCCAAAAAGTATTAGGAGGTTGGGCAAATATTGCAAATGAATACGCGACAAAGCGCTATCGTTCAAACTTAATCAACTGGGGAATGCTTCCATTTATCACAGAGGAGAATCATGAAAACCTAAGCTTCGCAAATGATGATTACATTTTTGTGCCAGATGTAAAGTCGGCAATTGCTGAAAAGAAAGATATAGTAAAAGCGTTTGTGGTAAAAGACGGAGCGATGAATCCGATTGAGTTAAAATTAGGAAGTTTAACAGATACAGAGAGAGAAATCATAGAAAAAGGATGTCTTATTAATTATTATAGAAGGTAATTAAAAGATAAAGAGAGCAGCCTAGAAAAGTCAAGCATTATGATATGCGTTTTGATTTTTCTAGGCTGTATTTTTATATGTAATTGAATCCTTATATAGACAACAAACAATTGTAAAAACAAATAAAATCAACTTGAAAATATGAACTCCATATGTTAAGCTTGAGCCAAGAAATAAAAAATCTAAAGATTAAACAATCTTCCACACAATTGTGTGACTTTGACAACTCTGTCAGCAAAATAATCAAAAACACGTTGGCTACATCTTTACAATGTTTCTACAAACAATTATACTAAAGAAAGAAGGAAATGTATGGAGAAAGAAAAGACCTATGAAGAATTAATGCAGTGTGTGCCAGCGGATGTGAAAGAGAAATTCCGAGAAATTGAACAAGGGAAGCGATTG
>CAYJGW010000081.1:0-1716 GCA_964369425.1 uncultured Lachnospiraceae bacterium
TTCAATCAAAGGACTTAGAATTCCAAGTTCTGCTAATGCTTTTATCCCTGGTCTATAAGCACTTAGGTCATCAAAATTGGTTCCATCTAATATATGTATAGCTCCAATCTCACCTGCATATTCTTTCAGCGATTGGAATAAGTAATGCTTGCATCTATAGCAACGATCTTCTGGATTATATCTGATATCTATATTTTCTAATTCATTTACTTCTATCACATGATGAAATGCTCCAACTTCTTTGGCTATGTTTCTCGCATTTTCTAAATCACAGGCAGGATGTAGCTTTGTCTCAAAAGTTACTGCATACACCTTTTTTCCTAATTGCTTTCCTTCTTCACAAGCAATTTTTAATATCAAACTGCTATCCACTCCTCCTGAGAACGCTACTGCAATATCTCCTACTAATAATTCTCTGATTCTCTCTCGTAACTGTTTCATCTTGATTCCCTTTCTAACTTTTCAAAATCAATCATTCTTGTACAAATGCGGTTTGCCAAATGTTTATTATGTGTAATCACTAGAAGTCCAATTCCTCTAGACTTCACTTCTTCTAATAAGAATTTCCAGATCTTTGCTTGTGTAATGGTATCGAGCATTGTTGTAATCTCATCTGCTATCACAAACTTCGTCTCTGTTTGAATTGCTCTTGCAATACAGATTCGTTGCAATTCGCCACCAGATAATTCAAAAGGATAACGTTCTAGGTACTCTAAGGGGAGTTCTAATTTTTCTAATACCTTTGTATCTAAGCTTCCTCCTTCGGATAAGATTTTTCTAATTGTCCATTTCGGATTCACGCTTTTTTCCGGATGCTGATAAATCAATTGAACTGGAGAAAATCCTCTTGTAGGCAATTTCTCTCCATCCAAAGTAACCGTTCCAGAATCTGGCAGCTCATATCCAGACAAAATTTTCCCTAATGTGCTTTTCCCAAATCCACTTCTTGCAAAGAGAGCCACTCGCTCTTCACTTCCTATTTCTATATCAATATTTCGAAAAACTTCTTTTCTATCTTCATAGGAAAAAGTTAACTGCTGTCCCTTTAGCTGCATGTCACTCTACCTCCATGAACTCGTTTTGTGGCAAAGCGTCATATAAAGCTTTGGTATATGGGTGCATTAGCTCGCCCTTTTCAAAATCTTTTGCCTTCACAATATCCACAATCTCGCCCTCTTGAAATACCGCTATGCGGTCTGATACATTGATTGCAAGGTCTATGTCATGTGTAATCAGTATAACAGATTTTCCTCCATCTGCCACTTTTCTTAATATTGCAAGAGTTTCTATTGCTGTTTCTACATCCATTCCTGGTGTAGGTTCATCTGCAATAATAATATCTGCTTCCTCATTTTCGTTTATCAGATCAAAAAAAGCATTTCGTATCATTCCCCCTGAACATTGAAATGGATATAGATTTTTTGTTTTTCGTGATAGCGGATTATCCGATAAATAAATCTGCTTCTCTACCTTCATCAATGGATCCAAAAAAGAAGAGGATTGTGGAATGTATATCCCTTTTCCAATTAAGTCATGTTCCTTTCGTCCTCTGTAATACAGCTCTCCTTTGGTTATTGCATTGTTTGGTAAAATATCAAATAATGCTGCTGCAAAAACACTTTTCCCACTTCCACTTGCTCCTACTATAGATAAGAGTTCTCCTTTTTTCAAGTTCAAATTTAGTTTCTTTATTATATCAAATTGTTTCTTTTGAAA
>CAYJGW010000081.1:1816-7738 GCA_964369425.1 uncultured Lachnospiraceae bacterium
GGTGGCATTCCAAATCCGAGAAATGTAATCGAAGCCTCATGCAATATGGCATGTGGAAATAGAATCACAATTCCTATAACAAGTTGGGGGATTAAATGAGGTACCATATGTTCTTTTATAATAAACCACTTAGATTTACCTAATTTCGTTGAAATCTTTATGTAAGGTTCTTCTTGTAAAGATAGCACTTCTCCACGAATTATCCTTGCTAGTCCTGTCCAATGGGAAAAAATAAGTCCTATTATTACGCCTTCCATTCCTCTTCCCACACAAAAAGAGATTAGTATCAACAATAAGAGATGGGGTATGCTCAGTACCAAATCTATAAAAAAACCAATGGTGTTATCCACTGCTTTTGGCATTGTTCCTGCCAATATCCCTATGATTAATGCTATGATTCCACTTAAAATAGATGTTGCGAGACCTATAATTAAGCTGTTTGACATTCCTTTTATGGTTCGCAAAAACACATCCCTTCCCAGATGATCTGTGCCAAATAAATGATTCCACGAGGGCGGTTGATTTTTCGCTATCAGATTCGATGCAATCTGGTTTTCATTTAATACTACTCCTATCATAATCAGTAACAAAAGTGTAGATGATAGAATGATTACTTTCTTTGCCGCTATCTTCCTCATACTTTTCCACCTCTTCTGATTTTAGGGTCTATCACTCCATACAAAATATTTGCAGTTAAATTTCCAACAAATACAAAGACTGCACTAAAGAGAGTAATCCCTAATAATAAAGGTACATCACCTCGAAGTCCTGCATTTACAACAGTGCTTCCAAGTCCTGGATAGGAAAATACTGTTTCTGCTAGAATGCTTCCACCAAACACCTCGCTTAACGACGTAAATTGAATGGTAATTGCTGGGATTAAAATATTTCGAAGACCATGTTTCCACACGATTTTTTTCTTCGAATACCCTCTTGTTTTTGCAAGTGATATGTAATCATTTTTTAGTACTTCTATCAATTTTGTTCTTACATGTAAGGCTACATTTGAAAAAGAAGAAAGGCTAAGGGTTACTGCTGGTAAAATCAAATGATAGATTCGATCCCCCATTGTAATTTCTTCCTCTAACATTCCTATGGGTACACTAAACCCTATCGGGAACCACTTTAAGGTCACTGCAAAGATAAAGGCAATGATAAGTCCTAGTAAAAAAGTGGGCACTGCTGACAATGTTAAGCAGATTGATTTTAAAATTCTGTCTATCCATTTCCCTTGATTTGCCCCCATTAATACACCAAGTCCAAGACCGATTAGACCTGCTAAACTCCATGATGTTAGCATTAACACAAGGGAATTCACAAAACGCTCTCCTATAACATCTACCACAGGTTCACGATATATACGCGATATTCCTAAGTCTAGTTTGAGTACATCCAAAAACCATGAAACAAACCGCTCTACGGGGTTTTGATCTAGCTGAAAATAATGAGCGATTTCTTCCCTTTGCGCTTCTGATACTGCATCGGAGGACTGAATGTATGCATCGATTGGATCAATCGGTGATAACTCCATCAATAGGAACACAACTACACTGACTCCTATTAGTAACAGAATCAATCGTACCACTGTTTTCATCGTATATTTTAACATTATTCTTTCCACGTCCATTCATTTAGATTTGATAAGATTGGCCAGGAATGTCCATGAGGATGTATTTTTTGATCTCCCATCTCAAGATTTTCATCTACATAATACAAGTGATCTATATTTATCAGCCATACGAAGGGTATTTCTCCTTGCGCGGACACTCCTGTCTGTCCATCCCATTGAACTTTTTTATAACTCTCTAAAAACTCACTGTACTCACTCTTTTCAAGAGCCTCTTCTATGTATTGGTCAGTTATCTCATTTTCATAGTACTCTGGGTTGTAAAAATCATTACCCTTATTAGAGCTATGATATAAATAATAGGTTTCAATAGGGTTTTGTGATCCAAACCCCATCATCACTGCACTACTATTCATCTGCTTTTCGATTTCATCCCAGCTCGTGCCTTCTACCATTATATGGATTCCCAGTTCTTTTGCTTGCTCTGCAACGCCAACGCTAAGGGCTTGTCTTGCGGTATCACTGGCATTGTACAAAAGATTGAATTCTGCTTTGATTCCACCTTTATATCGAAATCCATCTTCCTCTAATATCCAGCCGGCCTCTTCTAAAATTTCTTTTGCCAATTGTTTATTATATTCCACGTAAGCCTCTTCGCTGCTCCAAGGCATTCCATCGCATTCACTATAGGCAGGAGTTCCAAACCCATTTAAGCAATCAATTACAAGCTTTTCTCGATTGATTCCGTAGGATAGGGCCTTTCGAATCGCAACATCTGAAGTGACATTATTGCCTATTGGATACTGAAATTCATTTACTTCTCCACTATTCTCAATCGTCGGCAATGTAAGACCTCGATTATCTATCGTATCAAAAGATAGAAGCTCCATTCCCTCTATTTCATTTTGTGCAAAATTCATATTTGTGATCGCCACATCTACATCCCCTCGAATAGCTGCTCCATATGCTGTCTCATCACTGGTAAACAAAATCGTCACTCGTTCAAAGCTTGGCTGTATTCCATAGTAATAGGGATTCACTCCTAAAATCACCTGTTCTCCTAAGTTCCATTGTAACAAAGTAAATGGGCCACTTCCTATCGGCTCTCTTCCATAATTATCATTGTAATATGCTTCTGGCACAATGCCTGTCTGCGACACCACGTTTAAAAATGTAATCTGAGGTTGCTCTAATACAAAGCACACTGTAGATTCATCCACTACTTGTACCTCTTTTAAAACTGTCAAGTCCACTGCAGAGCCACTATTCTTTGCTGTTTCAAATGTAAATGCTACATCCTTTGCTGTCACCATTTCTCCATTTGAAAATTTAGCATCTTCTCGTAGTGTAAAGGTCCACGTCAGCGAATCATCACTAATTGTATATCCTGTAGCTAAATCATTTACAATATTCATCTCGGAGTCAAAACTGATCAATGTACTCTGTATCAATGGATTGCCGTCTCTTCCCCATCCAAGACAAGGGTCAAACCCTTCTTCTGGCTCACTGCCAAGTGCAATTATTATCTGATTCTTATCTTTTTTCCCATTATCCTTCTCTGCATCGCAACCAACTGTAAACAGCAGACATAGGCAAATCACTAAAAAAACTTTCTTCATATTCCTCCCTAAAAAACAAAAAAGAAGGTCAAATGTTGGATATTTCTCAACACTTAAACCTTCGTAGTTCATGTCTTCTAATACTATTCTATTGTTTCTATTGTTGCTTTTACTTGTTGTACAGCATGACTAATATAATGAGCGATTGGCATCTGTTCTGTGGCAATTCGTATTCCACATCTATCCATTGGTATCAATATCTTTATAGCCTTGCTCCCACAAGTAGCTAAAACCATCTCTTGTGTGATTTCACCTGATAAACCATCAGGAATCAAAATTCCCATTGCTCCAATAATGAAATCTACCTTGTCTATCTGATTTATGATAGCTTGCTCTCCTGTAATGCCTTCATTCGCTCCAGCATCCAACATTCGACTCATCGCCACAGGATTCGTTCCTGCTGCTATGATATGTGTTTCTTTCACCTCTATCGCTAGCTTTTCCACTATCGATTTTCCGATTCCTCCACCCATGCCATCTATCACTAATATTTTTCTGTAATTAGAGTTCACTCTATCACTTCCTTCATTGAAAAATCTCTACGCTATAGTCTACAATGAATTCTAAAAAAATGCAAACAATTTTCTTTTCTAAAGTGGTAGGCGGTTGGTCCTCTAACTACTAGAGGGCATGTGTCCCTCTGGTACATATCATCATTGATGATATGGATACGAAAGAGGGTGATGCTAATGTTGACGATAGAAGCTCTAATAGCAGTGTTAAGTTTCGGCTTAACGTGTTTCGGACTTGGTTATACATTTGGAAAAAACACGAAAAAATAATCGCCCCTGCCTAACAAACTTGGACGATTATTTAATCTAAAAATTTTGAGGGCTAACCATCTATCGGTAGCACTTTTTATATATGTAGTATAGCATGGGATGTGAGTTGTGTCAAATTCCAAAACTAAATTTTCTCTTGAATTACCTGAATTATCTATAGTATAATGAGACTTAGTAAAAATTAGTTATGGTTTAGGTGTCAAAACTATGTATTTCGATTACGTAGGAAATTAACAAGTAAGCGAAGTGTATAGTTTTGACACCTGAACCAGTGATTGAATTAGGATGATGGGAGATTGTTTTCATGAAAATATTAATTGCAAGCGATTGTTACAAACCAACTGTCAATGGCGTAGTAACCTCTATTATAAATCTAAGAACAGGATTAGAGGCAATGGGTCATGAGGTTCGTATTTTAACACTATCTGATACACGTAAAACACATATAGGAAATGGTGTATACTACCTTCGATCCCTAAATACAGGGAAGTTTTATCCAGACTCTCGACTTAAATTAATGGATTTGGGGCATGAAGTGAGAGAAATACTAGACTGGGCACCTGATATTGTTCATACCCAAACAGAGTTTAGTATCTTTTTTGTAGCCAAAAAGATTGCCAGAAAACTTTCTGTGCCACTTGTTCATACCTACCATACTGCCTATGAAGATTATACACACTATATCAGCCCAAGCAAACGTATTGGTAAAAAAGTAGTCACTTCTTTGACCCACCTATACGGCGAGCATGTGACATGTATGGTTGCTCCAACTCAAAAAATAGAAGATATGCTGCGAAGCTATGACGTAACTTGTCCAATTCACGTAATTCCTAGTGGAATATCTCTAAGCAAGTTTCAGAAAAAAGCTCCACAAGATGAGATTAATCGTATGAAAAAGAGCCTTGGTATCCCAAGTGACCATCTTATATTGCTATCTGTAAGTCGAGTGGGTAAAGAAAAAAATATTCATGAATTAATTGACAATATGAATGCCCTGAAAGATGAAAAAATCACGCTTTTAATCGTCGGTGATGGTCCGGAACGTAAGGATCTTCAATCTATGGTTGAAAACTCAGACATGGCTGATCGAATTATATTCACTGGAATGGTTGCACCTGCTGAGATTCCAAAGTACTACCAAATTGGGGATCTATTCGTGTCAGCATCTACTAGCGAGACACAAGGTCTTACATATATCGAAGCACTCGCTAGTGGCACTCCTATTTTATGTCGTGAAGATGAGTGTTTAGATGGTGTCCTTGAACCAAGTGTCAATGGATACTCTTTCACCAATCCGGATGAATTCTTATCACACTTACACGAATTCATTCAACGTGATGATATAGATACTATGATTGAAAACGCTGAAAAAATCGCTGAAAAATTCTCGATTGACAATTTTGTTAATCATATGTTCTCTTTATATGCCGACTTCGTAGAGCTTGGTGATGAATACTTATTTGAGGAACCAGATGAAGAGGATTCTCTTTGTGCTTTTTAAACTTTTACAAAAAGACGGCTTATGCGAAATCATATGCCGTCTTTTTTGTTATGCTCTTAATTCTCTTATAATCATCTCCGCTACTTTCCCAGCAACTAATCCGGTCAAAAATGTACATTGAGCAATATGCTCATCTGTTCCAAGTTCCATTCCTTTTGTAATGATTCTACAACAGAGTGCATTCTTCCCACTTTCCACTTTAAACCAATCATGAAGCTCTGATGCAAGAGCCATCATCTTGTTGATAGAAGGATCTCCTGGCTGAGTACGTCCAAAGAGTAGACCTAGTGCCATAATCCCACCAGATACTGCTCCACAGACGCACATAGACCCTCCAATTCCTACCGGAAACCCTGATGCCATACTAATTACTTCTTCTGGGACATCTAATTGAAAATGTGTACGGATAACACTAACGATTGCCTCTGAACAATAAAATGGACCATATAATTC
>CAYJGW010000082.1:0-7697 GCA_964369425.1 uncultured Lachnospiraceae bacterium
TTTTTTATCTTTCGTCACAAGATTTACTAGCACCATAAACAGAACAGATACTGCCACCATAAGACCAACCAAAAAATATGCTTCATCATAATTTCCAGCTTGTATCAACGAATAGATACGAATAGATATCGTCTGTGTCTTTCCTGGAATATTTCCTGCCACCATGATAGTTGCCCCAAATTCTCCTAATGCTCTCGCAAAAGAAAGAATTATCCCTGATATAATCCCTTTTTTTGCTAATGGTAATAAAAGTCTAAAAAGAATCTTCTTCTCTGTTAACCCCAATGTTCTCGCCGAAAGTATTACTTCTTTATCTACTTGTGTGAATGCTGATAGTGTTGTTCGATACATAATCGGTAGTGAGACAATAAAAGAGGCCATGACCGCTGCTGCCATGGTAAATACAAGCGAGATATCAAAGTGTAATAAAAATCGCCCTACTGGTCCGTTCTTTCCTAATAGTTCTAATAAGAAAAATCCAATTACCGTTGGTGGTAACACCATTGGTAATGTTACAATTCCATCTACAATTCCATTTGTCTTATTATTTTTTAGTACAAAGTACGCTAACAATATTCCAAATACGATGGTCAAACTAGTAGAAAAAATTGCTATTTGAAAGGATAACAAAAATGCTGTCCACATATCTACTCACTCCTCTTAAATCCGTATTCTTCAAATACGGATATCGCCTCTTTACTGTATAAATAATCTGCAAATTCCGTAGTTTCTTCGCTTTCTGATACTAACGCTAATGGATATTCAATAGGTGAATGGGATGTCTCATCCGCATAATCTAAGATGTTCACTTTATCCGAGGATAAAGCATCGCTGATATATATAATTCCCAAATCCACTGCTTCTTGTTCTACCCAAGTTAGTACCTGTCTTACATCTGATCCTAGATTTACTTGACTCTCTTCTAAATCAAATTCAGGACCGAGTGCTTCTAGTGCATACTTGCCAACTGGAACAGTTGCCGGATCACCAATAGCAATCTTCCATTCACTACCAGAAGATAAATCCTGAAAGGTAATCCCCTCTATAGAACTATTCTTGTTTGCTACTAACACAAGTTCATTGGCCAAAAGGATGTCACTGTCCTTTTCAATCGCTCCTATGGATTCTAGCTGCTCTAAATAAAAAACATCAGCTGGAAGAAACAGGTCGATCTCTGCCCCTTCCTCTATTTGCTTTGCTATGGTCCCACTACCACCATAGGTAAATACAATTTCTACATCAGGATGTTCTTCCCTATATAAAGCTCCAATTTCATCTAATGGATTGGTGAGGCTTGATGCTGCTCCAATTAAAACCGTCTCTTTCTCTTCCTTCCCACATCCTATGAGCAATAAAACACCCATCATCAAAATGACTATTTTCTTGCGCATTCTGTTGCACTACCTTTCAAAATTTCTAATCCATGCGAAAGTTCATCAATGATAAATTCCAAACTTTCCTTTACTGCCTTTGGGCTACCTGGTAGATTGATAATCAATGTTTCGCGCCTAATGCCTGCTACACCTCGCGATAACATCGCCCTCTTTGTAATCTGCAAACTATAGTATCTCATCCCTTCGCAAATTCCTGGCGCTTCCCTTTCAATTACATCACGGGTTGCTTCTGGCGTAATGTCTCTCATGGAAAATCCTGTACCTCCTGTTGTAAGTATCAAGTCACAGATTTTATGCTCACATAATTCTGTCATCTTCATAGCTATCATTGTTCGGTCATCTGGTAATAAGATACGCTCCACCACCTCGTACCCTTTCTCTTGTACCATCTCTTCAATTACCTGCCCAGATACATCCTCTCTTTGTCCTAAGTACCCTTTATCACTCAGAGTCATAATTGCCACTCTCATCATTCTAACTAACCTCTTTTCCTCTTACGCTTCTACTACTTCTAATTCATTTCCAACTGCTATTTTCCCACCATGTAGTACTTTTGCAAACACCCCTTCCGTAGGCATGATGCACTCTCCCATCTTATGGTAGATCTGGCATCTCGTATGACACTCTTTCCCGATCTGAGTCAACTCCATTAACACTTCTCCACATGTAAATTTTGTACCGATTGGAAGCTCTTTGAAATCAATTCCTGATACCACTAGGTTTTCTCCAAATGCACCATCAAACACATCTGCTCCTTTTGCATTAAATGCTGCAATTTTATCTGCTGATAACAAGCTCACCTGTCTATGCCAATTTCCTGCATGCGCATCGTTTTCGATTCCATGATCCACAATAAAATTTGCTTCTTTTACATTCTTTTTTTGTGTGCCTTTTTTCTCACTTGTACACACTGCCATTACTTTTCCCATCTTTATGTTCTCTCCTTTTATCCACCGATTTGCGCCATTGACTTTTGCTCTCCGTCACAGATATATACTTCTTCAAACTGATGACTCTCTTGTTTTGTCAACACACTTTTCTTTATAATCTCTACTAAATCTTCTCCGAATAAATGTGGTCTCAAGTCTACACCACCACTATATTGCAGACAAGTCTTCAAAAAACCTTCTGATGTAATACGAATACGATTACATCTGTCACAAAACTTGTGGGTCACTGCACCGATAAATCCTATTTTTCCTTTTCCATTCTTTAACCCACAGTAAAGAGCTGGTCCATTCCCATAGCGTTCCTCTAATGGTACCAACTTCCCATAACGAGATTCTATACACTCCTCAAGTTCTGCCAAACTATACCCTTCAAACTTTTTCCCCTCACCAATCGGCATCATTTCAATAAACTTGACACAGATATCATATTCCATAGCAAAATCCACTAACTTTAAAAACTGACTTTCATTACAATTTTTAATCAACACACAGTTGAGTTTTATGTTCTTCATTCCCAATTTTTGTGTTTTTTTAATCCCTCGAATAATCTCATCGGCTTTGTCAACACCTGTGATTTCATGGAACAACTCTCTATCTACAGCATCCATACTGATATTAATACCATCGATACCAACCCTGCGTAGTGCCTCTAGGTTTTGCTCTAAGAAGTATCCGTTTGTAGTAAGTGTAACTTGCTCGATTCCTTCTATTTTTTTTATTTCTCCAATAATCTTTATAATATCTTTTCGTAAGAGAGGTTCTCCACCTGTCACTTTTATCTTTTTTACACCTACACTTGCAAGGGCATTTGCCAGTGCTATGATTTCTTCATAGCTCATACTTTTATCTTCCGTCTGTGGCATTCCATCTGGCATACAGTAGGAGCAGCGAAAGTTACACTTATCTATGACAGAAATTCTTGCATAATCTATTGTTCTCTTGAATTTATCTTGCACGTTTATCCCCTCCCATCTGTTCTTTCACAATCTTCGCTGCCGACTCTATATCATCGATATGAAACTGAATACCGTTCCACTCATAATCTTCTATGTTCGTTGCAACTGCTAAGATTGTATCTTTGTCACACACGCTTTCCTTGCTATTTCCTTTTCGTATCAATTCTATTTTGGGATGATTTGAATATTTGAATCCTTCCAGTAATACAACATCGTACCCTTTAAATTGTTCCAATAGTATTTCTTCTGTCATATTTTCTTTCTGCTCAATCATCATATACTTTGTACTAGAGAAAATAGCGATACCATCTGCCCCACTTGCTCTATGTTTATAGCTATCTGTTCCTTCTACATCACACTCAAACTCATGACCATCGTGTTTAATTGTTCCTACTTTATATCCCGATTCTTTCAACATAGGAATCAATCCTTGTATAAATGTTGTCTTCCCTGAATTCTTTACCCCACTTATAGCAACTACATAGGGCTTATTCCTTCTCTCTCTTATAGTATCCACTTCGTCCACCTTGCTTTTCTTCTAGGTAAATCTGTTTGATCACCATGTTTTTATCTACCGCTTTGCACATATCATAGATGGTCAAAAGTGCTGTAGTAACACCATTGAGGGCTTCCATCTCCACACCTGTTTTTCCTTCGATTTTGACCATGCATGTGGCATGAATTTCTCCTAATTCTTCATCTATCTCAAAGTCTACACTACACTTACTGATCAACAATGGATGACACATCGGAATGACAGAAGAAGTCTGTTTTACACCCATAATTCCTGCAACTCTGGCTACACCAAGTACATCACCTTTTTTGGCTGTCTTATTTTTTATGCTCTCTATCACTACTTGATTCACTTGAATACTTCCTCTTGCAATGGCAATTCTAGTGGTAACCTCTTTTTCAGATACATCTACCATTACTGCTGCTCCATTTTCATCAAAATGTGTAAATTCTTGACTCATCATCTCTCTCCTTCTATTCAAACAATACTATGCTCACTTGAGCGTCTTTTTCAATTCCTGTATTTCCAGCCTCAATATCAACAAGACAATTGCAATAGGCGGTATCTACAAATGATCCTGACGAATGATTGTCTGCATTCAGGTAAACCATTCCCTCTTGATAAAAAGCTCTAATAAACCGTCTCTTTTTGCTATGTTTTTTTAATGCATCTCTCATTTCTCCTGTTGACCAACGTGGCATAATTGTCTCATCATGGCTAATCGTTGACAGCATTGGTCTTGCCAATAACTCAAAAGTGGCAAATGCTGCAAATGGATTTCCTGATAAACTCAAAATTGGTGTTTCTTTATAACGCCAAAGCATCAGTGGTGTTCCTGGTTTTAATTCCACTCCATGAAAAATCGGCTTTGTTCCTAACTCCCGTTGCACATCATGAATGATGTCTTTTGCTCCTACAGAAACGCCTCCTGTCGTAATGACACATTGAACCCTTTCGTGTTGACTCCGAATATATTCTGCTAATCCAATCTCTTCATCTTGCCACATCAGTGCTTCTACTTCAAACCCCAAGTTTTTCAATCGGCCCTTCAGCGTATACAAATTAGTGTTATATATCTTTCCACCCTTGAGTTCTTCTTTAATATCAACCAACTCACTACCCGTTGTAATCAGTAGAACTTTTGGCTTTTTATACACCTTTACTTCTTGGATTCCTTGGGATGCCAGAATACCACTGTGTACATAATTCAGCTTTGTATTCTTTTTTAAAAGCAATGCTCCTTTTTTGACATCTTCTCCTTCATAGCAATAATTCTCAAAGGCTTTATGTTCTTTATAAACCTCTACTATATCTGTTCCATAATCTGTATCTTCTTGTCGAATAATACAGTCAAATCCCTCAGGTATAGGTGCTCCTGTCATAATGCGAACTGCCACTCCTGCTTCCCACTTTGCACTTGAGTAGCCCCCTGCATATATGGTATCCATTACTTTTAGTGAAATTGGATTTTCCCTAGATGCTCCTACAATATCCTTACTGCCAAGTGCATATCCATCTAGAGGCGAACGATTAAAAGGTGGTTGATTCATAGTTGCAAATAAATCCTCAACTAGAATTCTTCCTTCTATTTCATCCATCAAAACCCATTCTTTCTCTTTTGTACCAATTACTTGCTTTTGTATCTGTTCTATTGCTGCTTCCACTGTAATACTCATCTTTATACTCCCTTACCAAACTCACAATGCGGATAGGTACAAGTTTGGCACTTTAAGCAAAGTCCTCCATGCCCTAATTTGGCTAAATCTTTTTTATTTAACTTTAGTCCCGCTACTATACGGGGTAGCACAAGATCAAAGACAGTACTTTTTGCATACATCACACATCCTGGTAACCCCATTACCGGTGTGCCATCTTCGTAATAACCAAGCAAAAACATAGCTCCTGGTAATACTGGGGCGCCATAACTTATGATGTCTGCTCCACTCTCTTTGATAGCCGATGGTGTCAAATCATCTGGATCTACACTCATTCCACCTGTACAAATAATCATGGTTGCGCCCAATTTTTTCAAGTTATGAATAGCCTCTATAATCATTTCTTTTGCATCACTTACGATTTCATGACCGATGATTTCCAATCCATACGCTGACACTTTCTCAATAATGACTGGTGTGAAAGTATCTTTGATTCTTCCATGATATACTTCGCTACCTGTGGTTACAATCCCCACTTTGTAAGATTGATACGGAAGGATATGAATCAATTGCTCTTCTCCTGCTATGAACTTTGCTTTCTCTAACTTATCTTCATGAACAATTAGCGGAATTACTCTTGTTCCTGCAAGCAAATCTCCTTTTTTCACTGGGTAAAAATTGTGCCTCGTTGCAATCATCAACTCGTCTTGCATATTGATTTCTAGCAATTTTTCTGTATTGATTGTAAGTAAACCGTCCATATCCGCAAACACATCAATTTTTCCTTCTTTAACTTCCGAGCCTACCGTTCCTACTCCCATGCAGATATTGGCTAGTACAACTGCCGCATCATTTTCATGCACCATATGAGGGGTATTCTCCCATACATATAGATTCTCTTTCCCCATTTTGAGCAATGTATCAACGTCTTCTTCTTTTATGATATGACCTTTTTTAAAAGCCACGCCTTTCATTTCATCTTTTACTATTCTTGTCAAGTCATGACAGAGGATATGTCCTACTGCTTCTGTTGTTTTTATCTGTTTCATACGCTTTCCTTTCTTTATAAGACAACGAAAGACACCCCTCCTGAAAAGGCGAGATGTCTCGTATGTCGAAAAAACGTAACACTCTTTATAAGAATTTACGATGTTTTCATTCCTTTTCAAATCGGAAGGCTATTTCGTTTCCCAAATACCCCATCGGCAACTCTCCATAGTCTCCCTTAGGAAAAGTGTGCTCGGAACAATCTATATTTACTTTTTTAATTTTCCTGATCGATGTGCAATCAGCTGTGCTGCTATACTGATTGATATCTCTTGTGGAGTCTGACCACCAATTTCTAGCCCTATGGGACTATAGATTCGTCGAATCTCCTCCATTGAAAATCCCTCGTTTTTTAATCGTTCAAATGTTGTTTTAACCTTTGTTCTACTTCCTATACAACCGATATACTTTGCCTCAGTCGCAAGCATCTGTAACAATACTTCAAAGTCTGCTTGATGCCCCCTTGTCATAACCACAACATAATCATCTTTTGTTACTCTTATTTGAGAATGAATCTCCTGAAAGGATCCTAACACAGTGTCTTTCACACTTGAAAACAATTTAGGATCTGCAAACTCCTCCCTGTCTTCATATATCACACAGGGAAATCCAATTGGTGTAAGTACTGGAACCAATGCTTGAGCTACATGCCCTCCCCCAAAGATGTACACAACTCCTGCTTTTGATACACGTTCAATAATGTACTGTTTTTCATCTTGTATCACTGTAACACCCTCACAAAGAAGGGACTCAATTTCTTCTCTTTGCATTTGCTTGGAATAAAGAAGGTCTTCTTTATCCCACACGCCAATGTCCATAACTCCACAATCATCTATATTTCGGATGAGCCAAATATCTCGACCGCTTTCACTCTCACTTGCTAAGTACTGAAACACCTTCCTACTTTGTTCATTTTCATCATCTAAATATTGAAGGTATACTACAAGACTTCCACCACATACCATTCCCAAATCCTGTATCTCATTCGGTGTCAAGTGGTAGGTCTTTCTTTCTGATTGCTTGGTAGTAAATAGTTTAGACGCTTGGCACTGTACTTCAAATTCTACGGCTCCACCACCGATGGTACCTATACTACTCCCATCGGGATAGATAATCATATGACCATTTTCCTCCCCTGGTGTGGACCCCTCACGTGCTAGTACACTGACAAACACCACTGG
>CAYJGW010000083.1:0-7357 GCA_964369425.1 uncultured Lachnospiraceae bacterium
ACGTGCAAACATCCCCGTTCCTTCTTTTTCTATATACAAAAACGCCCTAAAATAAGGCTTTTTTTATTGTCTAAAGACTTTATTTATGCTCGCAGCGTTCACCCATGTAGTAAATATAAGACTTTTCATGAGGTATTACCTGAACTCTTCGAGTCTTTCAATTACTCATGTGATCAGCTATTAAACGAAAGCTGAACACAAACACATCAACACTGCTACATATACCGATATGCAACATCCTCATATTAATATAAAACTATCACCATTTTTTTAATACCTGATACCAAAGATAGGTTACATTATAATATTTTTCTGATAAATGCACAACAAATTAATCGCCGCTTTACTCCTTACTTTTTTCATTGATAATTATATGTTATACTATTATTATTATTATTTTATGTTAGGGGGGGATTTCATTGATACGCCTTCAAGATATTGCAGATTTGGCAGGAGTAAGCCGCACAACTGTATCTAATGTTTTATACGGGAAAACTGCTCGTGTTTCTCCTGAAACCATCGCAAAAATTACTAAGCTCATTAAAGAAACCGGCTATGTGCCTAATATGGGTTCTTTAATGCTTACCAAGAATCAATCCTTTCTTATAGGATTAGTAATTTGGTCGGATGAGAATTATGGAATTAATATTCTTAAGGATCCGTTTATTACCGAATTTTTAGCTGCCTTTGAACAAGCAGCTAAGGCTCAAGGGTATTATGTTATGATTATCCGAACAAAATCTATTTCTGAACTCACTAATATCATGAATCGTTGCTATGTGGACGGTTTTGTTTTTATAGGATACGAAGGCATTTACTACAATGCATTAGCTGAGAAAATCAATAAAAATATGGTTTTAATCGATGCTTATCCAAAGCATACATATAATTTTCACAATGTAGGAATTGATGATTTTGATGGAGGTTATCAAGCCGGTGATTACCTCCTTAGTTTAGGGTATAACAAAGCACTTTACCTTTCTGAACATGATGTAAATGGTGATTACCAGCGATGGCTCGGCTTCAAGAAAGCACAAAGAATCGATGCTGCAGATACCTTTGAAAAATTTCTTTTATTACCTACTACTGAAGAGACGCGAAGAGATTTCTATACTAACAACATCTCAAAATTTTTAAAAGCAGAAGCGCTCTTCTTCGCATCTGACTATCTTGCAATTGAGGCAATCAATTGTTTTTCCGACTATGGAATTGTTGTTCCTGACGCAATATCTGTAATTGGGTTTGATGATAGTATGTACTGCAATCTATCTAGACCAAAACTTACAACCATAAAGCAAGATGTTTCAGAAAAGGCAGTTTGCGCTTTCAATAGGCTATTAAAATTGATAAATAAAGAAGAAGTTCAAAATTTTTGCATACGCAATCCTGTCAAAATAATACAAAGGGATTCTGTCAAATAATACAAACAAAAAACACCTTTCTATCAGGTGTTTTTTATTTGTATTATTTTGAAAAGATAACTGCTTCGTACGGTTTCAATATACACTCTTCTAAATATGCATTTCTATTGTAGTTTGTAATAACTATGTTGTTCATAAACTCTTCAGGGATTTTAACTTTACTTTCCTCTTTAGAAAAATTACAGACAATCAAGTATGTACACTCCTCTAATGTACGAGTATATGCAAATACATATTCTGCATCTACAGGATATGGCAAAAATTCCCCATAAACTAATGCCTTATTTTTCTTCCGAACTTCTATCATTTTTTTGTAGTAGTTCAGTACTGAATTCTCTCTTTCCATTTGCTCTTTTGCATTGATTTCTTTATAGTTATCCATTACCTTTATCCATGGAACTCCTTTTGTAAACCCTGCATTTTCGCTATCATCCCAATGAATTGGAGTCCTAGAGTTATCTCTTGATCTTAGCTTTAAACACTCAAGCATTTCACTCTCTGTAATTAATTTATTCTCAGTATACTGCTTGTAAAACTGCAAAGTCTCAATATCCCGATACTCATCAATTGATTCAAAATATGCATTTGTCATACCAAGTTCTTCTCCTTGATAAATATAAGGCGTCCCTTGTAATGATAAATTAAAAGTAGCTAACATCTTTGCTGAAACCTCACGATACTCAACACAATCATCTCCAAATCTTGACAAACTCCTTGGCTGATCATGATTCCCTAAATATACACTATTCCACGCTTTCCCTTGTAACTGGGTTTGCCATTTTTCGATAATTGATTTGAATTCTTTAAAATCATATCGCTTCGTAGTAAATTTTCCTAGCTTACCATCTCCAATTCCTACATGCTCAAATTGAAATACCATATTTAACTCTGTATTCTCAGAACTGGCATACTTTTTCGCCTCTTCTATCGTTACTCCTGCTGTTTCACCAACAGTCATCAAGTCATATTTGGATAAAACTTCTTTGTTCATTTCCTGCAAAAACTCATGCACTCTAGGACCGTTCACACAACTTTCTTCAAATCTTCCGTATAAACCATCCCCATTTAATCTTCCGTCTTCAAATGCCTGATTCTTCGAAATTAGACTTATGACATCCATACGAAAGCCGTCAACACCCATTTCACACCAGTAATTCATCATGTCAAACACTTCTTTACGTAACTTATCACTTTCCCAGTTTAAATCTGGTTGCTTTTTTGAAAACAAATGTAAATAATACATTTTTGTCTGTTCGTCAAACTTCCAAGCTGATCCTCCAAATACACTACCCCAGTTATTTGGCTCTTTTCCTTCTTTTCCTTCTTTCCATATGTAATACTCTCTATATGGATTTTCTACAGCTTTTTTACTCTCAACAAACCACTTATGCTCATCTGATGTGTGATTAACAACCAAATCCATCAAAATCCGAATTCCTCTTTTATGAGCTTCCTCTAACAATCGTTTATATTCATTTATATCTCCATAAATACTATTTATGTTCCTATAATCAGATATATCGTATCCGTTATCATCAAGTGGTGACTCTAGCATCGGTGATATCCATATCACATCAACTCCTAATTCTTTTAAATAATCCAACTTGTATATAATTCCGCCAATATCTCCTATCCCATCTGCGTTTGTATCAAAAAAACTTTGTGGGTAAATTTGATATACGATACTCTCTTTCCACCATGCATTACTCATTATCTTATCTCCTTTATTTTACTGCTCCCGCAACTACTCCATCTCTTATAAATTTCTGTGCAAAAATATACACAATTATGATAGGAATCAATACTAGTATATATGATGCAAAAGCTAAGTTGTAGTCTACCGAAAACTGAGTTTTAAATACATACTGTACAAGTTGCAATGTCTGTTCATTTTCATCTGATAGTAATACCAATGGCATTTGAAAATCATTCCATGTCCACATAAACGATAAAATTGCTACTGTTGCAGTTGTCGGTTTGAGAATCGGAAAAACGATTTGCGCAAATATTCTAAGAGGCGTTGCGCCATCAATCATTGCTGCCTCTTCCAATGCAATAGGTACTGTTTTAATTGTATTTGTAAATAAAAAGCAATTCATCGGCAATCCGAAAACAATGTACAAAAATGTAATTCCTGCAATGTTATCTAAATTAAATCTATCTGCTTGAACAACGAGCGGTAACATAATAACACTAAATGGAATAAACATCGCACTGACAAAATAGTAATAAATATATGAAAAAAATTTATTCTTCTCTCTTCCTCTCACGATTGCGTATGACACAAACGAGTGTAATGTAAGTGTAAAAAAGAGATTTACTACTGTAATTACTGCTGTATTCAAAAACTTTTTCAAATAATCTGTTGCGATAAATGCATTAACAAAATTATCAAAGTGAATACTTGTCGGAAAGGCTAATACATTATTTAACTCCTCAGGGGTTTTTATTGCAATCATTACTGATATATACAAGGGAAGTAAAATGAAGATTACTATACCTAATACTAATAATATTGTCGCAGGCAAGTTGTATTTCTTGTTAATCATAATATTTACTCTCCCTCTTCTCAAAATATTTAAGCTGAATAATTGATATAGCTGCAACAATGATAAATAAAATCACTGCATTTGCTGATTGATACGCAAATTGTCCTCCACCAAATCCTCTTTTATAAATCAATACCGAGATCGATGTAGTAGCATTTCCAGGACCTCCATCTGTCATTGCCATAATCTGATCGTATACCATCAAAAATCCCTTTGCAGATAACACCATATTAATAGTAAAAGAAGGGGCGAGTAGCGGAAATGTAATCTTTGAAAACTTTTTAAAGCCTACAGCGCCATCAATCCCTGCTGCCTCATAAACATCTCCATCTATAGATTGTAGTCCTGCTAAGTATATAAGTGTATTAAATGCACACGCTGTCCATACTGTTACAAAAACCACTCCCCAAATCGCATTATCTGTTCCTAAAATATTAACACTTAGTGCCTCAATTCCAAGACTTTCACCTATTTGCGGTACTATATTAGCAAATATATAGTTGAATATAAAACCAACTATCAAATTTCCTAGCATATACGGCAAAAAGTAAAGTGCTTTTATTGTGTTTTTAAACTTTATCTTTGCATTTAATCCATAGGCAATTGCTATACTTATTATATTAACCAACGCCGTAGCTATAATTGCAAAAGAAAATGTAAAAACATAAGCATCATGAGTCGCACTATCACCTATTACCTGAATATAGTTCCTCAGTCCTACAAATTCCCAATCCCCATATCCTTTCCAATCTGTAAAACTATAGAAAACACCTTGTAAAAAAGGAATTGTGTGGAATGTGAAAAATAGACCAGCCATTACAATAACAACAATATAAAATATTGGATTGGTCTTTTTATTGGTCACCATTTTAATCCCCCCTTTTACTCTAGATTTACTGCATCGTATTTTACATCAAGGTCTTTCATAATTTGCTCTACATTATCCGATACATCATTTGTATAATTTAATCCGAATTGACTTAATGCTGCCGATAGTTCAAATCCATTTGGATAATAGTGATCTGAAAAATTGCTTACCCTTCCTTCTTCTATTATCGCCTGTGCATTTGCCACTGATGCATCTGTCTGTTCAACTCCTTGCACTGCTGAAAACGCAAACTGATCATCAATATAGCGCTGTGCTTGTGCAGGCTCCATCATAAATGCCACAAAGTCTTTTGCGACTTCATTGGCCACTTCATTCGTATCTGAAACTGCAAATAGTACGTCTACACCTGATGTAATGGTATTTTCTTCTGTAGTATTTGATGCTGGCAGTGCAAACATATCCAAATTTACTGATTCGTTTGCTGCTTTTATCTGATTAATCGCCCAGTTACCATTGATGAGCATCGCCCCTTCTCCATTTGCCAATGCTTTGTTTCCATCATCATACGACATCCCCATAAAATCTGGCTGTGCATATCCTAATAGCGTTTCATATTTCTCTAATACTTCTTCGTGCGTTCCTTCAAATGTCACTTCATTAGCTTTTCTTTCATCATAGAATGTATCTTCAATCATGATTCCTGTTAAACTATTCCAAGGTGCTAGCGTTGTCCAAAGGTCTTTAAAAGTAAATATAAAAGGATTCACACCTGCTGCTTCTAAAGTTTCTGCTGCTTCTATAAATTCGTCCCAAGTTTGAGGTACATCTATTCCATGTTCATTAAAGATATCAACATTATAAATTACCCCTGATGCATTTGTTGCATATGGCACCCCATAAACAATTTCTTCCTCTTTTTCATTTCTATCATATACCATTTGTAAATATTCCTCATTCACTGTGTTGACATATTCTTCCTCACTCAAATCAAGCAACATCCCTGTTGATTGCACTTCTGTAAATTCTGCACTTCCGCCCATAGCTATAATCTCTGGTAGGTCATCTTTTGTAAGTCTTGTCTTTAAAACAGTACTTGCATCTGCTGGTGATGTTAATGTCACCTTAATTTCTGGATCTGTTTCATTAAATTCATCTACTAATTCTTGTAATATCTCCTTATTCTCTCCTTTTGAAGAAAATAATTCAATCTCTTCAACCTTTTCTTCTCCTGAACATGCTGTAGATAACACTAGCATAGATAATGCCGCAAGCATCGCTATCGTTTTTTTCTTTTTCATAATTCAAATCTCCTTTACTTCTTTTTAATATAATTTAATTATATCGCTTGTTACCAATTTCAGTCAATAAGTTTCGCGCGAAACTTCTAAATTGCATAATTGTTTTTTCTTTTTTTGTGCATTATTAACATTATTTATTTTATTATGATGTTGACTTCCCTCATTAAATCCCCTTTATTTACGCTCTATAGTTTCTCAAGAAACCTATTTTTTCTAAAATTAAACTTTCTCTTTTTTTCATTTCTTTCTAACTTCCCATGTTTTGCCTACTCAACAGCCTTTCTAGCTCAAAAAAGTGGTGAGTTTGGGAAATGCTGTTGAGTTTCTTTGATAGTCTCTTACCTGTTTAAAAAGGCAAGGATCTCTGCTCGAGTTTTTTTACTCTGGCTAATCGATTCTAATATTTCGAGGTTTTCCACTTGTTCTTTTTCTTTATACAAACATCTAATTCAAGTGAAATTTTATCCTGGAAACGAATCAAAAAAACCTGTACTACGCGATGTGATTGATCAACTCAAAAAACAAAATCACATCGTAGGAAAAACAATCCATGTGGTAGACAAGGTACAATCTACTTGTAATAACTTATGGAGAATTGAAGAGTCCTTTAAAATCATGAAGTCTGATTTAGATGCCAGACCCGTATATCTTCAGGGTGAAGCTGCAATTAAAGGTCATTTTTTGATTTGCTATCTCACAGTGCTGTTAGAGAAGCTTATGCAATTTAAAGTTCTAGAGAATCAATATTCAACAAATGAACTCTTTGATTTCATTAAGAAATTTAATATAACGAAAGCTGAACACAAATACATCAACACTGCTACATATACCGATTTCATTGATGAACTAGGAAAATGGAATTTAACTTTAACGAACTATCTTTTGACCGAAAAGCAGATATGTCAATACAATTTTCCATATTCAGCATTATACACAGTGCTTTGCATATATTTTTGTACACTTTTATCTTTTAAAGACCAAAAAAACAATACAATTAATTATTTGTATTGCTTCTTGCCTTTTCCTATGTACTACCATCCGAAGGATGCCCACTCTTTTTATCACTACGTGCAAATATCCCCGTTCCTTCTAATTTGCACGTAGTTTTCCCACTATTATCGGCTCTTTCCTCCTTTTTCTACGTGCAAAATGCCCAAACATACAAAAACGGGGTGCCCACCGGCACCCCGTTTCTATCATCATTATTAATTCTTAGTCATATAAGTTTTGAGCAATTTCAGGATCTTCCATTGTCTCAGC
>CAYJGW010000084.1:0-7166 GCA_964369425.1 uncultured Lachnospiraceae bacterium
ACCCTAGAATATGCCGCCCACTCGATGCACCGATATCTACCGCTAAGTAATATGACTTCATATTTCAACCTCCTACTTTCATACATATATTCCATTATAAAATAAAAACAAAGGATAATCTTGTACAAACATAGACAAAAATATAACAATATTCACTTTCCACTTATTTATGTACTTTATATTATCAGTATTTCCTCGATTAGAAACTAAGGGGACAGATACTCTGCCCCCTTAGTTTCTATCTAAATGCTACCGAATTCCACCTCAACTCATTTTTGAAATTTCTAATGGTTGTATTTTCATCAATCACAACAGTTTCTATGCCCATTGCCGCCCCCCAGTCTACCATTTGGTCTACTGTTAAGTCGTAAGAGAATGCTGTATGGTGTGCTCCACCTGCCAATATCCACGCTTCAGCTCCTACTGACAGATTTGGCTCTGGTGTCCAAAATGCGGTTGCAACTGGTAGCTTTGGCATTTCCGCTTCCACTTTCTTACAATTAACTGCATTGATAATCAATCGGAATCGATTCCCTAAATCAATCAATGAAGTTGCCACTCCTTTTCCAACCTTAGATGTGAATACCAATCGAGCCGGATCTTCTCTATCTCCCATTGAAAGTGGATTTACCTTGATGCCTATAGGACCATCTGCAACTGTTGGGCACACTTCTAGCATATGAGATTGCAGAATTCCTTCTTTTCCTGGCGTAAAATTATACGTATAATCTTCCATAAAAGAAGTTCCTTTTTCACCCTTCTTACCAGCCGACATAATCTTCATCAAACGAACCATCGCTGCTGTTTTCCAATCACCTTCTCCACCAAATCCATACCCTTTTTCCATCAATCTCTGTATTGCAAGTCCTGGCAATTGCTGCAAAGACCCCAAATCTCCAAAGTGGGTAACAATCGCTTGATAATTTTTTTCCACTAAGAATTTCTCAAATCCTATCTCTATGCCAGCCTGAACTGCTACATGTCTTCTAAATTCAGCTTCATCTCTTCCTTCTAGCAAAATATTATATTTATCATAATACTCTTCCACTAATAAATTAATCTCACCTTGCGATACTTGGCTTACTACTTCCGCAATTTCATTTACTGGATATGCGTCGATTTCCCAACCAAATTTTATCTGTGCTTCTACTTTATCGCCTTCTGTTACTGCAACATTTCTCATATTGTCAGCAATTCGCATCACTCGAATATGGCTACTTTCAATCACTCCAATCGCGGTACGCATCCACTCTGCTAAACTCTCTTGCACTGTCTGATTCGCCCAATGACCTACCACAACTTTCCGCTCAATCCCCATACGACTCACTATGTGACCATACTCTCTATCTCCATGAGCTGATTGATTTTCATTCATAAAATCCATATCTATCGTATCATATGGAATCTCTTGATTGAACTGTGTATGCAAATGACACAATGGCTTTCTATACTCTTGTAGTCCTAGTATCCATGATTTTGCTGGTGAAAATGTATGCATCCATGTAATAACACCTGCACACTCTCTATCTTCATTCGCTTCGTTAAATGTTTTCCTAATCAACTCATTGGTAATTAATGTCGGTTTCAATACCACTTCGTAAGGTAAAACACCTGATTTATTCAATTCTTCCACTATCTTGGCCGAATGTTCTGCTACTTTACTTAAACAAGTTTCTCCATACAGGTCTTGAGAACCTGTTGCAAACCAGAATTTATAGTTTTTATTTATTATCATCTTTCTCTCCTTTACACATTACGTTTTTATCATTCTTCCCTGTGTTTCGTTGTTCCTCGTATATATAATTTCCCCGCAAACTCATAAGAACTCCCCTCTATTCCCGTTTGCATCATTTCTATCAATGTTTCAGCAGCCTTTACTCCCAACTCTTCTTTCGGATGCTGAATTGATGTTAAATTAATATCTGCTAATTTTGCTAGCTCCGTATTATCCACACCAACAATGGAAATATCATCTGGCACAAAAACGTTATACTTTTTGAAGATTTCTATCAATTTGCACGCCACTTGATCGTTGTAACAGAATACTGCCGTACAGTCTTTTAGCCTCTCCACTATTTTCGCTTCAATCAATTCCATATTTTTTATATCTTCTGTATCAATCCAAACAATTTGATTTCCTCGTACTTTCAATCCATGCGTTAGCATCTCCTTTAGGTAACCACTATACCTCCTAAGTCCTTGACCATCATCCATCTTAAAGATTCCACCAATCGCTTCATGTCCATACTCAATCAAATGGCGCGTTACCATCTTCCCCGTTTCTTCATCTTCAAGTGAAATCATTGGTGCCTCTACCCCTGGATAACAACTGTGAATAAATACAATCGGAATATTTCTATCTTGTAATTGTTGATACAGATGAAGATTCGGATTTGGCAAAGCACTCTTGGTAGTCTCTACAATAATTCCGCCTAATTCCTGACGCAACAAATCTTTCAATATTTCCTCTTCTCTCGAGCCACTATTATTTGTAAAAGAAATTTGAACCTGATAGCCATTCTTGTTCAATGACTTCTCTATACCTTTTATAATTTTAGGAAATATATAATTATCAATGTATGTAGTAATCACCGCAACTCTTGAACAATTATTATTACGATGAATTCGTTTTTCCATCACAAATGTTCCACTTCCTTGACGGCTTTTTACTACTCCTTCTTCTTCTAACACCTCTAATGCTTTACGCACAGTTTGTCTACTAACACCAAATTGTTCCATCAATTCATATTCTGACGGTAGCTTCGTATTCGGCGAAAATGTCCCTTCTGAAATATTATTTTTTATCCAAACTATTATTTTCATGTATTTTGACATAATCACACCTCTTACTTCCTACTCTTTATTAACCTACTTTTTCCGTTTAGATAGTAAGTCTACTGTAACCGCTCCTAGAAGAACAGCTCCTTTAACGATTTTTTGTATATCTGTAGACCAACCATAAAGTGACATTCCATTATTTAAAATACCCATAATAAATGCACCTACTACTGCTCCAATTATCGTTCCTACACCACCAGATGTAGCTGCCCCACCTATGTAACACGATGCAATCGCATCCATTTCAAATTGATCTCCTGCTTTCGGTGTAGCCGACGCATTACGTGCTGACAATACAATTCCAGCAATTGCGCACAATAATCCCATATTTGTATATACCCAAAAATATACCTTTTCTGTATTAATCCCTGATAATTTTGCTGCTTTAGCATTTCCTCCCAAAGCATATATTTGACGCCCTGCTACTGTTTTCTTTGTAATAAAATGATAAATCGCCACAAGAACAGTCATAATGACTAAAACAAATGGAATCCCATTATAAGTAGCTAATTTATAAAAGAAAAACCATACAATCACAAGTATTACCGCGTTTTTTGCAGCCAATTGCCAAACCGGAGTCTGCGCAAACCCATACTTTTTCTTTGTTCCGATATCTCTCATTTCCAGAAGCACAACCGCAACTGATACAATCGCCGCTACTACTAAGCAAATGATATCAACTTGTGTACCTCCTAGATTCACCTTCATAGTTGGTAGGAATCCAGCTCCAATAAATACGAACTCTTTTGGCAATGGCCCTTTTGTTTGTGATTGCAATAGGGTATATGTAAGTCCACGCCCCATCAACATCGTTGCCAATGTAACAATGAATGGTGGGATTCCAAGCTTCGCGACAAAAAAACCTACAAACATTCCACACAATAATCCTACTGCCAACGCTGCCAATATTGCCATCCACATATTTGCGCCATAATCAATCATTAAAATACCAATCGTTGCACCACATACAGCTACTACAGACCCTACTCCTAAATCGATATTACCTGTTAATACACATAATAGCATACCTACAGCAAGAATTACAATGTACCCATTTTGCATAATTAAGTTGTTAATATTCGCCGAGGTCATATTCTTGCCATCTGTCATAAATGCAAAAATCAAATATACTACTATTAGTGCAACCACCATTCCATATTGTTTCATATTAATATTAATTTTTTTGCTCTCCATATTACTTTTCACCTTTCTTATTATCTGTCATGATGCAACCCATTATCATTTCTTGCGTCATCTCTTCCTTGCTCAATTCGCCTGCTATATGACCTTCATTAATAACATATAATCGATCGCACGTCCCAATGATCTCTGGCATTTCTGAAGATATGATAATAATTGCTTTTCCCGATTTTGCTAATTCATTGATAACACAATAAATTTCATATTTTGCACCAACATCAATCCCTCTAGTAGGCTCATCTAGAATTAACACATCTGGTTGTGTCAGCATCCATTTAGATAGAACAACCTTTTGTTGGTTTCCACCCGATAAGGAACCAACTACCTGATCGATCGAATTTGCTTTTATATTAATCCTATCCTTGTATTCTTCTGCTTTTAGTATTTCTTCATTATAATTCACTACACCATTTTCCGAGAAATAATTCCGAAGAGCCGCCATCGTCATATTTCTTTTAATATCATCAATTAATACTAATCCATAATTTTTTCTATCTTCTGAAACATACGCCAATTTACTATCAATCGCTGTTCTTACATTTTTCAAGTCCACTTCTACACCATTCATCAAAACCGAACCTGATATTTTTTGCCCGTATGATTTCCCAAATATGCTCATTGCTAATTCCGTACGTCCTGCGCCCATTAATCCTGCCAAACCAACAACTTCTCCTGCTCGCACTTTCAAATTCACGTCTTTTAGCACTTGTCTAGTTGCATCTTCTGGATGATACACATTCCAATCTTTCACCTCAAATACAACCTCTCCGATATCTACTCCCTCTCGAATCGGATAGCGATTTGTCATTTCCCGCCCTACCATTCCTTTGATAATTCTATCCTCTGAAAAATCATCTTTTTCTTTTTTCAATGTTTCGATTGTTTTTCCATCTCTAATAACCGTAATTGAATCTGCCACATAACTAATTTCGTTCAGTTTATGTGAAATTATAATCATCGTCATCCCTTGCTTTTTGAGTTCTAACATTATCTCTAGCAACTTAGCTGACTCTTCATCATTCAGCGCAGCTGTAGGCTCATCTAGTATTAATAGTTCTACATTTTTCGCTAAGGCCTTAGCAATTTCTATCAACTGCTGTTTCCCTACCCCTAATGTATTAACAGGTTGATTTACATCTTCACTTTCTAAACCTACTTTTTTCAACATTTCTGATGCCTTAGCAGCTGTTTTCACCCAACTGATAACTCCTTTTGCAGAACACTGCTCATTTCCCAAAAAAACATTTTCTGCAATCGATAAATAGGGACTCAATGCCAGCTCCTGATGAATAATTACAATACCTTTTGATTCGCTGTCTTTAATTTTCTTAAAGCTAGAAACTTCACCTTTGTATACAATGTCACCAGAATACGTTCCATATGGATAAACACCTGATAAAACGTTCATTAGTGTCGATTTTCCTGCTCCATTTTCACCACACAACGCATGAATTTCACCCTTTTGCACTTTTAGATTCACATCATCTAATGCTTTTACACCAGAAAATTCCTTGGTAATATGGTTCATTTCTAGAATAAAATTCGACATTACATCTACCTCCTCTTTTTAAAAAGAGTGGCGACTTTCGCCACCACTCTTCATTATTAATCGTTTTCTATAACCCTAAATCTGATGCACTATAGTATTCACTATCTACAAGAGCTGCTTCTATATTTTCTTTGTCAACTGGTTCTGGTTCACATAAGTATGAAGGAACTACAATTACATTATTGTCATATTGCTCTGTATCATTAATTTCAGGCTCTGTGCCTTTCATAACTGCTTCTACCATAGTTACACATTTATCAGCAAGTACTCTAGTATCTTTAAAAATTGTCATTGTTTGAGTTCCATCAATAATATTTTTACTAGCCATCAATTCTGCATCTTGCCCTGTAACTAGTGGCCAATTGTCTTCTGTGTATCCAGCTCCTTGAAGCGCTGATTTCACACCATATGCAAATCCGTCAAATGCTGTACAAGCAATGTCTAAGTCTTCATCTGCATAGAATCCTGTTAAATAGTTCTCTGCATTTGCTTGTGCTGTTTCTTGTGACCATCTTAGGATACAAGTGTCGTCGAATGAGGTTCTTCCTGATTTCGCAACCAATGTTCCATCATCTAGATATGGTTGTAAAACTTCCATAATTCCATTGTACAACAATACTGCATTATTATCATCTGGTGATCCCATAAAGAATTCAATTGTATAACTTTCGCCAGCTTCTTGAGCAGCTTTTAAGTCTTTTGATTCTTCGATATATGTAGCAATTGCTGTTCCTACGCCTTTATTATCGAAACTTGCGTAGTATGAAACTGCATCTGTGTCCATCAATAATCTGTCATACGCAATAACAGGAATATCTTGTCCAGCTGCTTGATCTAATACATTTACTAAAGCTTGTGAGTCAATCGATGCTACCACTAAACAGTTTACTCCTGATGCAATCATATTCTCAAGTTGTGATACTTGCATTTGTACATCATCTTCTGCATATTGTAAATCAACTTCATATCCCAAATCTTCTAATTTTTCCTTCATATTCTCACCATCACGAATCCATCGCTCTGATGATTGAGTTGGCATCGCTACACCTACTAGGCCACCTTCCGATGTTGACTCTTCAACACCTTCTACTGCCTCATCAGTAGCTCCGCCCGAAGTACTCTCTGCTACTTCTTCAGTTCCTCCACATCCAACTAACACTGTTCCTAGCATTGTAAGTGTCATAATTGTTGCTAAAATCTTCTTTTTCATAAATACCTCCTTGTTTTATATGTACTTTTTTTAAGTACATATTTATTTATTTGTTATGTACATATTATACTTATTTTTGTTATTTGTCAATATTATTTATCATTTTCGTCATATTTTACAGTATTTTCCTATTATTTTTGTTTATAATGGCTTTTCAAGACGACAAAAAACAGTACAATTTTAAATTTGTACTGTTTTTTGTCGATCCTCACCTTTATATAAAATACATTCCCCACTCTTCATTGAACTACTAATGTTGCAACGCAAGCATAATAATGAGGTGCCTCTCGGCACCTCACCTCTAACCTTACTATTTAATTCTTAGTCATATAAGTTTTGAGCAATTTCAGGATCTTCCATTGTCTCAGC
>CAYJGW010000085.1:0-7147 GCA_964369425.1 uncultured Lachnospiraceae bacterium
CCCATAACCACGTCGAGATTTCTCAATCCTAAATCTGTATCAATTGCAATAACTTTTTTTCCTTGTTTTGCCAAACCTACTCCTATGTTAGCTGTTGTAGTCGTTTTTCCGACTCCACCTTTTCCAGATGTAATAACAATAACTTCTCCCATTCTCAGTTCCTCCTAAATCTAATTCATCGGGTCTAAATAAATGTGATCGCCATCAATAGTAGCAATCTTAGCTTCCATAGTTATATCATCTTTTATTCGCACAAATTGTCGCTTTGCCACGACATCCGCAATTTTTAATATTTTAGGTTGCATCCTCAATGCACACACAAAAGCACTCCTATCTCCAGCTGCTCCTGCATGGACATTTCCTTTTAAGGTTCCCATTACAATTACATTTCCTTTTGCTACAATTTTAGCACCTGGTTCAACATCCCCTAACACAATAATACTAGTTTCACTTTCTAATAATTGCCGCTTCTTTAAATTACCTTTATAGAATTGACCTTCCCGGTTTTTTTTGTCTTGCTCGCACTGTTCTACGATACTTCGATAGAGTTGTTCTGTGGTCTTATTGTTGTCAATCACGCAAACAATATGAATATTTGCAGTCGCAGAAATGACGTCTATCAGCTGCTGCTCTTGCAGCCTAGTAACCTCCCTTCCCTCAAAGGAAGCTGCCAGTGCTGAGTTTGCAAAAAATTTAGATGCTTCTCCAAATTTTCGCGCAACATCTTCTAACAGTTCCTGAAATGGAATATCTGGATTTAGATGCACTTCCAAACCGTATTTATTGCTTTTAATCATCACATTGTGATTCATGTCATCTCATTCCTTTCCATATTAATCTCCACTTACATTTGTACTAATTTGTGCTGCTTGTCCTGTCAATAATTCTTCCGCTGGTACTTTATCAATGTAATACCTAGTAATATCACGTCCTAACTCTGATGAATAGGTAGAATAGTAACTGTTAGCCATACGTACAGATAATGCAATTTGTGGGTTATCAATTGGTGAAAATCCTACAAAAAGTCCATGGTTTGGTGATGTTGTACTCTGTTGTGCAGTACCTGTTTTTCCAGCTAGTGTTGCAACAGAACTTAAATTTGAAAATACACTGTTATAAGTGACCATTTTTTCCATCCCATCTCGAATCGCAGTCCAAGTAGATGATGATAACTGAGTAATCTCTGATTCTACAACAGGTTCATAATCCACAATAGTTGTTCCTTCTACATCCACTACTTTATCAAGTAATGACATCTGATAAACTGTACCGTTATTAGCAATGGTTGAGACATACTTTGCTAATTGACTTGTTGTAAAGTTATTGGTACCTTGTCCTATAGCACTTCTTACTGCATCTTCGTCAGAGATTTCTGGATTAGACTCTGGGATTTCTACACCGCTTTTTTCTGATAACCCAAACATCGATGCATATTCATTTAATACTTCCGTACCTTGATTACTAGAATATTTATCATCCGTTGTGCCTAACCGATATCCAGTCTCGTAAAAGTATATATTGCAAGAATGTCTGATTGCGCCTTCAACCTCTAAACCGCCATGTGAGTATGGGTGAATCCAACACTTAGGGCTTGGTGTAATCTTATCAAACTCACCTGTGCAAGCAATGTAGGTATCTGTTGAAATCACACCTTCTGCTAAACCTGCTGCTGTTGTAACCATTTTGTAAGTTGATCCTGGTGCTGTTTTTTCTTGTGTAGCACGATTATAAAATGGACTAGCCCAATCCGTCAATAATTTATTATAATACTCCGAATCCATATTGTTTGCTAGCCTATTATTATCATATCCTGGATAAGAAACCATAGCTAACACTTCTCCTGAGTTTGGATCGGTTACCACTGCTGATCCACTACAAGGTTCTAAGCCAAGCATTCCTGGCGTAATTTCCAGTGTACGTATCTTTTCTGTCATAAAATCATATGCACTGATAGAACCTGCCTGAAGTCTTTGATAATAAGTGTCTGATTCTGGCAAAATTCCTTGTTCATAAATCATCAGTGATATTTGTTGCCCTGTAATTGTACCGCTTCGAATCAAGCGTTCATATACTAGCTTATCAAATTCTGCATCACTTTTCATGCGAACTTCTAAGTAACTAATCAATGCTTGAAATATTTCATCGGAACTAGAATACTCATTACCTTCGGAAAGATAAGGTTGTAATTTTGTAGTATCAACCCAATTTCCCTCGATTGCACGACTAAAATATGTGTACAAATTAGTATCTAAAGTATTCGTCCATTGTAGATAAACCGGATCCTCTTCATTTACACTATCTAGCATGATTACACCATCTGTATGGACGAGTAAGGTAGAACTTAAATATCTAGCATATTCTTGGTTCTGTTCTGAAAGCGCTCCAAAAGTGGCACCATTTGGATCTTGCATATAGGATAACATTTCTCCCATTACCTGATCCTTATTTTGAGTAAACGTTGCATATACTGCCTGTTCCGTAGGCTTTGCATCATATGCAGAAAAATGCGATGCATTGAGAATTTCATTTCCGATGAATGAATTATAAACATCACCAATAGGAGTAATGATATCATCTGTAGACTCAATATAATCTGTCGAGTAATTCAACACATTACGAAGTTTCGATAATAATATCCCTGCTAATTTCTCTTCCAACAAATTATAAGTGACCTTTTGCAGTTCGCTATCAATCGTTAAATACACATCATTACCAGCTACAGCACTTGTTGTACTAATATTCTCTATTTCACGTCCAACATTATTAACATAAATAACTTCTTCTCCTTTTGTTCCTTGCAAGTAGGTATCCATATATTGTTCAATACCTGCCTTACCTACGGTATCCGTTAACGTATATGTTTCATGTCCTTCACTTTGAAACTGTTCATATTCTTCTTGCGAAATCGTTCCGGTATAGCCGATGATAGATGCAAAGTATTCACTATCACTATATACTCGTATCGAATCCTCTTCCACACTCACCCCTTGTAATTGGTCAAGATTCTCCATAATAGTTGCACGAGTTTCATCACTTACATTTTCTGCTATGACACTTGGAATATATTTTTTATAACTATTTAGATTCATTTTATAACGCACATTGAGTATTTTAATAACATCAGTTTTTGAAAGAACGTTTTGATCAACATCATATCCAAACAAATCGTCTGTACATAAGTAATCCACTAAATCATCTGCTGAAATATTTTTTTGTTCATCTGTTAAATCATCTGTATACGATTCTCCAAAAATATCTGCAACAAATCGTAATCGCCTAGAACCTTCTTCCTCTACAAATTGGTAGGTGTCATCTGGGCCTACGTATATGCCAAAATCTGAAAGCACCAAATCACCACTTTGTTCACAAATTTTAATCACAGACAAGATGGTATCGTTAATCACTTGATTTTTCTGTTCTGTATCTTCATAAATTCCATTATCTTCAATTACAATAGAATAAGATAATTGATTCGTTGCTAATAAGACCCCATTTCTATCGTAAATATTCCCTCTTGTTCCTTCTACTTCTCTCTCTTTTTGGATAGAAAGTGCATGTTCTTCTAAATATTCCTCTCCTTGTATGATCTGAAGTTGAAATAGTCGAATTATTACAGCTAAAAAAAGAGAAAAAAAGACTAGTGAGAGTACAAATACTCTCGATTTAACCAATCGCATTACTACTTCTAATATATCTTTAAACAAAATTTTTGGTACTCCTTTTCTTATCGAACTCTAATTTACGGTTAATCATTCGCACAATTGGGTATACACAAAGTGAGGCTAATAATGTGTACACTAATTCAGGGATAATAATCGATTGAAAATAATAGGGTAAATCAAATCTTGATCGAAGTAAAAACATGACAAAAAAAACATATATGCTATAAATTAAGTCGCTAATTCCAATTAGAAGTAATGGTAATTTAATATCATCATCAAAAAACAATCTGCGAAACAATCCATTTAGATATCCAATCAACATATAAATCAACCCACTTAAACCAAGCAGTTCGCTATAAAAAATATCATATAAAATCCCTACTGCAAGTCCTACAAACATGCCCTGTTTGCGGCCTCTCATAAAGCCAAAAGAAGATACCAAAATCACTAATAAATTCGGTGAGATTGACGCTAATTCAAAATAGCGAATCACTGCTGTTTGTACTACAAAAAATAAAATAATCGTAATAGCTATTATTGATATTCTCTTGATTTTATGGATTTTCATTCTCTTCTACCTCATTTTTTAACTCTGTAATAACTAACACTTCCTGTAACTGTGTAAAATCAACAATAGGCGTAATATAACCTGAACGAGTTAAGTTATTTGAGTCGGTGGTTACCTCTGTTACTGTTCCTATCGCTAGACCTTGTACGTACTTGTCACTGATATGCGATGTAACCAATTGTTCTCCCACTTCTACTGGCTTCTCATTATTGATTAACTGTCCAAAACGAATCACACCATCGTTCATGGTAGAAAGATCTCCTTGTACAATACAATTATCTCCTGTAGAAAGCACCATAGCACTGACATTGCTTGAATCGTTAATAATCGTCTGTACTGTAGACCAATTTGGTCCTACCTCTGTGATAATCCCTACTAAACCAGAACCAGAAATCACGTTCATTTCTACTGCTAATCCATCACTGCTACCTTTATCAATTGTAAACGTGCTAAACCAATTGCCAGCTTCTTTAGAAATAACTCTCGCTCCCACTTTAGCGTATTCACTTGTATTCGCATCTAATTTGTATAGCTCTTGTAGACGATCGATTTCGTAGGTTTCTTGTTGAAGCCTACTATTTTCAATGGTAAGCGCATCCACTCTTGCTTGTAAATCTTCATTTTCTTTTTGTAATTCTTCTAATGTTGAAAAATTATCTGTAAAATCACGCATCAAAGTACCTATACTGTTAATTCCTTTTTGCATCGGGACAACAGTATAGCTGGCCAAAAATTTAACTGGTCCATTTAATTCACTCGTATTCCAAGAAAGCAACATCAATATTACGCATAATATTGATAAGCCTAACAACCAATACCTACTTCTAAAAGAAGTTTGTTTTCTATTTTTCATTTTACCTCATCCACCTATAACTGCCCTCTAACATTGATGTTTTTAGATTAGACAATTCTTTTGATTCAATAATTTTAGCAATTCCATTGATTGCATTAAACTCCGGATGTTCAGAAATTTTTACCGGTAAGTTTAATGACTCAGCTATGTAAGTATCTAAACCATACATGTTCACCATTCCACCCGATAGGTAAACACCATTTTCCTTTATGATATTCATTATATCAGGTGGCGTACGCTCAAACATCTGCTTCATTGCCTTTATACACTCATCTAATATGTCTTTCATAGCAGTTCGAATCAATTGTCTTTTGATTTCTTGACGCTGTGGAACTCCACTAGCAAGATCTCTACCTGGTACTAATAAGCTTTCTTCACCTTCATTTGAAAAAACATTCAATTCTCTTCTCAAAAATTGCGCTGTATTTGCACCTATTAAGAAATTATGATGGTAACGCACAAGATTTTGAATACTTTGATCCATATGATTCCCACCACGTTTCACTAATTTATTCAATACGATGCCACCATACGAAACAATTGAAATTTCTGTTGTCTCTCCACCTAAGTTAACAATAAAGGCTGCTTTTTCATTTTTGATATCTAACTGAAATCCTAATGCGTCTGCCAAACCTCTTTCAACTATGCTTACATTCTTTGCTTTTGCTGCTGAGTATACTCCCAAATCAAAAAAAGCTTTTTTTTCTACTTCAGTAACATCTGTTGGTACTGCAATGACATACTCGGATGCCCTAGAAAAAAATCCGCTTTGCTTTAAAATGTAGTTTAATAAATGTTGCAGGTCCTTGTATCTTGATATAACACCTTCTTTCATCGGGAATACAACTTCGATATTACTCGGTGCTTTTTCGTACATTTCAAATGCACTATCTGCATATGCTATATACTCTTTTTTATCGCGTATTGCTATTGTGTTTTTATACTTAAATACTTTATTCTCTCTTTTATCGTACACCTTGATTTCATCAGTACCTAAATCAAGCCCATAAATGTTTCTAGCCATATAGTTTCCTTTCATTTCGCTATAATATTTCTTCCTCGCAGAAACTAATATAACAGTTATTACCAATTATAATATGATCGAGCAATTCAATTCCAATCAAATTTCCGGCCTGTTTTATTCTTTTTGTTATTAAAATATCTTCTTTACTTGGAGTGGGATCACCACTTGGATGGTTGTGTAACAAAATAATGGAGACTGCCCCTTTTTGCAACGCTTCCACGAATAACTCTCTTGGTGTGATCAAGGATGCATTCACTGTCCCTTTTGACACATTCGACTCTCCGATTAATCTTGCCTTGGAGTTTAGCATCAGAAGTTTCAACTCTTCTTGTTTGCAATGACGCATCTCTTCCATGTAATATTTCGCAATGGTAGTTGGATTTTGAAAACTTACACCTTGAGCTGCACTCGCTTTTGCTAATCGTTTTGCAAGCTCAGATATACATAAGACTTGTATCCCTTTTACAGTTCCAACTCCTTTAATTCCAGTCAACTGTTGCAGGTTCCAATGATGAATATTTAGGATTCCATCAGTTTTCGAATCAGCATACAAAATGGCTCGTGAAAGCTCAAGAGCAGATATTCCTCTTGTTCCTGTACGTAAAATAACAGAAAGTAATTCTGCATCACTTAAAGACTCTGGTCCTTTCGACTGGCACTTTTCATAAGGTCTTTCCTGTACAGGCATTTCTTTCATCTTTTTTAATTCACTCATTTTAATAGTTAGACTCTTCTTATCACGAAACTCTGTTCATTCTAACATATTTATCTCTATGTGTATAGTCAAGTTATAGTTATTTAATAATCCTTTCAAAAACTTTTATCCCATCGATTGCTGCCGATGTAATTCCCCCTGCATAACCAGCACCTTCTCCACATGGAAACAATCCTTTGACTTCACTTTGAAAATTATCCCCTCTCACAATTCTTATAGGTGATGATGTTCTCGTCTCAATTGCAGATAAAATTGTATCTGCTTCATCAAATCCTCGTATTCGTTTTCCGAACTTTTCTACCCCCTCTATTAATGAGTTTGAAAT
>CAYJGW010000086.1:0-7069 GCA_964369425.1 uncultured Lachnospiraceae bacterium
GAGTTGGTACAAAGTTTTGAGCAACTGATTTTTTATATCCTTTTGATTTCACATAGAAGAATCCAAGAACCGAAAATACAACTGCACCTATAAAGTTGACAAACATATCTTTCATCGTATCTCGTAACCCTATATCAAGATATCCGCTTTCTACTAGCAATTCACCATCTACATAGACTTCGTTTATGTCATTGATTGAAACCACTGTATTCGTACGTGTAGCATCCAATGTAACAGAGTGAATCGCATCAATAATTGTATCTTTTTGCATGTCTAACTGAAAAAGTGAATCCATTCCAAATTCAAAAAACTCCCACAGGACTGCTATTGTCATTGAAAATGTAAAAGAACAAAGTGCCATAAAGGCAGGTGACATCTGAAATGCCAACTTTTCATTATTATTCAGCAATACTACGAGGGAAAATCCAACTGCCGCTGCCAAAAATCCATTGAGTGTATGTAACATGGTATCCCACCCATGTATTCTTACGTAAAAAGCATTAATTTCACCTAAAATCTCAGCTGCAAAAATAAAACAAAAAATAGTAATTTCCAGAGCTGGTGGTATCTCAATTCTCAATTTCACCTGTATCCAGCTCGGTATATATAGTAGTAATAATGTCAATCCACAGATAAATACACTTTCATAATTACCTAAAAACAATTGACGTACAATCACTAAGACAATGATCAACCTCATGATATTAAATGCGAGAAAAGAACTCTTATGCTCTCTTAGTTCCTTTCGCATTGCTTCTTTCATTCTAGCTCTTTCTTCATTTTTCTTCTGACTCATATTCTATCCTTTCTTTATTTTCATCTGCTACCTTTATTTTTTCTCTCTTTTTTAGCTGCTTTTTAACTATCTTATAAACATTCCATACAATAAATCCACTAAAGGTTCCTATTATTGAACCTGCTAAAACATCTGTAAAGAAATGCACGCCTACATATAATCTACTAAATGCCATCAATATTGCAAGCCAAAATAATACTGGCTTCATCCATTTATATGGAAGTGCTTTTTCTCCTATATAAAGCATTGCAAATGCAGCTGTTGTATGCCCCGAAGGAAAAGAATTTGGCTCTGGTGGCGACATCAATGGTAATAACCCTTCCACCACAAGATATGGTCTTGGTCTAGATATTAATGGTTTAATCATTACATTCGTGAGCAAAACTCCTACCCCCATTGCCAAAAGTGCAAGAATCCCCACTTTTCTTGTCTTTTTAAAGCAAAGCATGGCAATGCTCATAATAATCCATATTAGTCCCACATCTCCCAGTTCTGTATACAAAATCATAGGATCATTCAACCAATCAAACCTTAAAAAATTTTGTATAAATAATAATATTTCGTTATCTATCCTTTGTATAACTTCCATCTCATCCTCACTCTCTATTCAATCCTATATTTTTCCATTTTTCTCTCTTTATATTGACACACATATTTGAACCCAAACTCTTTTAAAAGACCTAGCGCCTCCTCAAAACCACCTTTATAATTGATTGCTTGATGGCAGTCGCTTCCAAGTGCAATATACTCTCCACCGCATTGCTGATATAATTGATAGATATAAGTTAAATAGGATGAATCTTTTTGATCATAATAAAATCTTGTATTAAACTCTAATGCCTTTCCATTTTCTATCAATCCTTTAAAAATGCGAATAAACTTGTCTTCAAATTGTGTAATATCTATCTTATGAATGTATCTTAAAAAGTAGTCTATATGTCCAAAAATTTCATAGTTTTGATAAGATGTTATTGCCTCAATACACAAATCTAAGTATTCACTATATAATTCTTCTGCTGTTCCACTCTCCAAATATTGCTTAGTACCTACATCCGCTACACTACTTTCGTGAATGGATAACAACACTACATCAAATGGATATTTCCCTAATATCTCATCGTGTCGTTCCTCTAACCCTCTCTTATATCCAATTTCAATTCCCATTCTAATCTCAATATCACATTTTTCTGATAAGTTCCGAATGGTGTCTTGTTGCAACTCAAAATCAGGTATGACATCTCGTCCTACTAAACAACTTTCCAAATCCATGTGCTCTGTTGTCACAATTACCGAATCACCTCTTTTTTTTGCAGCTTCTATGTATGCTTCCATCGGCTCATCTGAATCAATGGACAAACTACTATGCATATGTTGATCTATTACTCTCATTTTAACTCTCCTCTTTTACTTCTCTCCATCATATTTTACCATTATACAGACTAAAAGTCACTTTTATTTTCCACTCTATTTCGTAAGCTTTCTCAAAAACTCTTGGATACTATTTTCATCTATGCTACACTAATATCAAACAATACAAAGGAGATGAAAAATGGAAAATATTGAAAAACCAGCAAAAAAGAAGAAAGGATGTCTCATCGTCGGTTGTTTACTTCCCATTATATTAGGGTTTCTAATCATTGTCGGACTCCTTATCTTTTTTCTCTTCACCCCGTCTACAGACCATGAGCCAACTGGTGAATTTTCAGGTACTGGCACTTATGGGGTTGACTTAGGTCTCGCAGATTTGCGTGAATTTTACACAGTTCCTAAAGGGGATGGAACGGATATTAATACTGTATTGGTTTACTTAATCGGTTCTGACTTAGAAAGTACAAACGGCTCTGCTTCTGATGACATTGCTGAAATGATGGAAGCAGAATTTGGTGATAACCTTAATCTTATCTTAATGACAGGAGGTGCTACTTCTTGGTATAACGAGCAGATTAGCAGTGACACCTGCCAATATTGGCAAGTTAAGGATGGGCAGTTACATTTACTCCAAGACGACTTAGGGCTTCTTAATATGACCACTCCAGAAACACTAGTCGATTTTATAAACTATTCTGCCTCAACATTTCCAGCAGATCGCTATCATTTAATACTGTGGGATCATGGGGGTGGTACTCTTGGAGGCTTTGGTTTGGATGAGAACTACCCAGACTCAACTTTAACGCTACAATCTCTTGAAACTGCATTTAGTCAATCTCCTGTGAAGTTTGACTTTGTTGGTTTCGATGCTTGCTTAATGGCAACTGCTGAAACAGCATATATGCTCGAGCCACATGCTGATTACTTAATTGCCTCTCAAGAAATCGAGCCAGGAAGTGGGTGGTATTATACCCATTGGCTGACTAACCTAGGTGCAAATCCTTCCATGCCTACTGTTGATGTAGGTGTCAATATCATTGATGATTTTGTTGAAGTATGTACCTATCAAGAGATTGTTCCCCAAGCAACACTCTCTATAACCGAACTGCGACAAATGCCACATACATATGCAACCTTATCAACTTTTTTTGCAAATGCAACTATAGATATAAAAAATAATGGATATAAAAACTTGTCTCAAGCTAGAAGTAATGCCAAAGACTTTGGTGAAGGTGGATATGATCAAATTGATGTGGTTGATTATATTAACGAATCTGGGGTTTCTGGTGGTGATGAGGCCATCGCAGCTCTGACAAGCGCTGTCAAATATACCAATAATAGCCCCGATGTATCTGATGCAAATGGTCTAGCAATCTATTTTCCATATGATTATCTAGATTACTATACTTCCATGCAATCTATACTTCATGAGGTAGGATTTTCTGGAGATTATACAGAATTCTTTAACGTTTTTGTAAGTGCCATGTCGGGTGGACAAAGCCGTCGTAGTCAGGATACTGGAGTTCCTTTAACTGAAGATTATTCTACACAAGAGTGGTATGACTCTGAGACAGCCACTACATATGCCGAAGAATATTCAACTGAAATGCTTGATGATTTGATTATTGACGAAAAAGGCGATGGTTACGTTCTAAGTCTTAGCGATGAACAATGGGACGATATCAATTCGATTGAACTTCAGGTTCTTTTAGATGATGGCGAAGGTTATATCGATCTTGGAAGTGACAATGTATACGAATTTGACGATGATGGAGACCTGTTGATAGAATTTGATTATACTTGGGTAACTCTAGACGGACATACGGTTCCTTATTACATGGAAGAAGACGTTTCTATCGATGAAACTACCTGGTATACTTTTGGATACGTTCCTGCATTTTTAAACGATGAAGAATATGTAGAAATTATGATATATTGGGATAATGAAAATCCTGATGGATATGTAGCTGGATATCGAACTTACACCGAAGCTGGTGAACCAGCTGGAAAAGGTTACTTCCAATTAGAAGAAGGAGATACTATAGAATGGGTTTTTGATTACTATACTTATGATGGAGATTTTGATGACTCCTACGTAATGGGTGATACATATCAAATAACTGGAGATGAACTCATCGTAACTTATGATTCTGTGGAAGATTTAGATGCTCTAGTTTATTTTAAACTGACTGATATTTACAACAATGTTTTCGAGACAGAAGCTGTCTTGTATGAATAGTAACAGACATAAAATAAGTGAATCGTTTCGATTCACTTATTTTATGTAGTAATGCACCAAGCAAACTACAATTACTTGCATGATTAATATTATAGGTATTCCTACGGAAAATTTCTTTTTTTTCGTTTTATGATGGCAGATTTTCATCCCTAAAAATGCACCTAAACTACCACCTATCAATGCAGTTCCAAGCAATGTTTTTTCTGGTATTCTCCATCTCCCTTTCTTCGCCTTTTGCTTGTCCAAGCAGAACATACACAGCGCAGTCAAGTTGATTCCCATCATATATATATATCCAATCATAGTTCCACTTTCTTTTCGATATATTTTTCTTCTATTTCCATCACTTCTAAATTTAGCGCTTTTCTCTTTTGATTGACCATTTCAATCGTCTTATACATGGTCTCTAGACATTCTCTACAAGATTCTTCATCTACGTCTACGTAGTTATCCCCTGGATATTTGGCATCATAGTAAAAATCCTTCAACATAGATAGTGCTCCTTTATCAATTAAAAACAATGGATCTTCTTTATGGATTTCTGTATATAACGCTCTTAAATTATGCGTTGTCAATAGCTTAAAAGGTTCTACACAAACTCTCTCTACCACTGATTTCAGCATTTTTTCAGCAACTTGTTGTGCTCCTACTACTATCTGATTGTATAGGGGCAAGTGCAAAGTGGCCTGTAAATATAACAAATCATTCATCCCTATTCTATAATAATCATTATTTGAACTCATCGAATCCTCCTATAATCTTTTTTAATCTGTTGTGAGAAAACAGAATCATCCGCTTCAAGATAAGTGGGTGTAACAAAAATAATATCAACTCTCAATTCTTCTGCTTCTTCACGAAGTGCACCACTTACTTTTCTCTCTGGTCTTTCATTTGTAACGATACACAAATCAATATCACTTGTAGCCGTATGCTCTAATCTTGCGTAACTTCCAAACACACCAATTTCATCATACTTAACATCATACTGCTCTATTAGCTTCATGCACTTCTCAAGCCGCTCTAAAAAATTGCGTTCTACGCTACTTGATACCATCTGATTCACCTCTTCATTCTCATCTATCATTTCATACAACTGTAACACAAATATGCTCTCATCTCAATGTCAAAATAAACATACCATTACATAACTTGCAATACTTATATAAATTGCTTTTTCTACCGCTTTAAAGGGCTTCCATACGGATGCCATTGCGCAAATGACTGAAATAGATAAGCACACCACCCACCATGAAGACAGTAATCGCAGTGCCGAAAACCCATACGCTTCTATATAAATAATCAATTTCGCAAATGCTGTGACTGCAAAAAGTAAACTCTGTATTAAAAAAATTGTAGCCACCGTTTTGGATCCATTGTTTTTGCGTATTGTTTGCTTGCTTAACTTTGCTACAAAAAATAAGAGACTTAGATTTAGTGCCATCACCATACATAATTCAAAAAAACCTTGCCTTGCATACTCTGAAAATGTAAACTCTTGAGGCAATTCTCCTGTTATTGCACCAAAGAAATACTCTAATTGTAGGTAGATATATATTCCATATATTATACAAAACAAAGATAATGCACCTGAAAGAACTACATTGGGAACTATACTCATTTTTTTAATACTTACCATAGCTTTTTCTTTTTCTAAAGTAGGAATGCTCTTAGTACAGCACCCTACCACTAATCCAAATAAGTATGCTCCTACTGGAACGGATAATAACAACGAAAAAAGAAATTCAAAATTCAACCATGAAAAGTCAATAATATTTTCCATTAAACTAGCAAATCTATCATCCGCTGAACTCAATAAATCAATTGCCATAAATAGGAAAAATATTGTTCCAAAAGCAACTAGCACAATCATAATACCTTTATCTTTATCCTCTTTACTTTTCTCCTTTTTTTCTTTTTTCACTAGTAAGTTCTTCAAAATCTTTATGCGCATAAAATAGCGTCCAAACGGAATCACAACAAATCCATATATCCAATCTAGTAAGAAAAACCCACCTACTCTCCCCTCTATAAAATAGTCAAATCTTGAAAGAATGTAGAACACTGCAATCATATGAAGCATGATGCAAAAGAACAATCCTACTATCCAGTTTGATGTATCTCCAAACATACTTCCCTCATTTCTTATAATAGGAGAAATGCTTAGTACACTCATACTGAGTAGCCAAAACAAACTCTCCTTAGAGATTTTTCTGCGCTCAAGAGCAAGGCTTTCCACCCAGATAACGATGCCGATTACAAATACAATTCTTACTATTTCATAATATTCATGCTTAATCACAAAACTTTCTATATATAGATACCCTATTATATAGCTAGCTAAAATCGTAAGTAACATTTTTTTCCTTTTTTCTATCATCTTTAACCTCTTCCTCTCATTCTTCTCTAAATTCCATCAAGTCTCCTGGCTGGCAGTCTAATGCTTTGCAAAGTGCTTCTAATGTTGAAAATCTGATTGCTTTCGCCTTCTGATTTTTCAAAATCGAAAGATTTGCTGGAGACAATTCAATCTTTTCTGCCAATTCACCTGCGCCAATTTTTCGTTTTGCCATCATAACGTCTAGGTTAATTATTATCGACATCACCTACTCCTCCTATACTACATAATCTAACTCAACCTTCATCTCCAATGCTCTCTCAAATACATT
>CAYJGW010000087.1:0-7023 GCA_964369425.1 uncultured Lachnospiraceae bacterium
AGAGCACTTGACTTTTAATCAAGTTGTCCGGAGTTCGAACCTCCGATGCTTCACTATTATAAGGCTTTTAAGCATAGCTTAAGAGCTTTTTTTGTACGTAAAAATATTGGATTTGGAACTATTTTGAGATAAGTAAGTGTATATGATAGAATAGTACAAAAAGGACTAGAAAAATACAAGATAAATCACTTATTAATGAGTAAAATGGAATAAAGAATAAAAGGTAGTAGAAAAGGAGGAAAATATGAATTCAATTGAGAGAATGGCATTAACATTGCAACACAAGGAGGCAGATAGGGTGCCAGTATATCCGCTTATTAATAGTGTATCGAGAAAAACATTGGGGATATCTTATGAGGAATGGACTAAAGACGTAGATAAGTGTGCAGAGTGTATAATTAAAGCAACAGATGAAATAGGAACTGATGCGATGTGTACCTTAGTTGATTTATCGATAGAAGCAGCTGTATGGGGACAGGAATTGATCTATTTTGAAGATAAAGCAGCTTGACCAAACCATGACAACCATGTGATTAAAGATGTGGAGGATTATCTCACACTACCATATATTCCACTCAAAGATGCACCGAGGATGTTAGAACACGTTGAATTAGCTAGAAAACTATTTGAAGCGAGAGGACATGAGAAACCTGTAATTGGGTTTGTGCTAGGGCCATTAGCAATCCTTGGGAATTTAAGGGGAATGCAAGATTTGTTTGTTGATATGCTTACTGATCCGGATGAAGTAAAGCATGCATTGAGAACTATCACAGATACGGTAAAAGAGTTTTCCGTAGCATTGGTGCAAGCAGGGTGTTGTGCAGTAATGTTTGACACTTTATTTGCAGCTCAATCGATTATGTCAAAAGAAATGTGGGATGAATTTGAAGGTCCATTTGCAGAGGAATTGGCAGAGGCTGTACGCGAGGCAGGTGGAATGGTAATGATACATAATTGTGGAGCAGGCGTATATTTTGATATTCAGTATAAGAGAATGAAACCAGTACTATTTTCATTTAATCTAATACCAGATGATTGTGAAAATATGGCAGATATTAAAGCAAAGTATGGAGATAAGATGACACTTATGGGACATATTGATCCTGCTTGGTTGTATCAAGCCTCTGAAGAGGAACTTCGAGAACTTTGTAGAACACAAATTGATACGTATAAGAAAGATGGTACAATTGTTCCGATTTCTAATAACGTTGATGAAGTTGAGTTTGTGGAACTATAGGTAACAGAAAAAGTGGGTTTCCTCTGTATTAATCGGGTAGATTCACTTTTTTTGCGAAAAAAGAGTTGACTTTATAGCGAATTGTGCATTATTATGGAAAATAATGGGGGATATTATATATTTTTCAGAAAATTATGATATAGCATTCAAAAATAAAATATTTATGGAGGGCGTTTTATGAACGGAAAAGCACAAAAAATTCTATCGATGCTTATTGCAGTTGTAGTGGTCTTTGGATTAGTACAACCGTCGTTTGCTGCAAGTGCGTCATATGAGGGGATTCCTGTGCCTGCTCAGAGCATTACGGGTAGTGTTGAAGAGGGCATGCTAGTTGAGGAGGATACAACTTCAATAGTCCCAGATGGAGAGAGTACCCTAGGAGAAAGTGAATCTCCAGAAGGAGGTAGTACCCCAGAAGGGAGCGGTACTTCAGAAGGTGATAGTACTCTAGAAGAAGGCGGTACCTCAGAAGATGGTAGCACCCTAGAAGGGGGCGGTACTTCAGGGGATGGTAGCATTTCAGAAGAAGATGACTCTTTAGAGGAAAGTAGCTTTTCAGCGAACTATGCGTCAAGTGCCAGTATAGAGGACGACGCTCTGCTAGTTGATGACAAATTAGAAAATGAAACTAGAGCTGTGAGTCTTCCTTGGAACGACCTTGCAATCTCTGTAGATGGAAACACAGCACACTATGTGCTAGATGAAACAAATAAAACTCTTACAATTAACACGGTAGAGGGTTTGGCTTGGTTTGCGGCATCTGTTAACGGAACGCTTACTAGCACTGCAGTTGCAAAAAATTATGAAGGTTATACTGTAAATTTAAAACCTAACACTACTTATGACTTAACTACTGCAGGAATTTCTGGTTATGCGGCTGGTGCAGACATAAACACTTTTGCTGAAACTGTAGTGGTAGAAAATTCCTGGATTGCGATAGGTACAGATGCTAATAAGTTCAAGGGAACTTTTGATGGAAACGGCAGTGTAGTAAGTGGTTTGTACATAAATAAACCTGATAGCAACCACCAAGGTCTATTTGGTTATACTGATAACTACTCTACAATTAAAAATTTAGGCGTTATTAACTCGAATATAGTTGCTAACGAGAATGTTGCTTCTATTGCTGGTTGGAATTATTCCTCAATATTTAACTGCTATAATACAGGTAATGTAACTGGAAATAATAGAGTTGGTGGTATTGCTGGTTATATTATATCTTATGGTGAAATAACAAGCTGTTACAACACAGGCGATATAACAGCTAATAAATATTATGCTGGTGGTATTGTTGGTACTAGTTCTAGAGAAGTTTCTAACTGTTATAACACAGGTGATGTAACCGCAACTATAAATTCTGCAGGTGGAATTTCAGCATATCATTATTCTGGTGCTATAAGTAATAACTACAATACAGGAACAGTTTCTACTGAAGGTGATGAAGCTGGTGCCCTTGTAGGTGATATTTCTTATTATAAACATTTAATTTCATACAACTACTACCTTGAGAGAACAGCAGAAAAAGCTGTGGGCAGTGAAGAGAATTCAGTTCTTGATGCTACTGTGCAAATGATGACTGCTTCTCAAATGAAAGGCAGTAATTCTGAGCTTCTTAATAAGCTAAATCAGTGGGTATCACTTAACAGTGAAAGCAAATATAAATCTTGGACTGCTAATGCAGGCGAATATCCTAAATTTAGCGATGCATATGTAGAAAGCGAAAATGCTTGGGTAGTTTATGGGAGAACTGCTGAAGCAGGTGTAGACTATGTATACACCTCTGATAGAGAAATTACAATTAATACAGTAAAAGGCTTGGCTTGGCTTGCTTGTGCAGCAAATGGTACTCTTACAGGCACACTAGAAGAGCCTAAAGATATAAACTCGTTTGAGTATTATACAATTACATTAAAAGCTAACACAAACTTTGATTTAACATCTGCAGGTATATATAGTAAAATTACCTCAGAGGCAGATTTAGGTAATACTGTTGGTACTGTTAATTCATGGGTTCCTATTTCTTCAGGTATTCACCCGTATTTTGAAGCAACATTTGACGGTAACGGAAATACTATAAGTGGTATTTATATTAATACTCCAGATGATAGCACTAAAGCATTATTTGGACACATTGATGATAATTCTACAATTAAAAATGTACGAGTAGTTGACTCTTACATTAATGCCTCTAACCAAGCAGCTGGTGTAGTAGCTTATAACGAAGGATTGATTGAGAATTGCTATAACGAGGGTTCAATTCGTGCCACAAATAGCGTTGGAGGTATTAGTGGATATTCTAATAATGAGAGTAGAGTAAGCTTTTGTTACAACACAGGTAATATTACTGCTATTCAAGGTAATGTTGGTGGTATTGCTGGTTCTTCTTATGGAAACGTTGCTAACAGCTACAACGAAGGTAATGTTCAAGGAGATAGTTATGCAACAGGCGGAATTGTTGGTGCAAACGAAGGCTACGTTTCTAACAATTACAATGCAGGTACTATTACGACAATTGAGGGTCGTCGTGTTGGAGGAATTGTAGGAGATGGTAGATCGGGCTCAATAGTAAATAACTACAATGTAGGTACTATTATCACAAAAGATACCGGTCAATATGCATTTACCAGTGGAATTGTAGGAGATTCCTACGATGAAATAATAGTTGCCTTAAACTACTACTTAGATAGCTCTGCAGATAGAGGTAATGGTGATATTGATGTAGATATAGATTTACAAACTCTTAAAATGACAAGTGAAGAAATGCAAGGGGCTAACTCTGAACTGCTTGCTAAACTAAACAGTTGGGTAGAGATTCAAAATACTGAAAATTACTACTCTTGGACTGCAAGCGCTAATAATTATCCAAGCCTTGGCACTGCTTACACACCAACAGAAAACGCTTGGGTATTATATGGAAGAGAAGCACAGGCTAATACAGATTATGTACTAGACACCGAGAATAAAACACTTCTTATTAAAACAGTTAAAGGCTTAGCTTGGTTTGCTGCTTCTACAAATGGAAACCTTTTAGACGAAGCAGGGGGATCAATTAGTGTAAATTACTATACAGGTTACACTGTTTCACTAGAAGAAGATAAAACCTACGATTTATTTGAGGCAGGAATATATGGTGAAGTAACCCCTGAAGAGTTTGGCTCTAATGTAGGTGCGGTTAATTCATGGGTGCCTATTAGATATTTAAACGCGACATTTGAGGGAAAAAACAGCACTATTAAGGGCATTTATATCAATAATAGTAGTGCTAACTACCAAGGCCTATTTGGAACTATTAATAGCAATGGCTCAGTTAAAGATTTGGTAGTTGTAGACTCCAATATTATAGGGGAAGAATACGTCGGTATAATCGCAGGCTCATCTTCGGGTTCTATTGAAAACTGCTCTACCTCAGGACATACGCGTGCAAGCAGATATGCTGGAGGTATTGCTGGTAAAAGCAATATTATTATTAATTCATCCAGCGAAGCAAATGTAACTGGTACAGCATGGTATACAGGTGGCTTAACTGCTGAATCTGGTGAATTAGTAAAAGATAGCTACTTCTCTGGAAATATTACTGCTTATGGTTTTTATTGTGGTGGACTTGTAGGAAATAATAAAGGCTTAATTTATAACTCCTATAATTTAGGTACTATTTCTGGTGAGCATTATGTTGGAGGTATTGCTGGTTGGAGTAGCAGTGATGTAATTAATAACTACAACTTAGGTACTATTTCTTCTTCTAGTAATGACCATGCTGGTATTGTAGGAGAAAATAGAGGAAAAGTTATTAACAACTTCAACGCTGGTACTATCTCTTATCGCTATAGTTCTGATGTTAGAGGAGCAATTGTAAAAGGAAACAACGGTGTAGTTTCTTCAAACTACTATTTAACTGCAGATGATAAATTAACTGGTATAAGTGAAGAAGTAGATGTGCCAGAGAGCACAGTGGCTATGACTGCTGGAGAAATGCAAGGATCTAGCTCTACACTTTTTGATAACCTAAACAATTGGGTAAAAGCAGAAAATAATGCTGAATATAAGACTTGGACTACAAATGCAGGAGAGTACCCAGTTTTTGATGAATATTATAAAGCTACAACACCAAGTTGGATAGAGTATGGAAGAAGCGCCGAAAGTGGTGTTGACTATATACTTGAAAACAGCACTTTAACAATTAATACAGTAAAAGGTTTTGCATGGTTTGCTTGCTCTGTAAATGGTACGCTTTTAGACAAAAATAACAAGCCAATCGCTGCTAAAAACTACCTTGGCGAAACAGTTACTTTAAAAGATAATACAAACTTTGACTTAAGAGATGCTAATTTATCAGGTTATGGTGGTACCGGAAATAAAATGGACGACACTGTAGACCAAATTAACAGCTGGCAAACTATTGGTACAAAGCAAACTCCATTTAGTGGGACATTTGAAGGCAATAACAATGAGATAAAAGGTGTTTACATTAACAGACCAAATAATGATTACCAAGGTCTTTTTGGATATACAAAAGAGGCTGTTTTAATTAATATTGGTTTAGTAGATTCTAATATTATTGGAGGCGATTACACTGCTGGCATTACCCCATATTTATCTGGTTTAATAACAAATTGCTATGCTAACGCTTCTATAAAGGGAATTTCGTATGTAGGTGGAATTGTAGGAACTGCTAGTTATAGTGACGATGTAATATCAGATTGCTACTTTGACGGCAATGTTTATGCACTATCATCTAATGCTGGTGGTATAGTAGCTCAAACATCTTCTGATATCTTCAATTCATACAATCTAGGCGATATACATAGTGACGGTTATAGCACTGGTGGTATTAGTGGTACTGCTTACGACTATATTTACAACTGCTATAACGAGGGTGATATAACTGGTAATAGTAATGTAGGTGGTATTGATGGTGGATCTTCTGCCGAAATAATTAACTGTTACAACACAGGTAATATAATTTCTGTAACATATGCAGCAGGCGGTATTGCAGCTTATGTTGGTGATGAAATAATTAACTGCTATAATACAGGAACGGTTACTGCAACCCATACGCATGGTGCTATTGCTGGTGACTTTAATAGTGACCTTGACGGAGTATATAAGAATTATTATTTAACAGGCAGTGCACCAATAATCATAGGTGATTACATAGGAGATAACCCGGAAATACATGCTCTTTCTATGCAAGAGAGCGAAATGAAAGACTCAGATAATCTTTTAAAACTACTTAATGATTATGTGAATGAGCAAAAAGAAGCGAATCCAGATTTAGAATTATTCTATTGGAGCCAAATGGACAGCAACGCTTATCCGACAATGGATAGAACTTTAGTTGAGTACGACATAACTGTAACAAATGGATTATCAAGTCAAGGTAAAGCCGTCAGAGGCACCGAGGTAACTCTTACAGCAAACGAGCCAGCAGAGAAAAAAGAATTCTCGACATGGCAAGGATTGAGTGGTGTAACATTTACAGGTGGAACCACAGTAAACAGCAGTACTGTAAGCTTTATTATGCCAGCGAAGGAAATAAACGCAGTTGCAACCTATAAAGACAAAGAGTATGCTGTAAATGTTGTAGGCGGAACTGCAGATAGAGAAAAAGCTGCAGAAGGACGGAATATTACGATTACAGCAACGGTTCCAGAAGGTCAACAGTTTATTTCTTGGACAGGTTTAGAAAGCCTAAGCCTAACTCAAGAGCAATTACAAACCAGTCCTTTAACTTTTACAATGCCAGCGGATCATATTAACGCAACAGCCACATTTGAGAACATTGTTTA
>CAYJGW010000088.1:0-6946 GCA_964369425.1 uncultured Lachnospiraceae bacterium
CAAAAACTTAGTATATCTTTTTTTATTACTCTCCACTATAATTCTTGCCTTCGAAATACAAATCTACCAACTATACTACTTATGATTACTATCACAAGTGTATTTATTATTAAAAAACACAATTCTAGCAATGATGTCGATGTACTTGCCCTTTGAACCATTCCGTATATAGTATATTTGACAACTATTGTTGAATATGGTGAAATTGCTTCTATTCCTTGTACGAATACAAAAATAGGTTCTGTAAACAAGACGTATCCAAAGCACGTAAGCAATGCTACAACATTATTCTTTACGATTGTAGTTATCATCGCAAAAACCGCGCCAAGTGCAATGTATGGAATAAGCCCACTTATCAGCTTGTATATATTCTCACCATTCAAGAGATTTTCTTTCGCAAAAAAGAATATAGTACACTCAAACAAGCAATAAATTATTGCTGAAACACTACAAGATAACAATACTTTCGAAAAATAAATCGCATCTCTATTTTTGACCATGGTTACTTTTTTCCCTATTGTATTCCATAAATATTCTTGTCCCCAAAACACAGAAATCACCACCGCCACAAGATACCCTAGTCCTTTATAGTATTGAGTTCCTATAAATATAATATCTGTAACACTTTTAATCTCTTCTACATTTCCATAAATTGATATACCTAGGTTTATTTCATTATTCATCACCATGGTTAGAAATAAAGGAATTAGTATTGCAAAACCAAGAACACCATAAAGTATAGCACTTCTTTGGAGCCTATATATATCATATTTCAAAACTCTCTCCATTAATATATCCCTCCTGTTTTATACGTCCTATATATATCTTCTAAACTCTTTTCACCTCTAACTAACTCTTCTTTAGATATTTGCAGTAGTATTTTCCCCTGAGAAAGAATACCAATGGTTGTAGCTAAATTTTCCACTTCGCCTAAAATATGACTTGTAATGATAATCGTCATTCCTTTCTGCTCGCTCAGTTCTAATAACAACTTTCTTAATTCAATTATTCCGTCGGGATCTAATCCATTTGTTGGCTCATCTAATATAAGAATATCTGGCTCTTCTAGTAATGTTACTGCTAACTTTAATCGCTGCTTCATTCCTAGAGAAAAGCCACTCACTTTTTTTCTCCCTACACGCTCTAGGGATACCTGGCGCATAACTCGATAAATATCATCTGAATTATGCTTTCCTAATATTTTTGCATAGTTTTCCAAATTTTGAAATGCACTCAAATTCAAAAACAATTCTGGTGAATTAATATCCGCCCCTACTTTGATTGTTTTATTATTTAATGTTATCTTACCTGAATATTTCGGTATTTGACCTGATAAAATGCGTAAAAGTGTTGTTTTTCCAGTACCATTTCCTCCTACTAATCCATAGATTTCTCCTCGCTTGACATTAAAACTCACCCCCTGCAACACCATTTGCTTTCGATATGCTTTTCCTACTCCTTCTACCTTAAGAATTGAATCTTTCACCTTACCACCCCTTTCTACCAATCACATAACATAGCTAACTCCTACAAATATCGATAAAAACCCTGCTATAAGCAAAAGTGCTACAATTCCACAAAATGCTCCCTTTAATATCGACTTCACCATTCCCTTTCTCCACGTTTCAGAAAGTTCCGTCATAGCTTTTGCTTCATCTAAGTTTCTCTCCACCTCTACTACTTCAAATGCTCCTTTCATAAGACTGAGTTCATTTGAGCAAGTTATACAATTTTCTAAATGAGTCTCAACCAGACTTCGAGTTTCTTCACTACATACGCCATCTTGATATAATGGCAATAAGTCTCTTATAACTTCACAAGATATTTTCATATCATATCCTCCTGTAATTTTTTCTTCGCTCTAAAAAATATCACTCGAGCCCAACTATCCGTTTTCCCAAATAGTTCAGCAATTTCTTGAAAGCTTAAATTTCCAAATATCCTTAACGTAAACACCTCTTTATATGGTTCTTCAAGATGGTGCAATAAAAAGTGTAGTTTTTTAATATCTTCTCCTCTTAAATAATCCTTTTCAATGTCTAGCTTAGACGTTATCTCAAGCTTTTCTTCTAGCGAAGTGGATTTTTTCTCTTTCTTTAAGTAATCAAAATATGTATTCTTTGCTATTTGGCATAACCACACGTTTATCTTACAAGTTCCATTATATGATTTGATATTCTTCAAAGCTTTAAAAAAAGTTTCTTGTGTAATTTCTTCTGCAACATTTTCATTTCTGCTTAAACTATAAACAAATTTATAAACACAGCTGAAATAGTTCACATACACTGTTTCAAAATCTGGTATCTTCATCTCCCACCTCCGTCCATATCTTTTCTATTAATAGTATCTCTTCCACATATATAACGACCAAATCCTTAAAACGTTTCAAACTTTTTTATCCTCTGTGAAAAAAGTCCTGTCTCAAACCACCCAGACAGGACTTTTCGCGATATATAGACGCAACAGCTTCTAATTTCTTTGACATTTTAATACACTTCGCTTTATTGATCGTTATTCATGTGCTTTGCACGATAACTTCGTTACCTCCACTTTGAATACACATACGGCATGAATCATTTTTTCTTCAAATTCCCACATTTCTTCTTTTGTATTTTGATACATGATTCTCTGCAAAGCAAATTTCTTTTCTTCCTCACCCTCTACAATTGATACATTTCCATTTCCTATAATACTTTGAAATTTCGCCGAGTATTCGCATGGACTTTTCCCTATAGTCAATTCATAACCTGTATCCATCTCAAATCCAACCCTATCCATAGATTTGATAAGAGATATCTTTCTACCTTCTTTCGCACTGTGAAAATAAAGCGTAAGTTTATCTTCTTTCTTAATATATCCAAAGTTCATCGGCACAATATACACCTCGCCATTATCGTTAAAACCTAATCTGCAACACTTACAATTCTCAATTGTTTCAATTATTCTACTATCTTCTGTAATTTCTCTATCCTTTCTCCTCATTGCTTCTCCTCTCTGCTTTCTTTCTTTTACTATACCTACTTTCAGTCTAGACGCCACAAAATTTAATGCATTTCGTTAAATTCTATATGATTTATCCATCTATTAACAAAACCCTGCAGCGTCAAAAATGTTATACTTGCACTGCCTAAGACAAATCCAACCAATTGAAGCATATATGTCGCCTTCATCGCAAAGGAAACTCCCACAAGAATACTTATTGCAATTACCGATGCGCAGCCTATACTACTTAAGATCTCTCTTCTCATACTTTCCTTCAAATGCCCTTTATTCATTCCCATACACCACATTATGAATAATTGTTTCTTTTTCAACAACAAAGTAGAGACAATTTTTCTATATATTATAAAAATGCTCAAGCAAAAAGTAAGAACCCATATACTTCCACCAAATACATAAACCACTGATTTGAACTCTTGCTCTGCCTTTTGTTGCTCATATTGTGAGGAAAAACTCACATAACTATAATGGGATATAATCTCATTTATCTTTTCATCAACAGTTTGTTGCTTTGCATCTGTTTCATAATCAAAGGAAATACTCTGATAGCTAATATCATGCCCATCATCTCCTAGAGCTTCTATTGACCGTATAAAGGTATAGGATCCTCTAGCGAATACACATCCTAACTCTTCAGTTAAATCAAGTGGTACTTTTAGAATAGCACCTATGTTAGCAGTTGTGTCCACTCTTGCTGCTTCATGGGGATTTTCCCAGTAATTTTGACTCATTTCTGTCATTACCAAGTTTGTTAATGTAATGGTATCTCCTATTTGAATAGGGTATGTAACACTATACTCTTCTTCCCACACAACTGCAATTGTCTCTTTCCCGCTTCTAAATTGTTCTTCGTCTAAGGTTCCCTCCACTAGGTATGAAGCTAATTGCTCTACTTCTTCCCAGCGAATCCCTTGTATCGTACAAGGAATTAAAACACTTTCTTCTTGGTATCCATAATACTCTTTATCTCTAGACAAGTAGTCAATCCCATCTCCTACATCGCTACTTTCAAGAGGTATCACTGTCTCATTAGGTGATCTATAATTTTGATACTCTTTTTCTTTCTCGTCGTTCGCCAACAGAATCTTTGCCGCCTCTAATTGCATTGCATAAGTCAGATCTGTCAATCCTTCAATCTGCGTTAGCTTCTCATAATCACTGAAGTTAATACCTTGCCGTCCTTCTGAAATTTGTAGATTACCATTCCCCATCATAGAATTCAGACTAATATTCACATCTTTTTCTAGCGGATGCGAAAAATACGTCTCGTAGTGACCTATCGTAAACTGAACGGGTATCACAATCAGAAATGAACAACTCAACAGCAGTATACCTAGTCCCTTCTGTATATGGAAATGCCCATTACATACACGTTGTACATAATCCGTTGATTTAGATTTTCTTATCTTCTGCTCACTACGATTCAGGAAGCGTTCTATAATGATAGTTGTCACCCCCACTGCTAATAGTACAAGTAAGACACTTAATGCAATAAGTTGACTTGGGATACTATCTGTCATATATATACCAAATGCACCTGACAAAAGTGATTTTAATCCGGCACTAAGTAGGATACTCACCACTATACCCGGTAGTATTCCTATAGAAGCCGAGCCGAAAATTTGAATAGCTATAACCAGAGAACATCGTCTTGAGTTTAATCCTAGTTGCCGTAAAATTACCTGTTGCCGTTTTCTCTCCTCGATGCCTAGCGAGATTACACTTACAATCGCAATTGACATAATTATCATAATTGCAGTTCCCATAAATATAGCTGCCATCGTCAAATACATTCCTTTTTGAGATTCTAGTGAGTCCTTCTCCGCTGATATATAAGTATTGATATTGTACCCTACTGGATTGTTTTCTGTATAAATTTCACTGAGCTCTTGAAAGCGCACTTCTAGTTGTTCTGTTGTTTCGATCCCTTCAAGTTCAATAATATCAATTTTTATCCCTGTTTTATCATTTTCACTATCTGATATCCATATTCCTGGAAATCCGTTATATGGATCACTCCCATCACTCATCCAGATGCGACTATAATCTTTTATAATTCCTGTAATTGTAAAAACCTGTTCGGTTGCATTTTCCTGGTATTGCCTATCTTTTGTCCAATATACTGGTAATTGAATTTCATCACCAATATTAGCGTTTAACTGCATTCTCTTTAACACACTTTCTTCTATTGCAATTTCCCCTTTACTTTGTGGCATACTGCCTTGCAAAAGACGCATATTTCCAACTTCTAACGCTAATTCATCCACTGTGCCAAGTATGACTGCATCATAATATAAAGATTGTTCATTGACAAAATATCCTTTTAACTCAATCCTACCTACTGCACCTTCAATATCTTCCCTCTTCTCATCTTGTACATTAAATACTTGAAATTGGTGACTACCATACTGGTCTTGAATGAACTGTTCTAAGCTAGAAATTGCTCCTAAACAACTAGAAATGATAGTGCATAAAAATACAACACTACAAAAAATGACTCCTGCAATTGCTCCCCATTCTTTCCGATTTCTTCTAAAATATCCACTGATTAAGGTTTGGTAGATTTTTTTCATAGCTACCTCCTTATATCAGAGCATATCTTACCGTCCTTTAATGTAATTACACGCTCCATTTGTTGTGCCACATCATCGTCATGGGTGATAATAACTAGTGTTTGATTATACATTGTTTTGCACTTTTTAAAAACTTCCATAATTTGCCAACTAGTTGCTTCATCTAAATTACCAGTTGGCTCATCTGCTAATAAAATTTTAGGACGTGATATAAACGCTCTAGCTATAGCAACTCGCTGTTGCTGTCCTCCTGATAATTGTTCTGGATATGCTTCTATTTTTTCTTCTAAATCCAATAATTTAAGCAGTTCTTCAACCTCTTCCCTATCCCCTGTTTGCTTTTTTAAATATAGAGGAAAGCAAATATTTTCATATACCGTCAATTCCTGTAGAAGTTGAAATGATTGAAATACAATGCCAATGTTTCGTGCTCGAAAATCACATAATTCTTTCTCAGAATACTGCGAAATATCTTCTTCATCAAACATCACACTACCTTCTGTGGGTTTCACGAGACCAGATAGGACATTAAGTAAGGTAGATTTCCCTGATCCACTCTTTCCTTTAATAGCCACTGATGAACCTTTTTCAATTTCAAAAGTAAGACCATCTAACGCCCTCACAGGTTCGTTTGAATTTCCATAAATTTTTGTAACTTCAGTTATTTTAATTCTGCTCATAGGGTCCTCCATACTTTTATATCATAGTATCAAAACTTCCTTATGTGACTTTATTATATACCAAACTCAGTAGTCCTATCCCCTCTGCTCTTTCAAACTTATTAGCCCAAAAATCAACTACTTTTCACTACTTAATTTCAATTGTCTTTCGCAAATCACCTCGCTTTTAAAAATTCTTTTTAAACATAGCAGAAGATTTTCTGTAATTTTCTAACTGCACTTTTGTAATTTTTTTCTCATTTGATTTTTTTATAAACTCTGGACTTTTCTCTGCGCTAACAACAGGCACCTTTGAATTTGGTTTTGCTAATGCTGCCATAAAATCTTCCTCCTTTAATTTTTCTTCATTACTTGTGTCTTCATTTCCTATACTCATATTATACTATCATTACACTAATATGAATAGATTCAAATTCCAACCGCTGAAATGCTTTGTCCTAAATGTAATAGCCTCTTAGTGGAACCAAATTTTTTTATTTTTTTACACCGCTTGGAACCCTTGATTTTACTGTGCTTAAAGCACTTTTCTAAAAAAATGTAGCCAAAGTGTAGCCACTCATCTATTTTGAGTGGTTTTTTTACGTTAAAAAAAGACTTTCCGATTTCTCGGAAAGCCTTATAAACACTGAGTTTTCTATTGCCTAGTCTGCAATTGTAGCAACACGTCCAGATCCTACTGTACGTCCACCTTCA
>CAYJGW010000089.1:0-6641 GCA_964369425.1 uncultured Lachnospiraceae bacterium
ACTTCTTTCACCCCTTGCTTATCTAGTCCATTGAAAGGTTCATCTAATACCAATATGTTAGGATTTTCCATAATTGCCTGGGCAATCCCAAGTCGCTCTCGCATGCCTAATGAATAGTTTTCCACAGATTTTTTCATATTTGAATCTAACCCAACTCGTTCCATAGCTTCCACAATCTGCCGTTTACCAATCACTCTTTTAACATCTGCTAACATTTTCAAATTTGCATATCCTGTCAGTGATGGAATGAAACCAGGTGATTCAATAATGATTCCCAGTGATTCCGGAAAATCTATCTCTGTTCCAATCTTTTTTCCTTCTATCTCTATGGTTCCACTATCAGGTTGAAGAAATCCACATATACATTTAAATAAAACTGTTTTTCCTGATCCATTTAATCCTATAATTCCATGAATTTTTCCTTTTTCAAAATCTCTCGTAATTTCTTTTAATATGAGTTGATCGCCAAACGATTTTTTAACATTTCTCAACTTTATAATACTCTCACTCATACACCTTATCCCCCTACATACTTATTCCTGAAAATGTGAATTCATATTTCCTCACGCCTTTATAGATTAAGATTATATTAACGCTAATTAAACTTGTGAAAATCAATATACTAATCTGTAAAGATGGCAGATAATCATATCCAAAGCTATGCATATGATAAGTTGCATGATTTAATGGTGATAGCCATCCTGTTAAGATATTTGCTTGATAATTTTGTAATTCACTTAAAGAGAAGATTATTTGAAATACTTCTGGGCTTAAGACCAAGCCATATCCACTAACCCCTAGTGTGACAATAATACCCATTTTCCTACTTTTTCTAATGTTAAATAACATATTCAAAGACACTAAAAATAAAGAATACATCAAAGTTGTTGTAACTAATAAAAACACGCAATATGTTATTGTAACTAAAATGACATAAACTATCTGTCCCGCAATCCACGTTGTGCGCTTCACTCTTGATAAATAATATGGTGTAGATGCATCAATGAAGGGCATGTCTAAAAAAAACAGCAATAACAGTAGGCTAGATAATAACACTGATTCTGCATCTCCGTATATCCACAAAAACGGTTCGAACACTTGCATTATGGTGTGATAATTTTGCGAAACATCTATCGCCTTTTCCGTCATCATTAAACAAAGTATAAAGGCTAGAGTAAATGCTAGTTTCACATTATAACTCTTTTTCCATTTCATGAAATTTATTCTTACAATTTTCCATATTTGGTAGTTAACATTCATCGACATGACCCTTTCTTAATGAGCAATAATATAAAAATACTGTTATCAAACATACTATACTTACTACCAGAAAACAAATACTTACTTCATCTATCCCTTTTACCAACTCTCTTTGACTTGGTTCTTGTGTTTTCCATTCTATACTTTTCTCTTTTCTGTCTTCTCTTATCGAAGTGGCTTCTTGTATCAGCTTTTTTATTGTCATGATCTCACTATTTAGATACTGCATTGTTGCTGGATGTCCATAATCTCCACTCCTTGCTTCCATGTTTACGAGTTGATATTCCAATTCATCCTTCTCCTATCTCTAAATACCCACTCCAACTTTCCGGAACATCCATGTTCTTGATTTCACCTTCTTCTACAGATGGAATAATGTACTCATCTAGTACGCCTTCCGATTTATCCACTACAACGCTAGAATCTGGAGTGGGTTGACAGCCAATTAATAAGCTCCCCAATAAACCAACACTAAGATAGCACCTTGGAATATTTAACCTAATACGTTTCACGCTTACCGCCCCTTTTTATTTCATCTTACTATATTTTTTATATAGTTTTGATATAGAACGAACTATAGTCTTAAATTTTTATTAAACACTTGACTCTCCAATGTGATTAGTTTAATATAGTTAGTATAAAGTAATTAGTTTAAAATAATCACATTGAAATTAAAGGAGAACCTATGAGCGGAAAACTAACAAAAGCACTAAAGAAAATTACACACGATACTGCATTATACGAATTAAAGCGTCTTTATTCCTATGATAAGAAAAGTATTCTATCCTATCACGACACTCTTTACTTAAACATTATTGAATCTCATCCAAATGAATATACTTCGTCACAAATTGCAGATTTACTAAAGATTACTCGCCCTTCTGTAACAGAGAAAATCAATCAATTGTGTAAAAAAGGCTATGTCATAAGAACACAAAGTGAAACTGATAAGAGACTCTATTATCTCTCTATTAATCCCAACGGTCCCAAGGATTATGAAACAACTGCCGAGTATGAAGACGAATTAGAACATGATATTTTAACAAAGTTCGGTGAAGAAAAAGTAGATTTATTCTGTGAAATGATAGAATATTTATCAGATTTAATGTCAGAAAATATAAGTGAGGAAAATGAACATGAATAGTCCATTAGCAAATAATTTTAATATGGGTGCACTTTTAAAATATACGTTGCCGAGCATGCTGATGATGCTTTTTATGTCTACCTATTCCATCATAGACGGTGTTTTTGTCTCCGCATTTGTTGGGGAAAGTGCGCTAGCTGCTGTCAACCTAATCATGCCTTTGCTTGGAATTGTACTAGCAGTTGGTCTTATGCTTGCAACTGGTGGTAATGCAGTAATTGCCAATTTTTTAGGACAAGGACGAAAAAGAGAGGCACAAGAATTTTTAACTGTAATTTATATTATTGGAGGTATTATAGGGTTTGTACTTACTGCAATTGTTGTAGTTTTCCCCGACGAGCTACTAAATCTACTAAATGTGAGTGATAGCTTATATTCTCTATCAAAAGATTATATGCTCAGTTTATCTGGGTTTTTAATTCCAGTCTTCTTCATGGTATTTATTCAGTCATTTATGGTAACTGCTGGCCATCCCGCATTTGGGCTTATACTAAGTCTGGCAGGTGGTATCACAAATATTATCCTTGACTATGTATTTATTTCTCCTAATTTATTAGACTTAGGAATTGCAGGTGCTGGACTTGCAACAGGAATTGGCAATGCCCTTCCTGGAGTAATCGGTTTTTTCTATTTTATTTTTAATAGAAACTGTGCTTTGCATTTTGTTAAACCTAAATTAAACTTAAAAACACTCGGTCAAAGTATATTTAATGGTTCGTCTGAATTAGTGGGCTCACTTGCAACATCTATTACAACATTAATGTTTAACTTCATCTTGCTCAATATAGCTGGAGATGCTGGAGTTGCTGCTATAAGTGTTATCTTATATATACAAATGTTCCAAAACGCTATTTACTCTGGGTATACTTTAGGAGTTTCGCCAATAATCGCTTTTAAATATGGTGAAAAAAATCATAGCGGATTACACAAAGTTATCATACAAAGTTTCAAGGTAATTTCCGTTGCTTCATTGCTTGTAATCGCACTCACACTCCTTCTTTCGAACCAAGCGGTAGGAATCTTTATATCAAGAGATAGCACAACCTTTGAAATGGCAAAAAATGGCTTACTTCTCTTTGCACCAGCATACTTATTTATGGGATTCAACCTTTTTTTCTCCGCAATGTTTACCTCTTTATCAAATGGAAGAGTATCAGCTACAATTTCAGTCTTAAGAAGTTTAGTATTTATCATCATTGCACTACTGATCCTACCTCAAATATTAGGCCTAAATGGGGTATGGCTTGCTGTCCCTATTGCTGAATGCCTTGCAATACTAGTATCTATTTATTATTACAAAAAAAACAAAAAAATCTATCATTATTAGAGGATATTTATTATGAATTTAATCGAAGAAAATTTATCAAAAAAACTAGATAATTATAAAGAAATTTGTGACTTTATGAAAAGGGTCTTTCCAAAAGAAGAACTTATGCCGATGTGGTTTATACGTCTCCTAACACTAAAAAAAGATTATGATTTTAAAGTCTACTATGACAACGATTTGTTTGTGGGTATTTTATTCACAATCAATTCAAAAGACACCTTATTTGTATTTTATCTTGCTGTAAACGACAAAATACACTCCAAAGGATATGGCTCAAAACTCTTACAGCTATTACTCGATAAACAACCCGAAAAATCCGTAACACTTTTTATTGAAACTATGAAGGATAAAAATGCAAAAAATTATGACCAGCGTGTTAAGAGGCTCGCATTCTATGAGCGAAACGGATTTGTTAACACCGGCTTAATGGCAGGTTTTAAGACTCCTTTTGTTGATATTTTATCAACAGACAAAGCTTATGATATTACAAAGGCAAAAAAACTCATGAAGTCTATGCCTATGAAAGTATTTGAGTAAACCTAGCAAAGGCAGCGCCATTATTTATGGTCCTGCCTTTACTTTTTTATTCAACTAGTAAATAAATATTTATATTTTCGTCTTGTTTCTAGTAGTATCTTGTATACTCTTTGCTGTATCTCTTCAGAATAGAACTTATCACCTTCCATTATGCTTAATATATCAGATCCATTAAATGCAAATTTTATATTCTGTCCATATAATTGTTCTGCTATATCTAGCTGGTCATCAAAGTCACTACAATAGGTTTTGGGTTTTGCCATAGCGATATACTCTTCAATATCCCCACATAAAGGATAATCCATTTTTATATCTGATAGCAAACAAGCTCCATTATCAAAAATAGGACAACATCGATATTCACCTGCTTCGTTCTTAAGAACAGCTATGTTGTGCATGTGTCGATCTTCATTAAGGAATAGTGTATCAATTGTTAGAAGAATCGATAGGTATTTCCCAAACTCTTTCAACCCGGTCAAGCTCTCAACTTGCTCTACCAAATATTTCAACCTTTCTTTTTCATCTCTAATTTTATAAAGCGTAGTATAAAGACTCTCTCCATAATAATTGTGGAATAACCGCTCTAGAGTTATCATCTTCCACTCTCTTCCTAATATATCTGCACTTACACATCCTAGGTATTCTTGACTCTTATATCTAATCATCACTGTATCATATCTAACTAACAGGCTTGTATCAAGTGTAGATAGTTCAAGAATCCTAGAAACTATATATTCTACATAGCCTTCATACCCCGTATAATCTGCCTTATACCATAGATTCTGGTTCTTCCACTTTAGTTGATTCCCTTTGGACGATTGCCGATCTTCTGTTACGATATCTTGTTCAAATAATTCTATCATAGGCTACCTCTCAATACGAATCCAAAAAGCATCTTCTGCCATCTTGCCTTTTGTTTTCTGAATAATCATCATCGGATCATAAAACGGTATATTTAAGTCTTTTAGTATCAATTTCATTTTATCCCTTGTTCTTGGAAAGCACCTAGATTCTAAAAATTCTTCATATTCTTCATATGTAGGTTCTGTATTTCTTCCAAACGCACGAAATGAAATATCCTCTACCATGTTATATACTCTCAAGTGCCTTTGTATCTCATGTACATCAATAATCGTACAAGCTTCATTTCTATACATATACCACAATCGAAGTGGCATTTCTTTCTTTGGAATGGTTAATGCTTCGTATACTCTTGCTGAACTGAGAAGGGCTTGTGTCAACGGAACAATCGGCCCAACAATCCCTTTCTCACTTCGCTCCCATCCTTGCACTGTCTTATATGATACATTTGCTAATTCTGAAAATTCTTTTTGAGTCAAATGTAATCTCTTTCGTATAAATCGTATATCTTCTGCGTACACTTCCTTTGCCGAAATTGGTAATCTATCCATTTCACTACCTCCATATTTACAATTTATACTATATTTTATCCTGTGTCAAATATTTTTATACTATATTTTAGTAGTTATGCGAAATTGAACACCATTTCCTTTATTTGCTATTTGATAGGAGAATCCATGTTTTAGTAAAATGATTTTTACAAAGTATAAACCAAGCCCACTTCCTCCAGTCTGTCGATTTCTAGACTTTTCAATTCGATGAAAGGGCTCAAATATTGAATTTAGCTCTTCTTCTGGTATCGTAACACCTGTGTTTTCAATCACCAATTTATCCTCTTTTAATATAACGGATATGCTTTCGTCCTCAGGACTATAGTGAATTGCATTGCTGATGATATTTTGAAGTGCTTTTTTCAACAATTTCTCATCTCCATCTATTTCTAATTCCTCTAAATCTAATGACAGCTTCAGTTGCTTCATTTCTAATAATTCTTTGTTCTCAATTAAAAGCTCTCGAATCATTTCCGTAAAACTAAAAGTTTCAATTTGTAGCTTATAGTCTTCACTTCCCATAGATGATATAGTAAGTATTTCGTTAATTAGTAGTTCCATCTGGGTCGCAGCTCTCAATGTTTTTGGCAAATATATTTCTCTGTCTTCATATTGCTTGTATCCGTAAATCATTCCTTCTAAGTTTCCTTTCACCACAGTAAGTGGTGTCTTCAACTCGTGCGAAGCTGCTGCAAAAAATAGTCGTTGACCTTCTTCTCGTTCCTTCTCTTTTCTCAACTCTTCTCTCAATGATAACAAAGTGTTATCCAATGTAACTGATACAAAATTGATGTTTCTTGATAATTCACCTAGTTCATCTACACGCTTTTCATCTAGCTTGCCAGAAAAATCAAGTTGTGCAATTTTTCTAACATTTTCATTTACTACTTTTATTGGTTTTGCAATGTATCTTGAGAAAACATTTGCAATAATGAGTGATATGATTATCATCATGATTAAT
>CAYJGW010000090.1:0-6605 GCA_964369425.1 uncultured Lachnospiraceae bacterium
AAATGATGAACGTAAAAAAAACAGTAACGCACGAGTTGGAGAAGTGTTACTCGATAGCACCTTTAACAATCAAAGGTAAAAAACGAATATTAGTAGCTGCTGAAAAAGTGAATAAGTGCATGATGTTTGAGACAGATGGAACGTATGTTGAAACAGTGTGGGAACAACCAGGCGGAACGATGTCGATGGTAGCTGTTCCGGGAAAAGATGGACAATTTTTGGCAACACACAAATTTTATTCTCCAAACGATTCAAAAGAAGCGAAAATTGTTGTAGTTACGCCACAAGAAGATGGAAAATGGAGTGTTGAGACATTGCTTGATCTTCCTCATGTTCATAGATTCGATATTATTACTAGAAACAACGTTCATTATTTAATCGCATGTGCTCTATGTTCAGGTCGCGACTTTAAAGATGATTGGTCTTATAAAGGAAAAGTATATGCATGTGAATTACCAGCTGATTTATCAGAGTTCAACGAGGAGAATCAGTTAAAAATGGAAGTAGTGAAAGATGAATTATTGAAAAATCATGGATATTTTAGAGGAGTAAGAGATGGATATGATTATTCTGTCGTAGCAGCAGAAGAAGGCGTGTTTGAGTTTGTTCCGCCAGCTGAAAAAGGTGGAGAATTCGAAGTGAAACAACTACTTGATACACCTGCTAGTGATATGACACTTTGCGACTTAGATGGAGATGGTAAATTAGAAATGGTTGTATTTGCACCATTTCATGGAGCGCAGCTAGATGTGTATAAACTAGACGGTGGAGTGTATAAAAAAGTGTACACTTACGATAAAGAATTTCAATTTTCACATGCTATCTGGTCAGGAGAAGTAAACGGTAAGAATGTGGCTTTATTAGGGCATAGAGAAGGAAGCAAAAGTTTTATTTGTTTAAGTTACGAAGATGGTGAGTATAAAGCGCAAATCTTAGACGAAAACATTGGACCAGCAAATACATATTGTTACAAAGATAAAGGAAAAACGTATATAATTACTACAAATCGTGAATTCAACGAAATAGCTTGGTATGAGGTGGAATAGATGAGTGGATATACTTTAGGAGTGTATGAAAAATCAATGCCAAACACATTGAGTTTCAGAGAAAAGTTAGAATATGCTAAGAAATACAATTTTGATTTTGTAGAGATTAGTATTGATGAGACTGATGAAAAATTGGCCAGATTAGAGATGTCAAAAGAAGAGCGATTAGATTTAGTAAAGGATATGTATGAAGTGGGTGTTCCACTTCGTACCATGTGCCTAAGCGGTCATAGAAAATACCCTCTTGGAAGTAACGATAAAGCTACGGAGCTTCGAGGTTTGGAAATTATGGAAAAAGCAGTTGAGTTAGCAGATGATTTAGGCATTCGAATCATTCAACTTGCAGGCTATGATGTATATTATGAAGAATCCAGCGATGAAACGGTAAAGCGATTTACAGAAAACTTAAAAAAAGCGACAGAAATGGCAGCAAAAAAAGGAATCGTGCTTGGGTTTGAGACAATGGAAACAGAGTTTATGAACACTGTTGGAAAATCTATGGAGTATGTTAATATAGTAGATTCTCCATACCTACATGTTTATCCAGATTGTGGGAATATTAAAAATGCAGCTGTAACATATGAAACAGATGTATACGAGGATTTGAAATCAGGAAAAGGCCACTTAGTGGCACTTCATTTAAAAGAAACTGTACCTGGAAAATTCCGAGAAATTCCATTTGGAACTGGGCATGTTGACTTTGGAAAGATGATTCAAGAAGCCTATGCACTGGGAGTGAGAAGATACGTAACAGAGTTTTGGTACACAGGCAATAAAGAGTGGGAAAAAGATTTAGAATTTGCAAATAAAATGATGAGAGCATTACTTGATGAGGAGGATGCAAAATGTTAGAAAAATTAAAAGAAGAAGTTTACCATGCAAATATGGATTTGGTGAAACACAATTTAGTAACATTTACTTGGGGAAATGTATCTGGTAGAGATAAGGAAACAGGATATTTTGTAATCAAACCAAGTGGAGTAGAATATGACGTGTTAAAGCCAGAAGATATGGTGGTAATGGATTTGGAAGGAAATAAAATCGAAGGAAAATACAAGCCATCATCGGATACAGATACACATATTGAATTGTATAAAAAGTATCCAGAGATTGGTGGAGTAGTTCATACACATTCAAAGATGGCAGTCGCTTGGGCAGCAGCAAATAGAAACATACCAAATTATAATACAACACATAGCGATTATTTTTACGGAGACATTGTCTGCACAAGAAGCTTGACAAAAGAAGAAGTAGAAAGTGCATATGAAAAGAATACAGGGTTAGTTATTATAGAAACGTTAGAGACATTAGAAATTAATCCAAAGCATAATCCGGGAATGATTTGCGCAAATCATGGACCATTTACATGGGGAAAAGATGCACACGAAGCAGTTCATAATGCAGTAGTAATGGAAGAAGTTGCACAGATGGCGTTCCAAGCAGAGATACTAAATCCGAAGATTAAACCAGCACCAGATTATGTGATTGAAAAACATTTTTCTAGAAAACATGGAGCAAATGCATACTACGGTCAGAATTAATAGAATGGTAGTATAAGAGGTGAGATAATGAAGAGTTCAGCTGAAGTGGTGAACAAAAGGCGAGAGGAAATTATCCAGCACTTAGAAGCAGATAGCACAATTAAAAATGATGAATTGGCCAAGATATTACACACATCCACATTAACAATTCGAAGAGATTTACAATACCTAGAAGATAAAGGTGTAGTAATACGTCATTACGGTGGAGCTACGGTAGTCAAAAAAAGTGAAGAGATAAAAAAAGAAGTGTTCGTCAACCGCAAGATGGAAAGAAGACATAAGATTGCGAAGTTTGCGGCAAGTTTAATCGAAGATGGTGATATTATCTTTATCAATTCTAGTTCTACCGCATTATCAATCTTAAATTATGTGGAAAAGCAACATATAGTAGTGATTACGAACAATGGAAAAGTATTGGGGATGCAGTTACCGCCAAATATCGAAGTAGTGTTAACTGGTGGCGAAGTATATGGCAGAAAGCAGTCTATGATTGGTGAGTATGCAATGAATGTATTGTCACATATCTCGGCGTCAAAATCATTTTTAGGTGTCAGCGGAATCGACTATGAAAAAGGGCTAAGTACCTTTATTATGCAAGAGACAAATATTAATAAAGAAATGATTAAACGCACAATAGGATCTACTTATATTATTGCAGATAGCACTAAAATCGGAGTTAATAATAATTTCTCTAGTGGTGGTATTGAACAAGTTTCTTGCCTGATAACAGATAGTGATGTGAAAGAAGAAGATATTAAAGGGTTTCAAAATGCGGGAATTAATGTTAAAATAGTAGAGTGATACAAATAATTTATAGAAAGATTAGAGGAGAAAAATTATGAAAACATTTGAATTTACAGTAAAAGACGAGTTAGGAATCCATGCAAGACCAGCAGGACTTTTAGTGAAAGAAGTTAAAAAATACGAAAGTACTGTAACAATTGAGAAAGCTGGAAAGAAAGTTGACGCATCAAAATTAATGATGGTTATGGCTATGGCGGTAAAATGTGGAGAGACAGTAACAGTTGAAGTAGATGGCGCAGACGAAGAAGTAGCATGTGCTGGAATCCAAAAGTTTTTTGAAGAAAATTTATAAAAATACTTTTAGATAAGGGGACAGATTATGGTTTGTTTGCAAGGAAAAGCAGCATTTCAAGGTGTTGCAATGGGAAAAATCGTTGAGTTTTCTAAAGAGGACAAAGCGGTTAGAAGAGAGCATATCGAAGATAAAGAGAATGAAAAAAAGCGCTTTGATGATGCGAAAGTAAAAGCGATGGAGCAATTAGGTGAACTATACGATAAAGCAGTTGCACAAGTAGGTGCAGACAACGCGGCTATTTTTGAAGTTCACCAGATGATGCTAGAAGACGATGACTATATTGATTCTGTATATAATATTATTGATACTCAAAGCGTTAATGCAGAGTATGCAGTAGCGACAACAGGAGATAATTTTGCACTTATTTTTTCATCAATGGATGATGCATATATGAAAGAACGTGCAGCAGATGTAAAAGATATCTCTGAGAGATTGATTGCAGTGCTTTCAGGAAAGACTCAAGGACAAGCAGTTTTGACAGAACCTAGCATTATTGTAGCAGAGGACCTTGCACCAAGTGAGACTATTCAATTGGATAAGGAGAAAGTACTTGCCTTTGTAACAAGACAAGGATCTACGAATTCACATACAGCAATTTTAGCGAGAACAATGAATATTCCAGCATTAGTAACAACACCAGTTCCAGAAGATGTAGATGGGAAGTACGCAATTGTAGATGGAGAGTCAGGTCAATTTCACATTGAGCCAGATGAAGCGACAATCCAAAAATATGTTGCTAAAAAAGAAGAAGAACTGCAAAAAAGAGAATTGCTCATGAAATATAAAGGAGTAAAAGCAGTTACAAAATCTGGTAAAAAGATTAAGTTATATGCGAATATCGGCGGAGTAGGTGATGTGGGAGCAGCACTTCAAAACGATGCAGCAGGTATCGGGTTGTTCCGAAGCGAATTCTTATATTTGCAGACAGACCGCTATCCTACAGAAGATGAGCAATTCCAAGCTTATAAGACTGTAGCAGAGATGATGGGTGGGAAAAATGTTATTATTCGTACATTAGATATCGGTGCGGATAAGCAGATTGACTATTTCAACTTAGACAAAGAAGAAAATCCAGCATTAGGATATAGAGCGGTACGTATTTGTTTGACAAGAGAAGATATTTTCAAAACTCAACTGCGCGCTTTATATAGAGCTAGTTCATTCGGTAAGATTTCTATTATGATTCCGATGATTATTTCGGAGTGGGAGATTCTTAAAGTGAAGGAACTAATTGAGGAAGTAAAATCAGAGTTAACAGCAGAAGGCGTACGCTTTGGAGATGTTGAATTTGGTATCATGATTGAAACACCAGCTGCAGTAGTACTAGCAGACGAGTTTGCAAAGCATGTAGACTTCTTTAGTATAGGTACAAATGATTTGAATCAATATACATTAGCAATTGATAGACAGAATCCAAAACTTGATATGTTCTATGATGGACACCATCCAGCTGTGCTAAAGATGATTCAAATGGTTATTGATGCAGCTCATAGAAATGGGATTTGGGCAGGTATTTGTGGAGAACTAGGAGCAGATTTAGAGCTTACTAAGAAATTTGTAGAGATGGGAATAGATGAACTTTCTGTTTCACCAGCTATGGTATTGCCAGTAAAGAAAAATATCATAGAGTGTGAATAAACAAAAGGTTATTTATTAATAAACAAGAAGTAAGAGGAGAAAATCAGGATGAGTAAGGTTCAAGAGATTACAAGAGAATCGTGGATTATGAGCACATTCCCTGAGTGGGGAACATGGCTTAATGAAGAAATCGAAGCAGAAGAAGTAAAACCAGGTACAGTAGCAATGTGGTGGTTAGGATGTACTGGAATTTGGTTCAAGACTCCAGGTGGCTGTAACTTAACAGTTGACTTATGGGCTGGTAATGGGAAAAGAACACATGGAAATGGAAAAATGGCAGAAGGACACCAGATGGCAAATATGTGTGGTGGACGAGCTATGCAACCAAACCTACGTGCAGTACCATTTGTAATCGATCCATTTGCAATTAAGCAAGTAGATGCAGTTTTAGCAACTCACTATCACCAAGATCACATGAGTGCTGAATATGCAGCTCATGTAATTCAAAGCAATATGATGACAACAGATGAAGATGGAAATGAAATCCCAGTACCATTTATTGGTCCATTAAAGTCAGTAGAACTTTGGCAAAAATGGGGAGTTCCAGCAGAGCGTTGCATCACAGTAAAGCCAGGGGATACAATCAAAATCAAAGATGTAGAAATTGTTGCATTAGATTCTTTTGATAGAACTTGTCTTGTAACTACAGACTCAACTGGTCCAGATCGTGAAGAATTAACAGGAATTTGTCCAACAGATATGGATGATAAATCAGTAAACTACTTGATTAAGACTCCAGGTGGAAACGTGTATCACAGTGGGGATTCACACTATTCAATCTATTATGCTAAACATGGAAAAGACCATGATATCGATGTCGCATTTGGTTCATATGGAGAAAATCCAGTAGGTATGGCAGACAAAATGACATCAATTGATATCTTACGTATGGCAGAAGCACTTAGATGTGAAGTAGTAATCCCAATCCACTATGATGTATGGACAAACTTTATGGCAGACATCAATGAGATTAGAGTATTATACGATATGAAGAAAGATAGATTAGATTATCAATTCCATCCATTCTTCTGGGAAGTTGGTGGAAAGTATGTATATCCTACTCAAAAGGATAAGAAAGCATATCACCACCGTCGTGGATTCGAAGATTGCTTCGAAGCACCACAAAACATACCATTTAGATCTTGTTTATAATTAGATAAAAGCAAGGGAGGAAAGCAAAAAAGCTTTCTTCCCTAGTGTTGTTTACTCATCCTATAAACCCCTTATCTATTAATGTGTTCATTGATAGATAAGGGGTATTTTCCTACCAATTCTGGTTTT
>CAYJGW010000091.1:0-6568 GCA_964369425.1 uncultured Lachnospiraceae bacterium
GTTTATTGTTCAATTATCAAGGTTCTTTTTTGTTGTTGCCGTTTTCAGCGACAGCTATATTAGACTATCACATCCGCCAGTGCTTGTCAACAACTTTTTTATTTTTTTATTTCTCTTTGTTGCTTGCTTGTGTTTTCCTCACAGAAGCGACTTGATTAGGTTATCACTTGTAACGACAATTGTCAACAATTATTTTCAATAAATTTTCCAATCATATCCATCACATTACTAGTATTACTCTGGAACCCCTTTGTTTTAAAGGCTTTTGCCTCTTGTAATACTTTACCAATTTCCTCAAAATTTCTCAACGCCAGGATGTATCCTGACTGTTCGAATGTATCTAAAATCTGTAATTGATGATCATTTGCATGCTCACCATACTTTTTTAATCGCGCAGTTGCTATTACTTTTTTATTATGATTGATTCCTGTAATGATAGAACCTACCCCTGCGTGTGTAATAAGAATATCGCACTGGTTGATCATATCATTAAATTCTTCGTATGGAATAAACGAAAAAATCTCCATGTTATTTGATTCATATTTTGTATTCCCCGCTTGCACCACTACGCGCTCTGTAATAATTTTTTCTTCTATCGCTTTATCGATTGCTTCTAATAATCTTGGAAACACTTTATCCTGTGTCCCTAAAGTAACTAATATCATCTTTCCTCTCCTAGTAGATCCAACCACAGTATTTTGCTTTTGGATATAATTCTAACATGCTTTCCCACTGTACTAGAAATAAATCTGCAACAGGATAGATAATCTTTCCTGCCATCGTCTTTGTTGTTATGTTAGCAATTGTTTCAACATATATTACTTTACTCCTACAGAGTTTGCCGATATAGCACATTGGCACTGCTGTATGTGTACCCGTTGTAACAATTGCAGCTGGTCTTATCTTCGCATACAGATAGATCGACTTAAAAATGTTGTATAAAAATTTAAAAGGATAAGATATCATATGCTCTTTCCCTCCAAAGACTAAAAAATCTATTTTATCTTCAAACTTTTTCTTTAAGGATACATTTGATGCTACTTTTTCTGTCACCAAGTAATAGTCATAGTCTTTAAACATCGGTTCTAATTGCATCAATTCATTTAAGTGTCCACCAGCACTTGAAATAAATAGTACTTTCTTCATCACTACACCACCCCTTATCCTTTTACTTTTGATTTTAACCACACAAAAAATATCGCCACTTCCGCTGTTGCTTTAAGCAGAGTTATTTGCAGACTATTTGCTTCATTGTACTCTTTTTCAAAATACAATTGGGATTTTTTTTGTAATTTCACTCTATTCACTCTTTTTACACTTTTATCTATCGTCACCGAGTGTGCGTGTATTATCTCTACATCATTCACGATACATATCTCTTTGTTTCTTCTTTCTGCTTTGATTCCCATAATATTTTCTTCATAATAGAGAAAGGTATTTTCATCAAAGTAGTTTACTGTTTCTAAAAAAGTTGAATCTATCATAAAGAAACAACCTGAAACTGTGCCAACCTTCGTTATCTCGGCCATATAGGCTGTGTCTTTATATTGCATTTTTTTCAGAACATATTTCTGTATAATAGGTAGATTAAATATAATCTCTCTATTAGGACTCGGTATCTTCCATCCTCGGTTTTTATTTCCATTCTCTAGTATAACGGGTGCTGTAACCACAATATCATCTGAATTGATTTCTGCCAATCTTTCTATATCGCTATTACTCTTTATCACCACATCAGAATTTGAGCATATAATTTTACACACTCCAAGGACACCAATAATGTGCTTTGCTCCCTTATTTAACGCAGCTGCATAACCTGCATTGGTACTCGACTTTATAATTTTTAACTTCTTTTGATTCACTGCATTTAATTTTTCTACGGAGTCATCTGTAGAATTGTTGTCCACTACTACTATCAACTTAATAGCATCATATTCTTTCACATTATCTAGTAGTATCTTCGTTGTTTCATAATCATTGTAATTAACAATGACCATCCCTATCTTCTCTTCCACACTCATTTTCAATAAACTCTTTCCAATTTTCTACTGCTTTTTCTTTCGAATAGAATTGTACTGTCTCTTTTGCCCCTTTACTTAGTTTCTTTAATTCATTTTTTTCATTGAGCAATCTAACAATTGTATCCGCCATTTTTATCTTATCTCTTTTTTCAATAAGATATCCATTTTCACCATCTGTAATGATATCACAAGCACCTTCTGCTGATGAAAAAGCTACACAAGGTATTCCATAATTCATTGCTTCTATTAGAACCAGACCAAAACTCTCTGTAAAACTTGACATCACTGCTAGAGAAGATTGCTGTAGGACTTTCATCACACTTTTTCTATCTTTGAAGCCATGAAGAAAAATATTCTCTTCTAATTCTAATTCTTTGACTTTATTCTCTAGCAACTCCAACTGTGGTCCATCCCCTATTAACTCTAGGACTGCACTCGGTTCTTTTTCAACCACTACTTTCATTACATCGACTAAATCTAGAAATCCTTTTTCTTCTGACAGTCTACCCACTGCAATAAGGCGCTTTTCTTCCGGTGTACTTTCCTCATCAACTATTTCATCTATGAAATTTGGTATAGAATAGACTTTACATGGTATTGATTCTTTGCCAAAGTATTCCTTGTAATACATCTGCAAAGATTCACTTACTACAATTAATTTTTCCATATATCGACTATTGTCTGCTACAGCATTTATATATTCTTGTTTTTGATTATGGTGATTATGCTCCCAGCCTATTTTTTCACCTCTAGCAAATGCTCCCACTATAGGATACATAAATAGATGGGTTGCTATACACAGATCACTTTCATTCGCTAACAAGTACTGCTTTATAGCTTTCTTCCTACCTATACCTAAGATATATACACCTTGCACCATATCTTTGAGTAATCTTACCAAATGAAAAGATTTGAGATAGTCCGACCATAAGGCTTGCATCGCACCTTTATACTTTTTATTCCCTATAAGCTTTCTGTATTTATTTAGCTTTAGGGGTAAATCCGTTTCCATCAAATAGGTCACCTTCACCTTTTGATGAAATGAAAAAATTGGTTCTTTATATAGCTTGTACACACTAACAACTTCTATTTGGTAATCTTCACACAATGCATTCGCAACATTTGAAATGCACCGCTCGATACCACCATATCCTAGATGTAGAGCTATGATTGTTATCTTTTTCATTATGTCCCCTCGCGTTAATGAGTCTCTTTAGACGTATTTGTTATTACAACCATCTAACCAAAACGCTCTAGTTCTAGAGTAGTTTGCATTGTAAAATCTGTCATGTGCTTCCTTCAAGTTCCATTTCTGTTCCATAAATCGCTCCTCATTTTTAAAGCGTTCTAATTTTTCGCGGGTTGTATCCAGACCACGTGATTTCGATTCATAGTGCATCAGTTCCACTTGTGGTAACAGTACGTTGTAGTATCCTGCTTCCAACACTTTTAAATTGAATTCCACATCATTATACGCTACTTTTAACTGTTCCTCTAGTCCTTTTACTTCATAAAATTTCTTTTTCTCAATCATCAAGCAAGCGGCTGTCATTATAGAGTAGTTATAAGGCACTTTTAACGCTCCCCATTCTCCACACTCTTTTGCATCTGTTTCATAATATAGATGAGCAGCCATTCCACCAATTCCGATTGCTACACCTGCATGCTGGATTGTCATATCTGGAAAATATAATTTTGCTCCAACTGTCCCGATATGTGGTTGCATTGCATACCCCACCATTTCGCTTAACCACGTAGGTGTCAACACTTCCGTATCATTATTGAGCAAAACTACAAAGTCACCTTCACTGTGGGCTACTCCCATGTTATTGATATAGGAATAATTAAATTCTGTATCAATCAATAACGTTTTGAAGTTATCATGTTGTGTTTCGTATTCATGGAATAATTCTTTTGTCTCTAACTCTTGACTCTGATTATCCAACACAATAATTTCAAAATTGGAATATTCTGTTTTTGCATAGATCGAGTCTACACATATCCGCAAAACCTCTGGATGATCTCTTGTTGGAATTAGTATCGAAACTTTAGGTTCTGTCTCATACTGATACTTTACCTTGAAATACCCTGTATCACTGTCAACAGTCACTTTCCCTTGAGCATTTCTTCTTTTAAGCGCATACTCTAATACTTCTTTTTGCTTTAGAATGATAGTTTGTGTCAAACTCGAAACTTCTTCTTTTTGCGTGTGGTATAGTATTCGAGATACATGGTGTATCTTATCTGTGACTTCTGCAACTCTAAGATACATATCATAAGAATCCACTTGTCCTACTCCCAGTATCAATTCATCGTCTAGAAGCATTTCCGCTTTTATCATAGGACAAGAACCTATATAATTCAAACTAAGCAATGTATCTGGTGAAAAATCTGGTTTAAAATGCGGACAACAATATTTCCCATCTTTATCGATACTGTCATTATCTCCATACACTAGTTGGATACTTCTTTCTTTTCCTACTGCTTTTACCATCTCATAGACTGCATCTTCAACCAACACTTCTTCGCAAGTCATCATGATGAAATATTCACCTCTTGCTATTTTTAGTATTTCTTCCTTTTGCTGCAGTAGTTCTGTTTTAAACAACACCATTTTTAGTTCTGTTTTTTTTAACTCATTAAAATATTCAGATTCAAGAAGGTTTTCTTCTCCAAAAACCAGTAGTTCTATTTTTCTATATGTTTGAGCACATACGGAATCTACCGTTCTCTGCACTACTTCAAGACTATCTACATTCAACTCACAGAGAATCGTCACGCTCGGTTCATAAGCAAGTTTTTCTAATTTAGTTTCTTGCACTTTCTCGTTCAACCATTGTCTATATTCTTCTGCATTTAATGGATTATAATAAACATTGCCTCGCTCTTTTACTCGCTTAACTATGAGTTTCGCATATTCTTTCCAAAATATAGGCGGAACTAGAAAATGATATTCCTTCCACAAAAAGCTAATTGCTCTCATTAACACTCTTAACATAATCTTATGTCCTTTTACAATTTATTATTATAGTAAAATACACCCCTTAATTACTTCAAATTCCACAAAAGCTATCACAGCTCTCACTTTTAGTAATACGGGATGTATCTTTATTATATTTCTTCTGCAAAACCCTTCTCAAGTTTTGTAAACACTTTATATCCTATGAGTAACAATATAACACTCGCTACAAATACAATACCTAAGCTCGTCATATCCGGAACTTGCTTTAGGTAAAACAAATCTCTATATGCCTGAATAATATGTGCCATCGGATTCAATCTAAACACCCATAATATCGCCCCACTAAACATAGATGAGTCATATAACACTGGTGTTGCATAGAAAGCCAACTGTAGCAAGAATCCTACCATATACTCTACATCTTTTACATACACATTGATTGCACTAAGTATAAGCGTCATCCCTAGTGTGAAGATGTATTGAATAATAGCAACTACTGGCAAAAATATCAAATGCCAACTTAACCCCAGTCCACCAAATAGTACAAAAACCAAAATGATAAGACAGGAAATCATAAAGTTAACAACTCCGCTTGTTACAATCGATAATGGTAAAATTGCTCTTGGGAAGTATACCTTTTTGATTAGATTTGCATTGTTTGTAATACTAGTTGCTCCTTGATTTAAACTAGTAAGAAAAAAGTTCCAAGGAATAATTCCACATATCAAGAAAATCAGATAGTGATCTGTCTGCACTCTCATTATGTACGGAAACACAATCGCATATACCGAAACCATTAATAACGGATTTATAAACGACCAGAGTATTCCTAGGAAAGAACCTTTGTACTTCCCCCTAATATCTTTTTGTACATTTGTTTTTAACAACTCTCGATATTGATAAATTTCTTTAAAAATCGTCATTAGCTACACTCCTCTAGATAAGCATTCACCACTTCTTTGCATTCCCCATCTAATTGTACATGACCTTTGTTAATCCAAATGCCTCTTTTGCACAATCTTTCAATGTTACCAAGACTATGGGTTACAATTACAATTGTCGTGTCACTATCTCTTAATTCTTCTAACTTCGCAAAACACTTGTCTTGAAAGTGTTGGTCTCCAACCGCTAATATTTCATCAATCAATAATATTTCTGCATCTACATTAATCGCCACACTGAATGCAAGTCTCATATACATTCCTGAAGAATACGTGCGGACTGGCAAATCAATATTTGGACCCAACTCACTAAATTCAATGATATCATCTACTCTTTTTTCTATTTCTTCTCTTGTCAATCCAAAAATTGACGCATTGAAATAGATGTTTTCTCTTCCTGAAAAATCCGGATGAAATCCTGCCCCAAGTTCAAGTAAGCTAGTCAATTTTCCAAATGTTTTTAACTCCCCTTTATTTGGGTAAATAATTTTTGTCATCAATTTCAAAAGCGTTGACTTTCCACTCCCATTCACTCCGATAAGTGCAACTGTCTCACCTTTATAAATTTCTAGATTTATATCCTCAAGAACCTTTTTATATTGAACTTTATTCTTATTCCCCCAAACGAGACGCTCTTTCATTGT
>CAYJGW010000092.1:0-6472 GCA_964369425.1 uncultured Lachnospiraceae bacterium
GCGGAGAATGCTGATTGCAAAAAGGCGCAAAAAAACCTCCAAGAACTTTCGTCCCTGAAGGTTTTCTGTTATAATCTCTCTATTTTTGAATTTTGCAGACAATGTCTGCAATTTTATGTAAGCTTATACACCAAGCTCGTATTGTTGTGCATCATTCATTTTATTGTAATCTAATCCAAACGTATTAATCTTAATAATAACCTTCTTTAGTTCTTTCGTTTCATCTTTTACTCATGAAATACGTTCATTTAGCTCCACAACCAAAAGGTATTTATTATGCTATTCTCTTATCTGAAAAATATTACTATCTGGACTCTTGCATAACTTCATCGACTCGGTCAAAACAGTCATCTTGTATTTCAACTAAAGTCTCTTGATTTAACGCATAAGTTTCAAAAATAAGCTTCTTACCATTTGCATATACGAATTGTTCTTGTTTCTCCATTGCTTTAAAGAATGTTTTCCTTACAAGATTATCATTCGACAAAAATGTCAAAATATCACCATGTGAAAATTGCTCACCTTTCCATATGCGCCAGTTTCCTATATTTGAATATATAATACCACCTGTTAGTAGCATATCTAACTCTCGTACATATCTTATTGGATGCTCACCCAAATTTGTTCCGTTAAATAGTCGATTTCCTAATAAAATACAAGTCCTTACTTGCCTCTCATTTCTCGTTATTTTATAATTTTTACAGAATTGCTTCCAAAAACTTGCATCCTCAAATGCCTTTTTGCATAAGTCCAATTGCTTCACAGCCTTATTCAAATGATCTACTGTAGCTCTCATTTCAAAATTGCTAGTAGGGTTCAAGGGTGCTTTACACTCAATAATAATTATATCTGTTTCACAAATTACTATTACATCAGCTTCGCCACATTGATTCTCATACGTAAATTTCTTATTTGTATATACCTCATAATTATAGCTACACGCACTAAAACTTCTTTCGCAAAATTTCACAATTGGTTCTAGTTCATCTCTATTAACTACTTGATTTTTAACCAAATACGATTGAGCAATGCAATTTCTTACTAAATTAGTACGTGTTGTTAAGGAAAGAGGAAAAACATACCCTCCTGACATTTTTATAAATGGAGTATATTGTAAATCTAACTTAGTCCCTCCATTATATGTAAATAACCGTAAAAGTTCTAATCCCTTGCCCTTATCTCCAATTATTTCCTCCAAACAATTAACTAAATATTCTTCTGAAAAAAAAGGTATCAATGAATTTAGGATTTTAGTAGTATCTTTCTTTTCGTATAATGTATTGGAACACATTGAGTTTGTCATAATGAAAAATCGTTGAAATAATACAACATCAAATAAATTACAGTTCTCTGTGATTTTCTTTTGGCAACAGTCTTCCCAATTCATCAATAACTCACTTGAAAAATGACCCATTGATCGTATTTCTTCTTCGAATAATTTGCCTGTATTCTCAAATAAAGTCAATAATTCTCTTGGCATTTCAAATCTATACCTAGGTTGTATTTGATCCCTAATTTCCTTAATATAATCGTTGTTATTCTCTTTTCTAAAAAAATCGCATCCCCCTTGAATAGACACAACTTCTCCACCGTATTTTTCTGTGCATTGAATATTATATATATATTCCTGTATATCCCTACGATAGTAGCCTAGCCTAATACTTTTTTCTACCTCCTCGTTCATCGAATATATACGTGTATCATTCTTATTATTCTTTACTTTATAATCGAAATAATCTACGGAAATTTCCCATTCTTGTACTTGATTCATTTTGCAGGCAAGCATAATAAGCTTTTCTATTTTTTCTGACTTGACATATGGTGCGGAAATAATATAATGTTTGTTTTGCTCTATACCTATTATGTCATCATAAATATATATTAAATAAGAAATTGCTTCGCTTATATCTTCGATACTATAATTTTCACGAATATTTTTATCTAGAAAATCACTTTGATTCCGTTCTGTTTTCAAATAAAATATTGCATCTACGTAAGCTAGAAGGTCTTTAGCTAGAGACTCTTCAAAAAGAATTCCATTACACTTCTTCCTCAATCTCATCGAATGTTGTTCATATATACATTTTTTAATTCTACATTCCGTTTTATAATAATACTGTCTCAACCATGATAATTGCAGTTTGTCATAAATAAATTTCAACGTTTCCTCAGAGTATTGAAAAATCTCCTTAAAAGTCATAAGTCTCCGTAAAATCATTTCAGAGTAATTACAATTATTTCCCCAAGGTTTGTATCTAAATATTCCCTTTTTTCTGGCTTCCTCAATCGCTTCATCTGGCAACCAAATAGAGTATATGAAGATAGACTTCAATGTCATTTCTTCCTTTTCTTTTCGATAATTAGCATATTTCTTTCTGAGACTTCGTTTATCAGCTTTGGATAATTTTGGTTTTTTCTCCCTAATACCATTAACATAACCTACATCATTCATTTCCTCTAATGATATTTCCTCAACCTCTTGAATTAATTCCTTAATAGTCAAATACTTCCCTCCTATTCCGAGTTTTGTCCAATTTATTTTTTCACCATCCTTCGACAGCTTTGAGATTACACTATTAAAATACTTCCTTCATTTTACAAATTATTCCTTATAATATATTGATGAACACTCTAAGAACTCTTCAAAAACCTTATATAATCGTTCCCAATCCACTGGATAATTCTTTTGCAAAAGTAAAGAGGGCAAGTATCCCAAATAATTATGCCAATACCCTATATATTTACTATCTGGAATATTAGTGTACATTGATTCATGAATTATTTTTAATATATCTCTTTTAATTATTGTATCATCATAATTCTCAAACACTTCCAAGTAAGGCAGACACCTATGCCAACCATCCGGAAATTTCGCCACTTCTACTGCGGACAACCCATAATCTCTTATATAATCAATATCCTCATCTTTTACATATCCATTTTCAAAAGGTTTTCTAATATTTATTGATTCATCGTTGCGAATTGAGTAATCTACCTTAATATTAATAAAATTCTTTTCTTCTTTTTGGGGTATATTAATCACCTCGTATCCATACTTTATTAGATCGCCAATAACTAATTTTCTATATTTACTCGCTATTATATTTTGTATATCCCTGTGCTCTATTTGTTTTGTTGTTCTATGATAATCTGTTAAATTATAAAATGCTTCCAAAACATATAGTTCATCCACTAAGTTTAATTTTGATGGTGACATGTCTAAAATATGAAATGCATTACACTCCATATAATCTGTACTACACTGCGCTCTAAGAACAAATACATCCTCTTTCATATCCGTATAATTTTTCAGCAAATGCCTTATTCCCTTTTCAGATTGACCCATTACAAAAGAAATAATTTTTATTGAATTTTTTTCTTGAATCCGTTTAACTTTTTCAAATGTTATTAGTGCTTCTGGTAATGAGGTCACTGTATAATCTTTACGGTAATAATACATAAAATATACTTTCCAAATCTCAGTAATGTCAACTTGGACATTTAGATAGTTATTTAATCTTAAGCATCCTTGCAAAGTTTCTGCTGTTTTCCATGAGCCCTTATGTGCCATTTGAGAAATTAACCTTGAGACATCTGTCGATTTATATATATTATCTGCTTCCTTTTTTCCCACTTGCATCAATCTTTGCTTAAATAAAAAAGGAATTTCTCTTGCAATATATTCATTATTTATATACACTTCAAAAAATTCTACTATATACTCTGCTGCTTTCTCACATTCTTTATCAATATATTTCTTTGTATTGTTCTCCAAATCTTTATTTCTGCATCCAAATAAATAAATATTGACTAAAAATCCAGAAATATATGATTGTTTTGCTTCATATGCATAATATGAACTTTCATTTGCATTACTCCGCAAATAATTGAAAAACTTATCATAATCAAAAGTCCTACTAACACAATCAAAAAAAAGCTCTTCCATTTCATAATTGAAATCAATCATATCAATTGTGTTATTTGAATAATTAAGCCTATCCACCCATGGTGCAAATTCTTTTAAACTTTTATTTTCATATGCAAGAAACCCATACCAAAGTATCCCCGAACTATAGATATCACTTGAATGTATCCCCTGTTTAAGCAAATAGTCAATGTGATTTTTTACTAAAACTTCCATTCCGACAAAATCATTTCGTTCAACTATTGAGCATATTAAGATAAATGCATAATATTGATAAACATCTAGAACATTCGGATGATTTCTTAAATCACTTTTCATAGATTCATAAAATTCTTTTACCGATTCAAAGTCATAATTATTATTAAGAACCTCCTTAAAAACTGCAAAGTCAGCATATAGTGAATAAATCTCACTTTTATCATCTGCTTGCAAATCAAAGGCATTCATCCTTGACATATATTGTATTTCTTTGTTCACAATAGACTTTTTTACTATCGTATGAATTTTTTTAAGTTGTTTCTCGTCAAGTATTTCTTGATTTTTCAGATAAGTATTTAAGCTATCGTGGATTAAAGCAATTCTATTACTTCGAACTTCGAACAAGTAAGGGTAGTCCCTAATAAAATCATATATTATTCTTGCTGAAAGAGTATCTAAAAAATCTTCTATTTCCTTATCGGTGATAAAACGATCTGTAATTAAAAATATCGATAATGCAGGTTTTGTTTTTACCTCTTTAATCAAATATTCATAATACTCGTCAAGCGAATTTATCTTTTCTTTTATATTTAGAGAATTTGTGTTTTGATAATGCTCTGCCAGAAACTTTGTTATTATCGGATAGCCTTCCGCCACTTCATAAATGTCATGTAACACACCGTAGCTAAAATCATATTTCTCTTTCAAAAATGTATCTGACTGTTTCCGGTTCCAATTTCCTATAGTAATACTGTTTTGACAAACTACCTCTCTTAACGGTCTTGTTAGGATAATCGTCTTACTGGTCTTTATTCTACCTATAAAGCTCATGTATTCTGCAAACTCGTTTGGTGCATAATTCTGTACATGATCTAACCCATCAATAACGAACAGCTTTTCAGAAACTATGATTTTGTTCACTATATCATCCACAGATACTGTTTTTGCAGATTTGAAAAACTTATTGCCAATATCTATAATAAATTCATTAAATAATAATCTTCTTGCTTTATTTTCATCTTGCGAATGAGTCCAAAATCTATATAAAACCATGTCTGGATATTCTTGTTCTAACTCAGCCGCAAAATAACTTTTCCCTACTCCTGGCTTCCCTATACACCATAACAATTCATTTTCCTGTAAAGTAATAGCCTCTCTCAAACGCACTAATTCGTCTTCTAACTTAGTTGAAAATGTTTCTATATTGGGAAGTTCCTCTTCTAATAAAAAAAATACGCCTTTTATTATTCTTGCCTTTGTAAATTTTATGATTTGCAGTAAGCGTTTATCAGATTGATACAAACCTTCTAAAATTCTTTCTATATTATCTGTTGTAAGTGGCAAAACAATACTACCTTCAATTTTTTTTACATTTATTCCGAATAATATATCCCTACAAGATTCGTCTTCCTCTGCTTTTATCACAATCACACTTTTTTGTTTCTCTTCAGGTTTTTTTATTTTTACACCACGCAATGAAACACAATCTCTGGCAACAGTAACATCTTCCATTGATATATTGTCGTTATTTTTTACTTGAATAAAATACTGTGTGCCGTTTCCTACTGTCAATATTATATCATCAAAATTATGTTGAACCTCTCCTTCTACATCTATACTTTTAATTTCTCTATTTGCATCCATAATTGCAACAAAGAGTAAATATATATAATCTTGATAAGTATATCCTTTTAATGCGTTTCTTGTTACTGAACTTCCCATTATCCTTTACTCCTCTTTGTTATTCTTGAATGTTAAAATCATAAAATAGTTTCCGTTATTATATATATCTGCTATGCTGCCAACTTCAATTGTCACTAACTATTTTATTATTATATCCCATTCAAAAAAGACTTACAATAGTTACGCTTTGTTCTTAACAGTCTTCTTAACAGTCTTCTTAACAGTCTTCTTAACAGTCTCCGTCCAACAACCGGTGGTTTCCCACTGCAATTTTGCTTTATCTCGCCATACCTCTCATCTCTAAGATTCTTGCTTGATCATTATATCTTTCATGGGGTAACTGCTTCAGTAATTCTTCATTTCCTCTTACATTGACTGTTGTTGGTTTGATACTCTTATGCATCTGTTCTCTTGAAACCTTCTCGTTATCCATTCCAAGTACCTCTCCTTCTTTTCTAATAATTTCTCTTTTCTACATCATCCCTATCTCGGCCTTCGTCATCATCACTTCCTCTTCATTCCGCAATTCTTTCATCGCATTCCTCGTAGCCATTAATATTGTTTTTCTACTCATAACTACTCCTATCTATACTCGTCCGAAACCACGTCAGCAGTGTTCTCTGGCTGGTCAACTTCTTAATCGTTATATTCCCTGCAAAGTCTTCT
>CAYJGW010000093.1:0-2828 GCA_964369425.1 uncultured Lachnospiraceae bacterium
TTATCGTTGGAATGCTAAGAGGAATGAAAGGCTATCGTGTGAACTCTAATATGGAACTTGGGCTTGGTAGACCTGACCTTGTGCTAGAACCGGTAAATATTGATCATAAGGCAATTATATTCGAGTTCAAGGCAACCAAAGAGGGGGCAAAACTAAAGACAACACCAGACATAGCTGTTGCTCAGATAAGAGAACAAAAATATGAGGAAGGGTTCCATGCACTAGGCTACGAAAACACAGTTGCATATGGTATGGGCTTCTTTAAAAAAAATTGTCGTGTACGCAAAGCATAGCAATTCTATACATTCGAACAACAATAAAAATGCACGTAGCAAGCATAGGGTTCTATATATTTCCCTTTACTTTCTACGTGCATCTTGTTTTAACTTCTATTTGTCTATTTTTTTAAGATTAATGCTATAAATTTCACTTCTTCACTTCCTGTATTCTTTAGTCCATGGGTACTTCCCGATTCACAGAATAGGACATCACCTACCGTCACCTCATAGGAGTCATTATTATCGTAGTATAGACCTGTTCCTTGGGTGATGTAATACGTCTCTGTCTCTCCTTCATGAAGATGCACCCCTAGTGTTGCACCTACTTCTATCGTTACTTCACCAAATAAGTTACAGTACTCTCCTGCTTGTTCTTTCGATAGCAATTCTTCTTTTAGAATCGCTCCAACTCCTCCGTATGGCTTTTCAATTCTTACAGTTTCTCTCTCATTTTGCTTTGTCATGATTTTACCCTCCACTATCACTTTTACAGTTATTGATTTCGAGTTACTTTACCTTTGCTATATCTATCAACGTCAATTGATTGGCATCTGTGTTTTCTAAACTTGTCACAAGAGCTTCTGCTGTATCAAGAGCTGTGAGAACATTTACTCCAGTCTCGATGGCATTTCTACGGATAACAAATCCATCTTTTGACTTTTCTGCTCCTTGATTTGGCGTATCAATTACAAGATCGATTTCATGTCCTAGAATTAAGTCCATTAAGTTTGGTGACTCTTGTTCGATCTTATTGGTGCGAATCACTTTTACTCCAGCCTCTGTTAATGCTTTGGCTGTTCCTCTTGTTGCATAGATACGATATCCCAACGCTTCGAATCGTTTTGCAATGATTGCTCCATCTTCTTTATCTTCATCTCGTAATGTCATAATCATGTTCTTGTGTTTTGGTAACTTGATTCCCGCTCCTAGGAATGCCTTATATAATGCCTCGTTAAAGGTCTTAGCAATTCCAAGACACTCTCCTGTAGACTTCATCTCTGGTCCTAGACTAATATCTGCCCCTCTGATTTTCTCAAATGAGAACACTGGCATTTTAATTGCGATGTATTCCGACTCTTTTTGAAGCCCTGGTGTATATCCTAGTTCTTTTAGTGTCCTACCAATAATCATCTGAGTTGCAAGTGTAACGATTGGAATTCCTGTTACTTTACTGATATATGGCACTGTACGACTCGACCTTGGATTTACTTCAATTACGTAAACTTCTTCTCCACATACAATAAACTGAATATTAATCATTCCAATTACGTGAAGTGCTTTTGCTAGTCTCTTTGTATACTCTTCTATTTTTAATTTTACATTCTTTGAAATGCTTTGTGCTGGGTATACAGAAATACTATCTCCTGAGTGAATTCCTGCTCTTTCAATATGCTCCATGATTCCTGGAATCAAGATATCTGTCCCATCGCAGATTGCATCTACTTCAATCTCTTTTCCTACTAGATATTTATCTACTAGAATTGGATTTTCTTGTGCAATTCGGTTGATAATCCCAATAAACTCATCGATATCATCATCATTGATTGCAATTTGCATTCCTTGTCCACCTAGTACATAGGAAGGTCTTACTAGTACTGGATATCCTAATCGATTGGCAACTTCTTTTGCTTCTTCGGCTGTAAATACAGTATCACCTACTGGACGAGGAATCTCACATTCTTCTAGAATCTTATCAAACAGTTCTCTATCTTCCGCTGCATCTACATCTTCGGCAGCAGTTCCAAGAATTGGAACCCCCATATCCATTAAGGCTTTCGTTAATTTGATGGCTGTCTGCCCTCCAAATTGGACTACCGCACCATCTGGCTTTTCAATATCTACAATGCTTTCTACATCTTCAGGAGTCAATGGCTCAAAATACAGCTTATCTGCGATGTCAAAGTCTGTACTTACTGTCTCAGGGTTATTGTTGACAATAATTGTCTCATACCCTTCTTTTTCAAATGCCCAAGTACAATGTACCGAACAGTAATCAAATTCAATTCCTTGTCCAATACGAATCGGCCCAGATCCTAATACTAGTACCTTTTTCTTATCGTTTGTCTCTAAGGCTTCATTTTCGCTACCAAATACCGAGTAATAATATGGTGTCTCTGCTGCAAACTCTGCTGCACAAGTATCTACCATTTTATAAGCTGCTAGGATATTCCACTCTTTTCGCATGGTATGAATTTCTTTCGCTGTTTTACCAGTTAATCGAGAAATTACTGTATCTGGGAATTCCATTCTCTTTGCTTCTTTCAACAACTCTTCTGTAAGTTCTTCTGTCTTTAATTGCTCTTCCATCTCAACTAAAATTGCAATCTTATCAATAAACCAGAAATCTATCTTCGTAATACTATGAATCTCGTCGTAAGTAATCCCTTTTCTAAGTGCTTCTGAAATCAACCAAATTCTTCGGTCATCTACAATATTTAATCGATCTAAAATTTCCTCTTTTGTCATTGCTGTATAATCATAAGACATTAAACTATCTACATTTTGCTCAAGGGAACGAATTGCCTTCATTAGACCACCTTCAAAATTGTC
>CAYJGW010000093.1:2928-6402 GCA_964369425.1 uncultured Lachnospiraceae bacterium
GAACGGCTTACACGTGGGTTTACTTCGATTACACAATATTCAAAACTAGTTGGATGCAATGCGTATTGTACGTTGCAACCTCCTGTGATTTTTAACTCGCTGATAATATTTAAAGCCGATGTACGAAGCATCTGGTACTCTTTATCCCCTAAAGTCTGTGATGGTGCCACTACAATACTATCTCCTGTGTGAACACCTACTGGGTCAATATTTTCCATGTTACACACTGTAATACAGTTTCCTTTTCCATCGCGCATCACTTCGTATTCTACTTCTTTCCAACCCGCGATGCAACGCTCTACCAGAACTTGTCCTACACGAGAAAGTCTGAGACCATTTTGTAAAATCTCTCTTAACTGATCTTCATCATCTGCGATTCCACCACCTGATCCACCTAATGTATAGGCTGGGCGAAGTACGATTGGATAACCGATTTTATTCGCAAAAACCACACCATCTTCTACATTTTCCACTACAAGTGAAGCTGCTACTGGCTCTCCAATTTTCTCCATCGTACTTTTAAACTCTAATCGATCTTCTGCTTTTTTTATCGTCTCTGATGTGGTACCAATTAAATTTACGTTATTCTCTACAAAGAATCCCTTTTCATCCAACTCCATTGCAAGGTTTAGTCCTGCTTGTCCACCAAGTGTAGGAAGTACACTGTCTGGCTTTTCTTTTAGAATCAACTGTTCTACTACTTCCACTGTAAGTGGTTCAATATATACACGATCAGCAATATCTTTATCTGTCATAATTGTTGCAGGATTGGAATTTAATAATATAACCTCAATTCCTTCCTCTTTTAACGAACGACAAGCTTGTGTTCCTGCATAATCAAACTCTGCTGCTTGTCCTATGATAATCGGTCCCGAACCGAGTACTAGTACTTTTTTAATCTCTGGATTTCTTGGCATTATTTCGCTCCTCCCATCATTGCAATGAATTTATCGAATAAGTATGATGAATCTTGTGGTCCTGGGCAAGCTTCTGGATGAAACTGCACCGTAAAGATATTCTTTCCAACGTATTTTAGCCCTTCATTTGTCTCATCGTTTACATTTACAAATGCCGGCACAGCAACGTTTTTATCTAGATTATCAATATCTACTACGTAACCATGATTCTGAGATGAAATATACACATCTCCAGTTTCTAAGTCTTTCACTGGGTGATTTCCACCTCTGTGTCCATACTTCAATTTATGGGTGTCTGCTCCGTTTGCAAGTGCCATCAATTGATGTCCTAGGCATATTGCGAATATAGGAATCTCTGTCTGATATAGTTTCTTAATTTCTTCGATGATTGCTGTGCAAGTCTTTGGATCTCCAGGTCCATTGGATAACATAATGCCATCTGGGTTAGCTTTTATAATTTCTTCCGCCTGTGTAGATGCTGGGTATATAGTCACCTCACATCCTCTTTCGTTCAATGACTTTGCAATATTGTCTTTTGCTCCAAGATCAAGAAGAGCCACTTTTTTCCCTTTCCCCTCCAATTTATAGGGCTTCTCGCAAGTTGTTTTTGCCACAACATCTCCGATTGTATATGATTTTAACTTTGCCTTCACTTCTTCCAAGTCATAATTTTCATTTACAGTAATCATACCATTCATGGTACCTTTTTCTCTTAAAATCTTTGTAAGGGCTCTTGTATCTATGCCTGCAATTCCTGGAATATCTTGTGTTTCTAAAAACTCTTGTATGGTTGCCTGAGATCTAAAATTGCTAGGCATTCTTGAAAGTTCTCTTACGATATATCCATCTGGCCAAGCTTTTCTCGACTCCATATCCTCATAACATACACCATAATTTCCAATCAGTGGATACGTCATTGTAACGGCCTGTCCCGCATAAGAAGGATCTGTCAACACCTCTAAATACCCTGTCATGGATGTATTAAATACTATTTCACTTATCATTTCCCTCTTAGAACCAATACTCACTCCTGTAAATACCGTTCCATCTTCTAAAATCAGAAAAGCTTTCATCTTATCACCTAAATCCCTTCGTTTTTTCTTTTGAACACCGATTTGCTTACTTTTGAACAAAAAAAAAGAGAGCATCGATTTGCACATGCACATCGACCTCTCTTTCAAGATTACCGCAATATAAATTGTCCTCTTCGTTCTCCACTAGATTCTTCCCCTTTGAATCATCTAGCTTCCTAAAACTGTGACATGTTCAAATTGAAGTAATTCTACCACACTTAATCTGTAATAGCAAGTGTTTTTTATCGTTTGTATAAATTTTCTATCATCTTTACGATATCATAACCGTAATTTACTGCTGACGCCCAACCAGTACCATATGGATTTTCTTTAATTCCTAGGTGTTGCACATAAGGTGCCGCCCCTCTTCTTACTAAATGGAATCTAGGATCTACATTTGGATACTTCAAAGTATGTGATGTAGTTGCATAAGCAATTAAATGCTGAACCTGCGCGCGAATCCCTGTTCGTACATCTGGAAAACTTGCAGCATTTCCATTTGCATTTCCATCTAATGCACCAATTCCTGCAAAATTGAATTGATTGATATTTACAATTCCACCATATCTTAAAAATCCTGTTTCTTTCATCGCCTGTGTAAACACTACCTCTGGTTTTACACCTTCCGCAGTAGCCTCTTCATAGATAATCTGACAAAAAGATTCTATGGTAGGAGCTCCACCTGGTGCCAATGAGGCACTTGGATAGGCAATTGGCGAATACGCATGATAATACGACACCATTTGTGCTACTGTTGTCTGCGAAGGCCCCACAATTGGGAATAACCCATGAATCTGTATCGTAGATATGCTATATGTCAGTGCACCTGCTCCAGCACTGATGCCATTACCTGTCTCTATGTACGTATGTATATGATAAATTCCTGTTTGGTATTTGTGATTACTAAATTCCACATGCGCAATGTAAGTACCATCACCTTGTGGTGTCGCTGTATACCAAGTAACATCATCTTGCCAATCCTTCTCACTCCACACTGGAACTTGTACATTTTTCACTCCTGATGGAACTGATTCAGGTGTAATGATGACATCAAACCCATCTCTTACATCATTTACATTGATCACTGTGGCTTTCGAAGTCGGTGCTGATACTGTGAAGCTTAGATTCCCTACGGATTTCATCGTTCCATCTGCCAATTTGGCATACACATGAGTGTCGTATTTGCCCGCACTTCTATGATTGCTTATCGGTATCGATACACTATACACATCATTGTTTGCTGTTTTGTCTGAGTACCATACAATGTCATCTTGTCCACCTACTTGACTCCAGGTTGGAAATACCACTTCTACTACATCCCCTAGTCCACTTAATCCACTTGCTACTGCAGTATAAGTAGTTTGACTATCGTTAAGATGTCCCTCTACTGACGCATTTGGAACCGTTGCTGTCATATTATGCGCTTTTCCATAGACACCTGCATAGATGCCATTTCCCATCTCTGCATAGATATGTACATTATA
>CAYJGW010000094.1:0-6392 GCA_964369425.1 uncultured Lachnospiraceae bacterium
TGATAATTCCCTGTATCCCCATAGCTTTTCCACGCTTTTCCCCACGCTTTTCCCCAGCCTTTTCCCCCTGCCGTCTTGCCTCCACTAATTCACTAGAACGTGTAGCTTCTGCATACTTTTCGCTTAACATGGTCATCAAATCCTCCTTACATCTTGATATCTGATACAACTCTTCTATGATTTGTGCTTTTTCTGGATCTCCTTCTGCGTACCTTCTCACTGCTTCGTCATTTACATCAGCTAACATCAAAAGCCATTCACAAAGTTCTTGGTTTTCTGTCGTATAACCATTTTCTTTTACATACTTGACGCATTTCTCTAATTCGATATATACAATAAGTGCTAATTGATTCAGTTCAATCCCCGTATTCGTCACACTTTTCTTAAAATGTATGAACTCAGACGTGTTTTTGAATATACTTGGACTTTTCTTCATCAATACCACCAAATAAGATGGTTTTACATCCGAATATGAAAACTCTGTCTTTTTCTCACCTTCTCCTATAGAGTATTGTAACAGAATCATATCCGAAGCATAAATGTCCATTCGTTCCACAATAAACTCTTGTGCTAGCACTTGCATCTCTAGGTTAGCCACAGCACCTGTTGTTAGTTTTGTCACTAGGTCATGAACTGTATCTTTTGCAAAAATTGATGCCTTAGGTATCTGTTGTTTTAATGAAGAACTAATCTTTATATCTTCATGAAATATTAGCCTTAGCAAAATTTCGACTCTTTCTTTATGCAAATCTGGATCAAATATTTTTTTAAATACAACATCAGATCCCAAGTCTGGCAATCGCTTCCCTCGCTCTATTTGGCGAAATTGCTCTTGTATTTCCTCTGGAACGCACTGCATTAATTCTTCATAGTCTTTTTCTTTCTTCATACATTTCCTTCTTTCTTTAGTATAATTGTTTACAGATACATTGTAAAGATGTTGCTACAGTTATTAAGATTGTTTTTGTTGACAGAATTGTCAAAGTTACACAAGTGTGCAAGATTTCTTGATTTTTAGATTTTCATTTATTTCAGACTAACATATTGCGTTACTGTTTTCAAGTTGAAAGTTTCAAAGTAGCAAAATTCTTACAAATTTGAAAAAATCCCCCCTCTAAAAGAGAGGGGGGATTTTACACCAAAACTAAGAATTACATTTATTAACATTCATCCTTATGCCTGAAAATTGTTACGAATCTTCTTTGCATAAACGCTAGTAATCAAAGCCATTAAGATTGCTCCCAATATAACGAAACTCTCATAGCCCATCAGATATTCAAAGGCAATCCCATAAATGGCTTGACCTAGCGGTGAAGCAAACATTCCTACTGTCATTACAAATGCCATAACTTTTCCCACCATATTTTCAGCTGTCCCGCTTTGAATATAAGTAATTATCAGGACAGTTGCTAATGAAGATATGCACATGGCCAAAAAGGCACTTATTAAAATCAACAGGTAAGATATTGTAGGACTATTGTTAAACGCCATCGCAATCGCCATTGGAACGAGACTAAAAGCCACCAAAGCAATATATTTATAGAGACTTTTTATGTGGAGTTTTTCTCCGAATACACCTGCCATTATACCGCCAAATAAACCGCCTAAAGCTAGTACCCCCTGTGAATAACCATACATTTCCTCACTGAGGAGAAGTCTTTCTGTGATAAGCACAGGAAGTGAGATAATAATCAGGGCTGAAATAAGTGCATTCAATATACAAATAACAATCATTAGTTTACGAAGCATTGGTTTTTCTTTGCATATAAATTTTACAGAAAGTCTAAAGTCTTCTTTTACCATCTTAAGCATAGAGGATGATGATTTTTCTCTTTCATATGGAATAGTAATAAATATTTCCAAAATTGCAGACAAGAAAAAACAAATAATAGAAACTAGAATAATCGGTGTGATACCAAAGCCACCAAGTAACACTCCTCCTATAATCGGCGATATCAAATTTGCAAGACTTCCAATACTGCTGACAATCCCATTACCTCTTACTAAGATTTTTTCATCAAGCAATACCGGAACACTTGCTTGTACTGTTGGCTGATACAGGCCACTGATACTATATAAAAGCATCAATGTGACAACTAACATCGGTATGAGTGAAACACTGCCCATCATAATATAGAAAAATAACATGATAAATCCTGTTAAAAAATCAAGCAACACCATGACATTTCGCTTGTTTGTCCTATCTGCGATAATACCACCGATAGGCATAAGTAAAACCAAAGGTACGAATGCTACCCCACTTACTATCCCAAAAAGTGCTGATGATCCTGTTATATTCAGTAAATAAAGTGGCAGTGCAAAACGAAGTATGCCATTTCCAAAGAGCGAGATAATCTGACCGATAACCATTAACGTGAAATCCTTTTGCCATAATTTTGTTTGTTTCATTACACACACTCCTTTCTGTTTACTTTGATCAATTTTTTTCATTAAGTATCCTCCTTTTATTTTCATACATTCGGTCGGTATGTATCATCCTAAAAATAATCTGCTCGTATTAGGAGCAGTTATTTTTAAAGTTTTTCCAATTTTTCTATAAACTCATCTTCAAACAGTATTAAATTGTACTTTTCTAGCAATTCATTTATCATTTTACACTTATTTGCTATTCTGTCTTTCTCCGTTCCAAATATGACAGGATTAAGCCAAGTGTTCAAAAGTAATGAAATGAATTCTGCCAGTTCATACGGTTTATCACAAATGATTGAGCCATCATCTACACCTTCCTCAATGATTGGCAATACATAGTTCGGTACAACGTCAAACATCGTAGTTTTTAACTGTGTTGCTAAAAACTTTGGATTATCCAAAAGGTTCGGTACAATATCTAGCAATGTAGCAGATGCTTCACTAAAGATATTTTGTACCAAAACTTGTTTTAACTTTTCAGCGCCAGTCAACGCCGTATTGTTTTTCATCTCTAAAAAATACTGCCCATTTGCCTGGCCAAGTTTCGTTGCAACCGCATCAAAAATCTCTTCCTTTGATTTAAAGTGATGATAGATAGCGCCTTTAGTAAGTCCCTCAAGTTCATTTATAATATCCTGTAAGCTCGTGTTATCATATCCCTTTTCGAGAAAAAACCTTGCAGATACCTCCAGTATTTTCTCTACAGTCTGTTCTGGGTATTTATTTCTCGCCACATCTCCACCTCCCATACCATTGGTATGTAAATACACTAACATACCAATGGTACGTTTGTCAACAATTAATGATGATAAGATTAAGATAAACTACCTTTTCTCTGTTTTGTTAGATACAAAAAAAATAAAATACACACTATATTTTGTATTGCTGTCGTGCTTCCTATCGCTAGTCCCATCGTAAATAGGGAAGTTGGCTCTATCGTACTTAATAGATAAAACAGGGGCACTCTTAACAGGATACCTCCTGCTAGACTTTGAATCATGACAAATACCGTTTTTCCACATCCATTAAAATATCCTGTAAAACAAAAATACATAGGCACCAAGAGTACATCCAATGCATATGCTTTTAAATACTGATGTGCCAATGTAATTACATCGCCTGAATCACTAAATATTCCTACTAGAACATTTCCTTGAAAAAAAGTTGCACTCGCCATAAGCATACCAAATGCTAGCGATATGCAATAACTAATTGTAAGTCCCTTTCTCATTCTATCGTAACGATTCGCTCCATAGTTTTGTGCTATAAATACCGATAATGATTGCATAAAAGAAAGGGGAACTAGCATGATAAGACCTGTTAACTTCTCTGATAAGCTTACAGCTGCTGAATATTCGACACCGAATTGATTCACTATAACAGCAATTAATAAAAAAGACATGCTATTAATACTTGAGTGAATCGCAATCGGGATGCCTAGTTTTAGAACCCTTTTGAGATGTACAGCATTTGGCTTTAATAGCTTCTTCTCTAACTTTGCACTTATGTTTTTCTTTTTGATTACCATGACTATAATTATAAGTACACTGGTTGTTTGTGCAATTACTGTTGCTATTGCCGCTCCACTTGCTCCCATTCCAAGCGTTCCTACAAGAATCAAATCTCCTAGGATATTCACGATACAAGCGATTCCAACTGCCATAAGCGGTGTTCTGGAATCCCCAAATCCGCGAAAAATACTTCCCAACAGATTGTAAAGAAATATCATCGGCACTCCTATTGCTGAGTAGAAAATATAATCATTTGTGTGGGAAATTGCTTCATTCGGTGTATTGAGTATTGTCACTAAATTCGGTAAAAATAGCAATATCATAATTGATACGATCACTGAAAATACGAGAAATATATAGACCGAATTGCTAATAACTGACGTATATTCCTTCTTTTCACCTCGTCCCATTAGTTGCCCTAACAAAATGGTTGTACCTGTGGCTAATCCTGAACACAATGAAGTAAGTGTTACTATCAGTTGACTACCCGTTCCCACACCAGAGACATCTTCTACTGTCCCAAAATTTCCAACAATTAATAAATCTACTGAACTGTACATTACTTGCAATGCAAGTGCTAGTAGAATTGGTATCGTAAACTTGATAAGTGAAGGCAATATTTTTCCTTCGATTAAATTGGATTGTGACTTTATCATTTGCGTGAGAACTCCCTTATATAGTTAACTGTGCGAAAAATTGTGCTGCAAGTACAGTAATGATTCCACTCAAAGCAATAGAAAGACTACTCATTGCTCCTTCTATTTCCCCAATTTCTAATGCCTTTACTGTTCCTAATGCGTGACTAGATGACCCAATTGCAATTCCTTTTGCGATGGGATGGTTGATTCGAAATAGCTTTAATACGGATATGGCTATTAAATTCCCGAAAATCCCTGTTAGAATAATCAATGTAACTGTAATGTCTCCAATTCCACCTAGTTCTTCACTGAGTGGCAATCCGATTGCTGTCGTAATAGACTTTGGAAGCATTGTCAAATATTCTTCTTGGGTAAGAGATAGTGCAACTGCCAAGCCAAATGTCGATATACAACTAGCTAATACCCCAGAAATAACACCGCCCACGATTGCTATTACATTTTGTTTTAATACTTGAAACTGCCTATAAAGTGGTATTGAAAGACAGATAGTCGCAGGTGTTAAAAAGTAACTGATATGGCTTGCTGTCTTATTATAAACTTCATACTCTACATCGAATACGGTAAGTACCATGATTACAACACATATCCCTATCAAAATAGGGTTAAATATTTCTAATTTTGTTTTTTCTTTTACATAAACACCGGCAAAATAAGCGACTAGTGTAAGCGCCGTTCCAAAAAAGACTGATGTAGTGATTATTTCCATTTCTTCTTATCCTTTTTTAATAATAATTGTGTAACTCTTCCGCTCATAACCATCACTATCACAGTAATCACAATTACAGCAATTACCATAGCTGGTAACATCTCAATTATAATATTATAATCTCTCATAATCCCTACACCCGCCGGCACGAACATAATCCCCATTACAGAAATCAAAAAATTACCCACATCTGATACTTGTTCTAATTTTATCATTTTCGTAGATAACAGTAAGAAAAGAATTACCATTCCATAAATCCCTGCCGGTACCAAAAGCGGGATGAGGCTTTTCAGTAATTCTGCTACAAATGATATCCCTATAATTATTCCAAACTGTTTTAAATATTGCATTTCTTTTCCTCGTTTTTCTTCTAGTATACCCTATTTACCGATACATAAACACTCCATAAAATGCTGGTTTTTCTTTCCCATCATTAAAACCTTGCAATATAATTCTGCGTTCATCACTTGTCTTATTGATGGAAAATGATTCTTTATATGATAATTCCGATACAAAGTATATCTCCATGCGACATAATCGATCTAGGTTCACTTCGTCATCTGCTAATGCGTCATAACAAAGTTCACCATATCTATTATTATTCATATGTCCTAGTTTATCAATATAACTCCTTCTCACTTGGCTCTTTTCAACTAACACAAACTCCAACTTCTCTTTAAAGGTCGGACTTGCCTCCACCGAAGTCTCGTCTGTAATCTCCATTAGTTCAAAAGGTAACTCTTTTCCTCTAAAAATGCTTCTAGTTTCCAGATTCATCAATGTAGAAAATGTACTGCATTCAAATAATAATTCTCCCTCTTCCGTTGAGACACTTACCTCTCTTCGAAAGAAAATCCCTTTTCTCTTTGAATACCACGTCTTACCTATTACCTTTTTAGTTCCATACATAATCGGTCTTTTGATGTCTGCTATAAGCGATAGTATGACCCATGAGATACCTTGTCCAATCAATTTCTCAAAACCAACATCATACTTAACGAGATGCTTCTCAATTACAGTATTCACAATGCACTGATACCCCATTGGTGTTAAGTATCCGTTAGTTGCAAAGTGCGTAAAATCTAT
>CAYJGW010000095.1:0-6188 GCA_964369425.1 uncultured Lachnospiraceae bacterium
TGTGCCAGCGGATGTGAAAGAGAAATTCCGAGAAATTGAACAAGGGAAGCGATTGTCCGCAGTCGATCAAGAGAAAACACAAATCATAAATGAGTTGTATCAGATATCACAAAACAAGAGGAGTTGATGACGATGTTAAGTGAAAAGTATGCAGAAGTTACACGTACAAGTGAAATGGTATATGCAAAGCGTGAGGCGCGTAAAGAAGCGCTAAAAGAAGGTGAAGTAAGGGGGATTATTAATACATTAAGATTAATGAATCAGCCAGAAGAAGAGATAATTAAACAGTTAATGATTCAGATGGGACTAAATGAGAAAGAAGCAAGAAAATCACTAAAGCAAAGTTAAAAAAATGTAGTGATTCACCCGAAACAACTCTGGTGGATAACTATAGGAAAAGAAGTGCTAGGAGTAGTTTAGCACTTCTTTTTTGAACATTAAACCTTAAACTGCGCCAAGCGCTTTCTGAGTACAGGTCCGAAAATAACTGCAACAGCCATCTTAATTCCATCACCGATGAGATAAGGTAATACACCAATTGATAAGCCTTGCATAAAGTTTAAGTCTAACTGATAAGAAAGCCAAATTGTTCCAAAGGTATAACAAATTGCTGTACCTACAACCATTCCAAAAATGTGAAAGACCTTATTGTCAGGATAGCGCTCGATGATAAATCCTGCAACAGATATCAGGAAGAGGAAGCCGATTAAGTAACCACCTGTAGGACCAAGCATTTTTCCAAATCCACCCTCAAAACCAGAAAAAATAGGAAGTCCAATTGCTCCTAATAAAAGATAGATGAAGTAGCTCAAGGTTCCCCTTTTAGATCCTAGAATATAAGCACTGATATAGAGTACTAGTACTGTTAGGGAAATAGGGACAGGGCTAAAAGGTATTGGGATAGAAAAAGGTGCAAGAATACATGTAATTGCTGTAATTAAACCAATCTGTACCATTGTTTGGGTTTTGTTTGTCGTAGTAGTAAGTGTTGTTTGCATTGTGTTCTCCTTTAGTTTTGATAAGAGAAGTATAATGCAAAATCGTCCTATTGTCAACTTGGGTAAAAACAAAGTTAACAATGGGGTCCTTATATTTATTGAAGGGTAATTTCCCCAGCAAAATTTTTGCAAAACATAGATTTTATCTCTGAGACATCTTCCGTCTGTCCAAGTACCCACATCAGCTTCGTAACGATGGCTTCTGTTGCCATATCACCAGCAGGAATGACACCTGTCGATAAAAGTTTTTTCCCCACTTCGTAGATTGAAAGGTTACTAGATTCGTAGAGGCATTGGCTACAAATTACAACAATAATCCCACGCTTAATCAGTCGTTCAATGGATTGTAGCAAGTCACGACGAATGTAGTGCATTCCCCCTGCTCCAAAAGTCTCAATAACAATGCCTTTATAATTAAGACTAGTGATTGCATCGAAAATCAAAGGGTTGGTACCAGGTATTAATTTCAAGAGAAAGACATCGTTGCAGATAGTATCTTTAAGGGCAAATTCGTGAGCGGCGCCTTGTGGTGGTTGGTAGGGATATACTTCGAGACCATCCGCAAAGACTTCCCCGCGATAAGGAGCATTGATGCTTTCAAATGCGTGGAATCCTTTAGTGCGAACTTTGACAGCACGGGTACCACGAATTATTTTATTGTTAAAGGCGATGGTCACACCAATTACATTTTTGGAAATGCCTTCAAAAGCTGTTGCCAAGTTAGAGGGGGCATCGCTAAAAGTTTTTCCAGCTGGTGTCTGCGAACCGGTAAAGATAATTGGTCGATCTACACCTTGTAACATATAGCTGATCATAGAGGCAGTGTAAGCCATCGTATCTGTTCCATGAAGAATAATAATTCCATCATATTTGGGTAAATTCTCATAAAGTGTATGAGCAATAGTAAGCCATTCTTCTGACTGAATATTAGAACTATCTAAGTTCATTATATTTTCAAAAGTAACATTATAGTGTGATGAAAATAGCGCTAACTCCTGTGCGATTTCTGAGGAGGATTCATTTGGACTCAATCCATTGTCTGTTGAAGATGAGGCAATGGTTCCTCCTGTTCCAAGAACGAGTACACGTTTCATAATATTCAATTCCTTTCATGTTCCTGAATATAGTATACGTAGTATACAAAGGATAACAGGAAAAATCAATAGGTATTCTGGGCGATTTCAAAAAAAGCACGCATGGCATTTGTACAATACTTATTTTTCTTATAATGAAAATGTACGCTACGTTTGGCAAGGGGACTGTCTATGTTGAAATAAGTAATGTTATCACTAGGGGCAATCTTTTGAATTAAGGTATCGCTGATAAAAGAAATTCCCATGCCAAAGTCTGTAATGTGGTAAGAGGTTATTTGCTGGTTTAACTTTAGGGCAACATTAGGGGTGAATCCGTATTCACTACAAATCTTCTGCGCACGTTCCCGCGTATCGTTGTAAGAACGTAGAAAAATAAAGGGAAGATCTTTGAAAATAGAGACATCGACACCTTGAGAAGATTTATGCAACCCATTTTTTATATCCTGAGCAGATAATCCGGAATTGATATTCATATTTGTGAGAAATGGGGCAGGAACAGCAAGCAGCAGAAATTCTTCTGAATAACTGATTTTCTCATATGTTTCCCTAGAAAACTCGAGGTTGTCGATAATAACATCCACAGTTCCTTCAAATAATCTTTTTTCAAGAGAAGCGGTATGGTGCTCAACTAGACTGATTTCCACATTGGGATGAGTCGATTTAAATTTAGCGATAATAGGAGGAAGGAGAAAAGATGCAAATAGATTACTGCCTCCAACGACAAGTCGTCCTGTATGCAAATCCCCTAAATTTTCGACTTCCGCAGAAAAATTGTTTTCAAGATCCATAATAGCCTCGATGGTTTTGATGTATTTTTCCCCACATTCGGTCAGTTGAATGGGATTAGTGCTTCTTTCAAAAATGGGCATTCCTATTTTAGTCTCTATTTTTTTTACTGCGGCGCTTAAAGCGGGTTGTGAAATATATAGGTTGAGTGCAGCCTTTGAAAAGCTTCTTTCTTTATAGACTTCGTATACATAGGTCATATTTGTAAACATGTGGATGTCTCCCTTCTTGATATAATCATTTGGTTATATCAATTATATAAATATAAGTATTTGAAAATATTATAACGAAGAATTATACTAAAATCAAGAAAAATACACATGATAATTTTATAGGAGGAGCATATGAATCAGAATTATAATCCATACGATAACGTATTAAATGTAGTAGAAAAGGCAGCGAAAATTTTAGGGTATAAACAATGTGAATACGAGGCGATTAAATATCCAGAACGAGAATTGAAAGTATCCATTCCAGTAGAGATGGATGATGGAAGTGTGCAAGTGTTTGAAGGGTATCGCGTACAACACTCAACTTCACGAGGTCCAGCAAAAGGTGGAATACGATTCCATCATCAAGTGGATAACAATGAGGTAAAGGCACTTGCGGCATGGATGACATTTAAATGTGCAGTAGTAAATATACCGTATGGTGGCGGGAAAGGTGGAGTGGTTTGCGATCCAAGTAAATTGTCGGAAAAAGAGATGCGAGCAATTACTAGAAGATTTACAGCAGCTATTGCACCGCTTATAGGGCCAGACACAGATATCCCTGCACCAGATGTGGGAAGTAACGCAGCGGTTATGGGGTGGATGATGGATACCTATAGCATGTTAAAAGGTCACTGTGTTCCTGGAGTGGTTACAGGAAAACCGATTGAGCTTGGAGGAGCACTTGGTCGAAATGAAGCAACAGGTAGAGGGGTACTATTTACCACATTGAATACCTTAGAAAAAATGAAACTTCCTATTGAAGGGACACGCGTAGTAATCCAAGGAATGGGAAATGTAGGAAGTATTAGTGCGAAGTTATTGCATGAAAAAGGTATGAAAATCATAGCTGTAAGCGATGTGTCTTGCGGTTTATATAAGGAAGAAGGTCTCGATATTCCAGCAATTATAGATTATTTAGCACAAGATAGAAAAAATGTTTTAAAAGATTATGTGGACGAAAACTGTAAGGTAATCACCAATAACGAACTTCTGACAACAGAAACAGATATTTTAATACCAGCAGCATTAGAAAATCAGATTAACGCGATAAATGCAAATGAAATAAAAGCAAAAATCATAGTGGAAGCAGCAAATGGTCCAATATCTGTAGAAGCAGATGAGATATTAGAAGACAAAGGAGTCGTTGTTGTACCAGATATTCTTGCAAATGCTGGCGGTGTAGTAGTTTCCTATTTTGAGTGGGTACAAAACATTCAATCGGTGAGTTGGACGGAAACAGCGGTAAATGAAAAGTTAAAGACAATTATGGATCCGGCTTTTGAAGCTGTCTGGGAAATTGCAAAGAGTAATGAGACTACATTGCGTGGTGGAGCTTACCTCATAGCGGTTAAACGAGTGGTGGAGGCGAAAAAAGCAAGAGCGATATGGCCATAAAAAGTGAAAAAAGTCTTAAGAATCAAAAATTGTATTTACAAAACGAGATAAATGTGATAGTATTTAGTTAATTCAAAAACGCAACACTTTATTCCAAAAGAGAGAGTAATAAAGAGATAGTAACAAGTAAATCAATTTAAAAGAAAGTTAGGTTTTTTTACCCCTCAGGTTAAAAACCGACTCGGAAGGAATAAAGATTTGAAAATAAGGTGAAGGAGGCTAGGACCGTTGGAAATATCGTTTAATAGAACTCAATATGTTAGTGGTGTGGCAAGGGTTTCCTATGAAATAGCTTTTACCATAAATGAGATTCCAGTATTATAATAGTATAAGTCGGAGATGTGACTGGAAGAAGAATTAACAGGTTTTGCCAACATATTGAAAAATAATACCACATTTAATACAGACGTGTTTATGATGTGTAAAGAAACATTAGCAACACCATCAGCATTACAGGTTTGGCGTATGAAGGATGAAAATTAAGTATTATACGAGAAATGAGTAATGAAGATATCCTAAGTTCAGTGATAGAGAAAGTTGGAAATAGAACGAAGGAGTTTGTGTTATAAATTAGATAATATTATAGAATAGAAGAGACTATGTATAATAAATTAGATAAGCTATAGGAAACTAGGAAAGAGATTTTCCTCCGATTGTTTATAATTGAATATAGAACTGTAAGGACTGTCTTAATAAGGGCAGTCCTTTTTTGACATTAGTCCTTGTATGTGGTACACTTGTGATAACGTGTCAATAGGCACATACAATAAAAATGATGAGGTGAAAACGTTGGACAAGTATGAATATCGAACAAAGACTGACCAAATGCTTACTTATATTGAACACAAGCAATTTGGAGAAGCGGTTACGATTGCGGACACAATTGATTGGCGAAGAGTAAGAAATGTTACGATGTTATGTGCAGTAAGTGATGCTTACGAGCGTAGCGGAAGATTGGATAAGGGTAGAGAACTCATTATCTTAGCATTTGAAAGATCACCAGATAGTCGAAAAATTGTATATCGGTGGGGAATGCTAGCACTGAAAATGGGGCTTGTAGGAGAAGCGATGGACTGCTATGAAGAGTTCATATCTCTAGCACCTAGAGATCCAAACCAATATATTTTAAAGTATAAGATTTTGAAAATACAAGGCGCCGAGATTGGAAAGCAAATCGATACCCTTGTAGAATTTAAGAAAGTGGACTATTCGGAAAGATGGGCTTATGAATTAGCAAAGCTTTATCACGAAGCTGGAAAAGTATCAGAGTGTCTTGCAGAATGTGATGATTTGATTCTGTGGTTTGGAGACAACAAATATGTGTATCGTGCGATGGAAATTAAGATGCATTATAAGCCTTTGACACCAGCACAACAACAGAAATATGATGCATATGCAAGTAAGCATCAACGTCCACAGATGAATCAAGTGAATCAATCAGTGATTGCACCAGTGCAGATGAAGACATTAGAAGAGATAAAGAATTATAAGAAGGCAGAGGCGCCAGTTGTAGAGCCGGTACAACCACAAGTGTTTGTGCCACCAGTTGTAGAGCAGGCACAGCCACAAGCGTTTGTGCCACCAATTACAGAATCGGTACAGCCACAAGCATTTGTACCACCAATTACAGAGCCGGTGCAGCCACAAACATTTGTACCACCAGTTACAGAGCCGGTACAGTCACAAACATTTGTATCACCAGT
>CAYJGW010000096.1:0-6104 GCA_964369425.1 uncultured Lachnospiraceae bacterium
TGTTATTCAATTTTCCTACATCTCATCACCATTGTGATATACGTTATAATACACCGACATTAAAATTCTGAAAAGAAACTAGACTGGTGTATTTTGGAAAAACCACACCAAAAATTGGTGTATTTCAATCGAATAGTCGGATTTTCTTACCAAAAGTCTGGTTTCTCCTCTCAATAGCCGGGTTTCTCCTCCCAATAGCCGGATTTCTCATCTCAATAGCCGGGTTTCTCATCTCAATAGCCGGGTTTCTCATCCCTATAGACGGATTTCATTTCATCCTCTACCATCTTCACACTAATTAAAGTTGTACTTTTAACTTGCCTTGCGATATAATGTAATCACTATCTATTAAACTAGAGGAGGATTTATATGACAAACAATATTTTTGATAAATACACCAACAAAGAAATTACATATGCTGAGTTTGCTAAACAAGCTGATACACTTCGTGAAGAGGATTCTCCCTACAACTCCTTAGGTCTAACTCCTGATGAATACAATTTATATAAACGCCTTGGAGAAAGTGCCTTAGAAAGCATCCTAAACTCTCGAAAAATGAAAGAAGAAATTATTGTTAAATGGAAAGAGTTTTTCCGCGAAAACATTGCATCTAACCACTACAAAAATACGCTGAAATTAAAGAATTTAAACGAATTCAATTTGAATCCTTTTCTTGATACTTATAAGGCTAATTTTTTACTCGGAGACAGTTCTTCTAGAAGTATTTCGACAGCACTGGTATATGCACGTGCGCTTGGTACTTCTATCAATACCTCATTTGGTACTAATCTTCAAAAGTTTTGCAGTGATATTTTATCCGGATATGCTTCTACTACCTCAGGAATAGACATTGAATTTGATGACTTTGTAGACGGTCGTAGAAAATATTGTCAAATCAAAGCCGGTCCAAATACAATTAACAAAGACGATATCAAGACCATTTCTGATCACTTTCTTGGAGTGAAAAACCTAGCTAGAACAAATAATCTATCTATAAGTTTAAATGATTTAGTAATTGGTGTTTTCTACGGGGAGACGAAAGATTTAAGCGGACATTATAAAAAAATAAATGAAGAATTTCCAATCTATATTGGTCAAGATTTTTGGTATCGTCTAACAGGCGACCCTCATTTCTACGATGCACTTACCAAAGCCAGTGAAGAAGTCGCAAATGAATTTGATGGAAGAGCTTTACTCGATGAAGTAATTAATGACCTAGCACTTGAATTGGATAAGTCTAAAGCAGAGGATTAACCCTCTGCTTTATTTAATACATCTATTATCGATAATCCTATTGCTTTTGCAAACTCAACAGGAACTGCGTTCCCTATTTGTTTGTATTGCTGACCCATAGAGCCTGCAAATTTCCATTCATCAGGAAAACTTTGAATTCTGGCATATTCGCGGACGGTGAATGGACGTGTTTCATCTGGATGACATCGTTCTGTTTGCTTTTGAGCTGGACTACAGGTTAACGTTAAACTTGGTTCATCCCAAGAAATTCGTCTTGCCATACCAGTTCTTCCGCCTCCAGAAAAATAACTCTTTCCCATATAATCTTTCGCAATTTCCTCTGGCAAATCTCTCCAATAACCTCCAGGTGGTACTAGCTTCAATACTTCCTTCTTTTTTAGTGGATAAACTGCACCGCTGGATTCTGGCACATCCTTTAATGCATCTTTCAGTACTGGTTTGTATTCATATTCCTTTGGTAATCTATATTTAACCTCTATATCACTTCGAACCCCTATAATAACTACCCTTTCACGTTTTTGAGCCACACCGTAGTTATTTGCCTTTAAGATGTTCCACGTCACAACATATCCTAAGTTTTCATATATATTAATCATCGTCTTTAATGTCTTCCCGCCATCATGGGTTGTAAGTCCCTTTACATTCTCGGCAAGAAAAACCTTAGGGTTTAAATCTTTTATTACCTTTGCAAAATAGTAGAACATCGTTCCTCTAACATCATCCAATCCTAATTTATGCCCTGCATAGCTAAATGCTTGGCACGGATAGCCACCAGACACAAAATCTATTTCGCAATTTGGAAGTAAATAATTTGCGATTCCATTATTCGCTACTTTAATTACATCTTCTTCAATGACATTCCAATCCGCCCTATTATCTCTCAATGATTGTGCTGCATGCTTATCTATCTCTACTAGCCCCTGTGCATGAAATCCTGCCTGCTCCAAACCTAAAGCCAATCCCCCCGCCCCCGCGAATAATTCAACAGAATTATACTGCCTAGCCGCAGTAACTGTCTGGGTATCAACAAATTCTAGTTCGCTTTCAAAAACAATCTTTTCTTTTGTTTTATTTGAAGCGGCTTCCTTAGAAACTATAATATCCTTTGGTTCAATTTCTAGAATATCACAAAGCTTTTGATAGTTACTCTTAATCGGATTACTTCTAGCAGATAACATGACCGATAGTTGATTTTTCGTCATACCCATTCTTTCTGCAAGCTCTGACTGAGTCTTTATATTCTTTTGTTTCATAATCACATGTACTTCGTCTTTATCAATCATATACTCCATAAGTAACCCTCCTTCTAAGTTATTAAAATATCTTAACATTCTATGATAACTTAGTCAAGTTACAGACAAGATTTCCACTTACTATTTCCGTATAATAGTATTTTACTCCTCACTCTCAACGGTTTCCATCAACTCCATTGCAACACTAGCATCTTTAATCCTCATAAGATTGTCCCATATATCTTCCTTCCCCAATAAGTTCATTCCACCATGCCATACAATGTATTGATCTATTACCGAAAAGCAAAGTACTTCTTCTTTTATTATTACTTTTATTCCCACATCTTTAAGAGTGGCAATCAATCCTAATTGAAAAACAGAATTTTGATACAATGATGCCTCTGGATTACAAGTAATTATCGTTATTGCTACCCCTGCCTCTTGTCTAACTTTCATCAAATGAATTAATCGTTCTACCTTTTTCCAAGTAATAGCAGGACTAGAAATAACGATGTCACGCTCTGCTTCTACCAAATCACGCTCAAAGATTTCTACATAGCTGTGTGAATCATAAATTGCATTTGTATTCTGTTTCTCAATTCCAGGAGACGTTATGATAGAAAATCCTATTTTCTTGTATGTTTTTAGCCTTTTGGAGTATGCATTTGCAAAGTCTTGAATATTCGTATCGATATAGTCGTATACAATTACCGATTCTTTTCCTTGATAGTCTCGGTTTATTCGCCCTACATACTGCTCCAAGCGACCACCATAGGAAACCGGTGCCGCAAGCATTAGTGTGTCTAAACGTGCACAACTAAAGCCCTCTCCAATTTTTTGTCCAGTTGCAACAAGTATTAGAGATTCTTGTTGTGGAACTCGATTCAACTGCTCACGAATTGACACATTTTCTTTTATTGTGTTATCTCCATATAAAATGAAAACATGGTCTGCTTCTCCGACTAGAGAGTCATGGATCACCTTTGCTTGCTCCTTAAATCTTGTTAAAACAACAGGCGTTCTTCCATTTTTAACACACTCTTTTACATCACTAATAATTAAATCATTTCTTACCTTATTACCACTAATCAAAGAGTATGCTTCATAATTGTTCATCTTCTTGTTTTCATAATTTATTAATCGTGTATATCTTGGATATACTAAGTGATCAATTCCCTGCTCCTGTGCTCTATCTAGAGCTGTAAATTCATGCCGAATAGGACCTAGCAGCATATAATTTATTCTTTCCAAATTGTCGCTTCGCATAGGAGTAGCTGATACTCCATATACAAATTTGGCATTTATCCTTTTTAAAACCTCCTGAGCTGAATGAGATGCTGCGTGGTGACATTCATCCATAATGACCATTCCATAAGAATTAATTCTTTCGTGAAATTCTCCTTTTTTATAAAGCGAACCTATCATCGCTATATCAATAATTCCTGTTGTTTTATCCTTTCCACCAACCAAAGTACCTATTACACTGGATCTAACTTTTATTCGCCCTGTTTTTGTCTTGTAAGTAGGTGGCTTCTCATCTATCTGCAAAAATTTATTAAGTTCTTCCTCCCACTGATATAGCAAGTCCGTTCTTTCCAAAAGAATAAGTGTATTTACTCTCTTTTGTGAAATCAAATAACTACAAACCACTGTCTTACCAAATGCTGTTGCTGCCTTTAATACACCATTGTCATACGCAAGCAGCTGATTTGCTGCCAATGTCTGTTGCATTTTCAATTCACCAAGGAAAGTTGCTCTTATTGGATTTCCAGTTTCGTATTGCTCTTCAATATCATACTCAATTCTAGATCTGTTACATTCCTTTATTATATCTGCTAACAAGCCTCTTGGTATTTGAATGTATCCATCTACATCTCGCCCCATATACACTGTACTATAATTATAATAATTAGAAAATCCGCTTCTCTTGTTTTTATAAAATACTGGATTATCAAATGTCGCTAAACATCGAATTTGATTTTGTAATCTGGGTTTTATATTTAATGTATCAATATAAATACCATCAGCTAGTACAATATGTAATTTGCCAATGACATCCGCATATTCAAATTTCTTTGAACGCTTCCATGGCTTCTGTCGATTTTTTCGTTCTGTGTAATAATCCACTCTACAATTCAAGTACAACTCTTGTTGCCATTTCGAGACAAGCCCTTCTATTTCCTCTGCGAACATTTTCTTAGTACCAAGTAAGTGCTCCCACTGATTTGGATAAGCGTTCCAATTTTCATCTACAAATGCACTATTTCCACTCTTTATTGCAAACCCTTGTAATGGCAGTGCTATTAAGTTCCCTAAATGCTTGGCTTCATCTTGATTTGGAATCATCCTATCATAGTAACGAAACGATTTTAAGTTAATCGAAGTCATTCCTTTTTCTAGCAACAATTCTCCAAATTCCCTTGCTAATTGAGCTGGGATCGGCTTTTGAAAAAAAATCCATACATGAGCACCTTTTCCTGACCTTGATCGCTCTACCAATGCCTGTATTCCGTTTTCCTTACAAATCACACGTAGCGCATCCACCTCATCTAACCAATCATCATTTTGATTTGCATTGTCATTTTGATCGCTACCCTTTTCATGATTATCAAAATCAAATACTAAAAACCTACACGAAGAATCTTGCAAAATTGGATATACTCCTATAACATCTGTACCCATTTCGCTGTACCCTATTAAATGTCTTTTTATTATATCAACATCCAGTTTCTCCCACTTCCTATACGCACATTCGCTACACTCTATTTTTTCACCTCTTTCTTTCGGACATATCCGCTTCTCCCACCGATTGTGACATTGAGGAAAATATCCTCCTTTTTTCCCTCTCCTTGCAAATACATCTTCTCTTCCCCAAAACATCCCAAAAAATCTTTTAGCTAATTCATTGTCAATATACCTATTTGTAATTCTAGAACCCTGATCTGGATCATATTCTCTCGAATGAACAGGATTGTCCGAAAAGATTCGAGACTCCTCAATTGTTATTTGTTCTCGTTTGAGTAACTCTCTAAGTTCTTGATTTTCACATTGTAACTCTCTAACTAATTTCCTTAAGGAATCTAGGTCATGCACCACTTTTTGCATTATTATTTTCACCCCCTCTATTTTTTATCTAAAAATTTCATGTTTAACACCTATCTAGCGGTACTTTCCTATCACTATCAAAAACTGCACCAAAAATTGGCGCAGTTTTTTTACTCAATCTACAAACTATTACTCCTCTTGCATCTATTTCTGTCATATTTTTCTATGCTAACATTACTTTCTGCTCTATAATACTCTCCTTACTCATGCTATTTTTCACCCACTCTGCAATCGGTTCTGCCACTGCCATTGCCATTCTAACTGGCACTGCGTTCCCAATCTGTTTATACACTAAATCAAGTTTCGCATTTTCACTTTTCTTCGTACTCTGTCCTCTACTGAACTCATACCAATCTGGAAATGTTTGAATTCTTGCGATTTCTTTTACAGATAATCTTCTATTATTTTTCTCCCCATCACTAAATACAAATTTATCTTTTCCGTCTTTAACCATAGGCTCCCCACCCGGATGAATTGGAGCTTGTCTTCCTGATGCTTGAATCGTGAAGCTTG
>CAYJGW010000097.1:0-5935 GCA_964369425.1 uncultured Lachnospiraceae bacterium
AAATAATATTTTACTATTTAAATCTTAGATTGCATAGCTAAGACATTTTCTAAGGTTGGCATAGATGAAATTGCCCCTCTTTTTGTAACACAAAGTGAAGCAGAAACATTTGCAAATTTTGCGTATCCCTCTAAATCTTTCATTGAATTTTCATCTATTTTTTTATTTGAAGTAGCAACCCTAAATAAAAAGGAACCCCAAAAAGTGTCACCTGCTCCTGTTGTATCAACAACCTCTTCAGCTTTAAAGCCTGAAATATATACAATTTTTTCCCTATTTCCAATTAAGGTTCCCTTTTCTCCTAAAGTTATTGCAACAATATATACTCCCATTTCAAGTAAGACTTTAATCGCATCTTCAGAATCTTTTTCTCCTGTAATTAGAAAAGTTTCCTCCTCAGAAATCTTTAAGATATCAATATATTTCAATACACTCTGCATTGTTTTAGAGGCTATTTTTTCATTTTGCCACAACACTTCTCTGTAATTAGGGTCATAAGAAATAATAGCTCCACCTTTTTTGGCTTGTTCTATTGCAAAGACTGTGGCATCATAATTTTTCTCATGTGTTAATGAAAGTGATCCGAAATGAAAAATTTTCGTATCTGAAACTAATGATAACTCAACTTCTTCTTTTCCTAAATTAATGTCAGCACTATGTTTCCTTGAAAAAGCAAAACTTCTCTCGCCTGTGTCACTCAATGTAACAAATGCCAGTGTTGTAAAATATTTATCATCTGATATAAGACCTTTTGTTTCAATATTCGCATCAATTAACGTTTGGCGTAAAAATTCTCCTTGCATATCTGTACCGATTTTTCCAACAAATGCAGTTTTAGCACCAAATTTCGATGCACATGCAAGCACGTTTGCTGGTGCACCACCAGCATTTTGCTCAAACACTTGCATCCCATTTTCAGAATTTGGCAAAGGTGTATAGTCAATTAGTATTTCACCTAATGCTACAATATCGTATTTTTTCATGTTAATTCCACCTAGTTATTTTTTTACAAGTAGCACTTCTGATTGTAGGTCAACTAAGCCTTTTGTAATCACCGTAACCTCTTCACATTCGTCAGAATTCGTAATTATCAAACATGTAATAGTTGGATACCCTTTTTCATGAATTCCATCTATATCAAATTGTAATAAAGGTTCTCCAGAATTCACTTCTTGCCCACTATTTACTAATTTTTCAAAAAATTCTCCTTGTAATTTCACTGTATCCAAACCAATATGCATTAATATTTCCACTCCATTTTGTGTCTCCATACCTATAGCGTGCTTTGTGTCATGTATTATTGTTATTCTCCCATCACAAGGAGCATATAATATTCCTTCAGATGGCTTTATCGCAATCCCTTCACCTAACATCCCACCTGCAAAGACTGGATCAGGCACTTCTTTAAGTAACACACTTTCACCTTTCAATGGACTATGCAATTTTATTTCCTGATTACTTTTTTATCATTAGGTTTTTTAAATAATTTTCCGAACATAGATATTCTCCTTATTTTTCGAACGCTTTTTGATTTTATAAAATTTACTCATTGACATTTTCTAATGCTATTGTTTGTGTTTCTCTATGTTGCACATATAAGACAATGTGCAACTTACTTTTTCATTAAATGTAATTGTAGACATACTTTCTACAAACACTCTGCTTGTCATAGTGTTTTCACCATCATTAATAAATATTTCCATAACTGAATTATCAACATATATTCTCACATTCTGGTGGTATTTAGTTCTTTTAACATATCTTGACGTTCCAAACTCCAAAGCACATTTTTTTGTCATTTTTTTTCGGCTTAATTCGAATTCAGACTTGCCAATTATAAAATCTACACTTTCATTCACATCATTTTTGAAAGTAATTATTAAATCATCAATATTCAGATTAAGCGAGAATACAAAGGCAGTTGTCTCAAGAGAAATATTTCGAATATTTTCAAAATATTTCGCACCCTTTTCCAATTTTTTGATTTCATCAATTGGTGTTTGTATAAGTTTCCCCTCTTTTATGCTAAGTTCTCTAGGAACTGATAACATTCCAGCCCACTCGTTGCAATCAGTTGGGTATTCTATCTCTGGCAGACCTACCCAACCTATCAGTATTCTCCGTCCTTTAATGTCCTTATATGTTTGTGGCGCATAGAAATCAAATCCAGAATCTAATTCTGTGATATTTCCATGATTATCTAACTTTGCATTTTTCAAATCAAGTTTATCACCTATAATGTATGAAACATTATAGTTATTTAACAACTCATATTTTGATTCATTTTCTACACCCTGTGGTGAAAATAGCATTACCCCATTATTTTCAATTTCAAAGTAATCTGGGCATTCCCACATAAAGCCATAATCTTTATATTCTGTATCTATTATTCCTACAAAATTCCAATTTGAAATATTATCACTCTGATATAATGCCATTTGTCCTTTTAATTGCAATGTCTGTACGCCTACAACCATATAATAAACATCTTCTACTTTCCATACTTTAGGATCCCTAAAATGTTCCGTAAAAAATTCGTTTTTAATGACTACACCCTCTTTTTTTACATTTCCACATTCATTCATCATTGCCACACATTGGGTTGGTTGTCTAACCATATTTTCATCACGCCTATTACCTGTATAAAACAGATATACTTTGTCATTATCTACAACTCCTGAACCTGAATAGCAACCATGTGAATCATATTTATCTACTGGCGATAACGCAATTCCTAAATCGTTATATGTAACGAAATCTTTGGTTGAAACATGATACCAATATTTTATACCATGGTTTGCCCCCAATGGATGCCATTGATAAAAAACATGATGTTCTCCATTGTAAAAACATAGTCCATTTGGATCATTTAATAATCCGTGTTTTGGCGCAATATGATAGCTTGGATAGAACTTATCAGATCTTCTTAAGTCTATAATCATCTTTATAAAAGCATCATCTACTTCATTAATTTTGGTGTATTTATCTATTTTTTTTAAGTCCACTACGTTTCTCCTTTATTTTTTTGCTGTGAGTACATTAGCCGCAATAAATGCAGTAACAAAAGCAATTGCTAAAGTCGCAAGATATAATCCGATTCCCTGACCGATATAAGCTGGAATAGCAGGTAATAAAGTTACTCCCATAATATTTGGCGCTAATCCAACAAGCGTAACAAAGCAACCACCTACTGCACCACCAATTAAATTTGCAATCATTAATTTTGGATCTTTAAGAACCACACCATACAATAAAGGCTCTCCTATACCAAATGCAGTACTAAGAATAGATGAAGTAACAACACCTCTTTCTTTTGCAGTCTTCATTTTCAAAAATGCAGCAACTCCCACACCTATCATTGATGCACCTGTTGCTGAATAAATCGGATTCAAAATATTTGCATTGTACATTGCGATATTATTGATTTCAATAATCGTAAATGAATGATGTAATCCCATTATTACTAAAATTTGATACAATGGAGCAAATATTAAACCACCTATTCCGTATGGTAAATTTATAACTGCTTGAATGTTATGCATTATAAAATTTTGAACTGCTCCAATAACTGGCCCAATTGCAAATAGCGCTACAAAAATTGTAATCGTTATTGTTAAAAAAGGTGTAAATACTAATTGTAATGAATTAGGCATCCATTTTTTTATCCATCCTTCTAGCTTAGCACCAAGTACCCCCGTAACCAATGCTGGTAAAACCATTCCTTGAAATCCCATAATACTAAATCCAAACACAGATAAAGGCTCTGCTGAACCTGCTCCAACAGCATAAGCATTAGGGATTTGTGATGCCACTGTCATTAACCCGATTACAATACCGACAGATTCACTACCTCCTAATCTTTTAAATACAGACCATACCACTAATGCTGGTAAAAATATAAATGCTGTATCAGTTAACACCTGTGTCAATAGTAAAAGTTCTTCTGGTAAATCAGTTCCAAATGTGTTTCTAAGCCCCATAAATAAACCAGCCGCAACAATTACTGGAATAATAGGAATGAATACATCTGCCAAAATTCTTATAGTTTTTTGCAAAATATTCATATTTTCATAAGCTTTTTCTTTAACAGTTGCTCCAGAAAAGTTTATCTCATCGTAAACTTTGTTTACAAGACCACTACCTAGTATAATTTGATGTTGACCCGTTTGTAAAAAATAACCTTTGACTCCATCAATCTCTTCGATTTTTTCTTGATTAAAAAGCGAATCATCTTTCAATATAATTCGTAACCTTGTTGCACAATGCTCCATAGCTTGTACATTTTCTAATCCACCAATGTTCTGCATAATTTGTGATGCCAATACTGATTCTTTGCTCATATTCTTTCTCCTTCTCCATTTTGTGGGATTGATACCACATGGTTTAAAATATATTTGCTTCTGTAGAAAGTCCTGACTTTGTCAAAGCGGTATCGATACCATATCTACTAAAGCAATTAAGTTAATTTGTATTCTATATTTTTTTTTCACGTATGTCAATAATTAATTATGTTTTATTTCATAAATTAGATTTTTTCAGTAATATTGTACAAATTAGCTTTCTTATTTTTGTACAATATTACCTTTTCCAACTATCGCGCATTCTGATTTCATACGAAAGGTTATTTTCATATTCAGATTGTACATCTATCAACATTTTTGCAGCTTTTACCCCAACTTCTTTTTGAGAGTATTTAATAGTAGTTAATTCTGGTGTCAGTATTTCTGAAGTATCATAACCACCAATACCGCAAATATAGAGTTCTTTTCCAACCTCTATATTTTTTTCTTTTGCATATTTATATATTCCATAGGCTATATTGTCGGTCATGCATAGAATATTATTTGAAAACAAAATAGCTTCACTTGCTACTTCGTATCCCGATTTCCAATCAAAATCAGCTTCAAGAAGTTTATATTGTATTTTTTTTTCTGTCAAAACAGAAAAAATTATCTTTATACTCTTTTCAATAACTCTATCCTCTATCTTAGGGACAATAATCGCAAGTTTGTTCATTTTGTACTTTAGTAACTCAAACAAATAGTCCATCATTCCCTTTTGAACATCGTTCATTACACAAGGGATTTTTGTTGTCTCTTGACCAACAACCACGACAGGAGTTCCTAGTTTTCGAATTTTAGATTCAACTTCTTCATTCATTATCGTAGCAATAGAAATAATTCCTGATACTTTTCTTTTTTTGAACTCATAATATGCTGCTATTTCATTTTCATTATCTAAATTTGTTGATATAAATTGAATAGTGTAATTATGAGTATTTGCAATCTCCATAATTCCCTTAACAATTCTACTTACTGAATAAGAATCAATTCTTGGAAGTATAACACCTAATGCTTTGACTTTATTTGTTCTAAGTGTAACAGCTTCTTCATTTCGCTCAAACTTTGTATCTTTTATTGCTTTTTGAATAACTTGAGATTTTTCTAAAGATACATATCCACCATTTAGATATCTTGATATTGTAGATTTAGAAATTCCTGTAATTCTTGCAAGCTCATATATTGTAACATTTTTCATAATATTTCAAATATCTACTTGTATTAGCAGTAGACAATTCCTTTCCCTTCACATTGTATACATAACTCAAACTACTATCTCGTTTTTCTCTTGATGCCAATTTGCTTTTTATGTTTTCATCCAGTCTTTTGATGTTAGTTTATCATATATTGAATAAATTTAAAACTATTATGAGTTCCCCTAATTCCTTTTCCATTTCTTCTTTTATTCAGACGCTGATTCCTTTCCGATACTCATACTTGTGTCCAAAATAAAAATGCCAACAATCGTGGCATTTTCTATACATTCACTATCTCATTATATCTTGCAATTATCATGTCCTTATATCGCCTCTTTAGACAATCTGGTGCAAGTATCTTTACCTTTTCTTCTAAGCTAAAGATAAAGCCCCAAAAGG
>CAYJGW010000098.1:0-5804 GCA_964369425.1 uncultured Lachnospiraceae bacterium
CGAAACGAGGCCGATTGTTGCTTGTCTTTGTGATAGACTAAGCTAAAGTGTCGATTCCATTCATCGGTGTCAGGTCTCAAAGTACAAATGATACCATCTTTTATCTCTTCTTCTAATAAACGTGCAGATATAACGGATAGGCAGTTATTGTAGACAATTGCATGTTTCGTAGCTTCAGGAAAAGGTGCCTCTACTTTGGCATGAATAGTCACTTGGTGTTTTTTTAGGTAGTTTTCAAAAGACTCGCGTGTACCGCTACCTTCCTCACGAATTACGAAATCTTGACCAGATAAATCGACTGGAACAAATGAAGTTTTATTGCAAAATAGATGCTGGGAAGAGAAGGCTAGTACCAAATGATCCTCTATAATGGGGAGTGTAATCAAATCTTTACTTTTGATTTGCCCTTCTACCAATGCAATATCTAATTCGCCATTCACTAGTTTCTCTTCAATTACTTGTGTATTAAAGATAAAAGAGGTGAGGTCAACATCAGGAGAAGCCTCTTCAAATTCTCGTAAAAATTGGGGTAGGATACAGCATCCACACGTGATGGTTGCACCGAGACGAATGTGTTCTAAGTTAGATTCCTCACTCATCATTCGCTGTACTGTATCAAAGTGTTCTACTGCAGATTTTGCATAAGTTTCTAATTTCTTACCGCTTGAAGTAATATATAAGCGTTTTGATAAGCGCTGAAAGAGCAGCGTGTCATAATGAATCTCGAGTTCTTTGATAGCTTGACTGATAGTAGATTGTGAAAAGTGAAGATTTTTAGCGGCTTGACTCATACTACCACTAGTAGCAACTTCAAGGAAGATGCGAAGATGTCGAATGGTCATAATACTCTCCTTTTTGATATCGGTTTTTTCGATGAATATTATTAAATAATATCGTTTTTTATTATAGATTACAAGTGGTATATTTAAAGATAGGAAAATTTATCTAGAAACTGCAAATCAAAGGAGGGAATGAGATGAGGGTTCTAATCATCGGAGGTGTGGCAGCTGGTACAAAAGTAGCAGCAAAGCTAAAGCGTGAAAATAGAAGTTTGGAAGTTACGATTGTCACAAAAGGGAAGGATATTTCCTATGCAGGATGTGGGCTGCCTTACTATGTGGGGAACGTAATAGAGGATAAAGAACAATTAATTGTTAATTCACCAGAAAATTTTGAGAAGTTGACAGGAGTGCAAGTCATCACAGAGACAGAGGTTATAGGTGTTGATGTGGAAGCAAAGGTTATAACAGCAGTATCAAATGGAACAGGAGAATCTAGTAAGTACTCTTATGATAAGCTTGTAATAGCAAGTGGAGCTTCTGCAATTATCCCAAAAAAGGATGGGGTGGAACTTGAAAATGTATTTGTGATGCGAACTCCAGAAGATGCTATTACGCTCAGAGCAGCAGTGGATGAAGGTAAGATTAAGAGAGCGGTTGTAGTTGGTGCTGGATTTATAGGACTAGAAGTAGCGGAGAATTTGCAAGCACAAGGGGTACGTACAACAGTGGTTGATTATGCACCTCACGTATTAGCTAATCTATTTGACCCAGAAGTTAGTGAGTACTTGGAAGTTAAGATGGCAGAAGCAGGCGTAATGGCAATGACAGGCGTTTCTTTTGAAGGAATTACTGGAGAAGGAAAAGTAGAAAAAGTAATGACGAGCAAAAGAGGAATCAAGGCAGATGCAGCTGTACTTGCTATGGGGATTCGAGCAAATACAGATTTCTTACAAGGAAGTGGAATTGAGATGGATAAAGGCGTTATTCTTACGGATGATAACCTTCAAACCAATATTCCAGATGTGTATGCAGTAGGAGATTGTGCCTATGTATCAAATCGTCAAACAAAGAAAAAAGCATGGTCACCGATGGGATCAACAGCTAATATAGCAGGGCGTGTTCTAGCACAAAATATAGTAGGTAATACACAGACTTATCTAGGAGTGCTTGGAACTGGTATTGCAAAACTTCCAGGAGATATCAATGTAGCTCGTACCGGTTTGACAGAAACAGCAGCAAAAGAAATGGGTTATAGTGTGGAAGTAGTAACAGTAGCAGAAGACGATAAAGCCCATTACTATCCAGGTGCAGGAACTATCATCATAAAACTTGTTGCGGATAAAGATACAAAAAAACTTTTAGGAGCACAAGTAATCGGAGCAGATGCAGTAGATAAGGTTACTGACATTATCGTAACAGGAATATCACTAGGTGCAACAGTGGAACAGTTACAAAATTTAGATTTTGCATATGCACCACCATTTTCGACAGCGATACATCCTCTATCTCATGCACTAAATGTACTTGTGAATAAGATGGATGGAAAGTTACAGTCAATTACACCAGCAGAATTTATGGAGTTGGATTTATCACAGTATAAAGTGATTGATGTAAGCAAAGCGCCAGCTATACAAGGCGCAGACTTTGTGGAGTTAAACGATATTATAGAAGGTTATGATAGATACGGAAAAGATGATAAGTTATTACTGGTATGCACAAAAGGGAGACGTGCATATTTGGCACAGAACAGGTTAGATTATTATGGGTATAAAGATACAACTGTTTTAGAAGCAGGAACAACATTTACAGCAATAGAATTATAAAAAATAATACTAAAGGAGAGATGAAGATGGCAACATTAACAATTAGTCCAGAAAATGAAAAAAGAGTAAAAGGAATGGGATTTCTAAGTAACAAAGGAACAGATGAATTCTCAGGAAGAATTATTACGGTTAATGGGAAAATTACTGCAGAGCAACAAAAAGTGATAGGAGAAGCAGCAGAACTTTATGGAAATGGAATTGTGACATTTACTACTCGTCTGACAATTGAGGTGCAAGGGATTCATTACGATAACATTGAAAAATTTAGAGAATACATTGCAAAAGCAGGGCTGCAAACAGGTGGAACAGGATCAAGAGTTAGACCAGTTGTAGCTTGTAAAGGAACGACTTGTCAGTATGGACTATGCGACACATTTGCACTATCAGAGGAGATTCATAACAGATTTTTTGTAGATTATCATCCAGTGTTACTTCCTCACAAATTCAAAATTGCAGTAGGAGGATGTCCAAATAACTGTGTAAAACCAAACCTAAACGATATTGGTGTAATTGGTCAATTAATGCCAAACTTTGATGAAGATGAATGTAGCGGATGCAAAGTCTGTTCTGTAGAAAAAGCCTGTCCAATCAAAGCGGCTAAGGTAGTAGATGGAATACTAGAAATCAGTGATGAGTGTAACAACTGCGGGCGCTGTATCGGAACTTGCCATTTTGACGCAATCGAATCAGGAACAAAAGGATATAAAATCTATATCGGAGGACGTTGGGGTAAAAAAGTAGCCCATGGAATCGAATTAACAAAAATATTCACTTCAGAAGAAGAAGCATTAAAAGCGATTGAAAAGGCAATTCTATTATATAGAGAAAAGGGTGAAACAGGAGAACGCTTTTCCGATACAATAGAAAGATTAGGATTTGAAGCAGTCAATGCAGAGATTATCTCGGATGAAATCCTTGAAAGAAAGCAAGAAATTATAGGGGCAAATCTTCATACAGTAGGCGGAGCTACCTGTTAATCTAATCAGGAGTAGGAGGTTCATATGAAACTATATTCAGGAGAAGAAAATCTACAATATCACATTCAGACAAGGCCAGGAGATGTGGGACGTTATGTAATACTACCAGGAGACCCAAAGCGATGTGAGAAAATAGCGAAGTATTTTGATGAGCCAAAACTCATTGCAGATAGCAGGGAGTATGTGACATACACTGGCTATCTAGATGGAGAAAAAGTCAGTGTAACATCTACAGGTATTGGAGGCCCATCCGCATCCATTGCTATGGAAGAACTAGTGAAATGCGGAGCAGATACGTTCATTCGGGTTGGAACTTGTGGGGGAATTGACCTAGACGTAAAAGGTGGTGACGTAGTAGTTGCCACTGGTGCAATTCGAATGGAAGGAACAAGTAAAGAATATGCACCTATAGAATTTCCAGCAGTAGCAGACTTTGAAGTCACAAATGCTCTCGTTAAATCAGCGAAAGCATTGACTGAAAACTGCCACGTAGGTGTAGTGCAGTGTAAGGATGCTTTTTACGGACAACACGATCCATCCATCATGCCAGTGAGTTATGAATTGATGAATAAATGGGAAGCGTGGAAACGCCTTGGATGCAAGGCATCAGAGATGGAATCGGCTGCGCTCTTTGTAGTAGCAAGCCATCTAGGAGTGCGGTGTGGATCCACTTTTCTAGTGATTGCTAATCAAGAAAGAGCAAAAGCAGGGTTAGAAAATCCAGTAGTACATGATACAGAATTGCCAATCAAGATTGCAATAGAAGCAATTCGAAACATGATTAGAGAAGAGAAAAAATAGAGTTTAAAATAGAAATCCATAAAATACTTTGAGTTTAAAGATATTTTATGGATTTTTCTTGACTTTTTATGCATTTTAGCGTATATTTATTTTAAGAAATAATTAAAAATTGGTTGAAAGAATTTTAAAAAACAAAGGTGTTTTCTATATTGAGTAGGAGTGCGCCTTTTTTTAATACCCTGATGAAAATTAATTTTTCTGTGTGATGAAATGGCAGAAAAATTTTATATAGATATAAAATACTACATATTTCAAGGAGGAACAGATGGGAAGTACAAAGAAAAAACTATCGATTTCGTTAACAACTCAGATTCTAATCGCAACAGTGGGAGGTATTGTTTTTGGCTCATTAGTTGGAGAGTGGTCGGCCAATCTTAAATTCATAGGAGATATTTTCATTCGATTGATTCAGATGTCAGTTGTATTACTAGTTATGACTTCGGTTTCAGCCGCAGTAGGAAAAGGTGAAAGCGGTGCAGGAAAGATGGGCTTTCATACAATTAAATGGATTATCTTTTTTACATTAATAGCAGCAGCGATTGGATTAATGCTTGCGCAAGTAGTTCAACCAGGTGTAGGAATTCAGATTGCACCTTCAGGAGAGTCGTATGAGGCAGTAGAAGCGGCTTCGTTACAAGAGACATTATTAGGATTTGTATCTACTAATATTGTTGGTTCTATGGCGGATGGGGCAATGGTTCCAAGTATTGTATTTGCAATTTTCTTTGGTGTTGCAACAGGGATGTATACAAAAGAGAGTGGAAATAAAAATGTAATCGATTTAATCATCGGATTCAATCAGGTTATTATGAATATTATTAAAATTGTTATGAATGTAGCACCAATCGGTATTTTCTGTCTACTTGCAAATGTAGCTGGAGTTACAGGATTCTCGGTGGTAGTACCAATGTTTAAGTTCTTAGGGGCACTTTTAGTAGGAGACGTACTTCAGTTCTTACTATTCATTCCGTTTACAGCAATGCTTTGCAAGGTGAATCCTTTTAAAATGCCAAAGAAATTTTCGAAAATGTCTATGATGGCACTTACAACAACTTCTTCAGCAATCTGCCTTCCAACTAAAATGGAAGATGCAGTAACTAAGTTTGGAATCAGTAGAAGAGTTGCAGACTTTACAGGTCCAATTACAATGTCAATGAATAGCTGTGGAGCGGTACAATGTTATGTATTAGCAATTTTCTTCATGAGCCAAGCAACAGGTGTTGAGTTGACTGTATATCAGATGGGAATGGCGATTTTACTTTCTTGCTTGATGTGTATGGGAACAATCGTAGTTCCTGGTGGAATGGTAATTGTATACACATTCCTTGCAACATCTCTTGGTCTTCCTTTGGAGTCAATTGCAATCCTAATCGGTATTGACTGGTTCTCAGGAATGTTTAGAACAGTTATGAACGTAGATG
>CAYJGW010000099.1:0-5766 GCA_964369425.1 uncultured Lachnospiraceae bacterium
TCTTGGCAATAATCTATTAGAAACTTTTGTTCTTTTTAATTTTGCCTTAAGGAAATTAATCAAATCGTCTAAACCTTTTGTTTTGATATCTTTTGCAAAAACAAATTGTCTATCAAAAATTAAAGCAAAGAATTCCGATTTGTTTTTTTCATCAATATCACTCAACATTAAATTATATTTACATGTTATTTTATTAATAACCGATGAGTGGACAACTTTAGCTTTCATTCTAGTTTCGTATCCTCTGTCGCTAATTTTTATATCAAGCTCGTCATCGTAATGAAAAAATGCCGGACGTACCAATGTGAATGACAACCCAGTTTCGGATATATCATTCACCTCACCATGTAATACACCTTCTTCAGTGTATATTTCCACCGGTAATGAAACTTCAAATCTTTCACTACTTCGATAATTCACTCTACCAATCATAAACAATATACTCATAAACAGGAAATATGAATTTAATGTGAGCCAAAATAAAATAATAAGATTAAAATATTGAGCTTCTAATATTATACTTTGAAGGATAAAAACTATACCAACAATACTTGCAGTTAGGAATAATATATTAGGAATAGCATATGAAATATCACTATTTCTTGCAGTTTCTATATTTTTTTCAGTTACATTAAACTTTTTAAGTCTAATTCCAAATGTCTCCATAAGTATCGGAAATACTAGATAAGGCGCTAATATTGTATCAACTATATTACTCCATCTAAAATCTTTAAGTCCCTCTGAAAGCTGTCTTAATGCGATATTATAAATTATATAAGCAGGCACCCCAAGTATTAAATACTGCATAATATCCAAGTCCACAACAACTATACCAAATACCGCATATAAAATCGGTGCAAAAATATATATGGTTCTTCTAAAGAATGTTGTCCAGTATAACAATGCTCCAAAATATGATAATTTTGTTTCTAGTGATATTTTTGAAAATAAGAAACTTGATCTAAATAATGTTTGAACACAACCACGACCCCAGCGGACACGTTGTTTTATCAAGCTATCAATTGAAGTTGGCGATAATCCTGAAACCAAAGGATCTGGTATAGCGATACATGTGTAACCATGTGCTTGTATATCCATCCCCGTTGCAAAGTCTTCTGTGATTGTGCCAACTCTGATACCGCCTATTTCTTCAAGAGCGTCTCTTGAAATTACAGTGTTTGATCCTGCATAAATTGGAGAGTTAGTGGCATTTCTACCAACATTAACTTCTCTAAAGAAATAATCTTGCTCATTTGGGATATTATTTTCAGCAAAAAGATTATACTGAAACATATCAGGGTTATAGAAAGTTTGTGGCGTTTGAATAAATCCTATTTTTTCACTTGGATTGATTTCACTTTCTTCTTTCATAACAAAAGTTCCATCAGATAATTTTTTAACTTTTGGCAAGAAGAAATAAGGCACCGTTTTGATTAAAAAATCGCTTTTAGGAATCATATCTGCATCTAATGTTACAACAAGCGGACTATCCGTTTTGCTAAAGGCATTGTTTAAGTTCCCCGCTTTTGCATGTTTATTTTTTAATAGGGTTATGTAACCTACCCCCATATCACTTGCTAGTTTTGCTATTTCGCTACGATTCATATCATCACAGATATAGATATGAATTTTATTCTTGTCAGGATATTTTAAATATTGGCAAGAGTTAACTGTTTTATATAATAGTTCCGCCTCCTCAGTATGTGTCGCTATCAAAATATCAATATCAGGATATACTTCATCTGGTATGGTCGGCAGTTCTGGAAGAGAGGTGTTATTATATGCGTTTTGACTAAGTAAACTCTCTATAACTGCTATTAATTCTGAGGTAAAAAGCAGTATTCCAAAAAACAAGTCCAAAAATCCAAAATCAACTGGAATTGTGAAAAATAACCTCCAAATAATATAAACTATTGAAGAAATGGACATAATGTGATACTGCCATTTTCTCCTTTGTTTTGTCTTGTTATATTGTTTTCTAACTCTTTTATTGTATTTTGCCTTTACAGTTTTTTTCTCATTTACTTCTTCTGTAATGGAGTCAATTTCTTTTTCATCTTTTAACATTAAATTCTCCTTTGTAAAATTACTACTACAACACCCCAGCTCAAGACAAAAATAGTCCCTAATATCGCTCCCCAATTTAAATTGGTTTCAACAGGTTTCCCACTGCTGAATTCAGGTATTGAAAATTGATACAAACTATCTAGATGTTCGTCCATCCAAGCACTATGTGTAAATAAAGTGGTCTTCATTTCTTCTATTTCTTCTTCGTGCGTGGTAGTAATTGTACTTACAACCATATTTTCAAGTGAAAAATAGTCGCCATAGTAGTAGTAACCCCATCTGTCCCATTCACGGTCTAATGCTGTTCCAAGATGGGATACAGAAGTATCAATTAAGGCTTCTATTCTTTCATCACTAAGTTCGTTTTTGCGAAGTTCATGATATCTTTCAAGAAGTCCTGTAGTAAATTCTTCATCTTTTAATAATGTTTCAAACCACGGTGCCGCATGAAAAGCAGTGGTGTCAAGCTTTAGTGGCAAGTGGCCTACATTTCCACCTGATTCATCAAAATCCCAAATTGGACCCATAATTATTTTTCCTGTGTAGTCACTGTAAAAATAAGTAGAATTAAATCCTGAGTCATAGTTTAAAAGCAGTTCGTTCATAATAAAGTAATCATAAAATGACTCAACATCTATATAATCTTTATAAGTTTTGAAAACTTCGGGATCATCTGAAAATAATACTTTTTCAAAATTATCTATTTTTGAAGTTAAAAGTTCAATATCGTTTTGATTAACATTATTTGGATATAACACCTCAATATAGCTTGCTGTTAATCCATTCACCGTACCATAATTCTCCAAAATTATATCTGTTCCTGAGTTTCTATCTCGCCTCATAATAAAGGTGGCATGGTTCATACTGTTTGCAGAATAAGCAGGAATATCAACTCTATCTTTGGATCTATCGATTTGTTCTGTAAGCAGATGTATTCCTAAATACTCATATCCATCTTCTGTTTTTAATACCACCTCTGTAAACCTAACATCTGGTGTGTATTCAATAAATTGTCCTGCTAATGTGAATGCTAAATAATTTCTTATCAGTGTACTATCTGAAAGAGTTCCGTTTAATCCCCATTCATGGCCTGTGCCTACATCAAGCAGCTGTAAATCAAGGTTCTCATTATTTTCATCAACTGTAACAATTCTATACTGATGTTTATCATAATAAAGGGAAGAGTTTCCGCGATAAGATATTATTATATTAGACGTAATCGCCGACTTATCTGAAACTGCGTTCATGCTATCTTGATTATCAATTATAGACATAGCCCCCGAAACGTATGGATCTTTACCCTCTTTAAGAACCATATATCCTTTTTCATCGCTCCACTCATAAGCTATTTCTAGGTTGTTTTCACCTAAATCAATAATGACAAGTGGAAGCTCAGTTGTGAAATCATTAGATACAGGCATTGTTATATCTCCATAATTTGTATCACCTCTAGGAGCTTGGATCACTGGATTCGCTTTATCTTCTGTAATTGCATATTCTGATAAATCTGTTGTCTGATTGTTAAATTTGGCTGGCTCAAGATACGCAAAATCTGTAAGAAAAAAATCTGTAATGAAACCTATTGAAGCTGCAAGTGTAAATAAAATCGCAACACAAGCAATCATTATTTTTTTACTATTCATCTTATCTACTCATTTCATCCATCTGCATAACTAAACTAAATCTATTTAAGCTTATTTTGCCTTGAAGATAAGTTGCAAATGATGCAGAATTTTTCTTATTAGCTTCTTTTAAAAGATTTTCAGACACTTCGTAAATATATTCTACAGAACTTTCATTTACGTTTTGCATTGAAAATTTAGCTTTTCCATTAAAATAGATTTGAACTTCTTTTTCAAACTTGTCTTGCTCTTCATTAGATAGCTCAGCAATAACTAAATATCTGTCATTACTTTTTACAACGCTAAATAAAAGCATAGTAAGGAATATAACCCCAGAACCTAAAAAAGCAATCATATATGATTGAACACCACAACAAATACCAACAGCTATACACCAAAAGATGTATGTAGTATCGCGTGGATCTTTTATAGCAGTACGAAATCTTACAATCGAAAGAGCACCAACCATACCAAGCGATAGTGCCACATTACTCCCAATAACGCTCATAACCAATGTACTAACCAATGTTAAAATAATAAGTGAGGTATTAAATCTGCCATTATATGCTGTTCCTGAATGACAGCATTTATATGCCAAAAATATCAGTAAACCTAGTACAAGCGCTACTAAAAAGCTTATAAAAATCTGTTGAATCCCCACCGTCGTTGCTTCTGCGTTTAAATACGCTAAAATATCATCTCTCATCTTCTCTATATCTCCTTTAAAATTTATCTTGTCTTGCTATAATATATTTACTTATTGCACATTCAGAAAAATTAAATGTTGCAATGGCATTTTTTATTGGCTGTAATAAAAATCCATCATACTTCACTTCCAATATCGGCATATGCCTAATCGGCGCTAATATAACTTTATCATCAAATAGATTAAAATTACTAAAACTGTACTTAATATTACTGTCAACAGTAACCCTAATTTGATTTGTAGGCGACATAAATGCTAATCTGGAATATGTTAATAAACATTTCGGCCTATAACATTCATTTGTCATTATGCCATAAAGATAATTTGCAAATTCATCGTTCATTTCAAGCAAAGGACTAAAATCACAATTTATAAGCTTTAATGCATCCTCTCTTGAAAGCGTTAAACTACGTTTTCTTTGCATACTTCCTTCTTTTTGTTTAAGTTCTAACTTTGCTGTTTTAGCTTCTGGGTCATAAATTCTTAATCGAATTTTTTTCCTAAACAGAAATCCGTCTATTTTCCCAAAATAATCTTTGTCATAATAGCTATCAAAATAGAGTGTTCTTACAACATATCCACTTTCACTCCTTGAGTGAGCATCTCGCTTCATTACATAAGCAAGTCTATTTTTTAAAACTAATATCTGACTTTGTGTTGCATAATATTTTTTTTCTGTTCGAAATACCGATGTAATATTTGCCACTTTTCCTCCTAATCTAATAATGCTTGAACTATTTGCGTATCCCATTCACCTGTTTCAAGATTATAAACTCCAAAATTATGCCCTAGTTCCCAATAAACACAAGAAAAACCATATTCTTTGGCCACATCTGTAACGGCATCTATCCAATCGATTCTTGATTGTCTTGGAGCAGTTTTCACAACTCCAAATTCCCCTAACATAACTTCTACATCATTTTGCATAGCAAAATCTCGTACTTTTGCAAATTCATACTTGAGACGTTCGATGTTTTCATCATTCGGTTCCCAAATAATTTCTTCCACATCTTGATGATCATGGTTTTCATCATTTTGAAAGGCAAATTCGGTTGGTGAATAATAATGGAATGTAACAATTAAGTTATTGTCTTTTGGTAGCACCAAATCCTCAAGTGACCAAAGAAGAGCAATATTAGGTGCAGAAACTACTATTTTCCTTGTAGGGTTTTTTTTTCGTATCAATTCTATTGATTTATCTACCATTTCATTCCAAATATCTGAAGTAATGTCGTCTTTAGGTTCATTTAATAACTCAAAAATCAACTCTTTTGGGTAATCTTGATATCGTTCGCTTAACTGCTCCCAAATTTCATAATATGCCCTCATATAATCAAAATCAGATGGCAAACTCTTATATTCATCATCCTG
>CAYJGW010000100.1:0-5485 GCA_964369425.1 uncultured Lachnospiraceae bacterium
CTCCCAACGCTCCAGCTTTCATAGTTCTTGACATGCAAGACTTCATCGCTCTTCTAAATGAAATACGGTTCTCCAATTGTTGTGCGATGTTTTCAGCTACTAATTGAGCATCTTTATCTGGTCTCTTAATTTCTTTGATGTCAACAACTAATTTTTTGTTAACAAATGTCGCTAGTTCAGCTTTTACTCTTTCAATTTCTGAACCACCTTTACCAATTACAACACCTGGTTTAGCTGTGTAAATGATAATTTTTACTCTTTCAGATGCTCTTTCGATCTCGATCTTAGAAACACCTGCGCTATATAATTTCTTTTTAAGAAATGTTCTAATCTTATTGTCTTCTACAAGGTTGTCCGCGAAGTCTTTTTCTGCATACCACTTCGAATCCCAGTCCTTGATAATTCCGACTCTTAAGCCATGAGGATTAACTTTTTGTCCCATTATTTCCCTCCTTTACCTTCGTTTAGCACTACTGTAATATGACTCATTCTCTTCTCGATTCTATAAGCTCTACCTTGTGCTCTCGGTCTGATTCTCTTCATTGTTGGACCTTTATTTGCGTAACACTCTTCGATTACTAAGTTGTCAACGCTCATTCCGTTGTTATTCTCAGCATTTGCGATTGCTGATTCTAATAATTTTTTAATTAAACTTGAAGCATATCTTGGGTTGTATGTTAAAATCCCAAGTGCTGATTGTACATCTTTACCTCTAATGGCATCCAATACGAAGCATGCTTTTTGAACAGAAACTCTAGCATAAGACAACTTAGCCGATGGTCTAGTGTCTTTGTTCGCATTTCTCGCTCTTTTGATCTGGGATCTATGTCCTTTTGCCATGGATGAATCCTCCTTTCAAATCTATAACTATTTTCTCTTTGATTTTTTCTCGTCTTTTCCGTGACCTCTATAAGTTCTTGTTGCTACAAACTCTCCAAGTTTGTGGCCAACCATGTCTTCTGTAACATATACAGGTACATGTCTTCTTCCATCATGTACGGCAATTGTATGCCCAACAAATGAAGGGAAGATTGTAGAACGACGTGACCAAGTTTTGATAACTGTCTTACCTTCTGTAGCATTTAATTCATCTACTTTCTTAAGTAAGTGTCCATCAGCGAATGGTCCTTTTTTAAGTGAACGTGACATATGTTCTAACCTCCTTGAAATCTATTTATTTGATACCTTTACCGTCTCTTCTTCTTACGATTAGCTTGTTAGACGCTTTGTTTTTCTTTCTTGTCTTAAGACCAAGTGCTGGTTTACCCCAAGGTGTGCTTGGACCTGGACGACCAATTCCTGTCTTACCTTCACCACCACCGTGTGGATGGTCGTTAGGGTTCATAACAGAACCACGTACTGTTGGTCTGAATCCCATATGACGTTTACGTCCTGCTTTACCGATGTTGATAAGGTTATGATCACCATTTCCTACAACTCCGATAGACGCTCTACAAATGATTGGTACCATTCTCATCTCGCCTGAAGGAAGTCTAAGTGTTGCGTATTTTCCTTCTTTCGCCATTAATTGCGCGCTGTTTCCTGCTGAACGTACAAGTTGTCCGCCTGCTCCTGGATATAACTCGATGTTGTGAATTTGTGTACCTACTGGAATAGCTGAAAGTGGTAAGCAGTTTCCTACTCTTACTTCTGCGTCTGCTCCATTCATAACTTTCATTCCATCTGTTAATCCTGCTGGTGCAAGGATATAGGCTTTTTCTCCGTCTGCATAGCAGATAAGAGCGATGTTTGCTGTTCTGTTTGGATCGTACTCTACTCCGATTACTCTTGCTTCGATTCCATCTTTATTTCTCTTGAAATCAACTACTCTATATTTTCTTTTAGCTCCGCCTCCGCGGTGTCTTACTGTAATTTTACCTTGGTTATTACGACCTGCAGTTCTGCTCTTTGCTTCACAAAGTGATTTTTCTGGTGTTGTCTTAGTCACTTCTGCAAAATCAGATCCTGTCATCTGTCTTCTAGAAGGTGTATATGGGCGGTAAGTTTTAATTCCCATTACTGTCTCTCCTTTCGATTCTCAGTTTATTGTCACGGTTTGATTCCGTATGTTAATCTGTTACATTCTTCCGATTCTTATAGACCTTGGAAGATTTCGATTTCGTTGCTATCTGCTGTCAATTGAACGATAGCTTTTTTAGTCTTAGCTGTTCTTCCGTAATCTCTACTTGCTGAAACTCCACGTCTCTTTTTCTTTCCGTCAAGATTCATTGTGTTTACGCTTTTAACTTTTGTTCCTTGGAACATTTTTTCAACAGCTTCTTTGATTTGCGATTTATTTGCTTCTGGATGAACTAAGAAAGTATATTTCTTATCAGCCATAGCTTCCATACTTTTTTCAGTTACCACTGGTTTGAGGATAACATCATAATATTGAATGTTTGCCATTATGCATACACCTCCTCGATATTTGCAACAGCCGCTTTTGTAGCAATCACTGTATTGTACTTCATGATATCATATACGTTGATTGTATTTGTACGTGCTGTCTTGATTCCTGCGATGTTTCTAGCTGAGATTTCTGTATTTTTGTTACCATCTTCTAGAACCACTAACGCTTTAGACACATTTAAGTTGTTTAATACGTTTTGGAAGTTCTTAGTTTTGATTTCATCAAACTTCATCTCATCTACTACGATAAATTTCTTATCTTCTACTCTAGAAGTAAGTGCTGACTTAAGAGCCGCTCTCTTTTCTTTCTTGTTCAATTTGAACGAGTAGTCTCTTGGTGTTGGCGCAAATACAACTCCACCACCTGCCCATTGTGGAGATCTTGTAGAACCTTGTCTTGCATGTCCTGTACCTTTTTGTCTCCATGGTTTTCTTCCACCACCACGAACTTCTGCGCGAGTTTTCGCTTTTTGAGTTCCTTGGCGCTTGTTAGCTAATTGTTGAACAACTGCCATGTGTAATAAGTGCTCGTTAACCTCTACACCAAACACTGCATCATTCAAATCGATTGTTCCTACTTCATTTCCTTCGATATTATAAACAGATACGTTTGCCATCTGTGTGTCCTCCTTTCTTGGTAAATCCTAGTTTGCTGCTTTCACAGTCTCTTTGATTGTTACCAACGACTTCTTAGGTCCTGGTACTGAACCTTTTACTAATAGTAAATTGTTCTCTACGTCTACGCGTACAATTTCAAGATTTTGGATTGTAATTCTCTTACTTCCCATGTGCCCTGGCATTTTCTTTCCTTTAAACACCTTACTTGGATCAGAAGCTGCACCGTTTGATCCTGCATGGCGGTGGAACTTAGAACCGTGAGTCATAGGTCCTCTAGATTGATTATGTCTCTTAATCGCACCTTGGAATCCTTTACCTTTTGAAATTGCAGTAGCGTCAATTTTATCTCCTGCTGCGAAGATGTCTGCTTTGATTTCTTGAGCCAATGCATATTCTTCCGCATTTTCAAATTTAAATTCTTTTACGAAACGCTTACTTGAAACACCAGCTTTTTCAAAGTGTCCTTTTTCAGCTTTTGTAGCACCGTGTCTATGCACGATTTCTTTTTTGCCATTCTTGTCTTTGTTAATGATTTTGTCTTTCTTATCTACAAAACCAACTTGTACTGCACTATAACCATCGTTATCAACAGTTTTAACTTGAGTTACTACACAAGGTCCTGCTTGCAATACTGTTACCGGAGTCAATGTTCCGTCTTCGTTGAAGATTTGAGTCATTCCGACTTTAGTCGCTAAAATAGCTTTCTTCATTATTAATAACCTCCTGTTTTCTACAGCGGATTACGGTCAAACCGCAATCATCCTAGTAATAGGATATGAACTGTCTTCTTATTTTTGTTTCATTTTGATATCAATGAACACGCCTGCAGGCATTTCTAATCTAGATAATGCATCTACTGTTTTTTGTGTTGGCGCGATGATATCGATTAGTCTCTTATGAGTTCTTTGCTCGAACTGCTCTCTAGAGTCTTTGTACTTGTGTACCGCTCTTAGAATTGTAACTACTTCCTTCTTAGTTGGAAGTGGTACAGGACCACTCACTTGTGTTCCGTTCTTCTTTACAGTTTCGATGATTTTCTTTGCTGATGCATCCACTAATTGGTGCTCATAAGCTTTTAATGTGATTCTCATTACTTGACTTGCCATAAAAAAAGTCGCCTCCTTTTCGTACTTAATAACATTAGTACGACAAGCGGTGACTGTACACTCTCCCGTGTGTATCGTGAGTTAACACACGTTGTTACCACATTTCAGTGGTCGTTTTTGAATTCGTACAGTGACTTGTCGCCAGTTTCCTAACTTGACATTCGCTCCACGGAAAACATACTATATATAGAAGAATCTATACTAGTAACAACCTCTCGCTTCTACGCTATCATGTCACAGCCTCATTATTATACATAATCCTCCACCAAATTGCAAGACTTTTTTTATTTTTTTATTTTCTTCTTTAAATAAGGGTGTGCTTGCCCACCTTCAACTCCGGTAGGCAACCCGCTAACTGAACTCATTGTACGCCGTACCTCGTCCCTCGCGAAACATTTTGTACAACAGAAACACCGTTTCCCACTACATAAAAACAGGAGAATTTCAAGTGTTATCATCATGACACACACTCAAAATCCCCCTGCAATTTTCGATTTATTAAGCTTTTCCTACAGATCCGAAAAGTTCCATCTTCTCTTTTACTGTCTCTTTAATCGCAACTACACCTGGTGCTAAAATCTTACGTGGATCAAATCCTTTTCCTTCAAGATCTTTTCCAGCTTCGATGTATTTACGAGTAGCTGCCGCAAATGTCAATTGACACTCTGTGTTTACATTAATCTTCGCAACACCTAAATCAATTGCTTTCTTTATCATATCTTCTGGAATTCCAGTTCCACCATGTAATACTAGTGGCATATCTCCTGTAAGTTGTTGAATCCCATCAAGAGTCTCAAAACTCAATCCCGCCCAGTTCTCTGGGTATTTTCCATGAATATTTCCAATTCCGGCTGCCAACATAGAAACTCCTAAATCAGCAATCATCTTACATTCTTTTGGATCTGCACACTCTCCAACTCCAACTACTCCGTCTTCTTCTCCACCAATTGAACCAACTTCTGCTTCTAGAGACATTCCTTTCCCCTCACAGATTCCAATCAACTCTGTTGTCTTTTCTACGTTGACATCAATATCATAGTGTGAACCATCAAACATTACTGAAGAGAAACCTGCTTCGATACACTTCATACATCCTTCGTAGCTACCATGATCTAAATGTAATGCAACTGGAACTGTAATATTCATCTCTTCCAACATTCCGTTAACCATACCTACGATTGTCTTATATCCTCCCATGTATTTCCCAGCACCTTCTGATACTCCTAGGATTACAGGTGAATTATTCTCTTGAGCTGTCTCTAACACTGCCTTTGTCCACTCAAGGTTGTTGATATTAAATTGCCCTACTGCATAATGACCTGCTTTTGCTTTTTGTAGCATTTCTTTTGCTG
>CAYJGW010000101.1:0-5124 GCA_964369425.1 uncultured Lachnospiraceae bacterium
AGTTAAAAATAAAAATAATTGTCTATTTTTTTGCGACAAGGGGTTTTTATCTTAGAAAGAGAGATATATATTGTATATAAAATTGAAAAATAATATGCTAAAAACTAACGAAACGAACTTAAAAAAACGAAAAGTTCATAAAACTTGATTGAATATGCAAAGAAATAGTGATAATATGCATTTAAGCAATAAAAAGAACAAACGCACAAAAAAAAGTAGAAACTTTGAATGTTTATGTGAATTTGTTACTAATGAAAATAGGAGGTGAAGGTTTTGTTTTTAAAAGAATTAGTAGAATTGAACAGAATGTGTTTTCACGAAAAGATTGATAATTGGAGAGATGCGATTCAAGCATCCTGTCAACCGCTGGTAAAAGAAGGTGCAATTGAACAAACGTACATAGATGCTATGATTGCTTCTATAGAGAAATATGGCCCATACATCATTCTAGCACCAGATATCGCAATGCCACACTCGCAAGAAGGCGCAGAAGGAGTGAATAAAACAGCGATTAGTTTTATGAAAGTGGAAGAACCGGTATCATTTGAGGAGGGCAATCCAGAAAAGGATGCGAGATTATTTTTTGTGTTGGCGTCACAAAATAATGAACAACATATGGACAATATGCAAAAACTTGCAGAAATGTTGTTGATTCCAGAGGTGACTGAAAAGTTATTACAGATTAAAACAAAGGAGGATATGCTGAAATTAGACGAGGAACTTAGTAAAGGACTTGCCTAAGAAAAGAGCATATAAGTGAGAGATGTCAGAGAAGTTAATGAAAGAAGAAATTCAATTCATAGTAAGTGATTTGGATGGAACCTTGTTAAATGATGACAAAAAAATCACTGCATATTCACAAGAAATCCTAGAACGCTGTCAAGCACAAGGGAAGAAGATCTGTTTTGCATCAGGACGATATGGAGCTATGATGTCTATGTACGAAGAGCAGATAGGTGGATGTGATTACCTTATTTCTAGCAATGGAGCACAGGTGAACAAAGGTGACAAAGTCATCTATGCAGAATGTATCGAAAAAGAGCTAGTAAAAGCCTTAAGAGAGTTTGCAGTTAAGCATGCTTACGATTTAGCGGTTTACTGTACAAAAACGATATATTTTACAAAAGGTGCGACACAGATTGAAAAGAGATACTTGAATTACCAAAAGTTATGTGAAAAATCAGGTTATCCTAAAAAATTGAATTATTTTGAAATGGAAGAAGAAACAGAGATCGTGGATTCGGTTATCAAAATAGTTGTATATGAGGATAACGAAGAGAAATATCAAAAGTTTTTTGAGTTTGCAAAAACTCTAAAAGGAATTTCATCAGAGAGTACAGGCTATGGGTTGATTGGGCTCTTTAGCTTAAATGTCTCTAAGAAAACAGCGATTGAAGTAATTGCAAAAGAGTTGCAGATAACCAGAGATCATATCTGTGTATTTGGAGATTACGACAATGACTTGAGCATGTTTGAATGTGCAAAATATAAGGTTGCTGTAGGAAATGCAATAGAGGAAGTAAAGGTAAAGGCTGATTTTATTGTAGATAGCAACAATGAAGATGGGGTCGCGAAGTTTTTACAAAAGATTTTAGATAACTAAAGGAGAATGGAAAATATGTTAGATCAATTATTGGATTTATTTTTAGTACAGATATTTGGACAATCATTTGTGCTAATGGGGATTATAGTATTTATTGGTTATATGGCGATGAAGCAAAAATTTGCAAAATCGTTATCGGGAGCGATTAAAGCTTCTATTGGTATTTTGGTTATGGGAATGGGGTCAGGAGCCCTGATTGGAAACTTCAATAAACTCCTACAAGCAGTTACAAATGCAACAGGAATGCAAGGTGCTGGATTAAATACTTATCCGACAATGACTGCAGGTTATGAGAAGATGGATGCAGTACTTGGTGCAGGTACGGGAGCATCGTGGGGAATTTATACATTATTAGTAGCGTTCGCTCTTAACTTGGTTTTTGTAGCACTTAAGAAATACACTAAGATTCGTGCAGTGTTCTTAACAGGAAACGTTATGATTGTTCAGACAGGTATCACTACATATATCGTATGGAGATATTTGAATCTTGGAATGATTCCTACAATCTTTATTGCGGCGTTAATTACAGCTCTTTACTGGGGGATTTGTTCAACGTTACTTATCAAGCCGACACATGAGATTACAGGTGCAGACTTTACAGTGGCACACCAACAGATGGCGATGACATTTGTTGCAAGTAAAGTAGCTTCTAAACTTGGTAATCCTGAGAAGGATGATATTGAAAAGAAAAAGATGCCAGAATCATTGAACATCTTACAAGATAACATCATTGCAACGGCATTGGTTATGTTTATTTCAGTTATCGCAATTTTCCTAATCTCAGGAGGAGAGCAAATTGATTGGTTAAGAGGACCAGAAGGATTTAATCAAGGAGCATTACAAAATAACATCATCTTATTATTGTGGATTACATTTACAATTACAGCTAATATTGTAGTACTTCTCTCAGGAGTTCGTATGTTTGTTGGGGAGATTATGTTGTCATTCAAAGGTATTTCTGATAGAATTTTACCTGGAGCAGTAGCAGGTGTGGACTGTGCAGCAGTATTTGCATTCGCTCCAAAATCAGTTGTATTGGGTCTTTTGTTTGGTGCTTTAGGACAGGTGCTAGGATTAGGAATTTTGTTTATTACAAACTCGCCAATCTTTATCATCCCTGGATTTATTCCATTATTCTTTGATAATGCGACAATTGCTATCTTTGCAAATAAAAAAGGTGGATGGAAAGCAGCAGCAATTATCTGTACAGTCATCGGTATTATTCAGATCTGTGGATCCGCATTAGCAGTAGGAATGCTAGATATCACTTGGTGGCAAGGAAGTGCTGACTATGCGACAGTATGGGTAGCTATCATAGGAATTTTCCAAGTCATTGGACAAGCATTAGGGATTCCAATAGCTGGTTAAGAAAAAATAAAATAAGTTGAATTAAGAAAGGTTGGTATTATTATGTTAAATGTATTATGTGTATGTGGAAATGGAATGGGAACAAGTACAATTTTGAAAATTAGTGTTAAGAAAATCTGTGATGAGAACAACATCGATGCAATCGTAGAGTCATGCTCTTTTGGAGAAGCGATGTCGTATGTAAATACAACAGATGTTATCTTAACAAGTCCTGAGTGGGCGGATATGTTGCCACCTCACAATGCGGCTTTAGCAGTAACAAAGAACTTGATTGATGCAAAAGGAGTAGCAGAGACATTGCTTGCAGCAATCAAAGAAAAATTCCCAAATGAAATCAAGTAATTTGAAATAGGAGAAAATTATGACAGGATACGAAATAATTAAAGGAAATGTAAATTTCACAAAACCAGAGAGAGTAGGACTTCGTTTTAATAGAATTGCAGGAGAAGGAGATGTATATAGAATCTTCGTTCTATCAGCGAAAGACAAAAGAGATCCAGATAAGACATATACAGTAAAGAAGAAAGATAGACCTAAAAATGGTACATATGATGAGTGGGGCTGTTTTTGGGAGAGTCAAGATGAGACGGGTTCTGATATGGGACAAGTTACAAATATTCCGATTCCAGAATGGGAAGATTTCGAGAATTTCGAATTTCCAGATCCAAAAGCGGAAGGAAGATTTGATGGTTTAGAAGAGGCTCTTCAAGAAGCAGAAGAAAAACAATTGTATGTACAACTAAACAGTCCACAGTGTATCTTTGAGCGTATGCATTTCTTGAGAGGATTTGAAAACGCATTAATTGATGGGATTTTGGATCCAGAGTATATGGAAGAATTAGCGAAGAAATTAGCAGATTTCCAAATTGGGATTATTGAAGAAGCGTATAGATTAGGTAAAGGGCGCATTCACTGCTACGATACTACAGATGACTGGGGAACTCAAGAGAGTTTGATGATATCACCAGATACTTGGAGAGAGATATTTAAGCCTCAATACAAGAGAATCTTTGATAAAGCTCATGAGTGTGGAATGGACATCCGTTTCCATACAGATGGGAAAATTAATGATATCCTGGAAGATTTCATAGAGATAGGTATAGATATATTAAATATTCATCAGCCACGCCTTGTAGGAATCGATGAAGTTTCAAAAATCGCTAGAGGAAGAATTTGTTTTGAAGCAGCAGTGGATATTCAAGCAACTATGCCAACTGGAGACAAAGCGGCGATAGAAGAAGAAGCAAAAGAATTGGTAGAAAAATGGGCGACATCAGAAGGTGGATTGATTGGTGTTGAGTATGGTTATCTAGATGCAATTGGAACAACAAAAGAATCTATGCTTTACTCGCTAGAATGCTTTAAGAAATACGGACAATACTAGTAAATGCAGGATCTCTATTACATAGAGGTCCTGTGTTTGTACAGAAAGAATCACACTTGTCGGTAAGTTAGGAGGAAGTATGGAAATGTTAAATTATGCAATCTGCTTTATTTGTATGGGGATTGTGATTTGGGAAGTGTTGTTGATTCAACGACGAAATAGAACGGTTTGGATTAAGGGGAAAGATAGTTATATTATCTTTGCTGCTGTAGTAGGTCTAGTATTGGTGGTGATACCGATTGATTTTTCCATGTCTGGTGTAACTGGTGCTAGAAATTTATTACTAATCTGTGCAATCTTTGCGACAGTAGCGGTTAAAAGAGGGTTCTCAGAGCAGGGGATTGTAAAATTGTATTATATCATTGAGTGGAAAGACGTGAAACAAGTTCAGATAGAAGAAACTGGAAGTAGCAAGATGCTTTTGACTTTTGATACGAATAAAGGGCAGAGAAGATTATTCTTTAATAAGTATATACTGGCTGATGTGTTATATTGCTTAGAAGAAAAGCAAGTATCGTATATGATGCAAGAATCGTTAAAAAGTGTACTCGATTTAAAACGTACTTTTGAAAATGCTCGCAAAAAAGAGTGGAATAGAAAACAAACGAACGTAAAATAAGAACAAACGAACATATAAAAACACACAAACTTCTTGAAAAAACATTAAATGAATGATATAATGTAAAAAAGAACAAAATAGAAGGAAGGTAGTTAAAATGATGAACGTAAAAAAAACAGTAACGCACGAGTTGGAGAAGTGTTACTCGAT
>CAYJGW010000102.1:0-5006 GCA_964369425.1 uncultured Lachnospiraceae bacterium
GTGTCTGACTCTGCTGCTAAATATTGCTTCAACTCAGCGTCTAATTTCAAAATAGAAAGTGATGCACCTTGCATTTCTATACTTGTCATATAGTTACCAACAAATACTCTACTTGCTTTGATATTTCTTTCTTCTAACTCTCTCATAACAGAATTGTTGAATAAATATAATTCTTGTAAAGGTGTTCCACCAAATCCATTTACTAAAATCGCAACTTCACTATCCGCTCCATTTTCCATTCCTAAGTCGTTCAATAACCCATCTACCATTTTAGCAGCTAGCTGATCTGCTGTTTGCATTTCTTCTCTTTTGATTCCTGGCTCGCCATGGATACCTACTCCATATTCGATTTCGTTTTCACCTAATTCAAATGTAGGTGTTCCTTTTGCTGGTACTGTACACGATGAAAAAGCAAATCCGATACTTCTTACGTTGTCAATCACTTTATTTGCTACGCGTTTTACTTCACTTAATTCCGCACCAGTTTCTGCTACAGCGCCTGCTATTTTATGGACAAGTACAGTACCTGCAACACCACGCTTTCCTACTGTATACAAGCTATCTTCAACTGCTATATCGTCATCTACTTTAACATAATCAACTACGATGCCATCTTCACTCGCCAAATGTGCAGCGTTTTTAAAGTTCATCATATCTCCACTATAGTTTTTGATTACTAAAAGTGTTCCTTTATCAGATGCTGTTTCTCTAAGCGCTTTGTAAATCTGAATCTGTGATGGTGATGCGAATACATCTCCACAAACAGCTGCATCAAGCATTCCTTTTCCAATAAATCCTGCGTGTGCTGGTTCATGTCCACTTCCACCACCGCTGATAAGTGTTACCTTATTCTTGTTGATATCTTTTTTCTTTAATATCTTAAATTTTTCAATCAATTCGATTTCTGGATGCGCTGCCGCAATCCCATTACACATTTCTAGAACAACACTTTCTGGTGCATTAATAATTTTTTTCATTTTATTCCCCTCTAGCTTCTTTATATGATTTACCTATTGCATCTGCTGTAATAATCGCTGCTGCTACTGCTTCCACTTCAATTGGGAATGGCATAGCATGGATAGACTCTTCTGGGATGCAAGCTTTTTTGGCTACTTCCATTAATTCTTCTCTTGTGATAGAATCTACTCCGATGTCTGATAGACACACTGGTAAACCAATTTCACATAAGAAATCTAATACTGTATATAGTTCTTCTTCTGGAGCATTCTCAAGTACTAGTTGGCAAACAGTACCAAATGCTACTTTTTCTCCATGGAAATAAGCATGTGTTCCTTCTAGAATTGTAAGACCATCATGAATAGCATGCGCTCCACCAAGTCCGCCACTTTCAAATCCTAATCCTGATAATAAGATGTTTGCTTCCACAATATTTTCTAACGCTTGTGTCACCATGTTGCAATCACTTGCTTGTTTTGCTTTCATTCCATCTGCTAACAATGTTTCATAACACAATTTAGCCAATGCCATAGAAGTAAGTGTTCCTTTTGCCGGTCCGCATACCCCTTCTCTAAATCCGCATGGTAGACCAGCATTAACATTTGAATATGATGCTGCTGTAGCACGTGCTTCAAAATAAGTTGAAATCGCATCACCGATACCTGAAACTAAAAATCTTGTTGGTGCGTTTGCAATTACTGTTGTGTCAACCATTACTACGCTTGGGCTTTGCTTATAATATGCATAATCATCAAATGCTCCATCTGGAGTATAAAGTACAGCCGAGTGACTTGTTGGTGCGTCAGTTGCTGCGATTGTAGGAACGATAATCAGTGCTTCGCCTTCTGCTACACACTTTGCAGTATCAATTGCTTTTCCTCCACCAAGACCGATTGTACATGCACAATTATTTGCTTTTGCAACTTCTTGTAATCTTGCAACTTCTTGTCTAGAACATTCTCCTGTAAATCCGCTCTCTACCAATTTGATATTAAACTTCTCACAAGTTTTATTCAATTTTTCTTTCACGCGATTCACATCATCTGGATGTGCAATCAATAGTGCTGACTCTCCGAATGTTTGAACAAAATACCCTAAATTTAGTATCTCATTTTCACCTTGTACATACTTTGTTGGACATATAAATGCTTTTCTCATCTTAAACTCCTCCTAATTTTTTCTTTCGGTTATCACGAACTTCATTCGCTTACCACTTGTATCTATCTTACCAAAATCTAATATTTATTCAATAAACCTTTTCCTCCACTATTTGCACTTTTTGATAGCTTTTTTTTGACTAAACACCCGTTTAATGTAACTTTTTATTACACGCGTTGTTTTTTTATGATATTATGTGTTATAGTGTTATAGTGCTATCGTATAATTATATTATTTACAAAGGAGATTCTTATGAAATCCATTACAAATATTCATGAAATCTTTGATTTCCAATCTTTTCAAACGGTACAAGATTCTATTGCTTTAGCAACCAATCTTGCTGTTATTACTGTAGATTACAAAGGTACCCCACTTACAAAACACAGTAGTTGTAGTAAGTTCTGCTCTTTGGTTCGTTCAAATCCCCTGTCTTCTAAATATTGTGAACGTTGCGATTCTAGAGGAGGATTAGAAGCTGTTCGTATCAATGCACCTTATGCCTATTTATGTCACTATAATCTAGTAGACTTTGCCGTTCCTATTGTTGTTGATAACAAGTACATTGGTGCAATTATGGCTGGACAAATTCGTTTAACCGACATTCCTAAAGATTGTGAACTTGAGCAAATAGTTCCTACTACTGCCAATCATTCATTAATGTTAAATATGACAGCCTATCAATCTGCATATGAAGCAATTCCTACTATGACTTATGAGAATTTTATCCATTATTCAAATCTCATTAAAGCTCTCAATACTTACATTGTGAATGAATCCGTAAAACGTATCAATCAAATTCGAACTGCTTCCTTACTGATGCCGAATACAGAATTAGACCACAAGAAAGCTTCTCACCTTTCTGCATCTTTTGATACTTCGCCTACTCAGCATGTATTGACTCACAAAACGCCGGTTCACCATACTACCCAAGATATCATTCAACCACTTTTAGACTACATCAAATCTCACCCTAATGAATTTATTTCCTCTAATGAAGCAGCTCGTATCTGCAATGTTACGCCTAGCTACTTTAGTAAGTCTTTTAAAAAGGTTATGGAGATTGGATATACAGAATATATCACAGAACTAAAAATGACCTGGGCAAAAGAATTTTTAATTCTTTCTAATAATAGTATAGAAAAAATCAGCGATGCCTTAGGTTTTAATAGTACTAGTTATTTTATTAAAACGTTTAAAAAGCATGAAAATTTGACGCCTACCTTATATCGAAAGTATTATAAAAACAGTCAATCAGTAAAAAATTAACTTGTAAAAAGAAGGAGACACTTATGAAAAAAATCAATTTATTACTTTTAACATTTGCTATTTTATTATCATTTGTTAGCTGCAAATCTGAGGAACCAATTACCCTTGAAAACACTGAAGTCCCAAGTGGTGATTCAACAGTCACCCATACTGGAACAATCGTCATAAAAGATATTGGTGAAATGAAATTTGAACTATATGGAGAAATTGCACCCATTACTGTAGAAAATTTTATTTCTCTTGTAGCAGACGGGTTTTATGAAGGTATCACTTTCCACCGCGTCATTGAAAATTTCATGATACAAGGTGGTGATCCTAGCGGAGATGGAACTGGTGGCTCCAAAGAGACTATAAAAGGTGAATTCACTTCCAATGGTTTTGAAAACCCTATTCTGCACGAAAAAGGTGTCCTCTCAATGGCTCGAACAATGGATCCAGATTCTGCAAGCTCTCAATTCTTTATTATGCATGCTGCCACACCATCGCTAGATGGAGAATATGCTGCGTTTGGACGCATCACTGAAGGGCTTGAAATAATTGATGACATTGCTACTGTTGAGACAGATAGCTCTGATAAACCTATTACACCTGTAGTGATTGAAAACATTACTATAGACTAGCATCAAGTAACAAATAAAAAACATTATCGAAAAGGAGAATTTATTTATGAACGGTGTAACTTTTTTCAAAAAGCATACGGTGATCTTTTCACTTGGAATGCTTGTACTATCATTTATTGTGTATCTTATAGGAAACTTTTTTAATTTTGTATCACTAAGTGAATCTGATTCACCCCTGATGGGTGATACAATCGGTCGCATTTTAGCCTGTGTATTCATTTTTGTTGTAACAAGGTGGCTACTTGGTAAAGATTTTTCTTTACGCTTTAACAAGAATAATTTTGGTAAAGGAATGCTTTTTATATCGCCTATTATCCTTATGCTTCTTACTTCAGTTATAACACTTTTATTTCTTAGAGATGAAAATGGAGCATTATATCTTAGCGCAACTACCATTTTACTTATTACAGCTTCAAGCATTATGACTGGATTTTATGAAGAAATCCTTTTCAGAGGACTATTGACACAAAACTTACTTTTAAACCTGTCAAAATATTCTTTATTTAAAACTGTTTTCTTTTCAAGTTTAGCATTTTCTCTTATTCATATAGTACAAGACGGACCTGTACAAATGGCAAATGCAATGCTTAGTGGGATTTTTGCTGCTGCAATATTTATCAGAACAAAAAATATCTGGCCTGCTGTTATTGAACATGCTATGTGGGATGCATCAATATTTTTGATTAATACAGTGGGAGAAAATGGATCTGTAAATAGTGCACTAATCCCACTAATCGAAGCTGACCCTACAGATTTACTTGCACGTATTGGATCTACTAGCGTATTATTGACTTATACTTTAGGTCCAATTCTAGCAATAGTCGGTTTGTTTTTACTAAGAAAAAGTAAACACGCTGAAATCAAAGAACTTTGGGGAATCGTAGAAACAACCACAACAAAATAATCAATACTCTTCAGAAGCCAATTAGGCTTCTGATTTTTTATTCTATCAGATATTGCAAAATTTCTAAACCATATACAAAAAGGGAGAGCCACTGCCCTCCC
>CAYJGW010000103.1:0-2831 GCA_964369425.1 uncultured Lachnospiraceae bacterium
TTTCTTAAAGAATTTTCAGGGTTCGTTGTTTATTGTTCAATTATCAAGGTTCTTTGTTTGCTGTTTCGCTCTTGCGGTCAGCTATAATAGAATATCATGTGTACAATCATTTGTCAACAACTTTTTAAAACTTTTTTTATTTTGTTTTTTCAACTTGTTTTGATTGAACGGAGAAAGAGGGATTTGAACCCTCGCGCCGGTTACCCGACCTACACCCTTAGCAGGGGCGCCTCTTCAGCCTCTTGAGTATTTCTCCTGAAAATATTGATTATAATATTCTGTTCGCACTTCTTGAGTGCAAACGTAATTATATCTAATTTCCCAATACTTGTCAATGACTTTTTTGATTTTTCTTAAGTTTTTTTTATTCTATCATTTTTTCGAAAAAAACGAGCATTCCTTTACGGAAATACTCGCACTCTCTTACTGATTATTCATTTACTTCTTTTCTTGAATCTAGCACTGTTTGTATTCGTGTTCTGACTTCTTTTGCAATATCATTCGTATGCATTTCTTTATATTCTTCATATAGAAGTGGTTCTAAAAAATGTATCTCCACTACTACCTTTTTTAATGTCTTAGAATCAAATGGAACAAATGAATTAAATAATGCTATTGGAACAATAGGTGCTCTAGCTTTGGTAGCAGACTTAAAACTCCCACCTTTAAACTCAATTGTATTATTGCCCTTTTTAGATCTCGTTCCTTCCGCAAATATTAAATAATTCCTACCCTTTTTCACTTCATTTGCTACATTTATAATAATCTCCATTGATTGACGTAAGTTATCTCTCTCAATCATGTAGGCTTTCATCCCCATAAACACCTGTTTTAATAAAGGTACATTCATTACCTCTTTCTTTGCAACTACTGAAAAAGGCTTTGGGCATACACCTGTTATTGCTAATACATCATATAACCCTTGATGGTTTGGATAAAATATAAATCCATTTTTTTCTGGTATATTCTCTACACCAAATGCCTCTAGCTTGACATTGCCCCCTTTGTTTGCATGATATACTATTTCTTTAAATACTTTATTATGTTCTTCATCAGTATACTTATCAACATGATGGGCATGATAATTTAACTTTATCCACATATACGGTAATATAAAAATATTTCTTATTACCATCATAACAATTCGTTTCATTGTACTTCCTACTTTCTCAATTGTACTGCTTTTATTCCGTAATCTTTTAACGCTTCCACTGCTTGCTCGTGATTTCTTACATGAATGACATTTAATCCCATAGCTTTTGCCGCTTCAGTATTTTCTTTTACATCATCTAAGAATACTGCATTTTCTGGTTTAATATTGTATTTTTCTATTAAGCTTTTATATATTTCTTCTTCTGGTTTAATAGAATTTATTTCATAGGATATAACCCAACCATCTACATATTTAATAAATTCGAACTTTTTAACATCATGCTCATAGCTTGCTTTACTATAATTGGACAATAAATAGATTTTTTTTCCTTGCTCTTTTATCGATTTCACCCATTCCGTTGCAAAAGGATAGACTTCTACTATATTGAGTATATCTTTAAACACCAATTTTATTTCCTCTTCTAAGTGAGGTGCTTGTAAAATTGCCATTTTCAGATATTCCTCTTCCTCCATCTCTCCTCTATCTCGTTCTTTCCACACATGGCTTTCAAATATAGCTTCCCCTAACTGCTTTGTAATAATTTCATCAAGTTCATGCTTTATAAGATATTTTTTCCAATCGAATTCTACAAGAACTCTCCCTATATCAAATATAACTGTATCAATTTTTTTCATAACCTTCACAATATCTTTCTCTCTTAAATATTTTCTTTTTCATGATATCACGTAGCATTCACTTATTCAATAAAAAAGTCACCATCAACTTTTTACATTTAATGGTGACCTCTTTTATTATTTTTTACATTTACGCTTTTGATTCTTCAAGTTTTTTTTCTTCTGTTTTCCTTCTTCTTGTAATCATCAAAATCACTTGTACTAACACAATAATAGCAAAACCGATGCTATAGATATCAAAAATTGACATTTTTAGTGTAAAATCTTGAGTTACTAATAAGAATATAACACTTGCTATAGCTGCTATAAACAAGAATATACTAGTAAGCACCCTGTTTTTGCGTTGTGTTTCAGTTTCTTTTTCTTCGTTATCTTCTTCATCCTCATCGCGCTTTCTCTTTACAGCTACAAGATGAGTAATTGGTAGGACAACCGATACAATTGTCATGATTAAATCAAATAAACTCCAAGTTCCAAATAATGCTGCCAATGGAACTCCTCCATCACCAAGAAATCCTGACTCTTGTGTATTTTCTGTAGTTAAAGTATCATCATCATTACGAGGCTTTACTGTTTCTACTTCTTCATCAAACTCTTCAACTTCATTATCTGGTGTTTCTACTACTGCTTCTACCTCTACTTCTGGTAAAACTACTGGTGTTACTTCTGGTTCAGTAGTTGGTGGTTCTACATTCTCCACTACTGGTGGAGTTATTACTGGAGCTGCATGTATTGTCATCACTCCATTCACTACATTTACAATATAGTTTGGATTCTCTCTAACAATTGCTGTAATTGCATATGACCCTACTTGTTCACCTGCTACACGCACTAATATGTAGTTAACTACATCACTACCAATTAATCCTGTTACTGTTGCTGAAAAGGCTGAGTCTGCTTCTCCAAATATTTTAGATTCACTTCCCACTGTAATTGTTGCTGTTGCAGGGATAACTTTCAATTCTACATTATTGATGTAAATTGGGTTATATCCATATACTTCTACTTTTACATCAAATGTTGTTACTCCTACATTTGTCTGA
>CAYJGW010000103.1:2931-4780 GCA_964369425.1 uncultured Lachnospiraceae bacterium
CTGCTGTTTGGTATGCTGTTGTGATGTTTCCTAAACTATATGTTACTTCTTTTGGGGTTACAGTTAGGGTTACGTTATCGATATACACTACATCATATCCATATACTTCTACTTTTACATCAAATGTTGTTACTCCTACATTTGTCTGACTTGGATCTACTTCCTCTGTTCGATCTTCATTATAGTATGTGAATGTCGCCTCTGCTGTCTTATCTGTTCCTTCTACCATTACTGTGAACATTTCTTCTGCTGGAACTAATGCACTTCCATCATATACTTTTGTTCTGTTCAGTCCTGTTGCATCGGATACTTCTGCTGTCAATCCACCTTTGTTTCCTACGATTAAATCACTTGGCTCTACGTTGAATGTGTAGTTTCCATTTGCTGTAAATGTTAATTCTACTGCATCTTCATGAGTTTTTGTTGTGTTAATCAATGTTGCTTCGTTTGCGATTTCTATCGCGAAGTTAAAGCTATCGATATCTTTTGCTAATACTCCAGCTGCCTCTAATGCTGCATCTGTGTATAAGTCTGTTTTTTGTTTTTCTGTTACTGCTGTTTGGTATGCTGTTGTGATGTTTCCTAAACTATATGTTACTTCTTTTGGTAAAATTGTTAATGTTGTACTTTTAGAAATAACTATTGATGAATCCCCTGGATGATTATAGCTCACTGTCACATTATATATTCCTGCATTAACAGGTGGTGTAGTTGTCGCTACATCTGTATCATCATTTGCATCATCGTATACAATAGTTGGTATCTCTTCTGATAATCCTTTATCTACCGTAATATTTTCTTTATTATAACTCTGTGTTGTACCATCATAAGTATCTAACTGTGAGGTTAATAATAACTCGTACGAATCAACTGGAATCAACTCCCATTGTGCATAAAAAACTTTATCACCTTTTGAGTTGGCTGGAATCGACGTTACTATAGTTGTTCCTTCTGGATCTTCCGTCCATCCTTTAAATAAATAGCCTTTTTTTTCTAAATTATTTGGAAGTATCACAGATTCTGTTGGTTTATAACTTTCTGGTAAGAGATTCTCAATTTTTTTGTATCCTTCCCCTACTTTCTCATCTGCATCATAATAATTGATAACATATTCCACATCATTGATAGTAAGTGGCGCATTTTCATATGATACTGTATAATTTCCATTATTGGCAGTTGCCGGTCCGTTCATGATAATTCCCATATCAGCGACATTACCACCTTCTTCTACATATGTTCCTGCAACAGTGTTATTGTCATACTTGGTATTAACACTAATGGAAGGATTGATATTTAATGATTCTCCTGTTACTAAACCTGTATTTAATATATTATTTTGAGATTCTATACTGTAACTACTATTATTTAAAACTAGTTCACTTACTTCTCCATAATTTACAGTTTGCTCATTTGCTGAAATGGTCACAGATCTTGGTGTGACAGTCATTGGGACTAATAGTACATTTGTAGCTGCATAACCCTCTAACTTAATATATACCCAATAGTTATCTGCTTCATTAACATTTGTTATACTTGGAAATCCTTCTACATAACTTGTTTGATACCATTCTGGATTAAATTCTTCATCATTAAAAGACCTTGCAGTCCACTCAGTTTCAATTACATAGTCGTTTACATCTATAATTTCTCCATCCAACTTTACCACAAAATCAGTTGAGTCTAATGCTAATGGCTGACCATCGTATATCTTTTCGGCACCACCTGCACCTACACTACTTCCTAACTCTAGTGTTACTCTTCCAGCTTCTTCTGATGCTCCTTTCGGAGTCTCCATTTTTCTTGTTGCTGCTTCTTCCTCAGCCGCTATTCTTGCTGCTTCTTCCTCAGC
>CAYJGW010000104.1:0-4698 GCA_964369425.1 uncultured Lachnospiraceae bacterium
TCGATGTGGTTATGGAAGGTAGCGTTGATAGTCGCTATGAATTACCTGCTGGACGCATTGTAATCAACTAACCTGCACAAAACTATTCACCTCAAAAAGGGGACAGTGCTGAAAATGTAATCAGGCAATCTAGATTACATTTTCAGCACTGTCCCCTTTTTATCTATCTGTATCAAGAGGGTTGAATGATAGCATTAATTTGTGGCAATTTTTCTCCAGTTTACATATCCATAAATTGAGTTAATCAAATATGCACTCCACATCGCCAACATTGTCACTGCTGAAGAGTCATTTTGCATTAACAGTAATATCCACATGATTATCGAAATAACATTTACAATAATCCACAGTAACCACTGCTCCGAATATCTTGTCACTTGAAGCAATAGTGCAACTACGGATGCAATTGTTGTCGTTGCATCAATAAAAGCAAGATTTCCACCTAAGAAAACTAGCAACTGATGATACACAATGATTGCGGTAACAGTCGAAATCACCATTATAATAATTCCTTTTATCGTAAGATTCCTAACAATAACTTCGCCTCCGCTGTTTTGATGCCGCTTCCAAAGCGCAAATCCAATAAAGTTCATAGGTAGGTAATACAATGCATTTAACATCGTTTCTCCATACAGCCCACTGTTATAACATATGTATGCATAAAGAGCAACATTAATTGTCGCAAAAAAGTATGTAGATATCTTCCCTTTTGCACATAAAACGACACCTATAATTCCTGTAATTCCACTAATTAGTGCAATAAGTGTATCTCCCCATGCAATCGATAATGAAATCATTATAATAGTAGATAAGATCAACCATGTTATTTCAAACTTTGTCCAATCACTAAAATACCCTTTAATTCTATTTATCATATTCTCTTCTCCTTTTTCTTTCTTATGTTTTTTTATCGTCTATATGTAGGGCCCTTCGTCTGAACTACACTGCCTGCAATTTTATTTGCAAAAGCTACTGCTTCTAAAACTGTCTGACCAAGCATTCGTCCTGCTATAATACCGCCCAAATGGGCATCTCCCGCACCTGATGTATCAACTACTGTAACTGGCTCTACAGGCGTACTGATAATTTCCGTACCGTCATATATCAATGTTGCTTCATTTCCGCATGTTACTATAATTTGTGCATTTGTTTTTTCATAGAGTAATTTCATAGCCTCGTATACATCTTTTTCCTTTGTAAATGTCAGAATTTCTTCTTTGTTTAAATGTACAACTGGGGAAATAGAAAATAATTCATTCATTTTTTCCTCTTGTATATAAGTGATTCTTGGTCCTGGTGCAAAAAACACCTCTAAATGTTTATTTGCTTTCAAAAATTCAATGATATTTTCCCCTCCATTTCCTTCTATCTCATATCCAGAAACATATGCTCTGCTGTAATCAGATGCATTAATATTTTCAAACCACTCTGCTTGAAACTCACACTCAATACCTGGTAATGTGATGAAAGTACGTTCACCACTTTCTTCTATCAATGTAAGGCAATGTCCGTTATCTCCTAAATTAGTAGTAACAAGAGTTTCAATTCCTTCATCTGATAACGCTTCACAGATAAGTTTTGCATTTTTCCCTTGTCCTACCGGCGCAAAAAAATCAAAATCCACATTATATGCTTTCAATATATTTGCAATATTTAGCGCACAACCTCCAATTTCTATACGCTCATTTGATGCCATAATATCTGCTCCTGATGTTGGAAGTGCTTCAATATTCAGCATTATGTCTACAATTGCCGCTCCAATTATTAGAGATTTATCCATGTAATACCTCCCTTCCTTTTATGAGAATTTCAACATATTTGTCGAAACTGATTTCATTTTTACTTTCTAACACATGTACATATTCTGATGAAATTGCAGTATAACCATGCGTTGCTCCACATATAGCAGTTGCCATTGCTCCAATTGTATCTGTATCCCCACCTAAATTGGCACATAATAAAGCACATTTATCTGGTGTTTGAGCATAATATGCTACAACTAAGGCAGCAGGGACGGATTCACTTGCTGCAACTCCCGCACCGATAATTTCATAAACTTTCTCTAAAAATACTACAGAATCATTTTCATACTTTCTTGCATATTCCATTCCAAGCTTAATTCTAGCCCCCATAGACGGACTAAATGTCTCTGCGCCAAGAGATAACGCATACGCTTCAATCTCTAGAGCCTTCTCAATTGCCTTCCTAGTATCTCCACATTCCATACCGCAAGAAACTGCTGCTGCAACAAGTGATGCACTTGCAATTGCTATATCACTCGAGTGAGTCACTGAAGATATCTGTTTCACATAATCCGCAAGTTCTCTTAGCTGGTCACTATCAAACAATGCCCCTACTGGTGCAATTCTCATTGCTGCACCATTTGACAAGGCTTCATCCGAAATAGATTTTGTATCTTTCCCTTCTCTCACAGCTTCCAATGCTGCCTTAGATGTTGGTCCTAAGATGTTGCATGCAAATGCATCGTTTTCTTCTGCCCATTTTAATAACATTTGAGCTATATGCATTCCGTTCGGTACATAAGCCGTCTGTGCAAGGGAATCTAAGATGACAAACGCTTGTGCCGTATCATCCGTGTATTGCCCTGCACTGTAGTTTCTCGATACAATATTTTCATATGGACCATCGAGAAAAGTCTGAATTTCACCTAAAACCTCTATTGCTTTTCTTCTGCTCCACAGCTCTGCCGGCATTCCCATAGCATCTCCCAATGCCTGCCCATATATCACACCTTTCACTTTATCTTTCATTCTTCACCTCCACTTGTTATGTTATTATAATAAGCTCAAACATTACACTTGTCAATCGAAATTGACCCATAAAAAAAAATATGTTATTATGTACAAAAATAGGGAATTGGAGTTGTGCAAAATGGCAAGAACTTTGAGACAAAATAAATATCAAATTATAGTAGATTCAATAAAAAAAGACATCCATTCTGGACAATATCATGCAGGTGACAAGCTGCCCAGTGAAACTCAACTTATGAGTCTATTCGATGTAAGCCGCATCACTGCCCGAAATGCCTTAAGTGACTTAGAAGGAAATGGATATATTTATAAGGTTCAAGGTAAGGGCTGTTTTGTTGATGTAAAAAGAGAAGAAGCCTCACTTCTAAGAATACATAGTTATACACAAGAGGTTCTAGCTACTGGTATGGTTCCTACTAGAAAAATAATAAACACCGAAGTTCGAAAATGTACTGTACGAGAGGCTGCTTTATTGCATCTCTCTAATAATAGTGTGTTTGTAATTGAACGCGTGTATTATGCTGATAACAAGCCATTATGCCTTACGTGCGCAGTTATGCCTTACAACATTTTTACTGGAATTGATCAATTAGATTTTCAAGAAAGATCACTGTACACAACCTTTCAAGATCATTATGGAATTGAGATGAATAAAACTACACTTTCACTAGAGGCAGTATGTGCAAGCAATGAAACTGCTCAAAAAATGGGTATTAAAGTAGGAACACCACTGTTGTATTCCGAAGCTCTATCGTATGCATTCATAAATAACCGTGAAGTTCCTGTAGAATTTTCTGTATCATACCATTTGACCTCAACCATGAAATATAATATAGAACAAAAGGCTGTAAAAATTGATTAATACCATACATCCAATTGTTCTTGGTATCCTGCCCTTTCATATGCTTGCAATTCTTCATCCACAATACCTTGCAGACTCTTTAAACTTTTTGCAGATATCCTTTTATTAGATTGCACTGTCTGTAGTCCTCTATCCCCATATGCCAATAATAAAAGTCCCTTTGTAATATTGCTTTACTTTTTGCGCAATGTGTAGCCCTTCTGGATTAAAACTGACCCACTATATCACTTGCATAATAAATAGTCACCTCATTCGCATCTAATAAGTCCAACACTAACAGCGAATCTAACTTTGGTTGACTCTTCATACACATCAATGATTTTTCACCTTTCCATTGTCTTATTCAACTGCTCAACTAAGTCAACATCCGCTGGTAACCACTCCACGCTCATCAAGGTTTCTCTATTCAACCACTTCGCATCTTGATGCTCTGTCAGCTCAATATTTCCTTCTAATACTCTTGCAAAATAACAATGCATCGTCAAGTGAAATGTTGGGTAATCGTATTCTATCGTATACACAAATTCCTGTACTTCAATCTTTACCTTTAATTCTTCCAATATTTCTCTAACTAATGCTTCTTTTTGACTTTCTCCTGATTCCATTTTTCCGCCAGGGAATTCCCAGCTACCTGCAAATTCTCCATACCCTCTTTGGGTTGCCAAAATCTTATCTCCCTCGCGTATGATTGCTGCTACTACTTCTATTTTCTTCATATCAATTCCTTACTCACTCACAATATATTTATACAAATCTTCTCGGACTGGTGTTTCCAGAATCCATTCAATTTCCACTGCTGTCTTATCTGTATTTTTCATTACAAACTGACTGACTTGTCCACTTGCTTGCATCCGTCCCACTTCCTAATACTCGCTGGAAACTTTCCATAGATTTCTTGGCAATTTGTTCACGGTGTACTAGAAATAAAGTTCTCTTAGATTTAAATTCCCAGAGTGCAAATGCCGCTGCATAGGTTTTTCCTGTTCCCGCTCGTGTCAAGGGTGTGATGCGAATTTCCGCAATTTTTTTCAAAAAAGCGACTGGAAACTCCAACCGCTTTAATCT
>CAYJGW010000105.1:0-4676 GCA_964369425.1 uncultured Lachnospiraceae bacterium
ATTCCCAAGATAAGGTATTCAAAAAACATTCTGTTTTCTTTTGATTTACCTGCTGATTGTAAAAGACTTCTGTCTATTTTAATGATATCAAGCGGTAAATCTAAGAAAACACTCATATTTGAGTACTCAATTCCAAAATCATCCAATTCAAAAATAAATCCTTTTTCTTGCATTTCTTTCATGATTTTTTTCATATTGAAGGCATCTGATATAAGAACTCTTTCCGTAATCTCAATTTTAATCATTGAAGGTGGAATATTGTACTTTGATAAAATCGCCGTAACATCTTCAACCACATTCGGCAAAACAAATTGAAAGTATGGAAAGTTAATCGAAACTGACTCAAAGTGAGATCCTAATTGATTATTATTCAATAATTCTCGCATATCCCTACATACAATCTCCAAGACCTTGTAAGTAATATTCGTAATAAGTCCGGTTTTTTCTGCTAACTTAATGAAGCTATTTGGATACAATAATTTGCCATTATCAGACATTCGCACCAAAGCTTCTGCATTAGTGAATGCATTTTTTTCAATGGAGAAAATAGGCTGGTAGTGAACTATAAAATCATTATCCAAAAGAGCGTCTTTAATTTTTTGAGTCATCAAATTTTTTTCAGACATTTTTTGAATGATAGACACATCATATAAGTATTTTTCATCACCGGATTTCTCTTTCAGGGTACGTACCGAATAATCTGCAGCCGAAATTAAATCTTTGGAATTTTTTGAAAAAGCAGGATAATCGACCCTAACAAAGATCAAATCTAAAACCACATCTAATCCTTCTATGGAAATCGGGTTTTTAAGTTCCTCTATTGCTGCATTTACAGTCGCGAAATATTCTTTACTTAAGTCTTTTGTAAGAATCGCAAACTCATCACCGCTATATCTATATATTTTCTTGATCGAAAATTTCTTTGATAGATTTTCTGAAACTACTCTTAATAATTTATCCCCTATTTCAAGTCCATACCTCTCATTTACACTCTTAAAATTTCGCAAACTGATTATGTATAACGAAAATTTGTCATCATTCTTAATACTCATGTTTATTTTGTGAGTTAATGCAATTCTGTTATTTACACCTGTTAAATGGTCCGCTGCTTTTCGTACATTTTGAATATACAGATGGACAATTAAAATACCCATAGTATAACTTGCCCCAGTAAGGATGACATCATCCATAAAAAATTGGAGAAAAATCAAGCTCAGAGATAAAACAAAAGTAAAACTTAATACTTGCATTATTTCTCTATACACCGTTTTCCTATTTCTAATCGCAAGATAAAATAACATTAGCACATAGAACCCGTTAACAACAAAAGGAACTTGATACCAGTCACCTCTTATGTAATAATTACTCTCGTCAATTGTAAATATCTTCTCTGTAAACCCGTTCAATAATATCACTATGACATAAATCAAATACGGAATGCAATAGGGAAATAATTTTCTATAATGATCTTTTTTATTCGAATTAAAATCAGTTAATGTGACAGAATAAAGTATAAACATCACAGGCAAACTTGGTAGAAACACAAAATATAAGAGTATTAAAGTGTACGATATGAAGTAACTTGAATAAACAGCGAGGGTTGTTGTACTAAGAACAGATGTAATCGTAAGAGCAACACTAATAAAGGCTGAGTAATACATAGCCTTTAAAAATCTAAATCTTAGGTTTCTCGCCTCATAATCTCGCCTAAAACTAATTATAATGGCGGTCAAGATAAACAGCGAAGTATATTCTGACAATAAATTATATTCTAACATCTTCGTTCTACTGCTTGGGTGATTAAAACTTTTATAAGTTTATCATTTCACCGAAACAACCTTTCTATGTTTGTTATTACTTCTTTTCAACTCATACATCCGAATATCTGCTATTGCTATTAGTTCAGATGCAGTGATAAGTTCATTTGCATGCTTAAACGCAACTCCGTAACTTATTGAGGTCTTATATTTTTTATGATAAAGTTTTGGAATATTGATAATCGCTTTGTAGCTTTGGATTAATCTCTTTGTTATCTCTTCCTCTGTATTACACTTTCCAATAACAACAATTTCATCACCACCATAACGGCATGTTACATCATTCTTAAAGTAATCTTCTAACGTTTCAGCGACAGTTTTTATGTAGAAATCTCCCTCATCGTGACCATGATTATCATTAATCGTTTTAAGACCATCAAGATCTACAAAAGCAACAAAAAATAATTTGTTTTCACCAATCAGCTTCTCAATAAGCTCATATGCATAATCTCTGGTGTATAGATGTGTCAGAGTATCTTTTATTGCAACCTGTTCAAGACCTTTAATCTCTTCTAAATCTTCGGTGTTTTTTATGCTAAGTCTCTTATATGTTTCGGTTTGAATTCTAAGTTCTGCCAAGCTGTAGGCAAAGATGATAAATACAGCAAAGGCACTTATAACGACTAACCCAAAAACAACATAATGAAATAACAACCGCTCTCCACCGTTCACTCCAATTGTTAAGAAAAAAGCAAACAATGTTCCAAACATGATCGAGAATGCAGTTGTCAAAAAAGCGAGGTTTTTACTATCTGAACAAATCGTATCTAGGGAGTTTCTCGGTATCATCTTCCTCGAAAAGCTTATTGTCGAAATAGAGACTGAAAAACATATCGTAGCAACTATGACCGAAAGTTTAATATCACTCAAAACATAAGCAGCTGTAGTATGGTTAAGTATTGCCATTATAGCCATTACTGACAACCGCTTTGCAAATAGATTGATGCTAAAGGTTACTGAGATAAACAGCATTTGAATTAAGCGCACTTTAAATATTACTCTCATTTCAATAAGTAAAATAATCGCATAAAGTAAAATGGCTATCGCTTCATAGTTTGATGAAATATAAAAAATATACCCCATCCAAAAAGACAGATTAATCCCCCCACATATAACACCTGCTGTTCGAGGAAACTTGTTGACATTGAATATATATGCACAATATGAAAAAAATGTAAAATGATAGCCTATAAAGGATAGAATTAAAAGTATATATAATAAAATCATACAGTCCCCTCCTCTCTCCTTTTATAAAACAGTGCTTTATTTTCCCTCATGTTTTCATCAGCAACTGATAAGATATAGCTAACACCTTGTTTTTTCAACTCCTCGGTCACATACGTAAAACCAATGCTTGCAGAAATCAAAATCTCATCTGCTTGGTTTTGTCGTTCAATACATTGTGTTATACGTTCTATAACTTTATTACAATCTTCACTTTGTACATTAGGCATTACAACTAAAAATTCATCTCCGCCTATACGTGCCACAATATCATTTTCACGAATATTCGTTAAAATAGCATGTGTTATCTTAATTATCAACCTGTCACCTGCTTTGTGTCCATGGGTATCATTTGTATATTTTAAGGCATTTATATCGATAAACAAAACATAGAATGAGCCATTTTCTTCTTCGCACATTCTCTTCAGTTCATCCATTATGTATCTGCGATTAAATACACCTGTTAAATCATCTCTTTCAATCTTCGATATTAGTGTTTCTTTTTGTTTCGATATTGTTTCCTGCTCCCCTATAACCTTGTCCGAATATCTCTTATAGAGGCTTGCATCGATTAAGTTTATTGCATATAGGAAAAAGAGATAAAATGTTAGTAGCGATGCAAGTGAAATTGCAAGCGAAAGTATTATCTGCTCAGGGTAAAACACTTCAGTCATCATCGTTAAAGAATGATCTATTTGCAAAACAACAATTAAAACAATCGCGCAGAGAAGTATAATCGAATGCTTACTCTTTACTGTCACTCTCTGAATTGAAGTATTATCGATATATTTCTTGACAAGCTCATGAGCCAGTGTCAAACCAACGCAGGTAATAATTACGATAACATGGTCATAGATAGAATCCCTGATAAGCTTCGCTGGCGCAATATCAACTATACTACTCACAATAATAATTGATGGAGTTATAAGCGCTGATATGTGTAAAACAAATATTGCTGCACCACAGAAAACCTGAACAAAATCTGTTTTAGATATCAATTTAAATTCTATCGTAAGAACCAACATAAAAGCGATGACTATTACATAGAGGTTTATTTGCATATTCTGAGTAATGGCAAATGTTATAGTGTTTACAAGTGCTAACCCTAGATAAACCCAATTATTTTTTGTACCACCTACCAACAACTTCGACGAATATGAAAACGTTGAAAACTGATAGATAAACATAGTTACCACAGAAACTAGAAATAAAATATTGTTCAATTCCATATTCATCTATAAACCTCCTATACTACCTATAAAATAATTATAACATCACATTTTTTGAGATGTGCTTAACTTAATCACTATATCACACATTTGCCCCTAAATTCTATTGACGAAATGTTGAATTTTCTTTTGTTTTCCACTTAATTTTCGTCACTTGCTTTTTATACCTATTCCAAAGCACCTTTCACTCTTTTTCTTTGAATTACACGATTTTGCCGATTAGACAATGCGTATTTTCTTCCCATTAATAGTGTTTTTCTTCCCTCTGGACTGCGTGTATAAACTAGCTTGTAATTACCAATATATTTTTTCATAATTGCTGCGAATAATTGGGCATCCTCTTTACGCTTGGTGAACTACTCGGTAATTGAATTACCAGAGCATCGAATGAGTGGCAGATATGCCA
>CAYJGW010000106.1:0-4563 GCA_964369425.1 uncultured Lachnospiraceae bacterium
GGTATATCTTTTACGAATACCAACTTCCAGAAGCTCTTACTGTATATTTATCTGTATCTGCTCTAAGACACCTTAGCGCTCCTGTCCATGCATACCCACTATAGTACTGCATCGTTATACGCGAGACGTTAGATGGTGTTACTCTTGCATAATTTGAACACCCTTCTCTATTTTTATCTGCAGTAGCTACTACTCGGTAATAAAAAACATCAGAATTTATTATGTTATGCGAGTTAGTATAAACATATGCCAATGGGTCATTGTCATCTTTTGGGTTAGGTGCACTATAGGCTATTCCTCCATTACTTGCTGTGTTCACATTAAAACTAAATGAATAATACCTAGCACTTGCTGTGATCGCAAATGTGCTTGCTACCGTTGCGACAATTAATAACTTTGCGATGGTTCTTTTGATGTTTGTCATTCTTTTTTCTCCTTTGAATTTGATATTGTAGACTCCTTGCTGCTACCTATCATTTGCAACTAATAGGCTTGTATGCTTCATTGCTAGGGCTACATGATTTATGTTAAACTCTCGCGAAAAGTATAACATCCATATTGGTAATTTTATCTATCCACTTCATTTCTATAAATACGATTAGAGTTTTTCTAACTTTCCCTTATTCATTTCAAATACACGATCGCACAATACTTTAATGTCTTCAGCATTATGGCTTGCTACTAAAATGGTTTTTCCTTCATCCTTGAGGTTTAAAAACAATTTTCTCATTTCCTCCACACCTTCATTGTCTAGACCATTAAATGGCTCATCTAATATTAGTATGTTAGGTTTTTCCATAATTACTTGAGCTATTGCTAGCCGTTGTTTCATTCCCATAGAATACTTCGATATATGTTTTTTAGATTTTGAATCTAACCCTACTTTCGCTATAATTGATTCTAAATATCTATTATCGCTCTTGTTATTAATATTGAATAGAAATTGTAAATTCTTGATTGCCGAATAGTTTTTCAAAAAAGCTGGTTCTTCAATTATAACGCCTATATCTGTAATAGCTTCATTCGCTTTTCTTATTCGTCCATCAATCCAAATTTCTCCTTTATTTATTAAGAGTAAACCACAAATACATTTAAATAATACTGTTTTACCTGATCCATTTCTCCCGACAATTCCAGTTATCTCTCCTTTTTTGCACTCAAGATTTACATCATGTAGTACTTCTGTTGAACCAAAAGTTTTATAGAGGCTCTTCACTTTAATCCCTAGCTTTTCTTCCATTTACTCTTCCTCCACCCATAAAAAATCTTTTCTTCCTATCGCACACATAGAAATAACACCGAGAATTACACTAAAAACAATGCCAATGCTAAATGCTTGTTCCATCGTTATAGCTTGCCGATACCAATAATCCTGATAAAACATTGATATGTTGATCCATGTAAATGGTGAAATATAACTTATCCACGCTGCATATCTCGATACATTTGTAAAGACAATTGGTAAGAAAACTAAGATTCCACCTATGATAATCGATTGTATTCGATCTATTATCAAACTGATAGTCAATAATAACATTCCTAACAAACCTGTTACTATTACCATCATTCCACTTTGTATTAACATAGCTTCAATAGGTTCTAATGCATTCATGAGTTTGTAGTTCACAATGAGTTCTATCGTCATGACACTACTGATATCTGTCATTGCTATTGTGTAAAGAACTCGTCCCCAATCTGCTGTCCACTCTAGATTCGGAATCATAATTACAATACTAAGTATTATTTCAGTTATTACTAAAAATATGGACTGCATCCATATTCGTATTATTTTAAACAGTAGCCATTTATTTTTTCCAAGACGCATGATTGCATATAGTTCTGATTTTTTCATAAATGGTGCATCATGAAAAAAATATAAAACCGATATCCCATAGGTCACCAAGAAAAATATGGTATCTCCTAGAAATAAAATACTCCAAGGTGCTACTGGGTACTCTACTATACTGGAAAAGGATTTAATTTGACTTAAATAGCTATGTAAAATGCTAAATTGAAACACCACAAACACTAAAAGACGCATACTAAAAGTGCTATTAACAAAATCTGATTTCATATATCGTAATTTACTCACTATATTTCCTCCTGATTCTTCTCTCCGTTAATACTTTCAGTATGCAAATATTTATACTTGATATTAATATTATTAGAGCAAATGACTTCAAATCATTATCAAACAGGCTAATTTCTGGGGAAAAAATATTGTAAACTCCCAAAAATTCTGGAAATAGCTGAATCGTCAAACTATCTAGTAGATAAAACAATAACATTGGGCTAGACATAACAATCATTCGATTTTGTATAAATAACGAAATATATGCTGCCCATATCGCTAGATTTCCTGAAAGCAAACTATGTTGCGCTGCATACAAAAGATAGTAAATCGGGTAGTTTCCTGCCTCTGCCACCACGGATAACCTACCATTCAATAACACTTCATAATATCCACTTTCTACTGCCGATTCTAATATCCAAGGAAATACCATACGTAGCGAAATTGCATATACAAATACCCCTGTACATACCACTAATGATGTTATTATAAATATACTGCTAACCCTTGCTGTTACGTAAGGTTTAATTCCACCTCTAATTATTTGTTGGGTAAGATACTTGCGCTCAACATCCTCACATAGGCTACTTGCAAATGCAACTGCTCCACAGCTTAACCCAACTAAAAAGGCTCCACTATTTATCACTGAACTAAAAATCCTAACTACATATTCTTCAGTAAATGGTGCTTCTTCTAGCGTGAATACCCAAAAAACTATAATAACTAAAAAAATGGAAAATAAACATCTCGATGATAGAATTCCCCTTTTCAAGTCGATCAAAAAATATTTTTTTAAGATTTTCACAACACAATCTCCTCTGCTGATTGAGCATCTATTACGATTTGCAACTCACTATTTTGTCCATTTGCGTTTTCTATCCCTTCTATCAACCACACTGGTTTTACAGAGTAGCCATTGGTTCCTGAATGAACGTCTACAAAATAATATAATTCTGCCTCTGTAAACTCATAAGTCGTTTCACCTAATATTTGACCGTATTTTTCTCCTACAGTTTTTACTATCTCCTCTATATTAGCTAGGTCGGTTATTTCTTTTTCTTCAGCAAACTCAAACACTTTCTCTATATTAAAGAATTCATATCCCTTACTTGAAACCATTACCTGAATTGCTGTATTTGCATCTTCTACTTTCGTAAAAACATCTGCATATACATGTAACACTGGCACCCCTTTATACTGTTGCCTCATTGTGATGTAGTAACACTCATCTTCGTTGCTCCATTGTTCTTTATAGTCTGTTTGACTTTTGTTGCCATATATATCAATGTGTTCTTCTTCTCTTTCTAATGTTTGATAATCAAGAGCGTACGTATTATGTATATACTCAATATCAATGCCCATTTCTATCAAATCTTGCTCTACTTGCTCTACCGCCGCCTCTCTACTCATAAATCCCAATTGATTAGTAGTTGAATATTGATTAGCATTATACAACTCTCCCTTTTGCAAGTTAAATGACGAAAGAATATACTTAGTTAAATCTAGTTTCATAAAATTGACGGTACTTGAATATGGACCAAATCCTAATCCTGTTGAATTCGCATCTGCATAACTAATCATCGTCGTCTTTTCGCCATTTTCATCTATGTTATCTGGATATTCAAATACTTCATACTCAGTAATTCCCTCGTAGAGCTTTTGGAAAGCTGTTTCTCGATTTGTAGCTATGAGACCTGCTCTCGCTTCCACTAATGAATCAATTTGCTTTCTATTATCCACATTAATTTGTAAATCAAATTTTGTGTTTCCTATAATTTCTTCATACGTTTGAGGAAATTCCTGTGATAGCTCAATTTGCTCGTCTCTATTATGTGTTTCTTCTTCACTTGAAGCTACTTCTCCTACTTCATTGTTTTCTTTTTCACTACCACACCCTAATATCAAAAATGACATAACTATAATTAACCCTTTGTATTTTCTCATACTTACCCTATACACTCTTTGAAATTACTATGGCATAGCTTTTTGCTATGCCATATAGATTACGGAGTATATCTTCCTCCTAAACTCATAGAACTACCGGCAACCAAATCGGCTTGTAAGTAATAATAATATCCCGCTTGTGCAAATGAATTATAGTGCGTTGTTTTCAGAACATTTCTGTCCGAACTACTATTTAATGATATTGCCTGAGAGTTAACAGAAGTATTATTCAACATATATGATCGTACATGTGCTACTCCACTTCCACTAAACCAAGTAGGTCGTACATAATATTTATTTTCCCATTCGCTTCCACCATCTTTTACTGTTCTCAATGACAAGTTATCTTCACCATAGTTTGATGAATTAACTGTAAATACAAAATTGGATGTATCTGCTTGTGCGGTTATTGGTAATGCCATTACCATTGCACACGCCCCCATAACTATAAGCTTTTTCATTTGAATCATTTTTATATTCCTCCTAGTATTTGTGGTAGTGTCAAGTTTGACACCCCTTTTTTTGTTTTTTTCTTTCATAAATCCTTT
>CAYJGW010000107.1:0-4539 GCA_964369425.1 uncultured Lachnospiraceae bacterium
CGGTCCAAGTCGGTACATCAACGTAGCGAACACCGCTTGGTGAAACACCTGTTCCACTGATTTCTACTTTAAAGGTTCCAAATACATCATCGACTTCTGTTATGTTAACCTTTACTGTTTTCTCATCGACTTCTATCACATCTTTTGTCAATCCAAATGCATCTGCAGTACCTTTTGCATCTGCCACTCCAAGTGATTGTAAGAAACTCTCGCTCTGCAACTTAGCCGCATCAGAAGGATTGGTTACAAAAGCGTGTTCTACAATCAGACCAACCATCCCTCTTCGCTTTGCTTCATTGATTACTGTATAATAGTCAGCAATCTGTCCGTCTGGATAATGCTCTATCACTCCATTTACCGCAGTTGCATTTCTAATTTTGATTCCTCGATTGGTAAGTCCAAGTGCTACTAACTCATCTTGAATGGATTGTGCAATGTTCTTTCCTTCATTGCTGATGTCTGCATCTCCACTGATATTTGGATAATAGACTTCTGCTCCATTTGCCGAAGTTCCTATAGCCGCATTTAAATGCAAGTCTAGAATCACTTCCGCTCCACGATCGTCTGCATAAATCACACGATCTGTAAGTCCCATTTTTGTGTTTGTTCCAGGATAGGTACTTGGTACATCAATTACTTGTACTTGTGGATAGGTACCAAATTCTTGGATACAATAGCTTTTAATTTTTTGAACAGCTACTGCTTCCACTACTCCGTTTCCACTGGCTCCTGCATCTGTTCCTCCATGTCCAGCTATCACTGCTACTGTCAGTATCCCGTCTGCTAATGGGTCAATCCCTCCACCCATTCGGCTCATTCCTGATAATGTAGCCATCTGTGGTTGTACCACTTCTTCAGCAATATCTTCTACAACAGTTTTTGTGTCAGTTCCACTCACTTCCACTATATTACCACTTGCATCCATTGACATTGCCATAACTGTAGTTTCTTCTTGCGTTGACACCACTGAAAAATCAAAGGTTTCATCTGAAGGAAAAATCACTGAGTAATTCGTAGCTACCCCATTCATACTCGTATTATAGTTCAAAGCTTTTACTGTGTAGTTTTCTCCGTTTACCAATGCTCCCCCATCGATTGTAAACAGTAATGCTCCTGCCACACTATTCGTAAGAGCTAATCTTTGCTCTTCTTGTCTAGAGTTAACATAAATTAATTCCGCACCTGTTACTTGCGCTGATTGATCTAGCATTCCTATAACCACATTTTGAGAAGTTCCAGCTTCTACCTCTGGATAATCTACATATGTATATTCAATCACCTCTTCATACGCTACTTGAGCTGAACTTGTTATCTCGTTGGGTTCTGTCTCTTGTGCACTTGTTCCTTCCTCTACCGGCGCTTTAGTGGCGGAATCTGTTTCTGCTAAACCTTCACTCTCAACGACAGATTCTGCTGTCTCATTCTCTGTCACCGTTTCCTTATTTTCTTCTTCCGATTCTTGTACTTCATTTGAATCTACTTCTTCTTGCGACTGACTTTCACTCTCTGTCGTATCTACTTCAACTTCCGTCGCTGTAGTTTCTTGGTTACTCTCTTTTGCCAAACCTTGAATTCCAACTGTGTTAAACAGCAACACTACGGCTAACAAAAGTGCAATCGTACGCATTCCACCGGAATGCAGTTTACTAATATTCATTACTTTTCTCCCCTTTGTAAATTAAAAATGGTAATTTTGCTATCTAATATTGTACCACCCTCAAGTTACCTTATCAATTGTTTTTGTCGTTTTTTTTGTACCATTTTTCGTGCATCACTCACTCAATGACCTTTTTTTGCTAATTACAACAGTTTCTTCCAAACATTCGAATGTATCATCCACTTTTTTCTTATCCATTTTCGGTGTAACCAGACTAACTACTGGCAATACAATCAAGCTTGCGATCATCGCAATTGCACCTGCATTGATCGGCGAATCAATAAACCCAAACACCATATTCGAAACAGTAATCCCAACACCTGTAATGAAACTAACCCATACCGACGCTCTCGTAACACCTTTCCAGTATAGTCCATATAAAAACGGTGCCAGAAATGCTCCTGCTAATGCTCCCCATGAAATCCCCATCAACTGCGCAATCAATGCGTTTGGATCTAACGCAATGACAACAGATATGGCAATAAACACAAAGATAAATACTTGCATCGTGATAACTTGTTGTCGCTCTGTCATCTTTTTCACTATATTCCCTTTTAGTAAATCCAATGTTAATGTAGAACTAGAAGTAAGAACCAAGGAAGACAATGTTGACATGGATGCTGATAATACAAGCACTACTACAATTCCAATTAAGACATCTGATAACGTAGATAACATATATGGTATGATACTGTCGTATATAATGGCTTGACTTTCGCCACCATATAAGGCATCGTTATCAAACAAACGACCAAACCCACCCAAAAAGTAACATCCACCTGCCACAACCAGAGCAAATATTGTCGAAATCACAGTTCCTGTATTAATCGCTTTTTCATTTTTTATGGCATAAAACTTTCCTATCATCTGGGGAAGCCCCCAGGTTCCTAGAGATGTCAATACAATTACACCCAATAAACTAAGAGGATCTGGTCCAAAAAATGAAGTGAATGCCCCTTCTTGTCCTTGTGTCACTGCAACATCACTTGGAATGTTTGACAGTTCTCCAATCGCATTCATGAAACCACCTTGTCCATTTAGTACAGCTGCTATCACTGCAACAATTCCTACTAACATAATAATCCCTTGAATAAAGTCATTGATAGCCGTAGCCATATAACCACCTAAAATAACATAGACAGCTGTAAAAAATGCCATGCCGATTACACAGACATAATAAGGAACATCAAAGGCCATCCCAAACAACCTTGACAACCCATTGTAAATAGAAGCCGTATACGGAATCAAGAAGATAAATACAATCGCAGATGCAACTGTCTTTAGCTTCTGACTATCAAAACGTCTCCCAAAAAAATCTGGCATCGTCTTCGCCTCTAGGTGTTGACTCATCACTCGTGTCCTTCTTCCCAATACAACCCAAGCAAGTAAGCTACCAATCAAAGCATTCCCTATACCAATCCAGGTAGATGCCACACCAAATCTCCAACCAAATTGCCCTGCATACCCTACAAATACCACCGCTGAAAAGTAAGAAGTCCCATAAGCAAAAGCAGTCAGCCAAGGTCCAACTGAACGCCCCCCTAATACAAACCCCTCCACATTCTTCGTGTGTTTTCTAGCATAGATACCAACTACAATCATCGATAAAAAAAACAAAACTAGTAATATAATCTTAACTGTCATCCTTAACTCCTCTTATTTTAATTTTTCTACACGTTCCTGAACTGTCTTATTAAAATTCTCAACCTTTCTGTAATAAGTTTCGGTCATGTATTTTGAATTCAATAAGAAGTCTGCTGTCGAAAAATTATTTGCAATCGGTATATCGTACACAACTGCGATTCTAAGAAGTGCCTTTACATCTGGATCGTGAGGCTGTGCTGCAAGTGGATCCCACATAAATACAAGAAAATCTATTTGTCCTTCTACTATCTTAGCACCAATTTGTTGATCCCCACCTAATGGACCACTATTATAAGCCTTTACTGGTAAACCTGTTTTTTCAGAAATCAAGCGTGCTGTCGTTCCTGATCCGCAAAGAAAATGCCCTTTCAAAATTTCTTTATTTTTCTCACACCACTCAACCAACTCTTTTTTCTTCCCATCGTGGGCAACTAATGCAATATGTTTTGTCTTTTCCATTTCAAATGTTACAAAATTTTCCATATCCTTCTCCTCTTTCAATGCTATTTATTTTTTACTTGCCACTTCACCTTGTTGCTTGTAAATACTATTTTTAGGTACCACACCTCGAATCATCGATAATGGATAAATATCCGCATCTCTTCCCACTACACTTCCTGGATTCAACACACTTCCACAACCGACTTCTACACGATCTCCTAGTATCGCACCAAACTTCTTCATTCCTGTTTCAATCACTTCATCTTCCGCCTTCACCGTTACTAACTTCTTATCTGACTTTACATTTGAAGTAATTGAACCTGCACCCATATGGGACTTATATCCCAATATAGAGTCTCCCACATAATTATAATGTGGTACTTGCACGTTATTAAACAATATCACATTCTTAATCTCTGTAGAATTCCCCACTACACAGTTATCACCTATAATAGCATTGCCGCGAATGAACGCACAATGTCTCACTTCTGTGTGTTCTCCTATAATCACCGGTCCATCAATATGCGCTGTTTTTGCAATTTTCGCCGTCTTTGCAATCCAGATATTTTCTTCTACTTCTTCATAAACTTCAGAATCAAGTGTTCTTCCCAATATAACGACAAAACTACTAATCTTTGGCAGTGCTTCCCATGGATATTCTAGTCCTTCAAAAATTTCACGTCCTATTGTCTCATTTAAATCTAACAACTCATTTATTCTAATACACTCCATTGCTTACCCCTTCTTTTTATAAAATTTAGCCGAATTCAAAAAGCATTGTTTCAATGCAAATTGTT
>CAYJGW010000108.1:0-4407 GCA_964369425.1 uncultured Lachnospiraceae bacterium
AACAACTTTTGTCTCTTCGCGACAAAACAATAGATTTGTACGAAGTGTCTTTACTGCTTCATTGGTATGATAAGACAACCTTGGTGTCTTTAAGCCTACTTTCTCCATCCTTATCTCCTTGCTCTAATTATCCTTTTTGGATTATCTATAAAGATTCTATCTGCAACTTCATCATTTGTCTTTGACCTTACATAGGCATAGCAATCACCTAGGTTTGGTCTTCTCTCTGATATCCTGTGACAATCACTTGCGATATAATCTACGAAACCAAGTTTGATTAGCGTCAGCATCTCAGCCTTGACTTTTTTCCCTTCTTCACCGAGTACACTACCTGCATTCACCTGTAGCTCTACTCCCATATCCCTTAATTCTTGCAATCTAGTCATCTCTTTTTCCAATGCTGGAATCCGTTCGATGTGTGCAATAATGGGGTTGTATCCTAAAGTGAGTAACTGCATCACTTTTTCACGTATATTATTATAACTGTGGTAAGAAGAAAATTCAACTAAAACATAACTTCCTCCTGCCAATGTTTCACAATCTTTATTCTGTATATATTTCATCATGTTGCTGGTTGCGTGTAGTTCACTTCCAAGCCACACACGAATACCGATCTGTTTTCCCATGTGTTTTAACCATCGATATCTCTTTACAACTTCTTCAATAGGGGGACGAAACATCCCTTTTCTATAATGTGGTGTTACGATTACATCTGTAACTCCATCATACTTTTCTTTATGAAGCAACGCGATTGCTTCTTTCTTGCTTCTTGCGCCATCATCTATTCCTGGTAATATGTGACAATGAATATCAATCAATTAAAATTCTCCTTTTCCTAAAAGAAAATCTCTTTCCAGATACTCTGAAAAGAGATTTTTTCTTTCAAAAAATATAACTAAATTAATTAAGCAACTTTCTTTCTAGATACAACATAAGCTGCTGCCAAAGTAGCTAATCCAAGAACTGCAATGCTTGCAACGCTTGATTGACCTGTCTTTGGTGAAGTAGTTGTAGCTGTTCCACCTTCTACAAAGAATGCGAATGGTGAAAGAGTATCAACTGTAAATGTAACAGTTCCGTTTCCAGCTGTTGCAGGAACGTTTACCCATGCACCATTTACATAATGTAACACAGCGATTTTAGAAGTAGCTGTTACTCCTGCCATGTTCATAGTGATTGTAACTGGTGGCACATCTAGACCTGGCGCTGTAATGTCATACACACCTAGTAATCTAGTAGTGTTAGCATTTAAGCCAGCTAGACTTGCTGCATCTGCAATAGTTACTGATTGGCTACTGTCTGCTACACTGATTGTAACAGCATTTCCAGCACTATCTCTACCTGTAGCTGATGCTGTTCCCGATGGACTTGGTGCTGCCATTGCTGTCAAACTTAAAGCTAAAGTTGCAACCATAGCAATTCCAAACTTCAATAATTTCTTCATCGTTTCTCTCCTCCTATTTGAATACAAAATATAAAAACTCCTTAGTATAATATCATAATTACTTTGAATTGTAAAGTAATTCCACTTGTAATTGTTGTAATTCTTTATTATTTTTATAAAATTCTTCATGGACTTGTCCATTTTTTACCTTTTCAAGTAACCTTGACAAATTTCATCTACATAACCACCGATATATCCTAGGTTATATTCACATTCACACTTGTAACCACAGTTCCCCATCTCTTCAAACCAACACCACATAAAACTATCCATTTTCTCTATTTTACATTTAAGACGCCTTGTGCTTCACCACTATTTTATACTCTTGTTCTGCGTTTTTTTATTAACACAAAGCTCATTCCCATGAATGCTACAATCATGATTACTATATATAAGAATGGGTTTGAACCATCACCTGTTTGAGGTGTGCTGTTCCCTTTTTGTGGTTGTGCAGAGTCACTTGAACCTGGGTCAGATGGTGCTACAGCTGTATTTACATTGTAGAACAAAAATGGTGATAGGCTAGTTGCTGTATAGCGTATTCCGCCCTCTAGCATATCTGGTACTATTGTCTCATAGGTTCCGTCAGATTTTAAGTGCAAAATCTTAATCTCTGTCTCTTGTGTAATCGGTGCAATTGCGCTATATGGTATGAATATCTCTATATCACCCATAGGGAATATCTCTTTTCCATTTTCAAGCAAGCTAACCTCAAGTGCTACCCTTATCTCTCCTGCTTGTGGGTCGGTTAAGCCTGCTTCTAAAGCTGCTTTGTCCTCTGGTGTTAGCTCTGATGTTATGGCAATTCTAATATCTTTTTCTACCGGAGTTACCGTTGTACCTTCTGCATCAACAAATGTTGTTTCATCTGGTATAGATACTAGTGACTCGTCCGAATTGATGTCGTCAAGTATTTCAGCTTGTGGCGGATATGTACCTACTCCTCTGTCAAACACTTTTAGTGTTCCACTTACTGTAGTTATCTCATAGTTATAATCGGCATCTGTCGGTAAAGCAACAGCTACATCAAATTCACCAGCTACACTGGTGTCTGTTGCTACAACTGCCATAGGTTTTGATAAAGTTGTTGCAAGAACTGACTCATCTTCCCCTTTTACAAAGCCGTTATACTCTAATACAAACGGAATGTTTAAACCTTTGTATGTACCCTTATAAACATCCAAGTCTTTTACTGTTATCGTAAGAGGAGCTTTTTTTACTGTTAGCGTATAATTATCTTCCGCCGCATTGTAGTCCTCTGTAGTACTTGCCTTTGCTTTAATAACGGCAGACCCTACTTTTAGCACTGTAACTTTTCCCTTTTCGTCTACTGTCGCAACTGTCTCGTCAGAACTTGTGTACGTTACTACACTTTCTGTCACATTGCCTGTTGCCACTACAGTAAAGTCCGCATCACCGTAAGCAACTGCTTTTTCAGTAATATCAAAAGCAAAGTCTTTTTGCTCTTCTTTATCTGTTAGAGTTACATTCACTACTACAGTGAAGTCTTTGTAGTTTTTACTACTTATAACAGCGCTTAACTTGGCTGTGTTTCCTACATTTGTATTCGTTAATCCATTTGTTAATGTAAACATAATGCTACTTAAATCCGCATCTAACATGGTTTCATCTATAATGCTGTTTAAATCTGTTGTTTCACTTACAATAATGCCTGTTACTCCTCCTGCATTTGCTGGAATCAAGTCAGTGAAATCTACTGTTTGCTCTGCTGTGTTGCTGTATTTAAGTTCTACATTTTTATCTTCTGTTACTGTGTAATCCGCTTGTATTACAGTTAATTTTGCATTTGTAAAGCTTACATTGTAGTTCATACTTGCAGACACACCTGTAATGTCATACTCGCCTACGTCAGAGTTGACACCTGCATCTGTTGACAATGTTACCGCTAAGTCGTCTCTGTCATCTGCACCCTCTAACATAGCTTCATCCACTGTAAAGGTAAGTGCTGGGTTTGTTTTTCCAAACTCTCTTTCTTTTGCTGTTACTGTTACATCAATGTCTTTTTTACTAATTGCCGCATTTTCAAACTCTGGCTGATTAGTAGGTAGCAGATAATTTGCTATATCAGATCCTGTTACACTATAGCCACTTGCACTTACACTTACTGCACTGCTTGCGTTTACACTGTCAAATTCTGTTACTGCGTTTGTGCCGTCTACTGATACATCGTCATTTGCTACTATACCACTTAGAGTTGGGTTGGTTTTTACTGTCGCATTTTTAGTCGCGTCGTATACTTTGCCCTCTACCTCGCCTGCTGTGTTCCAGCTTAGTTGCTTTTGAGCTACTACAATTGTTAAATCAGCAGATTTATCATTGTATTCATCGTCACCTGCTTTTGTAGCTGTAATGGTTACTCTTCCTGCTTTTTCTATAGTAACTGTGTTTCCACTTACGCTTACTGCATCTCCGCTTGTTACTGCGTAAGTTATCACACCTGTACCGCTACCGCCGGTTGTTGTTAGCTCAAAGCTTTGATCCCCGTAAGTTTTACTCTCAGGCTCAGTTACAACTAACTCTGCCTGTTCTTTCCTTGCTGTATTTACACTGAAGTTCGATGTTTTTGTGCTATAGTTGCTATCACCTTGATAGGTAGCTGTTACTTCATATGTATCTGCTGTGGTTACTGTCCACTCTATGGTAGCTACACCATTTACAAGTTCTGCTGTGCCTATATTTTTAGTAGGGTTTCCGTAAGTAAACACTACATCTCCTGTAGGTAAAACTCCGTCGCCAGTGTTTGTTATTGTAGCTTTCAGTGTTACCACTCGGTTACTTTCAGGTCCTGACATACTTACTAATTCTGTAGTTAATGTTTCAGGTACTGCTTTGTCAACTGTCACACCTACTGTTGCTTTTAAAGTAGTTATGGTTTGATAGTTCATGACAGTAGCTTCACTTGGTGTAAAACTCACCTCATAGCCATTGTTTGTTACTGTTGG
>CAYJGW010000109.1:0-4251 GCA_964369425.1 uncultured Lachnospiraceae bacterium
TTTATGTTTCTCCATCAAATCATCTACAGTCCATTCTTCTGGGAAAATGCAGTCGTTTGCAATATACATCTTATCTGAATAAATACTGATTTGAATTGGTACTAGCGTTCCATAAAATTTATGTGAGATGGCATTAAAAACAGCTTCTCTTATCGCTTCTTTAGGGAATGGATATGTTTCAACTCTTGTAACACCTTCGTATGTTATTTCTGCCTTTAGATATTTTGTATAAATCAAATCTACAACTTTATCCGCCTGTGAAATCAGCGAACCATGTATCTCATCCTGATACTTCAACTCAGAATCTGTTTCAAAATACCCAACCTTAACATACGATCCTGGAACCCACTTTTCAGGATTGTGATGAAATAATAAGATTGCTGCCTTTTTTACCATCCCATCTTCCAAAAGATTTAAGCTATCCAATAGTTGCTCATTTGTAGCAGTGATATCCTTTTTGTCAATTCGTTTGCTCCTAAGAGCTTGGTCACGAAATATATCAAAGCTATCATTTCTAAATTCTTGAACTGATACACCTTGAACCGGTACACTGTCCCATGTAATTCCTGTTTTTCTCATTAAAAATTGATTCAAAGATTGACCTTTAAATACCTGCTTTGTACTGCCTGTCCGATAATGAAACTCACCCTTAAAGGAAACAGGATATGGATTGGCTTGAACCACTATCTCAAGATAATCCTTTCCCTCTTCGACAAACAAATTCACATCAACTATAATTCCAAGAATATCCCTAACCTTATTCGGAATATCTTCCATTAATTTTTTACTGTTATTTATTCCCTTCACGATTCCATTATCATCTTTTCCAATATATATTTTACCGCCTTGTGCATTAGCAAATCCACAAATCCACTTTATATATTCATCTCTCCACGATTCTTTCCACTCTATATTTTGATTTTCTGCCATATTGCTCCTCTCGGCTCTAATGATATCTTTCATTATTCAATTCTAATCTAGGATAACAACTACACTCATAATAGTTATTGTATAAATCTATAATTTTGATTTTCAAAAACACTTTTATCTGTAATATTATAACCAGAAATATATGCCTTTGCTGTCCTTTCATCTTGTAGTTTTTTTGATAAATCTTTAAAATCAATATCAAATTTCTTTACAGCATCATTGTTAACTTTTGCAATTATTTTAATTTTTTTATCACTCAAGTTTGTAAGCATCTCTACAAACTCATCATAAGGAATATTACAAAATACAGCAGCATAGTAATACTTATTTGTATAATCACCTATACGGCCATATGCTTCAATGTCAATTAGGCACTCTTCTTCATCCGTTAGTATAGGCATTGCTAATCTAAATGGCAATTCTGCTTCAATAATTTCTGTTTTTGAAAACAACCCCATATTATTACCACTCCAATCATTATATAAAATTTGTTCAACCTCGAAAAATCTATCACTTCAAGATTATCATTCTTAACCTACTTAATCGAGCAGGTTGTGCATTATAGTGTGTGGTTGTTCATAATCTCACTTAAATACATTCAGCAATCTCAACTGTATATTTAACTTTTTGACTTAAATATACATCTTGCAAATCACTAAGCAACATTCTTTTAATTTCTTTTCCAATAGCATAATTATTGTTTCCAAAATCAAGGTGACTGCTTATATTTCCTTCTTCATCTGACGAAAGACAAACTAAGTACCCATTACTAGCTAATATATAGATTAACCCTTCATTAGGTATAAGGCATCCACACTCTAATCCTTTTTTTGTAGGTAGAAACAAAAAACTTGTCCCTCTCCAAACTATATATTCATCATTAATATCTTTAATATTTGTAAACCCTGTTTTATTCATTTCCCTCCCTTCCGTTTGAACTACTCGAATTTTTCGAGTAGTTGTATCTTGTTCCAGTTCCTCTGAAGAAAAAATTAGTTCCTGCATTATGTACCAGTACAAAAATATGTGTGTCATACACATTACATAATTTCTGACCAAAAAGGAACTTTAACAATTATATAGCCATAGTCATCTGAATAATGGTCACTAACCGGATAACCTATCATCATTTCAGCGTTAGGACTTCCTAAGGCACTTCGAATCTGTTGTCGGTTGTCACCAAATTTCATAGTATTAACTGATACATACGGAATGATTTCAAAAACTCTATCCATAAATTATTTTCCTCCTAAAATTAAATTCATATATTCTGTCGCTTGCTGAATTGCTTTATCATATTTACCTGGAAATTTTGTTTGAATATCATTAACATCCATTAAAAATGCTTTCAAAAATTCGCCTCGATTGATTAATTGGTTCTGTGTTTGTCGATATACACTTGCCCCTACCTGTCGATTATAACTTGCAGTTTTAGCATGATCAACTGTCTCCATTGAAATGCATGGCTCGTCATCTACCGATAATGGTGAAACACTTTTTGCTGGCATATGATGTGCATGAAGTTTCTTTGTGCGATCCGTTTCTGTTTTTTTATGCTCTGCATTCTGCTTTTTCACATCTTTGTAGCTGCCACTGCATTCAGCATTATGAACTAAGACAAAGCTCTCCCTTTATTATATCACGACACTATGAAACCTACACCGTCGTTTGTAGCCCCTTCTTTTCCAAATGCATATGAAAGTAATTAGGAAGTTTATTCCCCATTGCCAAAAATGATTTTTTGACCACGTTCTCCTGCAAACTCTGCAATGTTATCCACCAAAAATTGTAAACGGCGTATTCTCTGAAGCTCTGCCTTTCCTCTTTATGTAGTATATTTATTTATAAATTCATGCAAGTTGTTATTCTGGTAGGATAATGCAGGTTCACTTACGGAAGCAAGTAAATTAATAGTCCACTCATCGAACTCCAATGTGATTGCTACTACTTGTGGTTCTTTAGGTGGGGTGTCTGACTTTACAGTCACACCTTTAACATTTTCCTCTGGAATAAAGTAGTATTCCTTTTCTAAAACAGCTATATGGGACGAATCAATTGAAGATTCTTCAACATAACGCAACGGAATCATTCCAAAACCTTTTTCATTCTTATTTATCAGATAACAATCATATCTATCATCTACTATTGCATTTGTCATCTGAATTTGTTGTGATTCATATGTATATGCTACAAAATAACAATTATTTTCACCTAAGCATCCAATACGTTCAAGCAGAGCTTGTACCTGATATATATCACTAAAATCCATCCAAGGGGTATCTTCCATACTTGTTTCATTTTGACAGAATTTCTCTCTTTTGCTCATCTCATAAAGTTCAGAATCTGCATATCTTTCAAGCGTATGTGCCGCTTTTAGACTAATAGCATTTTTTCTGATTGAATTTACCTTATATTGATTTAAAAGATGCCCTGCCATCTGACTAAACCCTACCATCCTATGAGACAGTTGGACTTCTTTGCCTTTCGAAACAATTGTAATGCAATCTCTAGAACCAGAGTGTATACTTTGTATTGTCTCACAAGTAACTCTATCTATTTCTGTACAAAAAAAAGAATATTTTCTTCCAAATTTGGTTCTCACATTGATTGTACTCTCTGTAACATGAATGCAAAACCATAAATCAGACATCATAATACTCACGATACCCATTATTGCTGCCCAAACTACTTGCTTCCTATCAATCATTAAAATTGTAATTAACCAACAACCTACCGCAGTAACTACATTTCCAATTTTATCTTTCTTGTTGTCGTGAATCTTAAACGTCTCTTCTCCCATAACCATTATCCTTTCTTTAGATTTGTACACCCCCTTATACCGTTCACATAGTGAAGTTTGGCTACTAATATTATGGCCACAAACATCGGCTTTTTCAAGTCTTTCATCTTTTAATTCATCTGCTAAAAACTTTAAATCAAGTTTAATACTTCTAATGGTACCATTTTTTACTTTTGCATTAATTTTTAATTTCTTCGAATGAGCTTTTTTCATAAGTTCTATAAACTCATCATAGACATGATTTTTAACGCTTAAATCAAAGGAATAGTAATTATTTTCATCTAAAATACGCCCATACGCTTCAATGCAAATAATACAAGCTTCATCCATTTCAAATTTATCCATTCCCTCAGGTATTCCTGCTTTAAACGGCAGTATCACCTCCACGGCTTCTGTTTTTGATGAAGTTTGCGCATTGACTTTTTCTTTATTTGAGGTACGTTTTTTATTATATGTATCTATAAATTCCTTGATATTAACATTAAGAAAAGGTAACTGTGGCTCGCTTATATTTGCATGAT
>CAYJGW010000110.1:0-4192 GCA_964369425.1 uncultured Lachnospiraceae bacterium
TTCAAAACAAAGTGTAAAAGGAAAAGTTCATAACAAAATACAGAAACTGAAATTTCTCGGATCTGTAAGGAACTAAACGTAATCAATGATGTTTATGCAACGGTAACCATTGGAAGTGTCATGGATCCTAAAATGAATTACTTGCTACAAGGGAAGGATGTAAAGTTAGAGGAACTGTCCCTATTTATGAAACTGTTTGATTCCTTGAGTGAGAAGAATAAAGATACCTTTTACGCAGTTGCAGATGGAATGAACTATGAAACCTCATGTGAATTCATCAATCGCACATTTAATACCCATTATACTGCTACCCTAAAGGAACTTCTAGACAAAAGAGAGAGCATACGCAACCAAGAGTTGATTAGAGCATTTGCACAAAGTTCACGTTCCTATGATGAGATACTGAATTATTTAAATGGAACGAAGTAGAGTTTTGATAATATATGGTAAAGGTCATGTATTTGTCTATAATCGATGTTACATGAACTTTTAGGTTTAAAATTTCTGGAAGTTAAGGAGTAAAGCAGGTAAAAATAGAAAGAAAAGGAAAGTACTAAATAATTGTAAAAATAAAAAATGTTTCGGATATAGGTTGTATTTATCCTATATTCAACATATCATACAGATGAGGTGATAATCTATGCTAGTAAATACAAATAATTTAGTTGCAATGACAGAAGCAAATCAAAATTTTTCAAAGGTAATTCGTTTAGTAGACGAGAACGGAATGGCTGTTATTCTAAAAAATAATAAACCACGATATGTATTGGTTGATTTTGACGAATATGATGAAATTCAAGAACTACGAGCAAAAAGGGCAAAAACAATATCAGACACATCCGATTTATTAATTGATGACAACTTAGAGGCATTTAAGGAGTTGGCAAAATGATACTATTGACAGTAAGTGAAATTATATCTATTCATAGTAAGCTTATTGCTAAAACTGGTGGATTAGATGGAATAAGAGATATTTCGCTTTTGGAGTTTGCTGTTGCGAGTGGAATGATTCTTTTGATGATGTCGAACAATACCCTGCAATAGAAGAAAAAGGGGCAAGACTTGCATTTGCAATAATCTCCAACTATGCATTTGTTGACGGAAATAAACGCATTGGAATATTAACAATGCTTATGACACTAAAGCTAAATCAAGTAAATATAACTTATAGCCAAGAAGAATTGATTGAACTCGGTTTATCAATAGCAAGTGGAGCAATCAAATATGATTATATATATGAATGGATAATAAAACACAAGTAATTGAAGAAACCATTAATTTATGCAAAAAGCAAGACAGCTAGCCGACAGAATTAAGACAGTTAGCTGTTTTCTTATGTGATGGATGCTAGTAGCACAAAATCAGCCATTAAGTCAGAAAAATGAGCAGGTTTTACGATTTCAGAAAGCAATCGAATGTCAATAGTGTAAGATTTTACCCACTCGAATTCGAGAAGGATACTTACAAGGTGGGAGTGTGCCCAGAGGACATTCTTATCACATACTCACCACATGTTGAAACTTGTGCGCTCTTAGTGAAAACGAGCTAGAGCGAAGTTTGAACTTAGATGCACAGTTGTTCTACGAACGAAGTGAGGTAGAACTTCCTTAGAATGATGACATTGGATTAGAAGCCAGTGTTTATAAGGACTTGCCGATTCAATCGTATAGATGATATTGGGATTTTGAGAGAATTTAATGTATAGAAGATAATTTATATTTGGTGAGGAGTTTATAAAATGTTAAAGGTAAATTTCTATCAATCGGTTGATGATGAACTGTTAAAGTTTGCAGTAATTGTTTCTAAGCATAATAACAAGTGGGTATTTTGCAAACACAAAAACAGAAATACTTATGAGTGTCCAGGTGGACGAAGGGAAAAGAATGAATCCATTTGTGAAACTGCAAAAAGAGAACTTTGGGAAGAAACAGGAGCTGTAAACTACCATTTAGAGCCTTTATGTGTATATGCTGTAGAAAGGGATGAACAAGAAACTTTTGGTATGTTATACTTTGCAGATATATTTGAATTTGAAAAACTACCTAATCTAGAAATAGAAAGAATTGATTTTTTTGATGACCTTCCAAAAGAATGGACATATCCACTCATTCAACCATTATTATTAGAACAAGTTATGAGGCAATACTACACCAAATGAGCATAACAGATAGAAGAAAATTTTATATAATGATTGGAGAAAAAAATAATGTCTAATAACTATAATTCAAACGAGAGTGCTTGGGATAAGAAAGTCCAAGACGGTGAAATATGGAAACTGGCTATATCATCTGAAGAAATAGAACGAGCTAAAAAAGGCAATATTAAACTTAGTTTAGGTGGCAATATTAATATTCCTTTAAGCTGGTTACCTAAAGACATCAAAAGTAAAAAAGTATTGTGTCTTGCTTCGGGTGGTGGACAACAAGCACCGATTTTTTCGGCTATTGGTTGTGATACCACGGTTTTAGATATATCTGAAAAACAACTGACTCAAGATATTTTGGTTGCAAAAAGAGATAATTTGATTATTAAGACTGTAAAGGGTGATATGTGCGATTTATCTATGTTTGAAGATGATAGTTTTGACATAGTGTTTTGCCCAGTATCAGTAACTTATATTGCAGATACCTTGCCTGTATTCAAAGAGTGTTATCGAATTTTGAAACAAGGTGGGAGTTTTATGTTCGGCACTGTAAATCCACACATTTACGCTTTTAACGGTGCAACTTATGATGATGGAGTCTATACAGTTGCTAATAAACTTCCATTTAATTCGCTTGATGAACTTAGCGAGCAAGAAGGAAAAGAGTTTTTGCAGAATAAGAATGCTATTGAGTACAGTCACACAATGCAAACCTTAATAGGAAATCAAACGGATTGTGGTTTTGCTATTGTTGGTTTTTTTGAAAGCAATGATGATAAAGACGGCATTTGTGATTACTTTGCGAAATTTTATAATACTAAGGCTATAAAACCTTAGCTTATGTTAAAAATTATTAAAAAGTTGCTTGAAATAAATGAAAATGACCTCTGCAATACTATTTGTTTGGTTTTCGTATTGATAGCACCATTTTGTATTTGACTATATTGGGCATATAAGCAAAGTGAGAGCAATGCACTTTAATTGGTGCATTGGCTCAATTTAAATCATATTAATTTCACAGTCATATCTTGACAAGGCTTTTTATGAAAAATAATTTTCCAGTCTACACTTTCTACAGGTTCAAAGTGTAAAGAAGAACACACTGTACGAAGTTTTCCTTGACTGCTATCTTTAGCAGATGAACGTGCAACACCAATGATACCTACTGCACAGCAGTCACTGATAGCTTTCGGTTCCATTGGACTACACTGCTTTTTTCGAGGTTTGTCTCCACTGCTGCAGTCACGAACCGAGAAAGACTCGTTTGCAATGTCAGGTGTAATGATGTAGCTCATTGCAATACAATTGGATGGAAAATCGTAATTATCATCGTTAAAGCTATTGGCTGGAATTTCTTGTCTTTCGCATTCCTGCATGGTAAGCGTGTGCCATTCATTCGTTAGTGGATTTGTAAATTCAATGGAGTCTCCGAGAGTATTTATATTAAAATGTGAACCACAAATATCAATGGGGGTATGTTTAATTGTAATACTTAAAGAGGATATTGAGGGCTTGCGTTTTGTTTGCCAAGGAAAGGCTGATCTTAAGATGACCCAGCCGGAGTCTTGATCAAGTTCATAGTGTTTACAAGCTACATCGCTTTCCATTCCATTCTGTTCAGGAAAGCAAGGATTCCACGATAATCCACAGCTATGAGGATATGAAATTACTTTATTATTTAATGCAATCTCAGAGCTTATATTGACAACCATAGGGTTTTCAGCTTCTATTTTCTCTTGCTGTTCTTCTGAAAAATCACTGCCATCATTATCGGTGGATAGCTTCCACTTGTCTGTGAAGTTAGCAATATGCTCGGCAGGAATTTTAACACAAAAATCTATAACCAAACCCTTACTGCATGAATAGATAGAAGGAATATACCATTCTTTATCATTTAGCTGGAAATGAGTTTGAACAGCAACTTCTTTTCCTGGTCTTTGTTTTCCATGTTGTCCCCAAAAATTCCCGTCAAAGTAGACCTCCCATTTCGGAAGTGTATGCTCTATATTGCCATTCATATCAGGATTGTAAAAATCTTCCGTATATTTG
>CAYJGW010000111.1:0-4172 GCA_964369425.1 uncultured Lachnospiraceae bacterium
GATATTTCGTTACTAGATACGTTAAAAATCTCTGTTTTGGTAACTGTAATATCCGCTAATAAAAGCAACTATATAAAGCAGTAAATAGACCCCTAGGGTAGCAAAAAATTTGCTACTCATTTCTATAGAATTTTCCACACTAAAAGAAATAAATGGAGAAAAATACAGCAATATCTCTGCATTACTTCCCAATAATTCCCCCAGATAACCCAACATATAACTTATAATTACAACAATACTTACCATCGCTCCTGACCCAAGTTTTGGACTCACTGCTGCCAGACAAAGTGCAATACCTCCAAAGAATAGTGCTGTAAAACTAGTTGTCTTTGACGATGTGATAATATTCCACAACACAAAAGTTTCTCCACCATTTATCCATCCGCATATAATGGTTGAAATAACTGCACACGCCAATACAATTCCCACCCCTATTGTAGCTGTCAGGTATTTGGAAATGTAGATTTCCCCTCTACTTACTGCTAGTGCATTTAAAAATTCAATCGTCTTAGTTTTTTCTTCTTTTACAATTAATCCCGCTGCAAACGTAGCTGAAAAAATCGAAACAGCAATTAAGATAATTCCATAAATCATACCATAGTAAGTTGTATAATTTGCCATATCTGACATATCTTCCATTCCCACAAACTGCAAGAGTTCTTGTGGCATCGCCTCCATTTTAAGCTGAGCCATATCTTGTATTGATGGAAATAAAATCATGTATAGTGTCATAAGCGCAGTAATCGCAACGCTCCATCCTATGATCACCTTCCTATTCGTAAATAGATTAAACTTACATAGTTTAAGAATATTACCGAATTCTATTTTTCGCATTTCTACTCTTCCTCCTTGTAATATTCAATAAACTCATCTTCAACTGTCTTCGTCCTAATCTCTAAACTCACCAAATCCATTTTATGAAGCCTTGCTACCACCTCGTTGATATCTCCATCTACTTCAAAGCTTTCTTCACTTCCACTCTTCTCTTGGTACGTCACCACTTGGCGCTGCTTTATCTTCACATCTTTCATATCAAAATAGTCTACCAACTCACCATCTTTGATGATTGCTACTTTGTCACAATATCTCTCAACTTCGCTTAAATTATGGCTCGATAAAAATATAGTCTTTCCATCCTTCTTTTCCCTTAGTAAAAATTCGAAGAACTTATTTTGCATCAAAGGATCCAATCCACTTGTTGGTTCATCCAATATAATCAATTCAGAATTCTTTAGAAACCCTTGAATCAATGAGACTTTCTTGCGATTTCCAAGACTTAATTCCATTATTTTTTTAGACAAGTCTAACTCAAAATATTCTGCTAGCTCTTCAATTCTACTCACATCACTTTCCATAAATTGGATTGCAAACTTTAATAATTGTAACACCGTCACATTTTCATAGAAGGCAGATTCACTCGGAACATAGCTCACCTTCCTTTTAATCTCTTTTGTATCCGTCTGACTATCTAGCCCTAGAATGGTCATCTTCCCTGTTGTTGGATGTATCATATCTAAAAGACTTCTAAGAGTGGTACTTTTTCCAGCTCCATTCTTCCCCACAAAACCAACGATTGTACCTGTAGGAATCTCTAGATTTAATTCTTTAACAGCTGTAAAATCACCGTACTTCTTTGTGAAATTCTCTATTTTAATAGCTGACATGCTTCGTTCCTCGCTTCACTTGTTTTTATTGCTTGTATTCTAACAAATTTTCTTCCCACATACAAGTTTCCCGTATGGCGAAAATAATTAAAAATAATCCTCGCAATTCCTATACCCATTTCTCATAATTTTTGTTATAATGAAATGTAATATAAAATTTCTAAGGAGGCAAAAATGTCAAAAATTATTGCAGTAAATGCAGGTAGCTCATCTTTAAAATTTCAACTATTCGAAATGAACGATGAAACCGTAATCACATCGGGGGTAATCGAGCGAATCGGATTTGAAGATGCTATCTTTACAATCAAATATAACGACCAAAAAAGTGTCCAAACACTTTCAATAAAAGATCACAAACAGGCGGTGCAGCTATTGCTTGATGCACTCATTGAAAAAGAAATTGTTACATCTTTGGATGAAATCAAAGGTGTAGGACATAGAGTAGTACAAGGAGGTACTTATTACGATAAATCAGTCATCATCGATGACCTAGTCGCTTCTCGTATAGATGAGTTGAAGCAATTAGCACCTCTTCATAACCCAGCTAATTTAACAGGGTACTATGCGTTCAAAGAGGCTATTCCAAACGCAAAAGCTGTAGCTGTCTTTGACACTGCATTCCATCAAACATTGGATCCTAAATGTTACGTATACCCAATCCCATATCGCTTTTATGAAGAGCATGGAATCCGTAAGTACGGCGCTCATGGAACAAGTCACAAATATGTCTCTACTCGTGTCCGTGATTTGATGGGAAATCCCGAGAAGTCTAAAATTATTGTAGCTCACCTCGGTGCTGGTGGTTCCTTAACAGCTGTAAAAAACGGAAAATCCATCAATACTTCCATGGGCTTCACCCCTCTATCTGGTATCGTAATGGGAACTCGCTCTGGTGATGTAGAACCATCCGTAATTGATTACCTAATCGAGGTACTTGGAATGGATGTCAAAGATGTAATTAATATGTTGAATAAAGAATCTGGTCTACTGGGAATATCAGGTATATCTAGTGATTATAGAGATGTAGAAAACGCTGCACACGAAGGAAACGAGCGTGCTAAACTTGCCCTTGATATCTATTACCGTAGAATCATTGCGTTTATGGGACGCTATTTTGTGGCACTTGGAGGCGTGGAAGCAATTGCCTTCACTGCTGGAATTGGGGAAAACTCTTTTAGAGCAAGAACTTCGATTGTCGGACTGATTGCTGAGGCATTTGGAATTGTCATCGATGAAGATGCTAATGTAAACGGCACTGGTGAACGCTTAATCACAAAGCCTGAATCCAAAGTTAAGGTTTATGTCATCCCAACTAATGAAGAGCTGATGATTGCTAGAGATACGAAAGAACTACTCGATTTATAATTTTCTCTGGAGGTAGTCATGATATTAAAAAATGGAAAAGTATTTTACAAAGGAGGGTTTCAAGCTCTCGACATTCGTGTTGCGAATGATAAAATCGTAGATATTGATAATTATATCGAACCACAAGAATATGAAACCGTTTTCGATTGCAATCAGCAGCTTCTTATTCCTGGAATGGTTGATATCCATACACATGGATGCTTAGGTTATGACTTTACAGTCTCTTCCGATGAAGAGATTTCAAAAATGAAAGAATATTACGCAAGTAAAGGTACAACTAGCGTAGTTGCAACCGTTATGACAGGCCCAAAGACTACTCAAAAAGAAGCAATGTCTCGACTATCTACTCACATTGATTGTTCACCTTCTCCTAATTCCGCTCGAATTGTAGGAATAAACCTAGAGGGTCCGTTCTTTAACGCAGCACAAAAAGGCGCTCATGACGAGAATTGTCTACTATCGCTTGATGATGAGTATATGGATGAGTTACTTCAACTATCTAACAACAATATCCTACTAATCGATGTGGATCCAATGTTAGAAAACAGTATGAATTTTATAAAAAAATATAAAGATACATCCACAATTTCTCTGGCTCATACCAATTGCGATTACGATTTGGCTTTGAGGGCTTTTGCTGCTGGTGCAACCCATATTACGCATCTATTCAATGCTATGAAAGGGCTTCATCACAGAAAACCTGGCATGATTGGTGCTTTCTCTGATTCAGATGCAAATGCGGAAGTAATCTGTGATGGGTTCCATATTCACCCTTCTGCCATCCGTCTAATGTTCAAAGCTTGTGGTGATAGAATTGTTCTAATCTCAGATTCTATCAGTGCCACTGGACTTCCCGATGGAAAATACGTAAGTGGCGGATTGGATATCTTTGTAGAAGATGGGAAGGCAAAACTTGCAAGTGGTACTATTGCTGGTTCTACTATTTCATTGCTGGATGGTGTAAAAAATGCTATTTCTTTTGGAATCGCACCAGAAATTGCAATTCATTCAGCAACTGAGTTAGCTGCAAAATCAGTTGGAATCAACGATAAAGTGGGCAGTATAGAGGTAGATAAATTTGCTGATCTTCTGATTCTTTCTACTGATTGGAATCTAGAAAACGTTATGGTTAACGGAGCCTTT
>CAYJGW010000112.1:0-4102 GCA_964369425.1 uncultured Lachnospiraceae bacterium
AGCTTAGAGAGCGGCTTGAAGAATATACGGGGGAAGTTATGATTTCGCCATTTACATTGGAGGCAACAATAGCGGCTTATAGAGATTCAGAAGAATGGGTAGAAGCATTAAAAGAGGTTCTTGATAGTAATTTTAGATATGTAGATAAATACACTCGTGAATATATGCCTAAAATCAAATATAATATTCCAGATGGAACCTATCTTGCATGGCTTGACTTCGATGAGTATGGAGTGGAAGGAAAAGAGATGATGCATAGATTGGCAGATGAAGCTCACGTTGTCCTAGAAGATGGAGCAATGTTTGGGAAGGCCGGTAGTGGTTATCTAAGAATGAATGTAGCCTGCCCAAACGGTGTTCTTATAGAAGCACTAGAGCGAATGAAAAAAGTGCTAAGTTAACTTTTGTACATTGTCAGAATTTTGTTCATATATAAAAAGTGGTAGGTTAGAGCTATGGTAAAGTTGCTTTAAAGATTCTATATAATTCCAACTAAGGTATATCTGATCCCAAGATGAAAACCAAGTAGCATCGGATTCTAAAGCGGCGCCGATTAGGCGTTCATAGGCTTCTGGTGTATTCATGCGGTATACGATGTTGCAACTTTGGCAAAAATCCATATCAGCAGGAATAACAGCATTACTATCACCAGGTTCTTTTATATTAAACTGAAGGTTCACACCTTCAGTTGGCTGTATTTTAAAAGTTAAAACGTTGGCATTAAGGTCGGGCTGAGTCTTGCGAAAGGTAATGATTACCTTCATTTCTCGTGTCTTTAGTTTCTTTCCAGTTGAGATGAAAAAGGGAACATCTTTCCAACGTGGTGTATCAATATAGAGTTTACAACTTGCGTAGGTCTCAGTCTTTGAATCCAGTGAGACACCGGGTTCCTCTAAATATCCCCTATATTGACCGAGAATTAGAGTTTGCTTTAGGTTTAGTTGTTCTATAGCGCGAAGGTTACGAAAAACATCTGCTTGTTTTTCTTTGATTTTAGCAGGAGAGATTGGAGGTTCCATAGCAACTAAGCTTAGAATCTGCATTAGATGATTTTGAACCATATCTTTTAAGGCACCTGCTTTATCGTAATAGCCAGCACGAGTCTCCACTCCGACTTCTTCGTTGGCATAAATTTCAACACGCTCAATTGATTGTGCATCCCAACAATTTTGAAAGATAGGATTTGCGAAACGTATAGTTTGAATACTTTGAACCATTTCTTTGCCAAGATAATGATCGATTCGATAGATGTTTTCCTTGCCAAAACAAGATTCAAGTTTTTGGCTCAATATATTGGCTTCTTCTAAAGTTTCACCAAAAGGCTTTTCAATTATAAGTTTTGAGTTTCCACGACATCCAATTGAAAAAATCCCATCACTTATAATCGGAAAAAACCTAGGGGCAACAGCATAGTAGAATAGGTGTTCACGCATACTACAACCACAGAAGTAGTTGGTAAGATTGGAGTACTCGTTTAAATTAGTAAAATCCATCTTAAAATATAAGATTCGCTGTGCAAATCTTTGGAAGAGTTCTTCGTTATACTCAATACGAGAAAAAGAACTTACCCACCTTTGAATGATTTCGATATATTCCTCTTGAGAGTAATCCCGTCTACCGATAGCAAGAATTTGATCCTTATCGGAAAGTTTGCCATAAGAATAGAGGTTATAGAATGCAGGCATTAACTTTCGATAAGATAAATCACCAGTTCCACCAAAAATAGTTAAGGTTCTATTCATTTGTCCATTCATGATGTACGGCTCCTTTCTGATCGATTCGTTCAAATGTATGAGCACCAAAATAATCTCTTTGAGCTTGAATCAAATTAGCGCCCACACTAGTTGCACTTAATTGATCCAAATAGGTTAGAGCAGAAGACAGTACAGGCATTGGTAGTTTGTTGGTCATAGCAGCAATGTTGAGATCGCGGAGGTTTTGTAATCCTTCTTGTAGGTATAGAAGTATATCAGGATGAAGCAAAAAATTTCCAATGTCAGGGCTATCGTTGAAAATAGCCATTAATTTATCCAAAAGTTCTGCTTGAATAATACACCCAGCCCTAAAAATGGAAGCAATGTGTTCAAAATTCAACTTCCAATGATAGGCGATAGAAGCTTGATGCATCATAGAGAAACCTTGTGCATAGGTAACGAGTTTCCCAATTAGATATGCAGACTCTACCTGTTCAATGGTTAAGGTATCAATAAAAGTTTGGTTAGAATTAGTATCTAGGGCTTGGCAGAGTCTTGAGCGTTCAAACTGCAAGTTTGATACAATGCGGGCGGTTACAGCAGCTTGGATGAGAGAGACACATTGACCTTGGTCGGTTGCTTCCATTACTGTCCATTTTCCAGTACCTTTTTGAGAAGCTTGATCGACAATCATATCTACAAGATCGCTATCAGTTTTATAATCTTTTTCTCTCAAAATATTAGCTGTAATTTCAATTAGATAACTTTTTAAAAGTGTGGAATTCCACTGTTCAAAAATAGTAGCAATTTTTTGATTGTCATATTTTTTAATGTATTTAAAGTATAAATAGACCTCTACAATCAGTTGCATATCTGCATATTCAATACCGTTATGAACCATTTTAACATAATGACCAGATCCGCTAGGTCCAATGTAAGTGCAACAAGGTGCTTCATTTTTCTTTGCAGCAATAGCTTCTAGAAAAGGTTGGATGGATGGATAATATTCCTTTTCTCCACCAGGCATGATGCTTGGACCTAATAAAGCTCCTTTTTCGCCACCAGAAACACCAATACCAAAGAAAATAACATGTTTTTTAGATAAAGCCTCCACTCTTTTCATGGTGTCTTTATAATAGGAATTTCCACAATCCATTAAGATATCATTTTTAGATAAGTGTTCCAATAAAATCTCAATAAAAGCATCAACGATAGGCCCTGCGGGTACCATTAAAATGATTTTACGCGGTAACTCCAATGAGTTCACGAAATCAGAGATGGTCTCATAGCCAGAAAAATTAGCATGTTCTTCCATAAGTTGTTTTGTGGTGGAATAGCTTCGATTGTATCCTGAAACTTTAAAGTCATGATTGCAAAGATTCAGTGCCAAAGCTCTCCCCATTGTTCCAAGTCCAATAATTCCAATTTGATTTTTCATAAATTATAAATCTCCTTTCATACAGATTGAAACACCTTCTGGGATTTCAATGGAATCAATTACTTCTAAAGAAAAGTCTCCCTCAATCTTCATAGAAATGAGAGAATTACTTTCACGATTTGCAACGAGCAAATATCTATCATTTGCTATGTTTAAAATATCTCTTGGATGTATTCCGCTAGAGCTGAAAAATTTCGTTACACAAGGAACGGAAGTTGCAATATTTACAATGCTTATAGTATTAGAAAGTCGGGTTGATATTATGAGTGTAGAATGATCTTGACTCATACGAATAGCAGCGCTACCAGTTTGGTTGATTTTTTTGTTTGGTAAGATGGAGAGTAAGGTACGTTCTTGATATCGATTGGAGACAAAGTCAAATGTACATAATTGATTACTGAGTTCTCCTAAAAGATAGAAGGTACATCCATCCGGTGAAATAACACCATGTCTAGGGCCAAATCCTTTTGGGAGTTCTAAGTAATCTAGTATATCTAAATCTTTTGAGAGGACATAGACCTTGTCCAATAATAACGAAGGAACGAGGAGGTGGTCTTGGTGAACAATTACTTGATGACAGCCTCCTTTTTCTTGTATTAACAATTTTTTGATAAAAGTAAAGCGATTATTGTTAAATGCAATCTTACTAACAGTACCTTCGTGATAATTTGCAGTGTAGATGTAGCTATCATGATACAGCAAAAAGCAAGACGTAGAATCTTCAAAAATGATAGCGTCTATTCTATTGCCAGTTTTATCAAAAGCAATCACACCAGAGCCAGTGGAGTTCGAAAAGATGGAAAAAATTGTATGATTTTCGTATGTGATATATTTAGGGTCTTGAACTGCTGCAAAAAGTGTAACATCCAAGAATTTTCCAGTTGTTTCATCTAAGTGAAAGGAGTAAATACCTTCACTAGTACCTGTTGTATAAGTTCCTACATAACCGATGGTCATAAATACACCTCCT
>CAYJGW010000113.1:0-4039 GCA_964369425.1 uncultured Lachnospiraceae bacterium
ATAAAATTGCTTATTTAAAACGAAATAGATGTAATAATATTTCACTATCCATGGTGATTGGAGATAAAAACCAACTTCTAGAACAGGCGTTTTATCGTTTGAATGAGGAATTGGAAACGTATCCCATTATAAGGTTGTTATCTTTTGTTGGGAGAGGAAGTGTTGAGAGGAATAATATTTCAAATTTAAAAGAAGGTGAAATCTATATGCCAGAGGACTTCTTTTTAGAAACGATTCCTTTTGTATTTGTAGGAAACTGTGTATCTAAAAATTCAAAAAGAATGATTCGAACAAATGGGCAAGTTTCACTATGTCCACTTATTGTAGATGAGAAGTATTCAGTAGGAAATATCCTTGGAAACTTGAATTTAGAAAAAATTAATAGTAAAAAAATGGAAGAATTAAAGGGAGATTTGTTCAAAGCAAATCCTAAGTGTGAAACTTGCAAAGTGAATTTATTTTGCTGGAATTGCTTGGCAACAATTAAAGAATATTCAGAAAGTGGAGCAATGAAAGACTATTGCGATAAGGTAAAGGCCTACTATCATAGAATTATTTGGGGAAAGGAGTACATATGCTAGGTGTGTTTTGGTTAACTACAGATTGTAATCTAGATTGTGTATATTGTTATGAAGGTAAGAAGAAAAAAAAATATTATATGACTAATGATATTGCAATACAATCTATTGAATTTTTATTACATCAATGTATCAAAAAGAATAAAAAAAGGATTAATGTTGAGTTTCACGGAGGAGAACCATTTCTAGCTTATGAAGAAATCTATAAAATCACACAAATTATGATTGAAAAATCTAAATCTTTAGGTATTGAAGTACGATTTGGATGCACAACCAATGCAACATTGTTGAGTATTGAACGATTAGAATTTATTGATAAATATATTGAAGATTTCACAATTAGCATAGATGGAGATGCTGAAACTCAAAACTTTTCTAGACCATTAAAATGTGGTGGTAAAAGTTCTAGATTAGTAGAAAAATGGTGTAAGGAAGCGTTGAAAATTATGCCAGACTTAAGAGTGAGAATGACGTTCAACCATAAAACAGTTAGCTGTTTTTTTAAGAATATAAAGTATTTAGCAGAATTAGGGGTGAAGTATATAGTGCCAGCAAGAGATTTCTTTGATGAAAAATTTGACGAACATGAGTTTGAAATATTAAAACTACAACTGGAAGAAACGAAAAAATATGTAAAAGCGTGTCAGCAAGGTTTATTCGTAAGCATGTTGGAAGTGTTTCCAAGTAAAAAATTAGGGAGATGCTCTGGAGGATTAGATAGCTTTCATATTTCTTATAAAGGTGATGTTTTTCCATGTGCTCTTACCGTGAATAATCCTGAATACATCATAGGAAATGTGAGGACAGGTGTAAACTCCCAAAAAAGAGATAAACTGTTATTACATTCGGATTATGAAAATAAAAAATGTATAGGCTGTGACATATATGATTATTGTGAACAAACAAGATGTAAATTGGTGAATAAAATGATAACAGGTGAATTTTGTGAGCCGTCAGCTATAGCATGTGCAGAAAATAGATTGTTATTAACTATAGGTAGGAATAATGAATAAAGTAAAAGTTGCATTAATTGATACAGGAATAGATAGAAACTGTAAGTATTTAAAGAGCATAAAATGGAAAGGAACCGGTATTGCTTATGATAAGAGAGCAGTAATAAATGGTAATTATTTAGATGACAATGGTCATGGAACTGCTTGTGCATCAGTGATTTTGCGAGAATGTAAAGACGTAGAATTTTTGATAATTAAAGCGATGAATCATCAAGGGGTTAGCAATGCACTTATAATTGAACACGCACTAAAGATTTTAAAAAACCAAGAGGTGGATGTCATTAACATGAGTTTTGCAATAGCTGACATTGAAGAGTGCATGATTAAAAGACGTTGTGATCAATTAACTGGAATGAATAGAATACTTGTGGCATCTGATTTCAATAACCATGAGAAAAAAGCATTTCCTGCAAGTTACGATGGTGTTTATAGTGTTAGGAGTGGGAAGATTGAAATTGGTAAAGTGTATGAATTCAATAAGGAAAAACAACAATATGTGGTTAATGATACTCCTATAATGTGTGCAGATTTAGATAATAAATATCAAATGATACAAGCGAATAATAGTCTTGCTACAGCAAGACTTACAGGGATAATATGTTTTCTAATTAAGAAATATAATTTAAAACCTTATGAATATAGCTGTATGGGAGAGATTCTCAAATGTGAAGAGGGTTACATCCGTGAAAAGACAGTGATATATGAAGAACAAAGTATGTGGAGTGCAAATAATGAGGATGAACTATTAAATAAACTATATAATGTGCTTGATTCTAAAATAAATTTATATAAGCCAACAGAGCAAATTTGTGATTTTGAGGTGTTAACCACGAAGGGTCCATTGCGATTTAATGAAGTGTATGATTTGCTAAACTATTTAGAAATAGAGATGAATGTAAGGTTTGATTACATGCAAATAAGCAGATTCGATTTAGTAACATTGGGAACAATAAAAAAATTGATTGAGAAATGTGAGGGAGGTAATGCGTAGAAAAGGTATATTACAATTTTTTTTCGATGTATATAAAGATAATAGTATAAAATGTATAAATTGTTTTATCTTAATGCTAATAATAACTGGGATATCGATAGCGTTACCAAGACTTTTAGAGGTTATTGTAGATGGAACTTTAAACGAAACAGAATTCACAATAATTTTATATTATGCGTGTGGTTATATAGGAATATATGTTATCAAATTACTATTAACCATAGGGAAAGAAAAAATAATTATTAAAATTAAAAAAAATAGTATTATTAAATATAAGAATTTGTTATTAGAAAAAATTTCCTGCTTATCTGGTATAGAGTTAGAGATCTTTAAAGCAGGTGAATTGTTTAATATGGTGGAAGGAGATACAGAGCTACTTGAAAATTGTGGAATTGATGTTGTATTTGACTTTGTGTCTAATGTTTTCACAGCTACAATATCTGCATATATCTTAATAAGAATGCAATGGGAGCTTTTTGGTATAGTGTTAATTTTGCAGATAGGAGTAATTTGGTCACAATTAAAGTTTACAACAACGTTAATGAATAAGACAAAAAGAATAAGGGAAGAACAGGGGAAATTGTATAATGTAGTACAATCATATTTAGGAAATATAACGGTCATAGAAATGAATAAATCAAAAAAGATTATATTATCAAAAATTATAGATTTGCAAAAGAGTCTAATGAAAGAATGCGCTACAATTGATTTGAAATACGCATTGTTCGATCAACTAGGGGGATTCTTTTCAGCGTCAATAGTTGTTGTGATTTATACATTTGGTGGATATAAGATTTTGCATGGAGAGATGAGCTTTGGAGAGTTAATAGCTTTTGCACAGTATGCAACGTTATTTCTAAACCCCTGTATTAGTATATTAAAATCTAATACAGCTATTCAGAAGTTAAAAATATCAATATCTAGGATATATGAATTTTTAGCATATGCTGTCAATATTCCTTATAATATAGGAATAAGCATAAAAGAAGCAATCCAAGTTATCAAATTCAATAATATAGTTTTTTCGTATGGTGAGGAACGTATTCTCAACAAAGTATCTTTTGAATTACACAGTGGCAAAGTATACGCATTCGTAGGAGAAACAGGAAGTGGAAAATCAACAATTATCAACTTACTATTTAGATGGTGGGATGCCCAAGAAGGAGAGATTACAATCAATAATATAGATTTGAAAGAGTATAATCTTTCCTCCATAAGGAAAGAATTTTCAATAGCAACACAGAATACACATATTATAGATGACACTATTGAAAACAATATTAAGCAAGGTAGAGATGTAGATAGATTCTCTTACAATAAAATTTGCGAAAAGACAGGTGTTCTAGATATGGTGGAAAAAATGACTGAAGCAGATAAATCATTTGTAGGTGAAAATGGTGGGATATAATGGTACCATGATTTAAGACACTTTCTGAGACATTTCTTAATGAATTTGT
>CAYJGW010000114.1:0-4004 GCA_964369425.1 uncultured Lachnospiraceae bacterium
TAATAACTCTTTTTCCAATTGCTCGCGTATATCACTTTTTTCTTTTGGTGCAAACGCTACATCATACAGCAACGCTTGGATATAAAAGCCTGTTCCACCGACTATAATCGGGAGTTTTCCCTTCTTATAAACCGCATCTATCGCTTTAAGAGCCATTTCTTTAAAGTGCGCTACGCTAAAGTCTTCTGAAGGGTCTAAAACATCTATCAAGTGATGCGGTACATTTTCCATTTCTTCTTCTCTAATTTTTGCAGTTCCTATATCCATATAACGGTACACCTGCATAGAATCTGCAGAAATTATTTCTCCATTCAATGATTTCGCCAACGCTATTGAAGCTTTCGTTTTTCCTACTGCAGTAGGACCTGTCAAAATGAGTAATGGTTTCTTTGTTGTCATAATCTCTCCATTAATTATAAAATACGTTTGAATTTTTTATCCATCTCTTGCTTTGTCATTGCTATAATAACAGGACGCCCATGGGGGCAATGAAATGGATTTTCTAAAGTTAATAATTGACTGATCAAGGAATCTACTTCCATTGCGGATAATGTTTGCTTTCCTTTCACTGCCGCTTTGCATGACATTGAAGCAATTTTTTCTGTGATTAACTCTGTCTTTGCACTTGAAATCTGCACGTCACCTAATTGGTCTAGCAACTCAAAGAAAAGTGTCTTTGATGCGATGGAAAACAAATTGGCTGGAACACCTCGTACTACATACGAATCTTGTCCAAACTCTTCTAGTTCAAATCCAATTTCCTTAAATAAATGGATGTGAGTTTCTAAGAGCACTTTTTCTTGCATCGATAAGTCTAGCACAAGAGGTGGCGCAATATATTGTGTAGTAAACACTTTTTGTGACCAATTTTTCATCGTTTCTTCGTAAAGCACTTTTTCATGTGCGGCATGCTGATCGATAATATATAGCTGATTATTGTATTCAATTAACCAGTATGTCGCAAATGCTTGACCCAACAATTTATATACAACTTTTTGAGGTTCTTCTCTATTTTTATTTTCAAACAAAGATAAGGTTTCACATTTAGTAGAGTACACCATTTCTTCCTTGAGTGTTATTTTTTCTTTAGCTGTTGTTTCTTCTTTTTTAACACTTTTTACTTCATCATTCAATCTAGGCAACTCTTTTGCTAGTGCTACGTCGTCATTTGATTTAGGTACCTCTTTTACTAGTTTTGCTTCATCATTTGATTTGTGAGAGTCGATCACTCGGTCTTTCATTTTTTTCATAAAAAATTCTAGATTTTCCTTGTGTTGTGTCTCTGTCCTAGAATCGCCATACTTGTTCAAATTTTTATGAGGTTTTGTTATTGTACTACTTAAAGTTACTTTAGTCTCTTCTTTTACTTCCGGAACTGAAACTGATGAAGGTGCTGAAACTGATGAAGGTGCTGAAACTAATGAAGGTACTGGAACGGATAGGGGTTCGTCAATCGTAACCTGTGGAATATGTTCTTTTTGATTTAGTCCTTCTCGAATTGCTTGATAAACTGCTTGAAATACCAGATGTTGATTACTAAATCGAAGTTCCATTTTGGTTGGATGAACATTTACATCAACTAAATTTGTGTCTAATTGAATGTGTAAAACAGTAAAAGGGTATCTGTGCATCATAGAATAACCCTTATAACCATCCTCGATAGCTTTTGCTATAATATTGCTTTTAACATATCTACCATTTACAAAGAAGTTCTCATAGTTTCGATTTCCTCTTGATATAACCGGCTTTCCGATAAATCCTGTTACAGAAACTCCAGAATTCTCCGCATCTATTGCAATTAGATTATTAGCGATGTCACGTCCATATATTCGGTAAATCATATCTTTTACATCATTAGATCCTGACGTAAATAATTTTTGATTGCCATTATTGATAAATTCAAAGGAGATATGGGGATTTGATAAAGCAAGCCTAGTCACAAGATCTCCGATATATCCTGCTTCTGTAGCAGGAGCTTTTAAAAATTTCTTTCTTGCTGGTGTATTATAAAATAATTGCCTCACTAAAAAAGTTGTTCCATCAACACTTGCAACTTCCTCAAATTCCTTTTCTAAGCCTCCATGTATAGAATAACTATATCCTGTAGTTTCATTTTCTCGCTTTGTAATCACTTGTAATTGAGAGACCGAAGATATACTAGAGAGGGCCTCTCCTCTAAATCCGAGTGTGTGAATTGAGAATAAGTCTTCTACTTTTTTCAACTTACTAGTAGCATGACGTAGAAACGCATTTTTAATATCCTCTTTTTCAATTCCCTTCCCATTATCTGTAATCCGAATGAAGGCACAACCACCTTCCTTTACCTCTACTGTAATAGCAGTTGCTTTTGCATCAATGGCATTTTCAATCAACTCTTTCACCACCGAAACAGGACGTTCTATAACTTCTCCAGCTGCAATTTTATCTATTGTAATTTGATCTAAAACTTGAATCTCTGGCATACGATTACCACCTATTGTTTAATTTACTCTGTAGACGATGAATGGTATTTAGGGCATCAATTGGTGTTAATGTTCCCACATCAATTCCTTTCAACTCTTCTAGCACATCATCATCTTTTACTGTGTCAAACAGGGAAAATTGTGCAATGTCCACTTCATCATATCTCTTAGTTTTTGCCTTAACAGGCTGTTCTTGACTTGTCATATTCTTAATCTTTGTCGTAATATCCGCATCACTTAGTTCTAAGACAATTTCTTTAGCTCGATCGATTACTACACTTGGTACACCTGCTAATTTCGCAACTTGGATTCCGTAGCTTTTGTCCGCTCCACCTTTTACTATCTTTCTAAGAAATACAATATCATCGCCTTTTTCTTTTACTGCAATACAATAATTACTCACACCAGCAATCTTACCTTCTAATTCTGTTAACTCGTGGTAATGAGTTGCAAACAAAGTTTTCGCACCTAATATTTTAGTATTGCTTATATGTTCCACAACTGCCCATGCTATGGACAATCCATCAAAGGTACTTGTCCCTCGACCGATCTCATCTAGAATCAATAGGCTCTTGGATGTTGCATTTCTTAAAATATTAGCCACTTCTGTCATTTCAACCATGAAAGTACTTTGTCCAGAAGCCAAATCATCTGAAGCGCCAACTCTTGTAAATATGCGATCCATCACACTAATATTCGCACTCTTTGCAGGAACGAAACCACCAATTTGAGCCATCAATACAATCAATGCTGTCTGGCGCATATATGTAGATTTACCTGCCATATTCGGTCCTGTAATGATAGATATTCTGTTTTGTTTCTCGTCTAAATATGTATCATTGTCAATAAACATGTTGTTTTGAATCATTTTTTCAACTACAGGATGTCTTCCGCCTTTAATATCTAAAATACCTTTTTCATTCATCTTTGGCTTTACGTAATTATTTCGCTCAGCTACAAAGGCAAGTGCTGTCAAAACATCAATTCTTGCGATTGCTTGTGCCGTTGCTTGAACTCGTACTACTTCACTTGCAATTTTGTTTCTAATCTCGGAAAATAATTGATATTCTAGTGCATGTAATTTATCTTCTGCACCTAAAATTGTATCTTCTAGCTCTTTCAATTCTGGAATAATATAGCGTTCTGCATTTGCTAATGTTTGTTTTCTTGTATAGTAGTCCGGTACTAAGCTTTTATAGGAATTAGTCACTTCTAAGTAATACCCAAATACTTTGTTATACTTAATTTTTAAGTTTTTAATTCCTGTCTTCTCTCTCTCTGACTCCTCTAATTTAGCTAGCCATTCTTTCCCATCAGATTTCGCACTTCTAAGCCTGTCAACTTCTTCGTGAAAAGTAGATTTTATAATTCCACCTTCTTTCATAGCTAGTGCTGGTTCTTCTAAAATGGCTGAGTCAATCAGTTGATATAAATCTTCTAAGGTATCAAGTTCACCCTGTAGTTCGTTTAACTTATGGGCTTTGGTGTCTCCTAAAATATGTTTAATATGAGGTAGCATTTCTAGAGATAATTTAAACGAAA
>CAYJGW010000115.1:0-3968 GCA_964369425.1 uncultured Lachnospiraceae bacterium
TAATAACTCTTTTTCCAATTGCTCGCGTATATCACTTTTTTCTTTTGGTGCAAACTCTACATCATACAGCAAAGCTTGGATATAAAACCCTGTTCCACCGACTATAATCGGGAGCTTTCCCTTCTTATAAACCTCATCTATCGCTTTAAGAGCCATTTCTTTAAAGTGAGCTACGCTAAAGTCTTCTGAAGGGTCTAAGACATCTATCAAGTGATGCGGTACATTTTCCATCTCTTCTACTCTAATTTTTGCAGTTCCTATATCCATATAGCGGTACACTTGCATAGAATCTGCAGAAATTATTTCGCCATTCAATGATTTCGCCAACGCTATTGAAGCTTTCGTTTTTCCTACTGCAGTAGGACCTGTCAAAATGAGTAATGGTTTCTTTGTTGTCATAATCTCTCCATTAATTATAAAATACGTTTGAATTTTTTATCCATCTCTTGCTTTGTCATTGCTATAATAACAGGACGCCCATGGGGGCAATGAAATGGATTTTCTAAAGTTAATAATTGACTGATCAAGGAATCTACTTCCATTGCGGATAATGTTTGCTTTCCTTTCACTGCCGCTTTGCATGACATTGAAGCAATTTTTTCTGTGATTAACTCTGTCTTTGCACTTGAAATCTGCACGTCACCTAATTGGTCTAGCAACTCAAAGAAAAGTGTCTTTGATGCGATGGAAAACAAATTGGCTGGAACACCTCGTACTACATACGAATCTTGTCCAAACTCTTCTAGTTCAAATCCAATTTCCTTAAATAAATGGATGTGAGTTTCTAAGAGCACTTTTTCTTGCATCGATAAGTCTAGCACAAGAGGTGGCGCAATATATTGTGTAGTAAACACTTTTTGTGACCAATTTTTCATCGTTTCTTCGTAAAGCACTTTTTCATGTGCGGCATGCTGATCAATGATATATAGCTGATTGTTGTATTCGATCAACCAATATGTCGCAAATGCTTGACCTAACAATTTATATACGACTTTTTGTGGTTCTTCTCTATTTTTATTTTCAAACAAAGATAAGGTTTCACATTTAGTAGGGTACACCATTTCTTCCTTGAGTGTGATTTTTTCTTTAGCTGTTGTTTCTTCTTTTTTGACACTTTTTACTTCATCGTTTAATCTAGACAACTCTTTTGTTGGTGCTACTTCGTCATTTAATTTAGGTAACTCTTTTACTAGTTTTGCTTCATTATTTGATTTGTAAGAGTCAGTCACTCGGTCTTTCATTTTTTTCATAAAAAATTCTAGATTTTCCTTGTGTTGTGTCTCTGTCCTAGAATCGCCATACTTGTTCAAATTTTTATGAGGTTTCGTTATTGTATTGCTTAAAGTTACTTTAGTCTCTTCTTTTACTTCAGGAACTGAAACTGATGAAGGTGCTGGAACTGAGATGGGTTCATCAATCGTAATCTGTGGAATATGTTCTTTTTGATTTAGTCCTTCTCGAATTGCTTGATAAACTGCTTGAAATACCAGATGTTGATTACTAAATCGAAGTTCCATTTTGGTTGGATGAACATTTACATCAACTAAATTTGTGTCTAATTGAATGTGTAAAACAGTAAAAGGGTATCTGTGCATCATAGAATAACCCTTATAACCATCCTCGATAGCTTTTGCTATAATATTGCTTTTAACATATCTACCATTTACAAAGAAGTTCTCATAGTTTCGATTTCCTCTTGATATAACCGGCTTTCCGATAAATCCTGTTACAGAAACTCCAGAATTCTCCGCATCTATTGCAATTAGATTATTAGCGATGTCACGTCCATATATTCGGTAAATCATATCTTTTACATCATTAGATCCTGACGTAAATAATTTTTGATTGCCATTATTGATAAATTCAAAGGAGATATGGGGATTTGATAAAGCAAGCCTAGTCACAAGATCTCCGATATATCCTGCTTCTGTAGCAGGAGCTTTTAAAAATTTCTTTCTTGCTGGTGTATTATAAAATAATTGCCTCACTAAAAAAGTTGTTCCATCAACACTTGCAACTTCCTCAAATTCCTTTTCTAAGCCTCCATGTATAGAATAACTATATCCTGTAGTTTCATTTTCTCGCTTTGTAATCACTTGTAATTGAGAGACCGAAGATATACTAGAGAGGGCCTCTCCTCTAAATCCGAGTGTGTGAATTGAGAATAAGTCTTCTACTTTTTTCAACTTACTAGTAGCATGACGTAGAAACGCATTTTTAATATCCTCTTTTTCAATTCCCTTCCCATTATCTGTAATCCGAATGAAGGCACAACCACCTTCCTTTACCTCTACTGTAATAGCAGTTGCTTTTGCATCAATGGCATTTTCAATCAACTCTTTCACCACCGAAACAGGACGTTCTATAACTTCTCCAGCTGCAATTTTATCTATTGTAATTTGATCTAAAACTTGAATCTCTGGCATACGATTACCACCTATTGTTTAATTTACTCTGTAGACGATGAATGGTATTTAGGGCATCAATTGGTGTTAATGTTCCCACATCAATTCCTTTCAACTCTTCTAGCACATCATCATCTTTTACTGTGTCAAACAGGGAAAATTGTGCAATGTCCACTTCATCATATCTCTTAGTTTTTGCCTTAACAGGCTGTTCTTGACTTGTCATATTCTTAATCTTTGTCGTAATATCCGCATCACTTAGTTCTAAGACAATTTCTTTAGCTCGATCGATTACTACACTTGGTACACCTGCTAATTTCGCAACTTGGATTCCGTAGCTTTTGTCCGCTCCACCTTTTACTATCTTTCTAAGAAATACAATATCATCGCCTTTTTCTTTTACTGCAATACAATAATTACTCACACCAGCAATCTTACCTTCTAATTCTGTTAACTCGTGGTAATGAGTTGCAAACAAAGTTTTCGCACCTAATATTTTAGTATTGCTTATATGTTCCACAACTGCCCATGCTATGGACAATCCATCAAAGGTACTTGTCCCTCGACCGATCTCATCTAGAATCAATAGGCTCTTGGATGTTGCATTTCTTAAAATATTAGCCACTTCTGTCATTTCAACCATGAAAGTACTTTGTCCAGAAGCCAAATCATCTGAAGCGCCAACTCTTGTAAATATGCGATCCATCACACTAATATTCGCACTCTTTGCAGGAACGAAACCACCAATTTGAGCCATCAATACAATCAATGCTGTCTGGCGCATATATGTAGATTTACCTGCCATATTCGGTCCTGTAATGATAGATATTCTGTTTTGTTTCTCGTCTAAATATGTATCATTGTCAATAAACATGTTGTTTTGAATCATTTTTTCAACTACAGGATGTCTTCCGCCTTTAATATCTAAAATACCTTTTTCATTCATCTTTGGCTTTACGTAATTATTTCGCTCAGCTACAAAGGCAAGTGCTGTCAAAACATCAATTCTTGCGATTGCTTGTGCCGTTGCTTGAACTCGTACTACTTCACTTGCAATTTTGTTTCTAATCTCGGAAAATAATTGATATTCTAGTGCATGTAATTTATCTTCTGCACCTAAAATTGTATCTTCTAGCTCTTTTAATTCTGGAATGATATAGCGTTCTGCATTTGCTAATGTTTGTTTTCTTGTATAGTAGTCTGGCACTAAGCTTTTATAGGAATTTGTCACTTCTAAGTAGTACCCAAATACTTTGTTATACTTAATCTTTAAGTTTTTAATTCCTGTCTTCTCTCTCTCCGACTCCTCTAATTTAGCTAGCCATTCTTTCCCATCAGATTTCGCGCTTCGAAGCCTGTCAACTTCTTCGTGAAAGGTAGATTTTATAATTCCACCTTCTTTCATAGCCAGTGCTGGTTCTTCTAAAATGGCTGTATCAATCAGTTGGTATAAATCTTCTAAGGTATCAAGTTCACCTTGTAGTTCGTTTAACTTATGGGCTTTGGTATCTCCTAAAATATGTTTAATATGAGGTAGCATTTCTAGAGATAATTTAAACGAAA
>CAYJGW010000116.1:0-3925 GCA_964369425.1 uncultured Lachnospiraceae bacterium
AGAACCTTAAATTGACATTATTAAATTAACCTGTTAAAATATCAGTAACTTAGCATTCGCATATTAGGATTAAGATGGTTATGAAGAATAGATTTAGACAGACAAAATGTTATGGTGAAAAACACCCTAGATATTCACTTGTTTTATTTTTTTTAACATTATTCATAGGTATTACTTTTTTGTTGTATCCAACAATTGGAAATATAATTGTTACGATAGAGCAAACTAAAATCAATAATGAATATAAAGAAGTTTCACAAAATATGAGTGAGGAAGATATACAAAAAAAACTAACACAAGCACAGCAATTCAACGAAAATTTAGAAAACTCATTGTTTTTTGATGCGTTCGACATCAGTCAACATGCACAAGATGAAACAACTTCTAATGGTTACTATAACGCATTAGATATTGATGAAGATAATGTTTTGGGGACAATAGAAATACCAAAAATAAACGTTGATTTACCGATTTATTATGGCTCTTCAGAGATCTCACTACAAAAAGGAATTGGGCATTTAGAGGGGTCTTCATTGCCTATAGGTGGCATTGGCACTCACAGTGTGCTGACAGGCCATAGCGGACTGCCAAATTCAAAGCTGTTTACAGACTTAGATCAACTAGTCATCGGTGATAATTTTTATGTATATGTGTTCGGCGAGGTGTTACAGTATTCGGTTGTTGAGATTAATACAGTCTTACCAAACGATTATAGTAAACTTAATGTAAAGCCAAATAGTGATTTTTTGACATTAATGACTTGCACTCCATATGGATTTAACACACATCGACTGCTTATAAAAGGAGAGCGTGTTTTAACGGAAGATACATTAGAGGCATTAAATTCAAGCGAAACCAATAACAGTGAAGACACAAACAACGCTAGTAACGACAAGGCTCACAATTATGATATTTCAACCTCAATAACAAATGAAAAAAATATTTTTCAACATGTTTTGGCTGTTGTTTTACAAGATAATGCAATGAAATTTAGTTTATTATTTGCTTTTTGTATTATCGCCGTTTGTATAGTTTTTTTAGTAATCAAGATAAAAAAAGAAAAAAGCTATATTGACGACTAAAAGTTTTACACTGAATTATTTTAAAATTATATAAATTAAAAAAGGTAGGTAACGACATGAAAGAATACAATATTAAAAGAATAGTAACATTTACTGCAATTTTATTACTACTATTCACAACATTCTCATCAACTTTATTAGTTGCACAGGCATCAATAATAGATGAGTCTCAACCGGTATCCCTCACTATACACACGTATGCAGTTCCGGATGATGGTACTTATTCATATGACCAAACTGGCAATGACTCTTATTCAGGTGCAGAGCTGTCTGCTCCACCAACAACATATGACCCACTTAAAGGAGTAACTTTTGCAGCTTATCTTATCCCGGATACAGCCGCAGGCGAACATTTACTTGCATTAGAACACACAACAGCCGTTCCGGACTCTGCTACATATACTCCCGTTGGGACTGTTACTACCGATGCTGACGGAGTAGCTACTTTTGAAGACTTGCAAAACGGCGGTGATCTTGATCAAGGTCGTTATTTGATAGTTGAAACGGGTTCGCCGGAACATGTTACACATAAGTCAGTAAACTTTGTTGTAGATTTACCATACACAAGCGCTGACAATACTTCATTTGACTATGATGTTCATGTTTACCCTAAAAACTATACTGCCTTAGGCAAAGTTGAACTTACTAAAACAGTTGAAGGTGGGCCACTGAACGCAGGATTATTTGCTAAATTTAAGTTACAATCTTATAATGGCACTGACTATGTAGATATGGCAGCTCAATTGAATGACTTGCAAACAAATGCTGATGGTAAGATTATTGTAGATAATTTACTTGTTGGTAATTATCGTTTTATCGAAACACAAGCGCCTACAGGGTATGCTATGATTACAGATCCGATAGAATTTTCAATTACAAAAGATGCAAGTGAAGGAGTTGTAGAACTTACTGCAGATAATAAAGCTTTACCAACAATTAAAAAAAGAGTTTCAGCCGATGGCATAAATTTCCCTGAGGTTGAAAGTGTAGGTGCAAATGATGTAGCTACATGGAAAATTACACCTGAAGTACCTACAGATATTGATACATATAGTTCATATATCGTGACAGATACTGTGGATTCAAGACTAAATATTGTGCAAGATTCAGTTGTTGTAAATTCAGGTGTCAACACACTGGCTAAAGATACCGATTATGAATTATCGATAGTTAACAATGTTATTACAGTTACTTTTATCAGCGATACGTTTACAGCCGGACAGACTGCTTTAAATCCAGCACAAGAATTAAACATTACATATCAAACAACTATTGATATGACACAAGGCAACATTTTGGGTGTAGAGATTGGCTCGGTAGCAACACTTTCTTTTAATAATGGCACAGCAAATGCTACCGTAGATAGCTATTCGCCAAGTGTTTATACCGGTGGTATTTACCTTGATGTTATAGATTCAAAAACAAATACGCCTATAAAAGGCGCAAAATTTTCAATATATGCTTCAGAAAACGATGCTTTATATGAAACTGATAAGATAGATACTTTAACAAGTGGAGATAATGGGGACGTATTGTTCAAAGGTTTATCTTACGGTGCTACTGGTCAAGCCTATAATGCAGGGTCAAAAAAATATTATATTGTTGTAGACGAAGCTCCTGCAGGATATCATTTATATGGTGAGGTGATTGAGGTAACTGTAAATCATGGATCTCACAATGATACAAATACAACACAAATAGAACTTTTAGAAAAGTCAGCCTTACCGCTAACAGGTGGACAGGGTACTGTAGTGTTTTATTTAATAGGAATAAGCATGATTGCTTTAGCAACAATATTCTTAATTCAATACAAAAAGAAGATCTAATAGGTCTGGACAGGAGTTCTAATTTATACAGTTTTTCAGTAAACGTCAAACCACTCGCCTATGATAAAAACTTTTTTAGTGGGGATATCCACTGTTGAAGGAGGGCGTATGTATTTTGATTTTACAGTAGAAATACCAGAGAGTAAGGGGAAAATCACTAGAAAAAAGATTAAAGAAGTAATCTATATCAATTATGAGTATGAACGAATTTACAAACCGAAAGAGCGATACACAATTCCGAAACGAACCACAATAGGAAAATGTTGCCCAGAAGATACCTCTCGTATGTATCCGAATGCAAACTTTCTTAAGTTTTTTCCCGATAGGGAATTACCAAAAGAGAAAGATCGTAGTGGTAGAAGTTGTTGTCTCCGCATTGGTGCATATTTAATCATTCAGAAGATTATAACGGATTACAATCTCGAATATTTATAGTGATAGCAAAGTGTCAGATTTTCTAGGTGAGATAACAATGAATCAAAGTATAGGATTCTTGAATGAGTGGAACGCATCACGCAATCACAGGGAACAAATTTATATATCTTATGATTCTACAAATATGAGTTGCCAAGCTGGCGATATTGATTTAGCAGAGTTTGGCATTCAAAGACAGGCGATAATAAACCCGTCATAAATCAAGCGATTGCATATGATAGAACCAATAGGGAGCCTCTGTTCTACGAGGATTACCCAGGTAGTATTGTGGATGTATCACAGCTACAATATATGTTAGAAAGAGCGAAGAGCTATGGATATCGAAAAGTAGGTTTTATTTTGGAACGAGGCTATTTTAGTAAAGAAAATATAAACTTTATGGATAAAAATGGGTATGACTTTGTAATCATGGTAAAAGGAATGAAAAAGGTTGTAAGAGATCTAGTAAATAGTCAAATGGGAACATTTGAAGAGGATAGAGCCACTAGTATTAGAAAATATAAGGTGAACGGATTTACAACAAAAACTATGCTTTATCCGTCAGATGAGAAAGCACGATACTTTCATATTTATTATAGCACG
>CAYJGW010000117.1:0-3912 GCA_964369425.1 uncultured Lachnospiraceae bacterium
AATTTGGAACATATTCCTTCAATTCTTTTGGTATATCTCCTAACATCTCTTGAAAGCTTGTAGGTCCATTCCAGGGTTTTTCACCATAATAAAGAATAATCGTTACAATGGGGGTCAATACATCATCTATCCCAAATCCTGATAAAAATTCTTCATTTGTTTCTGCAACATCACTTTCTCTTCTTTGATTCTTGATTTTTCTTGCTTCTCCTATGTATCCAAGCACATCATAACTCAAAGTTCGAAGAGGCATGGCGTAATGGATACTGGCTTGATTTTCTATTCCTACAATCGTGATGATTGTCCCATCCTTTACTTTCTTTATGATATCTCGTCTTCTCTCCAATGATTCTTTTCCATGTTTTCCTTGAATAGTTCCTGAAATATCTGAATCTAATTCTTCAAGATCCGATTCACGAATTCGTTGTTCTCCATTATACAGTGTTCCATTACATACATCTGCAAAATGCACATGGGATCGAAAAAATTCTTTCTGAGCTACATCATCTTTTACAGGTTTCTTTTTACTCATGAAATTCCTTCCTTTCTGAAATTGTAAGGAAGTTTCATCGCAGTTTATTCCAAATAACTCTGTCTATTCACTTCCTGCCTATTGTTTGGTTTTAAGCACGAAGTTACTAAGATTTGATGTCTAGATTTGACATTAGATTCACAATTATTGTGAAAGAAGTAAGTACTCTTACTGTTAGAACTTTCTTGCTTGAAATTATTGTATCAAAGAAGGGTATAAATGTCTATATAAAATTTTGTAACGAACAGTGGTTAAAATTGTTTTTGTTAACGGAATTGGCAAAGTCACACAAGTATGTAAGAATTCATCTAAATTGCTTACAAGAAGGCATTTCTTCTATTATGCCTTTTTATAATTCTTTTATTATAATCAAACTACTAGAATAGCCCACACCTATCTTATTTAAAATACTTCACCTCAAATCTGGTACCTTCCTTTTCGTCTGAAGTGGCGCGAATAAGCCCACCTTCTTCCATGATTATCATCTTAGAGAGTGCCAATCCTATTCCTATACTATTTTTATTATCTTCATCCATTCGATAAAACCGCTCAAAAATCTTTTTTAACTGATTAGATTCAATAACCTTCCCATAATTTTGTACTTCTATTGTCGTATACAATTGATTTTGTTCTACCAAAATTTTAACCTCTGTTCCTTCAGTCGCGTGTTCAATTGCATTTTTCACAATATTACTCAATGCCTCTGTCTGCCATTGTGGATCACACTGAAGTGTCACCTCTTCAGAAACTACACTTACAATCTGAATATCTTTTAGCTCACTCAACAATGCCAACTCTTCTACAACAGCCTCTACAAGCAACGTAGCTTTTACCTCTTGACGTTTGAATTCGATTACTCCAGCATCGAATCGTGCCAACTTTAGAATTGCAATAATCAAATCGTTGATATGTGCTATTTCGCGTCTCATCTCTCGTAGCTGTTTTTTATCTACCACCATTGCTTTCTCTTGATTTTCTATCCGAATCAACATAGAAGTCAATGGGGTTTTTAGTTGATGGGAGATGTCTGCCAATGAGTCTTTTAACTTGATTCTGCCCTCTTGGTTTGTGACCGCCTCCTCTTTGAGCTGTATTGTCAATTGATACAGTTCATTCTTTAGTGCATTCAGTTCATTATCATTATAGTCCAGCAAATTCATCGTATAACTTCGATGGTTCATGTCGTGAATATAAGCAATCAATTCCTCAACTTTTTTCCTTCGCCCACTCATGTAGCCTTTATATAAGCACAATAACATACTGAAGTAGAGTAAAAGACCGACCACATTTAACATCCACAAGTCTTGTTCCACAAAGGAATCCCTCTCACTATCCAATCCATATCGTAAGAGGATATTCTTACCTCCTTCTTTATCCAAAATCTGTAGAATTTCCTCTTCCTCTATATCTGGATATGTCTCTACTACATAAGTTAAAATCCCATCAATTTTCTGGTTCACCTTTTGATTGTACACTTCACTTACATATAAATTAATCAAAATAAGCCCTAGAATAAAGATCAAATTAATCCCTAGAAATATTTTAGTGTATTTACTTTTCATTGATTTGATACCCCATTCCTCTTATGGTTCTAATCACATCTTCCCCTACCTTCTCTCGCAGTCGTTTGATATAGACAGTAATGGTATTGTCCGAAACATCATTTCCTGTCCACATCCATATCTTCTCTATCAGAAAATCACGTGTAATAATTTGATTTAAGTTACAGAATAATAGAGATAGAATTCTACTTTCCAAAGCAGTAAGTTCTATACGCTCGCCTTGTTTATATAAGGTACTTGTCTTGATATCATACGTTATATCATCTATGATAACCGTCTTATGAAAGTTCATAACCTTGTTAATCCGGGCAACTAACTCTTTATTGGAAAATGGCTTTGTAATATAATCATCCGCCCCAAGTTCCAGACCATACACAATATCATCCTCAAAAGACCTAGCAGTCAAAAAAATCGTCTTAATCTTCTGTGTGACCGCTTCATTTTTATAAAAATCGAATCCATTGCCGTCTCGAAGTGAAACATCTAATAATAGCAAGTCAACATTATGCTCATAGATATATTCCACAGCTTTTTCCACTCCCTCCACATAATGAAATTCATAAGGCAAATCTCGAAATAAGCTTGCCAGATTTATACAGATTTCTTTATTATCTTCTACTAATAAAATATGCATGATCTATCCTCTTATTGTTTTCTATTGTCTTCCGCCAATTCGCATTGCTTCCATTGGACTTTCCTTTTCTATGCTACGAATCATAAACCAAATATGTACTACTTGCAATGCCACAACTACTGCAACCACCATTAACACTTGCGCAAACGGAATATCTACTTCTACTTTAATTCCCGTCCCCAACAGCTGTAATACAAGATATGCAATGAATCCAGAACCAAGCAATGCGTATATAAGAGCCTTTATTATAACTGCTAACTGCTCCAATAATATCATCCGCTTCAGATCCTTTTTTCCTATTCCAACGCTGTGTAACATGGCAAATTCTTTTTTCCGCAGAGATATATTGGCACTGCTTACATTGATAATCATAGAAATACTCATACAACAAATCATAAATAGAAAGAAATATAACAAAAATGAAATTCCTTGTAAGGTAATCAATTGTTCTTCGTATATTCTACTCTCATCCACAAAATAAAAGCTTGGTTCTAACAACTCTGCCCATCTGATATACTCTTCTGGCTTTTCCGTTTCTATAAACGCAACTGGCTCTCCATATTCATACTGAGGAAAATATTTATTATTCACTACCACATGTGGGGAGATTCCTCTGATGTACTCTGCAGTATAAGGAAAAGCCTCTGTAACATACCCTAACTCCAATGAACATGGTTCATTAGAATCAAGTATTCTTCCTTCTATTACATCTCCTGGTTGATATGAAGTAAGATTCCTATATATAACTATTTCCCCATCTTCCTCGTCTTGCGCCATGTTTACTAGTATACCTTTGTCATGTACTTCTTCATAATCAGCTCCGATTTTCTCTGCATAATTCCGAAAGGATTCATCTTCTAAAGCAAGGGCATGAATTACATTTAAACTTTTACTTGGATGGTTCTGTGTCTTATAAAACTTTTCAATCTCATACTCTACACCATAATAGTTATACCCAATTTCATATCCATCGACCAATTTATTTTTTGTCAATGCAACATACTCTTCCTCACTAGTTATTTCTTCATGTCCTTCATATACCATGACATCATAGCTAATATTATCAATTCTGGCATATAACACATGTGTTATAATCTCTACAGTAAGTAGTGTTGTAAATATCAAAAACACACTCCCACCTATGGAAAGACTTGTGGCTCGATATCGTTTTTTAAAGACTCTTC
>CAYJGW010000118.1:0-3896 GCA_964369425.1 uncultured Lachnospiraceae bacterium
TTCATATTAAGTAATCCAATTCCAGTATCAGAGCTAGTAAGAGTGACATTTTTAACACTGCCGTTGTCATGAATACTTAGTTGATACATGGTAGGATGTTCTTTGGTGAAGATGGATACTTCAGTAGCATTACTATGCTTTGCAATATTATTGAGAGCTTCTTTTACGATTGCAATAAAACAATATTTTATCTCTCGAGGAATAGTAGCACTTAGCTCATAATCAAGAGAGCACTGAGCAGTTAAAAAATCTTTGCACAGAGTTTCTAATGTGACTTGCAGATTAATAGAATCATCATGAAGATCATGTACACTGCTTCTGATATTGTCCATAGCAGAAGAAAGGGTAGTTTCCAATTGAGCAATTGGCTCGCTTAAGTTCGTGTTTTTAGCAGTCATTGTTAGAGCACCTGTCATGAGGATAGAACGAGATAAAAGATGTCCAACATTATCGTGAATCTCCCTTGCAATACGATGTCGCTCTTCTAAAGTAGCATTCAAAATCTCGTAGTTTTGCGCTTCTATTAGTGCAGCGTTTTTTTGTTGCATTAAAATTGTATGTTCGGTGCTGTCATCTTGCAAAGTTCGAAATTTATTCTCTAAGTTCTCCAATGTCGTTGACTTGTACTGGAGTACAAAAGATATCAAACACCCTATTACGATGTAATAATTCAAAGATGATGGATAACTTGAGCGGTGCATTAAGATTCCAATAACAGAAAAAATGATACCACTATAGCACTTATATTTAGACATATCATATGCCAACACAGGAAGGAAAAGGAGTAACCAGCCAAAGGGAAGGGTGGAAAGTCCATAAACAAGGGTGATGATAAAGGGATATCTAGTATGAGGAAATGCATAGATAATTGCAGTTAAGGAGAGGGCAATTAAAAAGCTTGCTATAAAAGTAACATCAAAAGGAGTGAATAAAGAGCTCCCAAAACACAATAGAACTAATATTAATTTATCCAAAAGTGGCACCACCAATCACGTCCTTCCATCGATACTGTTTGGTTTTATTATATAGGAAGAAGCAGAGGAGGGGAAGTAGAAAAAGAAAATGTGACATTTGTCATCAAGCGTTTTGACATGTGACACTGTAACTGAAATAGGAAGAAAGATAAAATAGTTATATAGTCACAAAGATAGAAGTGGAGGATAGCTATGGAGACAACAATCGTAAAAATAGAAAATTTGGTAAAAAGATATGGGGATGTTCTAGCATTGGATCATCTGAATCTAGAGGTCAAAAAGGGAGAGATATTCGGATTACTCGGGCCAAATGGTTCGGGAAAATCAACAGCTATTAATTGTATTTTATCACTTTTAAAATACGATAAAGGTGAAATTGAAGTCTTTGGTAAGTCGATGACACCAACTAGTTATGAAAGCAAAGGAAAAATAGGAATTGTAATGCAAGAGATAGCTGTATTTAATGAGATGAGTGTGTGGGAAAACATTGATTACTTTTGCGGTCTTTATGTAAAAGATAGAAAAAAAAGAAAAATGTTGGTAGAGGAAGCGATTCACTTTGTCGGTTTAGAAGAACATCAAAAGAAACGACCAAAAGAGTTATCCGGTGGTCTTCTACGTAGATTAAACATCGCGTGTGGAATCGCCCATAAACCTGAACTAATTATTCTAGATGAACCAACTGTAGCAGTAGATCCACAGAGTAGAAATAAAATATTAGAAGGAATTATGGAATTAAATAGGCAGGGAGCAACTGTAATATATACCTCTCACTATATGGAAGAGGTGGAACAAATCTGTGGTAGAATCGCGATTATAGATGGTGGTAGAAACTTAGCAATTGGCACAAAAGACGAGTTGAAGGAATTATTAAAAGTGGGGGAAACGATTGGCATTTCCGAAGTACAATTATCAGAAACACAGCTGGAAGAATTGAGGGAAATCGGTACAATTATTCAATTAAGGTATAAAAATACAGACTTAGAATTGAAATGTAGAAGTGGGAAAAATAACCTGATATCTATTTTGAATTATTTACAGGACAATGAAATTAGTTTTGGTAGAGTGACTACGGAACTGCCAACATTAAACGATGTATTTCTTGAAATTACAGGAAAAGAACTGAGGGATTAGAGGAGGAATGATATGCGATATCATATAAAATATGGAGTGAAAGCATTGGTACAAGATAAGACAATTATGTTTTGGAATGCAATTTTTCCACTGATTTTAGGGACCTTATTTTATTTTGGGCTATCAAACTTATCCGATGTGGAATCCTTCCAATTAATACCAGTTGCAATTGTAGAGAATCAAGAAGAAAATCTTGTATTTGAAGAATTTATAAAAAGCATTGATGGGGAAATCATCAAGGTACAATATGCAAAAGAAATGGAAGCATTGGAACTATTAGAAGAAAATGCTGTTAAGGGTGTCTTTTTTGTAAGTGAGGAGCCAAGTTTGACTATTCTACAAAATGGCATAGAAACCAGTATACTTGGAAGTGTGTTTGAATCATTCTTACAGGGGCAAAAAGTGGTAGAAAATATCATGAGAGAGCATCCTGAAAATCTCGAAAAAGCAATGGAAGTCTACATGAATACAGAGACAGTAGTTCAAGAAGTATCTATAGATGGAGAAGCTATGGATTTTACGCTGCAATTTTTTTATGCGTTAATAGGAATGGGGTGTATGTATGCTGCATTTCTAGGTATGAAAGTATCTATGAATATGCAAGCGAATTTAACACCACTTGCAGCAAGAAGATGTGTTTCACCGGTGCATAAACTGGGAGTAATTGTAAAGGATACCGTAATAGCGATTTGTATACAATGGATTAATAGCACCATTCTACTTTGTTACCTTCGTTATATTTTAGATATTGGGATGGAAAATCAATGGGGGTATATGCTATTAACGACTTATGCAGGAGGTGTGATTGGAGTCTCTGTTGGAGTATTTATCGGAGCAATTGGAAAGATGAGTGAAAACACAAAGACAGGTATTATTATTGCAGAATCTATGGTATTTTGCTTTTTGGCAGGATTAATGGATTCACAAATGCCGTTAAGAGTAGAGCAAGTTGCCCCTATTATCAATGACTTGAATCCAGTAGCATTGATTACAAATTCATTTTATAGCTTAAATACCTACAACAATATGGAGGCTTTTTATAGAAATATTATCATGATGCTGATATATAGCGTTCTACTAATTATAGGATCATATTTCCTAGTGAGGAGGGAGCAATATGACTGTATTTAAGAGTTATTGGATGCTAGTAAAGGATAGAAAAGTAATGTTTATTGTCTACATTACAATTTTTCTAGGGATAACCTTGATCAATTCATCTTTTGCAATCGAGACTGGGAAGGAGACGTATCAATCTGCAGCGGTAAAGATTGCGATTGACAATGAAAGTACCAATGAATTTGGGGAAGGGATGGAAGATTATTTAGGGAGCTTGCATACTGTGGTATCATTTGAAAATGAAGAAGCTATGAGTGAAGCACTATTTTTACGCGGAATTGAATTTATCGTACGAATCCCAGAAGAGGGGAGAGAAGTAGAAGTAGTGGCAATTCCTAATTCTACAACATCTATCTATTTAAAAGCGCAGATCCAGGAATATGTACAAACCGTATCCACATATGAACAAGCAGGATTTTCTACAACGGAAGCGATACAATACGTTCAAGATGAAATAGAGCAAGAAGTAACAATAGTAGTCCATGAGAACGTTAGCGGAGAGAGTTACGAGAAACCAGGCTATAATTATATGATTAACTATTATCCGTACTTGTTCATTTCTGTTAGTTGCTATGCTGTGAGTACAGCGTTATCATCCTACAGAGAAAAGAAAATCAGGCAAAGAATAGCTTGCTCTGCGACAGAGAATAAAAAAATTGTAGGACTTGGAGT
>CAYJGW010000119.1:0-3887 GCA_964369425.1 uncultured Lachnospiraceae bacterium
AATGATATCTCTTGGATTAATTTTATCATAAAAATACATCGTATCCTATTTTCTGCTTGTAATTTTTTTGTAATTTCACACCACACTTTCTAAAGAGATATCTATAAAAAAATCTCCCCCCTCAAAACAGGTAGGAGATTTTTTTCTTATTCTTTTTTAGAACTATACTTCCGTTTTTTTCTTTATATAGACAAAAACCAAGTAAATCAAAGATATTCCTATCAATACATTGAACAAAAATATCGGAATCGAATCGGAAAGAAACGCAATTCCAATTCCCATAATCACCGATGCATTGGCATTCGAACCACCACTCTGGCTTTTTCCATAAAAAACAGGCAAACCACTTCTTGCTTCCATGATTAAGTATATAACGGATAAGACGCTCAAAGTAGCTCCTACAGGTATTCCAATCACCTTTATATCCTCTGCATACACTAACGGAATAATAAAAAAATACACCATAATTGCAATACCACACATAATCAAAACTTTCATCAATATTTTTTTCATTGGCCTTCCTCCTTCTTTCTTCCATAATAGCAAATGAATTTCAGTATTGATTCCACTTTCCGAAATCGGTATATGATCTTGCGAAATCGTACTCTTCTACAGTATTGATTCTCCGTTAAGGTATAACATTGCCTTCGCTATAAATCGGTTCCCTTTCCAAGAAATATCAAACTCCCCTCCTTGTTTTTCTACAACCGCTTTTACACTCTTTAGCCCTATACCATGATTTATTAACGAGCCCTTACTAGAAACTATTTCCCCTTTATCCACAATAGGTGACTCTTTGAAACTGTTCTCAATTCTAAGCAAAAATAGTCCTTTTTTCACCTTTATATCAATCTTCAAATATTTTTCTTGGGACTTTTGGCTTGCCTCAATGGCATTTTCTAATAAATTCCCCAATATCACATTAATTGAAAATGTATCTATTGATAAATTCTCTGGCATTGCCACATTAATCTCTGCTTTTGGTATTTGTTTCTCTGCTTTTTGAAGCAAGTAATTTAATGTACTATCTATTTCTTTGTTCCCTGATGCAATATATTCATTTGTGTTTGTTATAGACTGATCCATGTTTTCAATATAGAGCAATGCTTTTTCATATTCTTGCTTCTTAATGTAGAATTGAAGCTCATTTAAATGATGTTTCATATCGTGGCGTAACAATCGTATACTATGATTTGATTCTTTTATTATTTCCAATTCATTTTCATACATATCAACTCTTTGTTCAATCATTTGGTTTTCTATCTTTTCACCATATAATTGCTGTAATACATCGTATATATAAAAGAGAATCATATTAAAAATTAAAATCCCTATCGCAAGACTAATCACTTTTGCTTGCTTTATAATATCTTCCCCAGCAACTAACACCATCATTACAATACTCAGAATCGGAACTGTAACCAGCAATACTCTTGGAAATGTTGGCAATTGCTCTTTCTTTTCGACTGGTTTATTCAAAATTTTTTCTAGTATTATTGCGATCCATAATATCCACAGACCGGTTATTCCGTCATTTATTGGTTCGAATCCTCCAAGCATACAGCTGCTCATTATCATAAGTGTTACCGTTTCTGATACGAAACACAGTGTGTAGACAAAGACAATCATCCATACTTTTTTATACCAGCTTGCATCATACAGCGTAGACAATACAAATAGTGCGAATAGCTGAATACCAATCTTTATAGCTACATCAGCAAAAATATAATCTCCCACACTTGTAAACCACAGAAACCACACATAGACCCCGAGTTTTTCCACTTTAAAATTTTTCTTATCTAGCAAAAAACTGTCCATACATCTGTATATCGCATATGTGCTAACTACATTTGCCATTACGCTCAGCAGCATAACTCCCATCTATTCCACCCTCAATCTTCAGTCTCATACTCCAATAAACATCTTCTTACTTGCTTTCGATTTGATTTCGAAATTTCCAGGACTTCATTATTAGTCAGTTTAATCCATTCATAGGTATACTCTTTAACATAATCACAATTGATAATATAAGATTTGTGAATTGACAAAAACATAGATTTCGGCAATTTTTCAAAAGCATCTCCTAACTTTCCATAAAATGTAATTTTTTTATTTGCGGTTGTGTGTATTGTAATCTTCTTATCATTACTTGCCAAATACAAAATATCTGAAAGAACAATCCTTTTATGCACTCTATCTACAACACATTCAAACATACGCTCTTGGATGCCTTTGCGTTTGATAAAAACATCCAAGACCTTTTCAATCTGATTATATCTCATTGGCTTCACTAAAAAGTCTAGTGGTCTGTTTTTAAACAATTGTATAGCATAATTTTCCTTTGATGAAATATAAACTATATCTATCTTTTCATCCTTTGCTTCTTCTCTAATATACTGCCCTACCAAAATCCCATTTTTATTAGGAATCTCAATATCAAGAAAAATTAATTCAAGATTGTCTTCAAACTCTAGATAATTGCACAATTTATCTCCTGAGTAAAACACTGCTGTCTCTATATTTAGAAAATGAATTTTGCAATATCTCTTTATATACTGCTCTATTTCTGCGCAAACACTTATTTCATCATCACAAATCCCTATTTTATACATGCATTCTCCTTGTATTTAGCCTCTCCAATACAATGTCTCAGTACAATCATAAATCAAAACTATATCGTAATCACCTTACACCAATTCAAACACTGTTTCTTCTAAAAAACCTCCATTAATAAGTTTCTGCCTTACTTCCTCTACGCTGATATTCTCCAATTGTGCATCTAGTATTCGATATACTTCCGCTACGATTTTTCTATCCCATAAGAAAATCTTAGCAGCTTCTTCGATAGAAAACTCCTGATAGTTCTTTAGTATTTGTTCAATTTTCGCATTAAATTCACCTTCTTGCCTTCCTTCTTGCCTTCCTTCTTGCCTTCCTTCTTGCCTTCCTTCTTGCCTTCCTAATTTTTCAGCCTCTCGCTTTGCATACACTAATTCACTTGACCTTGTGGCCTCTGCATATTTTTCGCTTAACATCGACATCAACTCCTCCTTGCTCTTTGATATTTGATGTAACTCCTCTATAATTCTTGCTTTCTCTGGATCTCTTATAATTGCATTCTTTGTCACTTCATCATTCACATCTGCTAACATCACCAACCACTCGCAAAGTTCTTTGTTTTCTAAATCGAAACCATGTTCTTTTACATACTTCAAGCATTTTTCTAATTCAATATATACAATGAGTGCTAATTGGTTAAGTTCTATTCCTGTATCCGTTATACTTTTCTTGAAATGTATAAATCTAGGTGAATCTTTAAATATTCTTGGACTTTTCTTCATGAATACCACCAAATATGAAGGTTTCACATCCGTATATAAAAAATCTATTTTTCTCTCTCCTTCATTTATGGCATACTGTAATAGAATCATATCTGAAGCATAAATATCCATTCGCTCCACGATAAATTCTTGTGCCAACGCTTGCATTTCTAAGTTAGCTACAGCTCCACTTGTAAGCCTTGCTACCATATCGTGCACTGTATCTTTTGCGAATATGGTTGCCTTCGGAATTTGTTGATTGAGCGAGGAACTAACAATAAGTTTCTCCTTAAATATCATCGATAATAACTTTTCAACTCTTTCCTTGTGTTGTTCTGGGTTAAACACCTTCTTGAATACAATATCCGACCCCAAACTTGGTAATCGTGTCCCTTGTTCCATTTGACGAAACTCTTCTTGTACCTCCACTGAGACACACTTCATTAATTCTTCATATGTTTTCTGTTGTTCCATGCATTTCCTTCTTTCTTTAAGTATAATTGTTTATAAGTACCTTGTAAAGATATAGCTGAAATATTCGGCTGGAGACTATGTAATGTTTGTTAG
>CAYJGW010000120.1:0-3876 GCA_964369425.1 uncultured Lachnospiraceae bacterium
TTAATAAAACAAATTATGGTCTTCAAACACTTATCATTGCATTCATTTTTTATTGTACCAAATCACTGATTATCTCTCATTTTGAAAAACATACATATCAGTGTCTCGATCGCTTCACATTGTTCATTTCTTACTTAGCATTATTCAGAAGAAAAATCGCGAAATGGTTATGTGATAATACTACGCATAATTTAATATAGTAACTTCAAGTCGTACCCAATGATTTCTCGTCAAACCTGCGATTTTCCTTCCTACTTCCTTCAGGTTCCACCTCGCGATGCCCCCTCATTGCCTATGTATTTTCCACTAACAGCGCAGACTTGGAATCTTACACTGTTAGATTGTGCAATACTTGACACACAACAAATAAAAAGAAGATATGCTCGCCTTTTTTATTTCTCACTACCTTTGCCTTTATTAAATTTCATAGCTTTTATCTTTGGACGCGCCCCATAAATACTCCTAGGTGTTCCTATATTATATTCTAAACCTAATATCATCTTACTTCCCCAAATGAGCACAATAAATACTGTCATGGGAATTATGCAAGCAGTAATTATCATAACTGCAATTGTTTCAACAAATTCACTTACAAGTTGCTCTGCCTGCTTCAAAATTTCATCAGGAATTTGCAGTATACTTTCTGCTGCATCTTGTGCTCCCTCTTTTATTGATTCCCATAAAGATAAATCTTCTTCTGTTTCTTCAATCTCATCAGTCAAATCTGAAATCTCATTGCTCTTTTCAATCAACTCTGACGTTGATACTTGATGGATATCATCTATAGTTTTAGATATCTCGATACTTATCGGAATCGTCAGTACTATCAATATCGCAAACAAACATATTTTTTTGCTCAATTGAGCAACTCTGGTATTCCCACTATACTCATATATTACCCTTAACAGTGCTGAAATTGGGAATAGAAACCAAAAAGATGCATACCCTGTCAAAATCAATAAATACTTTTCTAGATACAATCCACATAAAACCAAAAGGAACTGACCGCTAAAATCCATCATCTGATCTGCTATTGGTGACCCCATATCTCCAGGTAGTGCTGAGATTGCTGTCGCCACAGAAGTAGTTGATGCAGTAAGTCCCATTACTGAAGAAATCTTATCATCAAGATACGCAAAACTACTCGTATGAAACTCTATGTTTGTCCACACAAAACCTACTACGATTGATATAATAGATAGAATAATTCCTATCACTAAAAATATTGTTTTTTTACTTCTCACATTCATTACTTTTCCTCCTCATTTGTATCTTCCTTTTTCTCTAACTTAATCCATTATATATGTTATTATCCCTTGATGTAATCACGTTGCTCGTAAGCTAACTAAAAAAATAGTGGGATTTTTTACGCTTATTCTCTATTGTCATGTCTCGATATGTAATAAACAACATCAAAGAATCTCTATCTACACCCCTGCTTGCTAGGTACTTCAATAACCTAACTTTTTCTTTTTTTGCAACATTTAGGACAACTTGCACAGATTGGACATCCTTTTCCACTAGTTCTATTGGATATGCTCGCTTCGTAAGCATCCCTCTCGCACATTTCCATCCTACTTTTTTATCTGCCCCTTTTGTAACATCGTCTGGTTTTAACTGTCCTTTTAATTCTAAATTCCATTCATCAGCAATATGAGGATGTATTTGTAGCAAGGAAGCCTTATTTGACACTCCATATTCTATCTACAACCTATTACTTGCAAAAACAGTCACTAAAAAATATGCACTATCTCATCTAAATAATTGTTTTCTTTATTAAACCGCTTATATTCGCCCTATAATATTCATACTGCTTCTTTCTTGCTGCGATTTCCATCTCTAATTCTGCCATTAAATCAGTATAATTATCTAGTATGCGAATAATCTCTTCTTGAATTTTTAGTGACGGTACAGGAATTTCTATTTGTTCTAGATTTGCTCTCGTTAAGCTTGGCACGCCTCCAGACGTATTCAGCTTTTCCAAGTGCAAATCTGATAAATAATGATATACATACTTAGGTAACACAATCTCTGTCTTTATTTCTGTATAAAAAATCGTATCAATATTCCAAAATGGTTTATCTACGTAGTATAGTTTATCAATCGAACCTTTTCGGGGAATAAGAACTGATGGCTTGCTGTACGTTGACTCATTTATGTATTTGATAATTCCACCAGATCCATAAACAGGGATATTCCCTATTTCGTATTTTTTGTCTTTTTTAAATTTTTTACCATTCTTTAGCGTAAGTATATCCTTGAGCTTTTTATGTTCTATACTTCCACCATCACTAATTAACTCTTCTAACTTATTTGCAAAAAGTCTGCTTGTAGTAAACTCTATTGTTTTATCCACTGCATCTCGTAACTTATTTACCCTTGATATTGTTTCTTCTGTACTCCTATTGAGTTCTTTAATGTCTATATCTTCACTGTCTTTCCACTCATTTATATACGTCTCTACCGATAAGTTATAATCATTTTGTTCAACGTCTAAACAACTGACCATCTTTGAAATATACGTTTCTTCTTTGTTGGCAAATGCATCAATAATCTGATTGATGTGCTCATCGCTTAATATATTATTATGTCTAGCTTTGATTATAAAGTCTGCACCGCTTACATTAATAAACTGAATTTCTTGGTCTATTTTGTTTTTTGAAAGAACCAGAATATTGACTTTAACCGTTGTCCCAAAAAAGAGGTTTGGTGGTAAAGCAATGATAGACTCTATATAGTTATTATCAACCAAATATTTACGAATTTCTTTTTCTCGTCCATCTCTATAAAACGTTCCTGGAACAGAAACCATTACTGCTCGGCCTTTATCTGCCAGATAATTTAATGCATGCAGTACAAAGGCTAAATCTGCATTATTTGCTGGTGGCAATATTCCAACCGACTTGAATCTTTCATCTTTTAGCAATGCCTCATTATCTCCCCCAGTCCATTTTATTGAATATGGTGGGTTTGATACTATAGCATCAAACTTTTCATCTCTAAATTGCGGATTCAAAAGAGTATCTCCATAAGCTATATCAAATTGATTGCTCTTTACATTATGCAAATGCATATTCATCCGCATAAGATTGTAAGATACACGATTGATTTCTTGCCCATAATACCCTTCAATATTCTGGTCTTCTATTTGATTTTTCACTTGCAAAAGTAAGGATCCAAGACCTGCTGCTGGATCATAGATCTTATTGATATTTTCTTTTTCGTTGACGGCTAATCTAGCAATCAACTTAGATACTTGTGGTGGTGTGAAAAAATCTCCATTTACTTTCCCTGCATTCGTTGCAAAACTTGCAAGCAAGCATTCAAACACCTCACTAAATAGATGCCTGTCACCTCCATTTTTATCTCCAACTTTGAAACTACTCACACCTTGTAACACCGCTAATATATGCTTGTTTCTCTCAGTACTTGTATTCCCTACTCTATTACTTAGCTCATGAACATCTGAAAATATTCCGTCTAAATCGCCTGATACTTCATGTCCTTTTCCCGAACACTCTATAGCTGCTAAAATTTCATCTAATCTTACTGTTAGGTACTCATTTTCATCTGCATCTTTTACAACATTCTCAAACAACTGACTTGGATATATGAAGTATCCCTTTTCTTTTATCGCTTGCTTTTTTAAGGACTCTGAAATTTCTGAATCTGCCCTTAGTGCATATTCATTAAAGTGATCCTTTTCTTCCATGTATAGCGAAAATCCCTCACTGATAAATCGATAGAATAGAACCCCTAACACACATTGTCTAAACTCCCAACCAACAAGTGCGCCACGCACATCCTCTTCTATTTTCCGTATTTGTGCCTGTAAATTGGCTCTTTGTTTCTCGTTTATCATCGTATGTCTCCTCT
>CAYJGW010000121.1:0-3808 GCA_964369425.1 uncultured Lachnospiraceae bacterium
ACAGATAAATATACAGTAAGAGCTTCTGGAAGTTGGTATTCGTAAAAGATATACCTTAAAGCGGAGGGATGTAATGGGCGAGTTAAAAATCTCGCCTATTACTAATTTATATGAATCAAATATGTGAAGGAGTCATGAGATGAATAGAAAAGTAGCAATGTTATGTAGCATTTTTGTTTCAGTTTTAGGGCTTACAGGATGCTTTCCAACACAACCTAGAACAGATACGGAAACTAATACAATAATAGAAGAAAATGATGAATTATCCGAACTATTTAATTCAGATGGACCAATTGAAATGAACCTAGGGGAGAATATCAGACTTAATATCAAGGAAGAGATTCCAAAACGAGGTGATGTGACAGATAATATGGAAGTTACGATACACCAATTTAACCATGAAGACGTATATAATATTTTGATGGGAGATCAAGCGTTAATAGAAGAGCAAGAAATACCAAATGGAACTAGTTTGGGATACACAGATACCATGTATACAACAGAAGATGGTTCGAGTTTAATGGTCTCATCAGCACGATTTAATTATAGTTCGAAAGAAGACAATAGCAAGGGGTATGCTACAATTATCTCTGACTATAGTAATGTGTATTTATCAGATGAGATTGAGAAAGATTACGGTTCGGAAGAGCTAAAGACAGGCACAATAGAAGAAGCAAAGGCAGTGTGTGAAGGAAAATTTGCTGAATTAGGTCTAGAAGGTTTGACAGAGGCAAGGATAATTAGCTTATCCACACAGGAATTATTATCATATAATGAATCACTTAATGACTTTATAGATATGCACAAAGGAGAATATTTTACTGAGGATGATGAAGCCTATGTATTGATATATAGTGGTAGTGAGAACGGAGTAGAAATTTCACCTATTTCTTATGTGGAGACAAATGAGCAAGGTGAAAGCTCTGTTGTTAATGGAACAAGGGTACTTGCTATTGTTTCAGACAATGAACTAATTCGACTTTCTGTAGAAGGTATATATGATGTGAATCAAAGTAGTTCACAAGAGGAGAGGAATGCAGATACATTGGAGATGACATTACAGCGGGTTGAAGAAAAGTATAATTCCCTTATTCTAGGAGAGCCATTGATAATTACTGATATTTCCTTGCAGTATCTTCCGAAACATCTTAGTGAAGATGAATTAATATTCAAGAGCTATTGGATATTAACTTGTGAACAAACTGAAACAATAAGCGATGAAAAAGGAACCACTACCTTTACAACTGTGTTCCCAATGATATATTCGGCTGATACGGGAGAAGAACTGAAAGTGGAGGTATTCTAGGTGAAAAAAGTACATATAGCAAAGATGAATATGATTCAAGTGCTAAATTCTCCAGTGACCTATATTTCAATTTTGCTAGTTGCAGCAGTATTCTTGCTCTCTATAGAGAAGGAAATAGATGAATATAGTAGTGTCAGTGGGTTGATTGAGTTATTTATAGGGCTTTCATTACCGAAGAAATTAGTTGTACTTATTGCTTCAATTCCGTATGTGACATCATTTTGTAGTGATTGGAATTATCAATATATTAAAAATATTGTCATACGCAGTAATTCGAAAAGATACATTTTAGCAAAAGTGGTAACATGCTATTTTACAGCATTTGTGGTATCTATGACCGGACTGGTGTTAGGGGCGATTATTCTAAATTTAGCTTTTCCAGAGTTCGAAACCATAGATGGTGTTCTGACTGTGTACGCTCCATTTGGAGAGGTTGCATATAGTGCACTACCAAGTCTGTATTATATATTGAGATTAACTGTCTTTTCTCTTTCGATGGCATTGTGGTCATTATTTGGACTTTGTGTATCTGCGTTTGTTCCAAATGGATTTGTGGCAATTACGGCAACAATAGTATCAAGTTATATTATTGAAGAGTTTACGACGCAGTTACCAGATTGGCTGAATTTATATAAAATTACGAATTCAACTTTAGTTATGGGCGGGGCAGTAGAGACATTTATCTATTACTTAATAGTTTACTTTATATATGCGTTTGTTATAAGCTACATTTTTTATAATCAAGTTTTAAGGAGGATACGAAATGAAGTGGTTTAAACAAAGCTTATGCATTACAAAAAGTCGATTGCGTCAAAGTGTCACAAATTATAGAATGTGGTGCATTATGGTTTTGACAGTTATGGTTGTACATATGCTTACTGTAGAAGTCCGTTCATTTGTTACAATGACAGGAGAGGACATTACTCCTTGGATTTTCTCATTTTTATTTACACAGAGATATGTTAGGTTATTATTGCTGTTTCCAATTATTCTTTTATTTTGTGATGCGCCGTTCATTGATGAATTGCAGTTACTTATTATTCTTCGTACTGGAAGAACCACATGGTGTATAGGGCAAATATTATATATTGTTATAATAAGTTTCGGGTATTTTTTATTCGTATTAATTCTTTCATTCGTTATCAATGTTGGATATATTGATTATAGCTTAGAGTGGGGGAGAGTAATACAAACATTTTCGTATACAACAGCAGCGGTAGATACGGGAGTTAAGCTATCCTTTCCAACAGGAATCGTGGATTATTTTTCGCCTATACAAGCCGTTTGGTGTTCATACGTATTACTTAGTGTTACAGGAATACTAATTGGTGTGCTAATTAATTGTATAAACTTAGTTTTTGGACGAAAAAGTATAGGGATAATTATTGCTTCGGGGTTGCTAGTGTTTGATGCTGTAATAGGGGAAGCATTTCCTTCCCTTTTGTGGTTTTCACCGATATCATGGAATGACATCTCTAAGATAGCGATTGATTCACAATCATATAAGCCAGACATTACTTATATCAGTGTTGCACTTGCGGTTATTATCTTAGGATTGGTTGTAATATGCGTGAAGCGAATTAAGAAAACAAATATTTTAACGATTACATCAGTATAGAGGAGAGCTTTATGGAGTATATGGTACAAGTAAAAGGAGTGACAAAGAGTTTTAAAGAAACTACCGTTCTACAAGATGTAAGTGTGGAATTGAAAAAAGGAAGTATATACGGACTAATTGGGCGCAATGGGGCAGGAAAAACAATGCTCATTAAATGTATTTGTGGATTTGTTATCCCTGATAAAGGGGAGATAGTAGTCAATAATCAAAGAATTGGTAAAGATAGAGAAGTTCCAGATAGCATTGGTATAATTATAGAAAATCCAGGATTTCTTCCACAGTATAGTGGATTTCATAATCTCAAATTTCTTGCAACGATTCGTAATAAAATAAATAATGAGAAAATATACGAGACTCTTGAATTAGTAGGGTTGAACCCTAAAATGAAAAAGCAAGTGGGAAAATATTCCTTGGGAATGCGGCAACGTTTGGGTATTGCGCAGGCAATTATGGAAGATCCTGATTTGCTCATTCTAGATGAACCGATGAATGGATTAGATAATCAAGGGGTAGAAGATATGAGAAAATTATTTTTATCATTGAAAGAGAAAGGAAAAACTATAATTTTAGCAAGTCATAGCAAGGAAGATATTGAAGTATTATGTGATTCTGTAATTGAGATGGACCATGGGAAGATTGTATAGTTTTTTGTAGTTGAACACAACAAATAAGGAGTAAAATCAAACAGAGACCGGGTGGTAAGAGCAATTTACCATCCAGTTCTTTATTTATGTAGAAAATTAAATAATAACCAATCTGTGGTTAAAAAATATTATTAGTTGGGTTATTTTCTATTCTGTAACTTTCCACATTTACTTGATATCATTGCAAGTAAATGGAGGAAAAATATGGAAATTACACGCAAAGATACCAACATGCAGATT
>CAYJGW010000122.1:0-3705 GCA_964369425.1 uncultured Lachnospiraceae bacterium
TATGAACAGTATAGCACAGGGGAAATTGAGAAAAAAGAATATTTGGAGAAGCGAGCTGTGAATGAAGAGAGGAAGAATGAGTTAGAGTTGGAACTAGAGACGAAGCTAAAAGAATTGGATAAAGTAGAGCAAGAGAGTACGGGGAATAGTGGTGACGTGGTATTTGACAAAGAGAATATAAAGCTAGAGAGATTAACAAAAGAGTTGGTAGATATGCTTGTAGAAGATATTGTACTTGTAAAAGATAAGGTGGAGATAAAATGGAAGTGCAAAATTCCTGGAATTGTGGAAGAAAATGGAAAAATATATTGAAAAGATAGTCGATTGGGAGTACACTATATATAGTGGTGCTGCATTGTAGATCAATGAGGCGAATATGAGAAATAGAATAACAAGACAGACATATGAAGAGAGCACATGAAAGAGATATCTGAGAGGATATGTTTTTTGTGTGCTTTTATTATGTGATTATAGGAGGAGGTAGATATGTTACAAGATATTAGTGCTATTAGAATAAAGGGTGCAAATTTTTCTGTGGATACAGAACTATCATTATTTGACCACCATAAAGGTAAACATAGAATGCAGATTATATATGGGAAAAATGGAGCAGGAAAAAGTACAATTGCTAAAGCATTTTTAAAGATAAAAGGAATTGAAGAACCAAAGTTAGAGAGAGCAGAACTTTTAGACAAAGAAGGTAATATAATTATCTTAGAAAGTGAAGAGAAAAAGCAGATAGCTGTTTTTAATGAAAAGTTTATTGATGATAATATACGATTTAATTCAGAAGGATTAGATACAATCGTAGTAATTGGAGAACAAAAGGATGTAGACGACAAAATTAATGAAGCAAAGCAAAGAAAAGACATCATAGATGCGAAGTTGTTAGAGAATGAGGAAAAGTATAAGAAATATTTAGATAAATCGAATCAAGCATCTCCAATATACTATGAACTCAAATTAGTGGAAAACTTAAAGGGAGATCATAATTGGGCTGGAAGGGATAAAGAAATACATAATAAAAAACAAAATACAAGAGTTACAGAAGATACATATCAGAAATTCATAAACAGAAAGCCAGTGAAAAGCAGAGATGAATTATTAGTTGATTTTGCTGAGTATAAAAAACAATACGAAGAGGCTAAGAATGGAACCAAGAAAATTGAACATTCTATCAAGACAGATATAAAACATGAATTTGAAGAAATTGAGGTACAGGCATTACTTAAGAAAAAAATAGAAAAACCACAATTAAGTGATAGAGAAAAGTATTTATTATCAATAGTTGAAACAAAAGGGCATCAACACTTAATAGAAATAAAGAATTATTTTGAAAATGAAGAAAATAAGCAGTGTCCATACTGCTTGCAGGAAGTGTCAGAAGATTACACGGAAAAATTATTACAGGGCATTGTAAAGATATTAAGCAAGGAGAGCGAGGAACACCTGACAGCGTTAAGATTATTGAAAACGGGGATAGTAGCAATAAACTTGGACGAATATAAAATATTAGATTCAAAAATTCTCGATAATTGTTACACAAGTATTGAAGCAGTAAATGTTGCAATCACAAAGCTGAACGAACTCATAGAGCAAAAAATAAATTGTGTGTTTGAACCAATTGAAATGCCTAAGCTTGACATTGCAGATAAGTATAAAACTCTATTAGAAAACTTATCGCGATTAGAAGAAAACCGTAAATGCTACAATAGATCTGTAGTTGATACCAGTGAAATAGTTAATGCATTGAAAAATATAAATGATGATATTGCATATTATGATATTGTAAAAGAATTTACTGAGTTAAAAAAACAGAAAAAAGCGAAATTGGAGGAGGACAAAATACTATCTCAATTAAAAGGTGAGCAACAAAATTTGAGGAATGAGATACAAGCGTTAGAAGCACGAAAAAGCAATATTGACATTGCAATGGATAAAATAAATAATGATTTGAGGTATATCTTTTTTCAAAATGGGAGATTGGCTTTAGATTATAGAGATGGAAAATATGTCTTACTATCACGTGGGCATTCTGTAACCCCAGAACAAATATCCATAGGAGAAAGAAATGCAATTGCATTATGCTACTTTTTTAATAATCTTGTGCAGAATAAAACAGAAAAAGAAGCATATAAATCTATATCTTTATTGATAGTAGATGATCCTGTATCAAGTTTCGATAGAGAAAATAAAGTAGGAATTCTCTCATATTTAAAATTTGCTTTAAGCAAATTTATAGAAGGGTGCGTAGACACAAAGGTAGTTGTAATGACACATGATTTACAGATTATGTTTGATATCTTCAAACTATCAGATGAAATAACGAAAGCATGCGATAGAAGCAACCCGATACAAGGAAGAAATAGGGCAACGGTTTGTGAATTAATTAATCGAAATATCCAAAATATTAAAATGGAAAAAAGACAAGAATATTCTTTGCTACTAGAAGAAATTTATGATTTTGGATTAAATGCTAACGATGATAAGGAAGTAGTCATTGGGAACATGATGAGGCGGGCTTTGGAAGCATATGGAAGTTTCTGCTATAAACAAGGAATTGCAGAAATTTCTTCAGATCATGAAATATTGGCGGAATTAGAAGAACCATTTAACCGTTATTTTGAAAATTTAATGTATAGATTGATTTTGAATGGAGAGAGCCACTTAAAGGAGCAAGTTCAAACGATAAATGATATTAATTTTTTTGAGTTTATCTCTTTAGATGAAAAACAAAGAACAGCAAGAGATATTATTTGCTTAATTTATAAATTGAATAAACTACATTTGTTGAAACACCTTGCAAGCAAAAAAGATGCGAGTAATGTAATTGAAGGATGGTGTGGGGATATTGAAGAGAATAGTATTTCATAAAAGAGTAATATGCAATTTTTCGCAGGAATTATAATTTTTTTGAGTTTCTTTTGAGAAATGTTAAGAACAAGTTAATAGTGCGAGCGTAATTAGTGGGGCGATTTATGGACATATAGATTTATTACTGATTAGGAGCGAGAAATAAATTGACATCTCTAAAATCTGATGTAAAATAAAAAATAGGAATAAAGTAATTTACTATCAACAATAGTTATACTTAAAGGTGAAATGTAATGATTTTAGAAAAAGATGGATTAAGTATAGAACTACTAGAGAAGTTATCATATAGAACAAGTTCAGGTATTTCGCTAAAAAAGAATCTGCATTATTTTGATCAGGACATACTTTTGAAAGATATAAGAAACTATGCAGAAATATTAGATGAAAACGAAGAATTAGTAAGCGTAAAAATGGACTATAGGATTAAAAGCATGCATTCTGTTAAATTGAAATATGAAAGATATTATCCAGATGCACAGGCAAGAAAAGTTTTTAATGATATATTAGGCTTTAGAGGATTATGTGATAACTATGAAGAAGTTCTTGTTTTAAATGGTATTGATAATATACGTATTGCAGACATGTCATTAGGCAAAGCAAATGATGATGGATATAGAGGAGTTCATGTATACTATCAAATTGATAATGCGCATTATCCAATAGAAATCCAATATAATACATATTATGATAGGCAGTTAAATAACTGGCTTCATAAGTACTTATATAAGCGGAGTACTGAGTTATCGTATGTGGGGAAAATACTAAGAGAGAAATATGAATTAGGAAAAATTAAAACAGAAGCAGAGTTTAAGGAGAGGTTAGAAAATGTGT
>CAYJGW010000123.1:0-3601 GCA_964369425.1 uncultured Lachnospiraceae bacterium
TAGACCAGGGATAAAAGCATTAGCAGAACTTGGAATTCTAAGTCCTTTGATTGAATTAAAGATTACAAAACAAGAAGTTCGACAATACGCAAAAGAGTTAGGTTTGGCAGTGTCAAATAGACCATCAGCACCTTGTCTTGCTACAAGACTACCGTATGGAGCGGAAATAGACTTTGACTTATTGGATCGAATTGATCAAGGAGAAGAATACCTAAAGAGTGTAGGGTTTGGAGTGAATCGTATCCGAGTACATGAAGATATTGCTAGAATTGAGATAGAAAAAGAAGAGTTTTTGAACTTTATGGAACAGTCCGCTCAGATTACTGCAAAACTAAAAAAATTCGGCTTTATCTATTTGACATTAGACTTAGAAGGATTTCGAAGTGGAAGCATGGATATCTATATCAAAGAAAGCGGGGGAAATGATGGACGTTAAGCAGTTACTAGAACAAGTAAAAGATGGAACATTAGAGATTCATCAGGCAGAAGAACAACTAAAAAAACTGCCTTATGAGGATTTGGGATTTGCGAAAATAGATCACCATAGAAAACTTCGGAGCGGGTTTGGAGAAGTTATTTATTGCAGTGGGAAATCAGAAGAACATTTAGTGAAAATTTATCAGAGCTTTTATGAGCAAAAAATAGATGTACTTGGGACAAGGGCGACAAAAGAACAATATGAAGCAGTGAAAAAAGTAGTACCCAATGTCATATTTGATGAAACTTCGAATGTCCTTAAAATAGTTACAAAGGAAGTGGAGCGAATTGGCTTAGTAGCTATTTGTACAGGGGGAACATCCGATATAAGAGTGGCAGAAGAAGCAGCACAGACAGCAGAGTTTTTTGGTAGCAATGTATTACGAGTATATGATGTAGGAGTTGCAGGGATTCATCGATTATTTTCCAAAATGGAAGAGATTCAAAAAGCCAATTGTGTGGTAGCAGTCGCTGGAATGGAAGGAGCGCTAGGAGGCGTACTAGCAGGTCTTGTAGATAAGCCGGTGATTGCAGTGCCAACCTCTATTGGTTATGGAGCTAGCTTTGGAGGATTATCGGCACTGCTGACAATGTTAAATTCTTGCGCAGAAGGTATGTCTGTGGTGAACATTGACAATGGGTTTGGGGCAGGATATTTAAGTACACAAATCAATAGATTGGCGAGGTAAATTATGAGTAAATTACTATATTTAGAATGTTTTAGCGGAATCAGTGGGGACATGAGCGTGTCGGCATTGCTAGACTTGGGAGCAGACAAAGAAGTATTAATGCAAGCACTAGAAAGTCTTTCTGTAACAGGATATAAAATCGAAGTATCACGAATGAAAAAGTGCGGAATTGATGCTTGCCACTTTGATGTAATCCTTGAAGGGCAGAATCACAGTCAAGACCACCATGGTCACGAGCATGAAAATCACAATCTCAGTCATGACCACCATCATCACCATGAACATCATGACCACAGTCACGAGCACAATCATCACCATGAACATAGAAATCTTCCGATGATTATAACAATCATCGAGAAAAGTAATCTGACAGAGCGAGCGAAAAAGATTGCAAAGAACATCTTTGACTACGTGGCTGATGCAGAAGCAAAGGCTCATGGTATACCAAAGGATGAGGTGCATTTCCATGAAGTAGGAGCAGTAGATTCGATTGTAGATATTGTAGCAGTAGCAGTCTGTATTGATAATTTAGATATTCATGAAGTCTGTGTGTCAACGATTTACGAAGGGCAAGGCTACGTAAAGTGTCAACACGGAGTCATGCCAGTACCAGTGCCTGCAGTTGTGAATATTGCAAAAGTACGCGGGCTACCGATAAGAATTACAGATAATCGTGGAGAGATGATTACGCCTACAGGGATTGCAATAGCAGCAGCCCTTAAAAATGTAGAAAAATTGCCAGAAAATTATAGTATCCAAAAAGTAGGGATTGGTTGTGGAAAGAAAGACTTTAAAAATGCAAATATTTTAAGAGCAATGCTAATCGAAGATATGGATGAAAGTGTTAAAAGAGATGAAGTGATGGTGCTAGAGACAAATATAGATGATTGCACAGGAGAAGCACTTGCATATACGATGGAAAAATTACTAGAGATAGGGGCAAAAGATGCTTATTTCACACCGATATATATGAAGAAGAATCGTCCGGCAACGATGTTAACGGTTCTTTGTGATAAAGAGATGGTTTTAACGGTGGAAGATGTTATATTTTCAAACCTATCAACAATTGGAATTAGAAAATATATGTGTGAACGAACAACGCTAGAAAGGGTTTATGAAAAGGTTGAAACTACTCTAGGAGTGTGCACTTTTAAAATCTGCAAGCATAATGGGAAAACATATGCTTATCCTGAATATGAAGATGTAAAGAAGATTTGTGAAGAAAAGTCTTTGGAATTTGATACGGTCTTTTACCAATTAAAGGCAGAAGGAAATTCCTTGTTGTAATTGTAAAATTTTCCTTAACTTTTGGAGAGTAAAGTCGATAAAAAAAGTATAGTTATCAAAAGATTGTTTAACTATCTATAGGAAATACTTTCTCAGAAGGAAGGAGTGGTCTAATGAGTAAATCGACGAAATCAGGTTTTGTAAAACCCCTTACTATGTTGAATAAACCAAATCCGAACAATTCTTTTAAAGAAATGATAAGGGAAGAGTGCGAGAGAAAAGAGTTTAAAACTTTAGTCGAGAGGATAAGAGAAGATGAAGTGAGGTTATCCAAACAAGGGAGGCTACTTATAGACGAAGTACTATCTTTAATAACAGAAGAGGCGAGAGAATGAAAGCAGTAGGGGGAAATTCCTACTGCTTTTTAAGTTGCTATTATCTAAAGATTTTGATAATAAAAAACTGCTAACTGTGTACGGTCACGCAAATTCAATTTCTCCAGTATGATGCTGAGGTAATTGCGCACTGTCCCTTCGCTTAGGTATAAGAGTGCAGCAATTTCCTTATTGTTCAATCCGTCAGCAACGGCTCGGATTACATCTAATTCACGTTCACTAATGTTATAATCTGCATAGTTAAAAGCGTCTGAGTTATTGATAAGACCAGGTATCTTGGAAACGATGGAGGTACCAAAGACTGTTTGTCCAGAATAAACTGCTTTGATAGAAGGTAGAATGCTTTCATAATCTTGTTTCAAGATATACCCTTTTGTACCAAGTTTCAAAGCCTTTACAATATATTCATCGTCAGAAAATGTAGTAAGTAATAAAATATTTGCATCTTTGTCATTCTTTAATATCTCCTGGGCAGCATCTAGTCCATTGATTTCCTTCATTCGAATATCCATCAATAAAACATCCGGCTTTAGGTCTTTAAATTGGGAGATTGCATCCTTTCCATCATGACCAACTCCACACACCTCTATCTCAGGGTCTGTAGATAAAATAGTTTTCAAAGAATTTGTAACAAATACATCATCGTCTATGATTAATACTCTCATTTTCGTGTCTCCTTTTTCGGTATTGAGATAAAGATTTGGAATCCGTCGTTCCAACTAAAGTTAATCGTTCCATTAAGTGTGCGCACTCGTTCTTTCATATTAAGTAATCCAATTCCAGTATCAGAGCTAGTAAGAGTGACATTTTTAA
>CAYJGW010000124.1:0-3583 GCA_964369425.1 uncultured Lachnospiraceae bacterium
TAGACCAGGGATAAAAGCATTAGCAGAACTTGGAATTCTAAGTCCTTTGATTGAACGAAAGATTACGAAACAAGAAGTTCGACAATATGCAAAAGAGTTAGGTTTGGCAGTGTCAAGTAGACCATCAGCACCGTGTCTCGCTACAAGACTACCGTATGGAGCAGAAATAGACTTTGACTTATTGGATCGAATTGATCAAGGGGAAGAATACCTAAAGAGTGTAGGATTTGAAGTGAATCGTATCCGAGTGCATGGAGATATTGCTAGAATTGAGATAGAAAAAGAAGAGTTTTTAAACTTTATGGAACAGTCTGCTCCGATTGCAGCAAAACTAAAAGAACTCGGGCTTATTTATTTAACATTAGACTTAGAAGGATTTCGAAGTGGAAGCATGGATATCTATATCAAAGAAAGCGGGGGAAATGATGGACGTTAAGCAGTTACTAGAACAAGTAAAAGATGGAACATTAGAGATTCATCAGGCAGAAGAACAACTAAAAAAACTGCCTTATGAGGATTTGGGATTTGCGAAAATAGATCACCATAGAAAACTTCGGAGCGGGTTTGGAGAAGTTATTTATTGCAGTGGGAAATCAGAAGAACATTTAGTGAAAATTTATCAGAGCTTTTATGAGCAAAAAATAGATGTACTTGGGACAAGGGCGACAAAAGAACAATATGAAGCAGTGAAAAAAGTAGTACCCAATGTCATATTTGATGAAACTTCGAATGTCCTTAAAATAGTTACAAAGGAAGTGGAGCGAATTGGCTTAGTAGCTATTTGTACAGGGGGAACATCCGATATAAGAGTGGCAGAAGAAGCAGCACAGACAGCAGAGTTTTTTGGTAGCAATGTATTACGAGTATATGATGTAGGAGTTGCAGGGATTCATCGATTATTTTCCAAAATGGAAGAGATTCAAAAAGCCAATTGTGTGGTAGCAGTCGCTGGAATGGAAGGAGCGCTAGGAGGCGTACTAGCAGGTCTTGTAGATAAGCCGGTGATTGCAGTGCCAACCTCTATTGGTTATGGAGCTAACTTTGGAGGATTATCGGCACTGCTGACAATGTTAAATTCTTGTGCAGAAGGTATGTCTGTGGTGAACATTGACAATGGATTTGGTGCAGGATATTTAAGTACACAAATCAATAGATTAGCGAGGTAAATTATGAGTAAACTATTATATTTAGAATGTTTTAGCGGAATCAGTGGGGACATGAGCGTGTCTGCATTGCTAGACTTGGGAGCAGAGAAAGCAGTATTAATGCAAGCACTAGAAAGTCTTTCTGTAACAGGATATAAAATTGAAGTATCACGAATGAAAAAGTGTGGAATTGATGCTTGCCACTTTGATGTAATTCTTGAAAGGAATCATCACAGCCATAATCATGACCACAATCATCACCATAATCATGACCACAATCATCACCATGAACATCACGACCACGATCATCACCATGAACATGAACATAGAAATCTTCCGATGATTACAACAATCATCGAGAAAAGTAATCTGACAGAGCGAGCGAAAAAGATTGCAAAGAACATCTTTGACTACGTGGCTGATGCAGAAGCAAAGGCTCATGGTATACCAAAGGATGAGGTGCATTTCCATGAAGTAGGAGCAGTAGATTCGATTGTAGATATTGTAGCAGTAGCAGTCTGTATTGATAATTTAGATATTCATGAAGTCTGTGTGTCAACGATTTACGAAGGGCAAGGCTACGTAAAGTGTCAACACGGAGTCATGCCAGTACCAGTGCCTGCAGTTGTGAATATTGCAAAAGTACGCGGGCTACCGATAAGAATTACAGATAATCGTGGAGAGATGATTACGCCTACAGGGATTGCAATAGCAGCAGCCCTTAAAAATGTAGAAAAATTGCCAGAAAATTATAGTATCCAAAAAGTAGGGATTGGTTGTGGAAAGAAAGACTTTAAAAATGCAAATATTTTAAGAGCAATGCTAATCGAAGATATGGATGAAAGTGTTAAAAGAGATGAAGTGATGGTGCTAGAGACAAATATAGATGATTGCACAGGAGAAGCACTTGCATATACGATGGAAAAATTACTAGAGATAGGGGCAAAAGATGCTTATTTCACACCGATATATATGAAGAAGAATCGTCCGGCAACGATGTTAACGGTTCTTTGTGATAAAGAGATGGTTTTAACGGTGGAAGATGTTATATTTTCAAACCTATCAACAATTGGAATTAGAAAATATATGTGTGAACGAACAACGCTAGAAAGGGTTTATGAAAAGGTTGAAACTACTCTAGGAGTGTGCACTTTTAAAATCTGCAAGCATAATGGGAAAACATATGCTTATCCTGAATATGAAGATGTAAAGAAGATTTGTGAAGAAAAGTCTTTGGAATTTGATACGGTCTTTTACCAATTAAAGGCAGAAGGAAATTCCTTGTTGTAATTGTAAAATTTTCCTTAACTTTTGGAGAGTAAAGTCGATAAAAAAAGTATAGTTATCAAAAGATTGTTTAACTATCTATAGGAAATACTTTCTCAGAAGGAAGGAGTGGTCTAATGAGTAAATCGACGAAATCAGGTTTTGTAAAACCCCTTACTATGTTGAATAAACCAAATCCGAACAATTCTTTTAAAGAAATGATAAGGGAAGAGTGCGAGAGAAAAGAGTTTAAAACTTTAGTCGAGAGGATAAGAGAAGATGAAGTGAGGTTATCCAAACAAGGGAGGCTACTTATAGACGAAGTACTATCTTTAATAACAGAAGAGGCGAGAGAATGAAAGCAGTAGGGGGAAATTCCTACTGCTTTTTAAGTTGCTATTATCTAAAGATTTTGATAATAAAAAACTGCTAACTGTGTACGGTCACGCAAATTCAATTTCTCCAGTATGATGCTGAGGTAATTGCGCACTGTCCCTTCGCTTAGGTATAAGAGTGCAGCAATTTCCTTATTGTTCAATCCGTCAGCAACGGCTCGGATTACATCTAATTCACGTTCACTAATGTTATAATCTGCATAGTTAAAAGCGTCTGAGTTATTGATAAGACCAGGTATCTTGGAAACGATGGAGGTACCAAAGACTGTTTGTCCAGAATAAACTGCTTTGATAGAAGGTAGAATGCTTTCATAATCTTGTTTCAAGATATACCCTTTTGTACCAAGTTTCAAAGCCTTTACAATATATTCATCGTCAGAAAATGTAGTAAGTAATAAAATATTTGCATCTTTGTCATTCTTTAATATCTCCTGGGCAGCATCTAGTCCATTGATTTCCTTCATTCGAATATCCATCAATAAAACATCCGGCTTTAGGTCTTTAAATTGGGAGATTGCATCCTTTCCATCATGACCAACTCCACACACCTCTATCTCAGGGTCTGTAGATAAAATAGTTTTCAAAGAATTTGTAACAAATATATCGTCATCTATGATTAATACTCTCATTTTTGTGTCTCCTTTTTGGGTATTGAGATAAAGATTTGGAATCCGTTATTCCAACTAAAGTTAATCGTTCCATTAAGTGTGCGCACTCGTTCCTTCATATTAAGTAATCCAATTCCAGTATCAGAGCTAGTAAGAGTGACATTTTTAA
>CAYJGW010000125.1:0-3573 GCA_964369425.1 uncultured Lachnospiraceae bacterium
TAGAGCAAGGAACAATCACAGAAGAAGACTTTACTGGAGACATTGGAAATGTAATTAAGGGGGAATTAGTAGGTAGAGAAAATGAGGAGGAAGTTATTGTATTTGAAACAGTAGGAATGGGTGCACAAGATTTAATGGCAGCGAATCGAATTTATGAAAATGCATTAAAAGCAGGCGTAGGACTAGTGTGGAACGAGTAAAAGAAAATAGGAGGGATAGGGAGATATGAGCAGAGAATTTTGGAACGGAAAAGAAGCGGCACATAGACGCGTTATGATGAAGGCAGCAGGGTATAGCGATTATGATATCAAAAATAAGCCACACATTGGTGTCCCGAATTCTTTTATGGAGGGATCACCAGGATCAGCCCATTTAAGACAGATAGCAGATGCAGTGAAGCAAGGAATCTGGGCAGCAGGTGGAGTGCCAGTAGAATTTGGAATTCCAGCAACCTGCGGAAATGTTGCAAATGGTGCAGAAGAGTTAAAATATGAGCAAGTTGGAAGAGATATTGTAGCAATGTCAATTGAATTTGTAACAAAAGTACATAATTTTGACGGTCTGGCAATGATTGCTTCTTGTGACAATATTATTGCTGGTTGCTATTTGGCAGCAGCAAGGGTGGATATCCCATCCATGGTAGTAACAGGCGGATCAATGCAAGCGGGAACATACGCAGGAAAAACAGTCGTAGAAGCTGATTTAGATGCTGCTCGATTCTCAGGAGCCTCTGAAGAAGAATTGGATCAAATGGAAGGATGCGTATGCCCTTCCTTTGGAGCGTGTCCATCGATGGGAACTGCAAATACAATGCAGATGCTTGGGGAAGTGTTTAATCTTGTACTACCAGGAACTGGGACAGTGCCAGCCTCAGATAACAGAAAACTTCGTGATGCAAGAGAAGCGGGGATGTATGCAGTTGAATTAGCAAAATCAGGAAGGAAACCATCAGAACTCATAACAAAAGAAGTGTTATTGAATGCAATCATGTTTGATATGGCAGTGGCAGGATCAACGAATGCTGTATTACATATTTTGACCATGGCTTACGAACTAGGTATTCCTATGTCATTAGCGGATTTTGAACATTATGCAAAAGAAATTCCTTGTATAAACGCAGTGATTCCAAGCGGTCCTTACACCGTAGTTGATTTCCACTATGCAGGTGGGGTTCCAAATGTAATGAAGATGCTTGAAAGCAAATTGTATACTGAAACACCAATGATGATTGGCGAGTCTTGGAAAACGTATTTATCAAAAGTGGAAGCAAGAGAAAATGAAGTGATTCATACCCTAGAAAAGCCGTTGTTCAACGAACCAGGACTAAAGATACTTCGAGGAAATTTGTCTCCAAATGGCGCAATAGTAAGACCCACAGCAGTACCTGAAGAAGTGAAGTACATGAAAGGAAAAGCGAAAGTGTATGAAACGGACAGAGATGCATTTGAAGCGATTGAATCAGGAGCGATTGTACCTGGCGACATTATTGTTATACGATATGAAGGGTGTAAAGGTGCACCAGGAATGAAGGAATTAATGCTGAGCATTGACGCCTTAATTGGACTAGGATTACATAAAAGTGTAGGACTAATCTCTGATGCTAGATTCTCAGGGTTCAACTTCGGGGCAATTATCGGACATGTATCTCCAGAAGCTTATGATGGTGGAACCATTGCATTGGTTAACGATGGTGATGAGATTGTGATAGATATTCCCAATGGAGAGGTTTCATTGCTAGTGTCAGATGAAGAATTGGAAGAAAGAAAAAAGATGTGGGTTTGCCCACCACTAAAAGAGCAAAAAGGGTGTTTGAATATCTTTGCGCGTACATGTAGACCGGCTGAAGAAGGGGGTGCGATGCAACCATGGAGCATTTAAGGAGGCTACTGCTTTTTTGTGTGCGTGCTTGGAAAAGGTCTATGGAGAGAAGGTAATTATTCTGATTGATGAATATGATGTGCCATTAGAGAATGCTTATTTCAGAGGGTTCTATAATGAGATGATTAGTTTTATTCGAGGAACTCTCAGTCTGGCATTGAAGACCAATAAGTCGTTGGCATTTGCGGTAATAACAGGATGTCTAAGAATTACGAAGGAGAGTATCTTCACAGGATTGAATAACCTGAATATTATCTCCATCCAGACGCCAGGATATGGAGAATATTTTGGTTTTACACAAGAAGAAGTTGAAGGAATGCTAGCGTATTATGACAAGGAAGCTCATGTAGAAACAATAAGAGAATGGTACAATGGATACGTATTCGGGAATGAGCAGGTGTACAATCCATGGACTGTGATTAAGTATGTATCAACCGCATTAGAAGATGACGAATACTTCCCACAACCATATTGGTCTAATACGAGTTCCAATAGCATTATAAAAGATTTAATTGTGAAGGCGGACTGGGAAACGAAAGCAGAATTAGAAAAACTTGTGCAAGGTGGAAGTATTGAGAAGCCAATCCATGAAGATATTACGTATGCAGATATACATAAGGACAATAACAACTTATGGAACTTTTTGTATTTCACTGGCTATCTAAAAAAGGTGGACCAGAGAATTGATGAGGAGCAAGTAGTTCTTACACTGGAGATTCCAAATCTAGAAGTGAAGTCGGTATATCGAAGGCAGATTATGGAGTGGGTAAAGGAGCAAATAGAGCAAAAGGATATGACATCACTCTAATTACGCCAGATTGAAGAGAAGAGATATATAGAAGGGATGCAGGCGAAAGGATATACAGATATACTGGCATATGGTGTTACATTCTTTGGGAAAGCTTGTTGTATCAAGTGTATGTAAAAGCTATCTAGTATGGGAAAAACCCAAAGTAACAGTTATGCAAAGAAGATGTTGAGAGTGAGAGCATAATTGCAAGGATAGGGGTGTGAGTTAGAATAAGTCACTATGTGTTCCTGTACGGATTAGGTGCAAAATCAACTCGCTTTCAATTATTTCATAAATTAGCAGCCAATCGGGGGAAATATGACATTCTCTGCAACCTTCATAATTGCCGATCAAATTATGGTCTTTGTTAGATTGTGGCAATGGTTGCCTATTAGCAAGCATTGTGATAATGCTTTCAAGTTTACTAATATCATAACCCCGTTTTTTGGCAAGTTTAAAATCTTTTTTGAAAGAATTTTGGTATTTAATCGTCAGCATTTAATTCCTCCATCAGTTCTGAAACAGAGGAAAAGCCAGGACTTAAACCAATACCATTTCGTGCATCTTCAAGTGCTTGAATTGTGTCAGCATTATATGCTCTTGAAACTGCGAAAGGCAATTTTTGCTCCCGTACTGCTTGTTTTGCAAAAACAGTAAAGGCAGTAGTTAAATTCATACCTAAATCAGAAAAAAGTTCTTCTGCTTGTTTTTTGAGATCTGCGTCCATGCTAATAGTAATATTTGTTGTAGCCATCAAATCAACTCCTTTGCTATTAGTATATTCATTATAGCAAAAAAATATGTGCATAATCAATACAATGCACATGAAATTTATAATTATAACTTATAGAAAGGAGTAGCTTTTAATGGAATAAGAGTAAAGTAACAAATGAAATATCCTATGA
>CAYJGW010000126.1:0-3497 GCA_964369425.1 uncultured Lachnospiraceae bacterium
GTATCTACGACAAAAGCATGCTTGCCCTTTGTAAATCTCATGGCTAATTCATAGCCTATTTTATTTGCAAGTTCGGGTGTCACTTCGCCTTCTTTGAAGCTCTGCCTTATCTGATAAGCTATCACATTATTCTTTTGCTTTCTGCCAGTGATGTCTTCATACCTGCGTTTTGCGAGCATGAATTCTCCTTGTGCAACTTCAGGACTGCATTCATAAGATGATACATATTTTCCATCATTTGTTTTTTGGGGATTGGCTCCATAGTCAAGCCGATCGCCTAGACATTGAGCAATACTTTTCCCTTTGTTTTGGTGCATTGCAATAAGTCTTGTTACTGCCACTAAACTCTCCTTTCCAAAGAAAAATGACCACCCGTAAGAGTAGTCATCATCATTTCATTTATTCAGTTTTATGATCTTCTTTTAAAATATCCTTCATAACTGCTGCTATTTGTTCTAGTACATCATTATGCTCTCCAGTATCTTCTTCATCATATAAATGAATAAAGAATGTAAATGTCATAACACTGTCCTCCGCACTTAAAATGTAGTTTGGATAAGCTCTAAATAAGGCATTTAGAAACTGCGCAGATGCCTTTCCAAATTCATTGGTGCAATCCCCATAAATATAATCTGTCGTAATTTTTAATGTAACATTTAATTCATCTTCTGACCAATCTACAACCACATCGAACTCATTATCCTTTGCATATTGTGGCAATACCTTGAAGAACTTTTCAAACTGATCTACCTTTTCTTGGTTCTTAGTTCGCCTGATTTGTTTTGCTTTCAGCTCATTATAGTCACACATATAATTGGTATAGGTCTTCCCATCCACTCTTGTTAAATCTTTCTTATCATTCTGACATTCAAGGTTAATTTCTTGTTCTATTTTTAATTTTTCTTGAAAGCCATAATACTCAAATCTTTCCATTACAACTCCTTCTTGGAACAATTCTTCCCACTATTTTTTGGATTTTACTTTGCAGTAATCTGTCTGAGCAATCCATTATACACTTTTTCTTACGTCTTGCATACACCAAAGATTTCAAAACTCCCTCTATAAGAGTGAACAATTCCCATCTATGAATATCGTTTTCCATAATCATCCATTCACCCACTATGTTTTAATCTTCACCCCTTCAAATTATTTCCTTTTAAATATGCCTATGACCTAAAAAAATAATGGCTGTATCAATTGCCTTAAATATATCTTACTATCATTCAATAGTAAAATCAATACTATCATGTGATAGTACATATAATATTAAGAGAGGTGCAAATATATGTATTATCAAAGATTAAGAGATTTAAGAGAAGATAAAGATTTAATGCAGAAGCAAGTTGCTGATATACTTGGTATTGACCAAAGAGTATACAGTAATTATGAAACTGGAAAACGTGAGATTCCTACAAGGTTTATTGTAAAGTTAGCAGAGTTCTATGATGTTTCTGCTGATTATATTTTGGGTATCTCGAGCAAAAAGTAGGGACGATAGCGATTATGCTACCGTCCTATTTTTCGCTACACTTAGATTTTTTTCAACCAATCTCTAAAATTCTCTGCTCCTACAAGTAGCACACCTCCGATTAATGGGATTCCAAAAGGAGAAATTAAAAACGCAGATATTAACGCAGGAGCTGCTGACCATCGATAGACAGGATCACAGACACAATAGATCCCAAATACACCAAATACAATAGACAGAATCATGCCGACACCTGCTATCAATCCGAAGATATGTTCAAATAAAAATAACGCAAAACTGAAAATCAATAGAAAAGGTACAAGGACTATTTTTAGTGGTATTCTTATTACTCTTAACATAGTTTATCCCTCCAAATTAAATAAGTTATCTTACACCTTGAGTATATCCATAAGAGATTATGATGTCGAGTTTGTCAATATTCTCTAAGCATTTTTCTCTCATTATTTACTTTGTCCCAAATTGGGACGAAGTTAAATACTTGCAAGTCTTATCATGATTTCCTCAGCTACACCCCATAATTTATGGTAGCTCTTTCGTAAATCTTCAATGTCATCACGATAAACATTTCCCGTTTCATTTGCTCTTTTTGCAAGTTGATTTAGGCTGTTCGATGTAATCCGAAGCACCTTTACCAGCTCACGTACATCTGTTGTATCAAGCTGAATCACATAACCATCAATTGCCATTTTTCTAAGATAGGCTTCCAAATTTTTTGTGCCTAAAGCCTTCATATTACGTTCTACTAATTTCCTTTCTTCACTTGTCACACGACACTGTAAGCGAATATTTCTAAGTCTTTTTTCCATTAGCGTTCCTCCGATCTATCAATTTTCGACTTTGGGGCATATATCATTAACTGCTCATGATAGGGGGTAGTTGTACAGATTCTTACTATTCAAAATCTGCAACTAATTCCTCTTTGATTTCTTCAAACTCTGCATTGCTCATTGCTTTTAGCTTCTCTATTACTGATGTTGTAAGTTCGCTTAACTCGACTTCATCATCTGAGATATATTCCTGCATATCTTCAAGGGAAGTGATAAGATTATTCTTTGATTGCACAAAAGACTCTGCTTCTGCATCAGCTCCATAAATACACATAAGGTTGGTTTCTTCCACTGTAAATTTCATCATATTATCGCTCCATTTCTTTATTTTTAGTTATGTTATCTTTTTCTTTGTGTTCTATAGACGGTGTTGCCTTTAATTCGGCTAGTACTGATTTACGCTCAAATCCATAGAAATTTGTTTTACCAACAATAGATTCATTGTTTAGGACACCATCTATTTGATTTAAGTTTTGCTCTGTGGATAATTCAGCTGTCTTAAGATAGTTTTCAACTTCTTTAAAACCAAAGCTATCTACATAATGAGAAGATACTACACCATTCATTTTGATAGCAATGATGTCACTGACGGACATGGAATGCCCTAAAAAATCCTCTGGTCTATCAACATTGAAATCATGGTACAAGGATTCTAATGTTTGATTTATGCTGCTTACCTTTTGTAGTTCTCCAGTATATATAAGGTTGTAATGATCTCTTGAAATATCTTTACCCATTCGTTCTAGCTCTTTTGAACTGCAAAAGTGATAATCTCTAAAATCATCTCCTGACTTTACTTGATAGATAGCAAAACTATCTTCTTTGTTATCTAAAAATGTTTTTTCTTCTAGTTCTGATAATCCCCATTGTAAGCACTGCATTTTCTTTAACTTCATAAAGTTCAACCAATCTACACGTTCAATTCCAAAATAACCCGTATGCTGCTTTAACTCATCCACATCAAACAACATTGCTTCTGTATTATCCGGATAGAGGGCATAAATAGTTAAATCCTCGTTGTGAAGCTCTAGTGCCTTATCAAGGTTTAAATGCAGTAGTTCTTCAGCTGTATATCCATACTGTTTGACATCATCATCTGTAATACTACTATCGGGTGCTAGAGTATCGGAGCTATGTGATTTTACAGATTCCTGTTCCAACTTAATCGCTTTGATTTTTTC
>CAYJGW010000127.1:0-3348 GCA_964369425.1 uncultured Lachnospiraceae bacterium
GCGCTGATTGATCTAGCATTCCTATAACCACATTTTGAGAAGTTCCAGCTTCTACTTCCGGATATTCTACATATGTATATTCAATCACCTCTTCATACGTTGCTTGAACTGAACTTGTTATCTCTTGCGCTTCAGTCTCTTGTATACTTGCTTCTTCCTCTACCGGCGCATTAGTGGCAGAATCTGTTTCGGCTAAGCCTTCGCTCTCATCGACAGACTCTGCTGTCTCATTTTCCGTCACCGTTTCCTTGTATTCTTCTTCTGATTCTTGTACTTCGTCTGAATCTACTTCTTCTTGCGACTGACTTTCACTCTCTCTCGTGTCTACTTCAACTTCCGTCGCTGTAGTTTCTTGGTTACTCTCTTTTGCCAAACCTTGAATTCCAACTGTGTTAAACAGCAACACTACGGCTAACAAAAGTGCAATCGTACGCATTCCACCGGAATGCAGTTTACTAATATTCATTACTTTTCTCCCCTTTGTAAATTAAAAATGGTAATTTTGCTATCTAATATTGTACCACCCTCAAGTTACCTTATCAATTGTTTTTGTCGTTTTTTTTGTACCATTTTTCGTGCATCACTCACTCAATGACCTTTTTTTGCTAATTACAACAGTTTCTTCCAAACATTCGAATGTATCATCCACTTTTTTCTTATCCATTTTCGGTGTAACCAGACTAACTACTGGCAATACAATCAAGCTTGCGATCATCGCAATTGCACCTGCATTGATCGGCGAATCAATAAACCCAAACACCATATTCGAAACAGTAATCCCAACACCTGTAATGAAACTAACCCATACCGACGCTCTCGTAACACCTTTCCAGTATAGTCCATATAAAAACGGTGCCAGAAATGCTCCTGCTAATGCTCCCCATGAAATCCCCATCAACTGCGCAATCAATGCGTTTGGATCTAACGCAATGACAACAGATATGGCAATAAACACAAAGATAAATACTTGCATCGTGATAACTTGTTGTCGCTCTGTCATCTTTTTCACTATATTCCCTTTTAGTAAATCCAATGTTAATGTAGAACTAGAAGTAAGGACCAAGGAAGATAATGTTGACATGGATGCTGATAATACAAGCACTACTACAATTCCAATTAACACATCCGATAACGTGGATAACATATATGGTATGATACTGTCGTATATAATAGCTTGATTTTCACCGCCATATAAGGCATCGTTCTCAAACAAACGACCAAACCCACCCAAAAAGTAACATCCACCAGCCACAACCAGAGCAAAGATTGTTGAAATCACAGTTCCTGTATTAATCGCCTTTTCATTTTTTATGGCATAAAACTTCCCTATCATCTGCGGAAGCCCCCAGGTTCCTAGCGATGTCAATACAATTACACCCAATAAACTAAGAGGATCTGGTCCAAAAAATGAAGTGAATGCCCCTTCTTGTCCTTGTGTCACTGCAACATCACTTGGAATGTTTGACAGTTCTCCAATCGCATTCATGAAACCACCTTGTCCATTTAGTACAGCTGCTATCACTGCAACAATTCCTACTAACATAATAATCCCTTGAATAAAGTCATTGATAGCCGTAGCCATATAACCACCTAAAATAACATAGACAGCTGTAAAAAATGCCATGCCGATTACACAGACATAATAAGGAACATCAAAGGCCATCCCAAACAACCTTGACAACCCATTGTAAATAGAAGCCGTATACGGAATCAAGAAGATAAATACAATCGCAGATGCAACTGTCTTTAGCTTCTGACTATCAAAACGTCTCCCAAAAAAATCTGGCATCGTCTTCGCCTCTAGGTGTTGACTCATCACTCGTGTCCTTCTTCCCAATACAACCCAAGCAAGTAAGCTACCAATCAAAGCATTCCCTATACCAATCCAGGTAGATGCCACACCAAATCTCCAACCAAATTGCCCTGCATACCCTACAAATACCACCGCTGAAAAGTAAGAAGTCCCATAAGCAAAAGCAGTCAGCCAAGGTCCAACTGAACGCCCCCCTAATACAAACCCCTCCACATTCTTCGTGTGTTTTCTAGCATAGATACCAACTACAATCATCGATAAAAAAAACAAAACTAGTAATATAATCTTAACTGTCATCCTTAACTCCTCTTATTTTAATTTTTCTACACGTTCCTGAACTGTCTTATTAAAATTCTCAACCTTTCTGTAATAAGTTTCGGTCATGTATTTTGAATTCAATAAGAAGTCTGCTGTCGAAAAATTATTTGCAATCGGTATATCGTACACAACTGCGATTCTAAGAAGTGCCTTTACATCTGGATCGTGAGGCTGTGCTGCAAGTGGATCCCACATAAATACAAGAAAATCTATTTGTCCTTCTACTATCTTAGCACCAATTTGTTGATCCCCACCTAATGGACCACTATTATAAGCCTTTACTGGTAAACCTGTTTTTTCAGAAATCAAGCGTGCTGTCGTTCCTGATCCGCAAAGAAAATGCCCTTTCAAAATTTCTTTATTTTTCTCACACCACTCAACCAACTCTTTTTTCTTCCCATCGTGGGCAACTAATGCAATATGTTTTGTCTTTTCCATTTCAAATGTTACAAAATTTTCCATATCCTTCTCCTCTTTCAATGCTATTTATTTTTTACTTGCCACTTCACCTTGTTGCTTGTAAATACTATTTTTAGGTACCACACCTCGAATCATCGATAATGGATAAATATCCGCATCTCTTCCCACTACACTTCCTGGATTCAACACACTTCCACAACCGACTTCTACACGATCTCCTAGTATCGCACCAAACTTCTTCATTCCTGTTTCAATCACTTCATCTTCCGCCTTCACCGTTACTAACTTCTTATCTGACTTTACATTTGAAGTAATTGAACCTGCACCCATATGGGACTTATATCCCAATATAGAGTCTCCCACATAATTATAATGTGGTACTTGCACGTTATTAAACAATATCACATTCTTAATCTCTGTAGAATTCCCCACTACGCAGTTATCACCTATAACAGCATTTCCGCGAATGAACGCACAATGTCTCACTTCTGTATGTTCTCCTATAATCACTGGACCATCGATGTGCGCTGTTTTTGCAATTTTCGCTGTCTTTGCAATCCAGATATTTTCTTCTACTTCTTCATAAACTTCAGGATCAAGTGTTCTTCCTAATACAACTACAAAACTACTAATCTTTGGCAGTGCTTCCCATGGATACTCTAGACCTTCAAAAATTTCACGACCTATTGTCTCATTTAAATCTAACAACTCATTTATTCTAATACACTCCATTGTTTACCCTTTCTTTTTATAAAATTTAGCCGAATTCAAAAAGCATTGTTTCAATGCAAATTGTT
>CAYJGW010000128.1:0-2103 GCA_964369425.1 uncultured Lachnospiraceae bacterium
CTCTCAAATGGTGGTTATGCAACCAAGGGTTTTGTTATTATTGAGTTATAACAGAAAGGAGATGTAGGAGATGAACATAGCAGACAGAATACAACAATTAAGAAAAACAAAGGGAATATCGCAAGAAGAACTTGCAGACCAAATAGGTGTTTCAAGGCAGGCTGTTTCAAAATGGGAAAGTGAACAAAGTATACCAGATGTTGATAAAATCATGAAATTAAGCGACTACTTTGAGGTAACAACAGACTATCTAATTAAGGGGATTGAGCAAAAAAACAGCCATAGAGAAGATGCATCAGATGCGAGAATTTTTGCCGTAACAGGTACGGCACTTAATTTTATTGGTCTGATTGCATCGCTCATGATATGGAAGGAGCAACAAACGGCTGTCGCAGTAGCAGTTGGATTAATATTGATGGCGATAGGCACAATGATATATTTTGTTGGGCAATATGATGGGGAAAAGAAAGATATAGCCAAAAAACAATTTTGGACGATCAATATTTGGATATTACTTTTAATACCTTATTCTTGCTTGTTTAACTTTATACAAGGCGCAATTGAAGGATACTCATGGGTAATTAAACCAACACTAGACATAGGAAATTCGCTTACTTTATATGTAGTGGGGTGGATTGGCTATATAGTGATGTGCTTGTTGCTCTGTAAATATAACACAGCCTTATGTATATTTAATCGCAAGACTGAATAGTTGAAAAATATTTTAAAGGAAGTAGGAGGTTGAAATAAATGTTAGACAACAAATTAGGGTTAAAGACGCAAGCAGAACTTGCTGTTGTAGAAGAGCGGCTCAGTAAAATTAAAGCATATGAGCTCTTTGAAAAGAATATACTCGACACATTAGAAGTGGGCACGTTTTCAGCGTTATCATATATTCACAAATATTTATTTGAGGAAATTTACGATTTTGCTGGACAGATTCGTACTGTTAATATTGCAAAAGGAAGATTTCGCTTTGCACCACTTATGTATCTTGAAGCAGCTTTACAGAATATCGATAAAATGCCACATTCAAACTTTGAAGAAATCATAGAAAAGTATGTTGAAATGAACATAGCACATCCTTTTAGAGAGGGGAATGGTCGTAGTACCAGAATTTGGCTTGATTTAATATTAAAGCACAGTATCAAAATGGTGGTAGATTGGAACAGTGTTGATAAAGATGATTACCTACTTGCAATGGAAAGAAGTCCAATCAAAGATGTAGAGATTAAGCATCTGCTACGAAATGCACTGACAGCGGATATAAATAACAGGGAGATTTATATGAAGGGTATTGATGCAAGTTATCATTATGAAGGATATAGTATTTATAAAGTTGGTGATTTATTTATATAACAATACTTGATATGAAGGGGGAGATTACATGGAATTTGTATATAAGAAAGCAACTATCGAAGATATAGATTTTTTAACAGAGGTACGTATAGAAGTGCTAAAATCAGCAAATCAACTGACTGATGATGTTGATATGAATCATGTAAGGAAAGAAACATATCGATATTATCAGGAAAATTTGGAGAATGGAAATCATTGTGCTTATCTTGTGTTTGAGAAAGATGAATTTGTCGGTGCGGGAGCAGTCAGTTTCTTTGAAGTGATGCCTACCTATCATAATCCAAGTGGGAAAAAAGCATATATAATGAATATGTATACGAAACCATTGTATAGAAGACGAGGTATTGCCTATAAATTACTTGATATTTTAGTGAATGAGTCCAAGAAGAAGGAGATAAATTATATTACACTTGAAGCGACTGCTAGTGGAAGATTTTTATATGAAAAATATGGATTCATTAGTATGAAGGATGAAATGGAACTTCCATAGTACATTAGGAGAATAGGCGGGAGGTGTAGGAGATATGAGAAAAATACTAATAATAGAGGATGACAACGAGATATCCACTATGCTGATACGATTTTTGGAACAACATAATTTCTGTGTGCAAAGTGCAAGCGATGGTGTGACTGGAATAGCGCAAGCGAAGGAAGATACTTATAATTTAATTCTTTTGGACCTGATGCTGCCGTATAAAAGTGGCGATGAAATCTTGCGTGAACTACGAGAAGTTTCCGAAGTGC
>CAYJGW010000128.1:2203-3288 GCA_964369425.1 uncultured Lachnospiraceae bacterium
CCGTATAAAAGTGGCGATGAAATCTTGCGTGAACTACGAGAAGTTTCCGAAGTGCCAGTCATAGTTATGTCAGCTAAAAGTTTAACACAGACAAAAATCGAAGTGCTGAGATTAGGCGCGGATGATTATATAACAAAGCCTTTTGATTTAAATGAAGTGCTAGCAAGAATCGAAGTGAATATACGCAGATATAGCTTAGGAGATGACGGTGTGGCGAGTCAGAAACTCTGTCATGGTGAAATATTGCTGGATAAAGTATCCAAAGAAGTTTATGTGGCGGATAACATTTTGAATTTCACTGCTAAGGAGTATGCGTTGCTGGAACTTATGCTTGAACATCCGATTCGTGTGTTTTCTAAGCAGAACTTATATGAGAGTGTGTGGAATGAACAATATGCCTATGATGATAACACGATAAATACACACATGAGCAATATTAGAAAAAAAATCAAACAAGCATCCGATAAGGAGTATATAGAAACTGTTTGGGGTATGGGATATAAACTGTCAATTCTTTAGAGATTCTTTAGAATTGACTTTAGGTTTTCTTGAAGATTGTTGTTTATCATAATATCAAAAGGAGATGCAAATATATGAGAGAAATAATTTTTAAGACAACAGATTTAAGCAAGCGATACCAAACAGGATTTGCATTAAAGGGAGTGGAAATGCAGATCAACCGTGGAGATATATACGGATTTGTAGGTGAGAATGGAGCAGGTAAAACCACATTAATACGTTTGATGATGGGGCTGGCGAAAAAAACGAGTGGTGAAATGGAACTTTTTGGAACAAGTGAGGAAGCCGCACATATAAAAAATCGTGCAAGAATGGGATGTATTGTAGAAGGTCCCGCAATTTATCCCAATATGACAGCAGTAGAGAACCTAAAAGTACACAGTATGTATCTAGGGATACCAGAGCAGAAACGGATACCAGAGGTGTTGGAGATGGTTAAACTTACCGACACAGGGAAAAAGAAGGTGAAGAACTTTTCGTTAGGGATGAAACAGCGTCTAGGAATTGCAATCGCACTCTTAGGTGAACCAGAATTCTTGGTTTTGGATGAGCCTATAAACGGACTT
>CAYJGW010000129.1:0-3238 GCA_964369425.1 uncultured Lachnospiraceae bacterium
CGAATTCGATTCATGAATGGGTTGCGTTTTCACCAATGGTTATATCAGAACGTGCAGCTGTTGATTTAGTTACGGTGTTGCTTAGACCATCGCACTTTACTAGCGAACTATTGCTAGGGGATAAGGTTTTTAAAGTCGATAAGACTGGAATGATATCTTAACATCGAAATAGAGCTGGAACTCAGTTCCGTCTCTCAATGAAAAGGATAGCACTTACGTGCAAAAATAAAGGAAGTACGAAATGAATATATAATAGAAGAGTACAGTTGAACTTGGTGATTTCGGGATAGCAAATCCTCCTAAGATATAGCTATAGAAAGACTAAGTTATCTGACATTCTTCATACAGTTAATGAAATTAGTAGCTTGAGATGAGATGGCTACAATAGCTGACCTTCATTTGATGGTCAGCTATTTTCAGCATTGGTAATACTGCAAGGGTGTGATATGATAAAGAAAATAAATCAATCGGAGGGTGATTATGGAAAAAAGATTAGCTTCAGAAATAGTGAAAGAAAAACTTATAAGGAATAATGAAAAAGTTACAGTTTACTCTGCGACAGGCAGGGACTATCTGATAATTGCAAGTTATGGTGGTAAAACATTTCAAACAAAAGCCCTACCAATAAAACCACCTTACGAATATACAGTGTTCGATATAATTGTAGAGTGTCTTGAAATCAATGGTGGAAAGGCACAAAAAGGAAATGGAAGAAATTTTAGGATGGGAGATTCAAAGTGCGATGATTCAACAGTTGTGGGCTATATAGGGAAACATTATTTGGGAAAAAATAATGGAGAGACAACATATGATCCAGTACATGTTCTTGCAGCAATATTAGAGTGGGCAGATATTGTACATAATGGAAGGGGATATCTAGAGCTTAAGGAGTACGAGTAACTTATTAAACATAATGGTGTAGGAGGATGGTATGAACAATAGAAAGTACAAATCATTTGAGGGATGTAAAAGTGGGTTAGAGGATGTAGATAGTATAGACAAGCTATTTGATATTTGGAAAGAGGCACATAGATTAGAGGACGAAGAAAGTTGTAAGAAAACCTTGCCGATTGATCCGAAAGGTCAGTATGGATTGAAAGACCATAAAGAACGATTTTATAGAGATGGTAATTTGGTAGTAGAATCGCAAGGAGATGAAAACATAGATTGCAGGTGTTGTACAGAAGGTAATGCAAAGATTATATTCGTAGGAAAAGAATCGAATGTACAAGAAGATGTGGAAAAGCAAAATCCAGAGTATTTCTGGTTTCAAGAAGTAATTACAGGAAAAGAAAAAGGAGCAAAATATAAGAACTGTTTTTCAATAGTTAGAAAAGAGATAGCAGCTCAAAATGAAATGTCAGAAAATGTGCTAGAGTGGAATGAGTGTGCATATATGAACATCAATAAACGAGGAGGGTATTCAGCAACAAATATTGAGCAGCTAGAACACTATGCTAAAAAATATAAGGATTTTATCTTGAAGCAGATATATCTTCTGTCGAAAAATGTTAAAGGCGAAGTATATATTGTGATTTGTGGAAGAAGTGGTGAATGGGAAAAGCGTTTGATTGACAGTTTGTTTGATAAAGGGGAATTTGAAATATATCAATGTGAAGCAATGATAGAAAAATATAAGTTTATAAATATTACTCATCCGAGTAGATATAGTGAAGTGAAGATACGGGAAGAGTGTAAAATATAAAGGTGAGCGAAGAGAAGCGATTGCATGTCACGCCACACAGTGGTGGCGTAATCAAATAAGTTGATTGTCTAGTTTTTTCTTGTAGGCTTTACATTAACTGCAGGAGATATACTTCCTTCAATAGAACCATGCTGCTCTTCATATTGTTTGATAGTATCGCGAATTAGTACAAGAATATGACTATTGATAGAGCGACCCTCGTAATCAGCAACAAAACTCAATTTATCAAGCATTTCCTCTTCAATGCGTATTGATACACTTTTGATAGACATAAAATTACCACCTTTATAGATATATTGTATATTTATTTTATATCTGTAGTGTGGTAAAATGATTGAAATAGATACATGGTATATCTGGAAAATACAAGTGATATCCCTAAAAAGTAAGATTTTTAAGAAAGAGTAAATAAGATACGCCAAGAGAATGAGTATAATAGTAAAGGAGTGTGAGTAATCATAATGCAAACGAAAGATGCTATAAAATATAGACATCTAGCAACAAATCTGACAGAAGATGAGGTAGAGCTGCTGTTAGAAATATTGAAGCCAGGTATGCAATTTAAGTCCTTGCAACGACATATCAGAGGAAACTATGTTGAAGTTTTTTATTGCGAGTATGGAAGTGAGCAAATAGAAAAAATGGATCTGCTGCCAGACGATGTGTACAGATATGATGATAGCACAACCTTAGATGGAATCCCCCTTACTGGAGGCGAGCAGATCTTTCGCTATAGGCAATTTATGATTGCAAAGGGATACAGTGATTATTGGCTAGATAATCCATATAGATGAAATACGAAAGTAAAGGTTGAGGGAACAAAATACCGTTATTATAAATGGGAGTTTTGTTGACATAATGGTGTGGCTAAAGTAAAATAATAGGAGAGAAGAGAGAGCTTTCTTCGAAGATAAAGTGTGAGGGTAGCACTTTTTAAAGAAGTCCCGACTCAAGATGAGGTGTGAGGGTAACACCTTCATAAAAAAATCCCGATAGAAGATTATGAACCCTTGCGTTTTTGCAAGGGTTTTTATGATAGAAGAAAGTGAGTGATAAAAAATGAAAAAAGAGTATGAATTAAGGCAATTATCAGAAGAATTTTATTTGAAGTATTCACCAGCGATATTTACGGAAATAGAACAAAACAAAGAAAAACCCCATTTGGTATTGAGGGAAAAAATAGAAGGCAATATATATGCGATCCCGTTTCGAACAAATGTGAAGCATAAGCATTGCTATAAATTTCAAAATAGTGGACGCAGTACAGCATTTGTTAGTGCTCTAGATTATTCAAAGGCTGTTATTGTAAATGATGAATCCTTTATAGGAATGAAGGTTACCATAGATAATAAGGAGTATATAGAACTAGAGAAGAAATACTATTTTATTATCAATCAATTTAAAGCTTATTTGAATGAATATATCAAGTATATGACTACAGAGCCGAGTGAGTTTACGGCAAAGAAGTATAGGTTTTCTACCTTGAAGTATTTTCATGAAGAGCTAGTGGCTGATAGGCTATTGAAAGATATA
>CAYJGW010000130.1:0-3083 GCA_964369425.1 uncultured Lachnospiraceae bacterium
AAAGTAAAAAAATAAAGGTATGCCATCAGCACACCTTTTGCAAAATGATTAAATCGTTTTTTTATGTAGTTTCATTGTATTCACAGCAATACCATTTGTCAATAATTTTTTTTATGAAAAGGAAGTTGGTTCGGATTAAATCATTTTCATCATAGTAGCTTATATCACGCATCATGCACTTAGAAAAGTGGTATAGTTTATCCACAGCTTTTTTCTTTACACCATCACTTGTAACGATTCTTTTATAGAGGAACAGCAAAGTTACAATTTGTTGGACTCTAGCAATGTTCCACTCTTTAAGTAAAGTTTTATTTACGGATGCAATCCGCTTGGTTTTCTATACATGAAAAGTTTCCTGTGGGCTTCTTAGACCAGCACTTACAAAATCAAAATCCACCGCTACTAATCGTTGACCGAAATTACCAAGATTAATCATGTCCTTTTTAAACTCGCGGTTACTGCGGCTTTTTGTTAGTTCCTTTACTTGTCGTATAGAACAGCTACGGACCAGCTCATCTTCTAGATTTTCGACTTGTGTAACACAGATAACACTTGAGATGATGTCACTATTTTCGAGAAATTGGATGTTTTCTTTAAGTAGTCGCGTGTCATGTTCATCAGTATCTATGACAATCACAACAGTTGTACCCTTTTTAAGCTTCATGATTCTATTATAATTTAATTTACTAGTTACAGCATTGAATTTTTCGATTTTTCCAGCAACAATAGACTGGAAATCCGTCTTCAAAGTACTAACAAATTTTACTTCAGTTTCGCCTTCCACATAATAATGGAAAATTTTATTTTTCATCTTTAGTACCTCGTTTTATTATGAAATATCTTCTAGTTCATATAGTAAATCTAAGGATGGCGATACAGAAAACAAATCATTTTCAACTGCATTTCGCAATGAATCTGTATTTCGCTTTAAAAAATGTGATGCCTCGACACACTTTATCACATATTCGGAATTTATTAGTTCTTTTCTCAAGAAGACAAAAGAATGTTTTGGTAAATCAATATCTAAGATATCCGCATTATGTGTTGTAAAAAACAGTTGGTTATCATTTTTCAAGCAAGAAATCATAAAACATAATATTGTTTTTTCTACATCGGAATGAATGTATGAAAATTTTTCATCGCAATAATAAAAATAGTTATGTCCCCTATGGATTACATATAAGGCATGTGCAATATCGAGTCCAGATATCGTGCCACTAGATAATAATTCTGGTTTTGTAATGCGTCCTTCTTGAACAATGATATCATTGGATACTGTTCGTATTATATAAGAGTTGTCGATATCATTAATTTTTTCAATCTTTTGAATCGATGGATCTAAAGTCTTTAATGTGTTGGATAAAAACTTGAGGTAAGTGGAGTCATTCTTCTCTTCAAGAACCTTGCTTTCGTAATCAGGAAAGGTAAAATACCATGACAATAAGTGGGAATCAATTTTTTCCAACTCCTGAGCAATATTTTGATTTAGTTGTTGTGGAATTTTTTCTAGTTTTTCAGCACACTTCTCATAGCTGTCATTTTTGTTAATGGTTACATGCCTAACGCAGCAAGAGGATTGTTTGCTATTCTGGTTTGAAAATTTTGTAGGATCGATATTGATATCCAATCGATACAGAGTATCCTTTCCTAAAACAAAATCCATAGAAATTTTTCCACTCTTATTTTGGAGATTGATGGAGTCATCAAAGCGCTCAGAGTCTTTTGAAACAATGAAATTGAGTGTATCTTTTAGGATTTTTCCAATTGAAGTTTTTCCAGTTGCATTTCCACCCATAATAATATTCACTTTTTTGTATCTGAAATTTAAGCGGTTTTCTAAATGCTCGTGGGGGATAAGTGATTTCACTATTTTTTTGGGATACGACATATTCATGCTGAAGTCATTAAAGGCATATAAGTTATCAACATTTAAATTCATTATTATCATTTTATCATCCAATCTTAATATATTTTCGTGTTTTCCGAAGTAATACACTTATTTTACACCACCTTTGACAAATATTCAATCTATAAATAATTATATTAATATTTTTGGCAGTTTTTCTATGTTTATTCAGTTATGAAAAAAGACGACTGATAATCAGAAAAAATCAATCGTCTATAAATTAGTTGTCCTCATCAATGAATTCCATTATGTCTTCTACGCGACAAGACAATATCTTGCACAGAACATTAATGGTATGTGTTGAAACATTTTTGTTCACTCGCATACGAGATAGTTGTCCTGCTGAAATTCTGTACTTATTTATCAATTCATACTGTGTTATTCCTTTATTCTTGAGTGTGTTCCAAAATGGATTATAGTTAATCATTTCATCTCCTTCTACTATACTCTTGCAGTATATAAAGGAGCGGTGATGGAGTCAAATGTGCAAATTTAAGAAGAAAAAGAATGAGATTGAAAGACTTGTTTTATTTGACATTACAATCCGATAATGGCACAATTATAATTAGAGAATAGAGGTTGTTTCATTTAAGAACTAAACAAACAATCATAGGAAATAAGCAATGAAAAAAGCTCCTTTTAAAGGATATGTAAGGTAATTGGAGCCAAACAAAAAACATAAGAGTACTGTGTGGAATGCAGGAATAAAGGTAAATAAGGCTGCGGGATTGGAGCCTACGGATTATTTATTGAAGTTGGCAAAGAGAAAATATTGAGGGTGCAGTCATTTTTGAAGAAGCACAAGTATTATTGGATCAGTATTACGATACAAATTGCACGAGTAGTGAAAACAAGAGGTTTGAAGAAGCAGATAAAGTTTCTTTGAGGATAGCAAAATTTTTATCGGAGAATACATTTACGTTTTCACCAGTGGTGAATTTAGGGATTCATAAAAAGGTATTTAGTGGTATTTATGAATGTGCAGGACAACTACGGATTTGCGATAATAACACTCAATTGAAAGAAGAGTTAGAGTTGTGCTTTAGCGCAGAAAGAAACTTTCAATACAGGGGAGTAGAACAAGTGGAGATATTCCAATATCTTCAAACCTTAGGAAATATGGCGGGAATCCTCGGCAATTCAATTACCGAGATGAAAGCGTTAAGCAATCATATGT
>CAYJGW010000131.1:0-3036 GCA_964369425.1 uncultured Lachnospiraceae bacterium
TGAGAACAAGAGGAACATCTTGAGATAGTCTTTTTAGTGCTGTAAATGGTCTGTCCTTTATTTTCTTGTTTGTTCCGTATTCCGTGCTGTCCAGTTTTCCGCTTGAAAACACCCAGTTATTGCGATAGCGCCCAGTGTCCACAGGTGACTCAATGATGATATTTCTAAACCCCTGTAACATGACGGCTCGTGCTTTTTTATTTGCCCTCGCATATGCCCGATCAATTTTCGCATTTAATTTGTCAACTCCTTTTATCATCACATTGCCCTCAGCTGTGATATATAAACAAAACTAAAATCAGTAGGCTTCTTGTCGTCAACGCTAATAACTGTGTGTTTTTTTGCGTTAATCTCGATGATATCACCCTGCATTATCTCAACATCACTATCACTCACTAACCGCAAATCACCTGCGAATATTGTCTCGTTGTCGATAAAATCACGCTCATAACTCGTTACTATCGCGTTGTTAAGCCTGATTCTTTCGACTGTTACCGCGTCACCGTTTAGCGGATCACGAATAACAGCCTCCTTGAGTAGATAGGCACTTGATCCGCCTTTGCTGACTTTGCTTGCTGCCCTTTGCAGCGCTGCCTTGATTTTTGAATTGATATCACTATAGCTCATAAGGATTCCGTTTGTATCTGCTGAATATCAGCGGTCTTGGTATTGCCGCTCTTTGATTGCTCGCAACCGCTAACGGCTCAATAGATTGAATGTACAGCCTAGTGTCTGTGATATCCTGCTCGGTTATTGAGTATAGCCCTAGCTGATAATCAGACATTATTTTCCATGCAATGGATTTCTCGGAAAGAAATAAATCATTTGTCATTGCCTCTGAAATCGCTTCTTCTATTTGCGCATCTGAATAGCCCATCTCAGTGAGTATTTTTTTGCTTTCGTCCCTGTCGTCAAAGCCGATTAAGTTATTGCCATTTATCACTAAATTCATATTTGCTCCTTAATTTGACACGACAACAAGTGAGCCGTTGATTACTGAGTGAATGCCCCATCCTCTAGTGTAGTTAAATTTAGTTCCTAGAGAACAGCTCCAGAGATTAACAAGCACTGCTCCGGCAATGTCAATATCAACAGCGTAAACCTCGGCATTTGTTACTGCATCCCCGTTAGCTGTTACGATGCTCAAGCGAGACGCATCAAGGTTACTAACGCCACGATCACCGTAATACCTAGTTTTTATCAGCGTAAATGTCGCTGCATCAGCTAGATAAATTTTTGAACTATGAAACGTGCTGAAACTAAGTGATGATTCACCGTTACAATACAGCAGTGTCTTTGGGGTTGACGCATGAATGTGTGCCGCACTTGAACCGATTTCACTGACAAATAGCGAGCTTCCCTTATCACCAAAAAAAACCTCGTTGATTGAGTCGTCGAGAATTATATGATTGCCGGACGGAATTATTGTTACTCTCCTTCCTCCTAGTGATATATTTTGATTGATAATGTGCGCTGTTTCTTTTGTCGTCCCTCCTGTTAGATAAATATTGAGATTAATAGTGTCCGGCTGCGACTCAATGGCTTTTTTGATTGTCTTGTAAGGTTTTGCGCTCGTGCCGTCAGATGCGTCATCATTCCCTGTCGATGCATTGACTGTCACTGTTTTTGATAGCTGCGCTGCTAGCAATGCCGGATAACCAGCTTCAACATCTGCAACTGTGCTATCTATACCAGCAAGCGCTGTCTCTGCTGCTGCCTTTGCTTTTTCTGCTGCTGCCTTTGCGGCTTCAGCATCCGCTAACAGTGATTGCATCGCTAGTATAGTATCATCTGTCACTGGCTTTGATGATAACGCAAGCGCCTGCAAACTTGTTGCTAATGTTCTTGCGCTTACTTCAACATCTGCGAATTTCTGCCAGCATCCCTCGTAAGGTTTGTAATCAATGCGATATTTACCGTATTGCAAGTCGACACTATACTGACCGTTATCACCTATAGCAATCTCAGAAAATGAGCTATTAAACACGCTGCCCGATGTAGACAGCGCTGTGAATCTCAAGCGATCACCTTTGGCAAATTCACTCGTCGGCTCTAGCAATGTTGAGCGAAAATTTTTAGCCGCCATTATTAGCTATACCGATCAAATATGGACGGACGCGGAATTTTAGCACGCTGCAAATGACCTGCTTTCAAGCCCTTAGCCGGATCGATGCTTTGAACATATGCTCTAACATCTGCTATATCCGATCCCGTTATTTCGTGCTCTCCTGTTCCTAGATTGAAATCAGCCATTATTTGCAATGCAATTCCTTTCTCCGACTCGAATAGCGCAGCGGATTGCTGCTGGATAAACAGATCATTAAACTGCTCATCTGTCATACCGTAATTTTTAGCACCGGATCGCGGCACGTTTCGATACTCCGTTCCGTCTACAGTCCTTAGTGAAGAAATAACGTCATCTTCAATCGCTGATGTTGCCGTAGACGGCAATTCGTTTACCTCTACAGCCGTAGGGTTATCAGCTAACCAAGCGTCAATACTAACCGCTCCTAATGAAACTGGAGATATTTTTTTGCACGTAGATATCAACACAGACATCGCTGAGCTGTTCGTGAACGTATTTCTCAGCGCAAGATATAAGTATGATTCTTTCGACGACAACTGATCCCAAAAAAACCTCGCGTCAGAGTACCCAGACCCTTCCTGTCTGCTGACGACAGCAGACACCCCTGAATGATAATTACTACTTGACAACAAGGGGATTATAGAGAAACAGTAAGCTGCATTGCTTCCCGACGCATTAAAGTTGATTATAGTTTGATCAACCGTGCTCGCAAAACTGTCTATTTTTATCAGATTATATTTTCCTGAACCCGCTGTGTCGCTATCTACAAACCCTACGTTGTAATTTTTCAGAAACGAGCTGGCAGGTATTACAGTCTCTAGAGAATCAGCAGCATTAACCGCTGCCGCTGCGCTTGCCGCTGCCTCGTCTCTTATCGCTGCCGATTCTGTTTTTGCTGCTTCTGCATCTGCTAAAATGCCTTGCAATACTAAAATCGTTTCGTCTGTCAC
>CAYJGW010000132.1:0-2990 GCA_964369425.1 uncultured Lachnospiraceae bacterium
AATATAGCGCTCATATTGCTCTTGTGTAAAACAATTTCTTCTTAAATCATATCTATTCTTCAAGTTGATTCTAAAATTGCTGTGAGCAATTAGATCCATGTATGTCTCTCGAATTTTAATATTATGTTTACTTATATACCCTGTGTTGTATAGTGCCTTTTTAACACCTCTATTTTTATTCAATGATTGCAAAAGCTGTACCGAAACCATAGAAAAACTCCTTTTCTCATCATTGGAGTTCAAGTTATATATGGTCACTGTATAATAATATTTCCGCTTAAATCTATTTAACTTTGCTTCACTTTCTTGCTCTTTTTCATAGCCTACAACAATCCTTCGGTAAAAAGTTACTGTATAATACAAATTGTAAAGTATGGTGTAGAAAAATTTCCTTTTGCTTGGAAAATAGGTCAAAGGTTTTATTTCATTAAATATTCTATAACAATACTCAATAATTCTATCACACTGCATTTCAGCTATTTCTACTTGTCCAAATTCTATTGCTGTATCAAAACTATCCATACTATCGTAAAGAAGTTCTAACAACATTGCAATCTTTCTTTTTGATGATACATCATATAATGTTGTAAAAATTATCCAGATTATAGTTGCAACCAAGCTAGCAAATACACCAATTAAAATCTCCTTCAATTATTTTCTCCTTCGCTTTACAGCTCTGATTTTTTTCTCTTGCAACTAAATCAATTTTTCAAATAAGTTGTATATAGGAAAGTCACGCAAAACTTCTACATCTTTTGGATTAATCTTTCTCAAATGCGCTTTTGCTAGTTTTTTTTGTTTCAATAAAACATATGCCGCAAAATTTATCTCATCGCCTACATTTTTTTTTGTCAACATATCAATTAATATCTCTTCTTCCTTACTTTTCAACGCTCTCGATCTAGTAATTGCCTGTAAATAATTTATCATATAAACATTTTTAGTCACTTCCTCTTGTACATCTATGCTCAAAATCCACTGCATAATCTCTATAGCTGTTTTAAGAATAAGCTCTTTCTCACAAATATCATACGCTAGAAGCATTTGTAAGACATCCAAATTCGCTTGATTTAACACATTTGGATTATTTATTGCAAATCGTCTGTATTCTTCTACCATTCCATTGTAGTCAATATTAGAAACCTTTTCATACTCGACCTTCGTAAGCACTGAATACACTGGATAAAGCTCTTTAGCTTTTCCATTCATCGATTCCTCAAAAGTTGTAGCCCATTTTTCCCTAAAAATATCATGAAATCTATACTTATAAGATCCTTCATTTTCTTCTTTTGCATAAATCAGTATAATTAGCTGTTGAATTTTCATATAGATATATCTACTATCGCCTGTTTTTTTTAGTTTAATGGCTTCTCCATCAATAAACGCTTGAACCAAACAGCACAAATGGAGTTCTTCGCATTTTGTCAATTTGGACAAATCTAAATTTTCAGTGATATTTAACATGCCAAATAATTGCTGTATTTTATTACAAAATTCCAACTGATTTCTTAATAAGACTAAATCAATACTTGTGCCCTTGGTATTCGAAGCACTAATATCTAGTTCTATATCGTTAATAGAAAACCTTTCGTTTTCAAATGCAGCTATAACAAATTCTATATCTTTTATACGATCAAACAGAGTAGATGGCATCTTAAATCCGATAGAAATCCTGTTCTGCATAATTTTAAGTTCAATACTCTTGCCTATTCTAATAGCATTATCCTTCTGTCTTTGTACACGTACATATGAAGTGTAGTATGTTTTTTTATTAACCTCAACTTTTTGTTGAATCTCTTCATTAACTTCTAACAGCTTCACAACATCAGCTAGTGGAATGAGTATCTCATTCCTTTTCTCATATAAATAGCTCTCTTGTCCTATCATGTTTAAAAAAAAATCTCTACTATACCCCGAATACCCATAGCCATTTATCGTATTAACAATTTCTATTTCTCTATTATGATCCCTAAACTCGTTCAATGATGGTAATTTACAATTTATAAAACTCATTTGTTTTCTTGAATCAATAAAAAAGTTATAAAACAAATTTACTTTTGCCCGGTTATCCTCTGGGAATTTTTCAAACACTACCGATTTAGTTTTTGCTCCCGTCTTTATTTGCTCTAATATCCCTTTTATCTTTACTGGTGTTAATGCATTATAGTATATACTTTTTTTTCGCTTATCTTCACTCAATAATACAACGAAAAATATGCATCCACCATTGCTCAAATAAATTTTCAAGTCCTCAATTTGGAGACTATACCTCACACTATCACTATTGAATACTCTGCTCGTTTTTCCTTTTACCTGTACATTTACTTTCTTTGCATTTGCTTTCTCATTGCTCTTGTTGTCGTATATGTAGACGCTTCCATCATATGCTGGCTCTTTGTCTCCATCCTTAAGAAAAGGATCCAAAAATTCTGTAATAACCAATGCTTCATTGATGGTGCTAATTGCTATCTTTTCAACTGCATTTCTTGACATTTAGTGCTCCTTTCCTATTGAACCTGTACAACCTTCAAGACTATTCACTAGTAAGCTTTTAGGTGTATCTACTCTTTTAGTTAACTCGTTTAGTTAACTCGTTTAGAACAATTAACCCGAGATTCTCAACCTACTTTCGAATCACTTAATAAATCAACTGTATTATACAACAAATCACTAGTATAATAAATCTTTTTACTATGTGGGCACCTTTTTTGAATTTAAAATATGTATTCCTAAGTAAACATCGCTACTTCCAATCTAGTGATTGCTCCCCCTATAAACTTCTCCTATTCCACTTTCTCATACACAATCTTTATCGGCTCTATCTGCAAATCTCTAGTTACCCTATTAGCATAAACTATAAATGTTATGGTTGCATCTTTCTCAAAATTTTCTTCTGATAACATAACTCTTGACAATGTGTTTGTATCATACATTTCTATTAATGGATATATTTTACTATGATAATTAACTTTAAGCAAATAATACTTAGG
>CAYJGW010000133.1:0-2962 GCA_964369425.1 uncultured Lachnospiraceae bacterium
AAATACTGTAAGTGCCTTTCGACTTTTCTCATTCGGATAAATATCATTCATGTAAACATTCTGTGTAAAGATACTTTCTAATAAATCACTCCCTACCTCTTTTGCTTTACCTCTGATAGTTATCGATTTTGAGGACATAGTATCTTCGCCTTTAAACCCTGTTAGTGAAATATTTTCGTTCCTTTTCAGCCTTTCACAAAATGATTTTCCTTTCGCTGTTAGAAAGTATAATCCATTTTCATCTGCTAGCATCATATCGATAACACAAGTAACTGGATTGCCAGCATCATCTGCAGTAGCCAGAACCACTGAGTGTATTTTTTCTATCAGATATTTTAGATAATTATTCACTTTTCTCTCCTCTATAAGATATCGCCTTTACTGGGCAATTCATATAACAATCTCCACATTCATCACACCTATAAGTGTCTATTGTATATACCTGCTCCTCTTCTTTTATAGCGAGGAATGAGCACTTTTTCTTACAAACACCACAAGATATACATTTCTCTTTATCAATGGTTAGACCTTTGATTTTTATCTTTGCATCGCCAAACGAAAAATATTCTCTTTGAAGTTTGTTCTCGCGACTTATCTTTTCAAAATCATAGTCAAATACATCTCCGTAACCATCAGTAATACAAAATACTACCATAGATTTATAAATTTCTTGATCTTTAATACAAAAATCAAAAAGTGGGTTATTTTTTGCTTTTATTTCTTTCATATCCACTTCTTTTACTCTACCTGTCATACGCATAGCATAACCGCCCTCAAAAATTGGGAAACCTTTTTCATCATGTTCTACTTGTGTTTTAGCATTTAGCCCACAAATAGAAAGCCATCCCGTTTGTTTCATTTGAGTATAAAAATCTTTCGTATACATAGTCATAAAATAAATTCCGTTATCATCGTATGCTCTTAAGTGTGCAATTCGCGATTCTGGTATGCCACATTCATCTACTGTTGTAAATGAAAGGCAACCTATTTTGTCAAATTTTTCATAGATTTCTTTTATAGTCATTTAGTTACTCCTTCCCATTTGGATAGATTATGTACTCAAGTCCTAATTCATCATTTTGTAAAAACTCACCAATTCCTTCATCATACTTTGTTCCAGCAACATCATAAAAGCCGCCTTCTTCATACATAGATTCAATAAAAGCATTTGCTTTATCTAAAAGTTCTGTATCACCTTTTTTCACAGCAAAGCTCGAACCGCTGACTTCACTAATCCCATCATAAACAATTGTTGTTTCTTTATTTGCTGCATGGTCACCCCATACTGTATTTGCCCCTACTAATGCATCAGCCTTTCCTGTTGTAACCTCCATTAACGCAGTGGCTATTTCAGTAAATTCATTTACTTCTACTCCATGTTCACGAGGCACACTTGAAGCTATTGTTCCTGATAATCCTGCAAATGTTATATCTGGAATTGCAAAAAAATCCTCTTCACTCATTTCAGAATTGATATTATTCTCACTTGCAAATTCTTTATTTACTAATACAAGGGTTCGTCCATATCTATATGGTTCACTAAAATCTGCCTTTTCCATTCTATCTGGCTTTGCACTCATATCACTAATTATAATATCCACATCTCCTGTATCAAGTGCTGGTATAAGCATTGCAAAATCAGTGTTTACTATTTCAACTTCCCTACCTATATATTCTCCAAAAGCATTTGCAATATCAACCTCAAAACCTGTTGGAACTCCTTCCTCATCTAAGTACATAAACGGATAAAACTTCAAGTCAATACCTACTCTTAAAACATCTTCTGAACTCTCATCGCTACTTCCGCACCCTATCACCGTCATCATCAATAAGCTTACTACCATAATGGAACATACTAATTTTTTCATCATTCTATCTCCTCATTTTCTAATTCTAAAAAAATACTATTGTATTTTTTCTCACCTACTGCTATTATAATCTCATAATAACAAAAAGAGAAGTACGTTTTTTTATGATACTACTATCTTTTTTGATACCTAAGGAGAACTTTATGTCTAACAAAGATTTATTCGGAATATGTCCATATGTTACAATTCAAAAACTTCTTTCTGGTAAATGGACCATATATATTCTACACTTGCTTTCTGAAAAAAAAGTAAGATTCAATGAACTCTTGCGCTTGATGCCAGAAGAGATAACACACACAACACTTTCGCGTCAGCTTAAATCCCTGGAACATGATGGCATTATCATCCGAACAGAATATAGAACTATCCCACCAAAAGTTGAGTATGAACTAAGTGAGATTGGCCAAAAATTTCTTCCTGTATTGTCAGCTTTAAAAACTTGGGGTGATGAGTATATAGATTTTTCAGCTCAATAAATCAAAAAGCAGAGGGGTAGTATGCATTCTACCTCTCTACTCTATATACCAATAGGAATTAAATTTATGTAAATATGTTTTTGCTCCTTTTGGCATCTGTGTTAAAGCATTGATTACATTGTAATAATCTCCTGCACCCATCGCTATACAAAGAATCCCAAAAACACCTAAAGCGATCAATGAAGGATTGATAAGAAATCCTAAATATGGTATGAAGCCGAATATAATATTCGGCAAAAGAGACATCATAATAAATCTGCCTTTACTCATACTTTCAGGTCCAACAACAAATAACATACCTTTACTAAAATATGTATACACATAAGCTTCCTCTTTAAAGCAAATAGCATGAAGGAATTCATGCGGCAATAATGTTAGCATAGGTAATATTACTGCCCAAAAACTAAATCTTAAAGTTATGTCGTTGATTTTAAGTATAATAATCGTCGCAATAGCTAATATTGCAAATAAAACTATAGCAACAACATTCACAATGACGACAACTTTCTTTAAATCATCAGGTTCTTTGAATCTTTCTGCTCCTGATTTATGCGGGTTATGCGGAAGATTATCCGTATTTTCATCAAACTTTCCTCTGTATATAATTTTTGCCATTCC
>CAYJGW010000134.1:0-2956 GCA_964369425.1 uncultured Lachnospiraceae bacterium
CCAAATTTGATTATATATTTCTACCTGCGATAAAATTGCTTCAATATCTGCTTCAAAACAAAATTTATTCTCCTCATCTGCTTCACCGTAATGATAAATTACAGCATCTATTCTTTTAAAAATTGCTTTCTTGTTTATATCTAACGGAATATATACTCTAATATTATCTTTTTAACCTCTGACTCATAAATTCTACTCTAGGTTCTCAATAAGGGAATTATCTATGAGCCATAGCTCATTAACAAATGGTTCTTTCTCTCTGAGCGACGGATAAATATCCAATTTATGATGCTCCATTCCTACGAAAAACTCCCATCTCCTGCAAAACTGTTAAAGATATCTCTTACATAATCAGCAATAGCAAAATCAATTTTTTCTTGTGTAATAGGAGGTTTTACTATTGCCATATACTTCTCTCAATTCAGTTCTCAAAGCAAGCTACATGATTTCAATATAATTTCAATCGGCTCCCAAATCATAAGTGATGGATTTTCCTTATAATATTTGTATCCCTTATAATGCCGTAGGACATAACCATTTTCTTGGTTTCTGTCCATAATCGCTTTCGACCTATTTATTGCTGAAATCACATCATCAAGAGTCAATTTACCAAGCACTCTTTTAAAATTTGCTTCATGCTTATACTGATTCATATTTTCGAACTTCTCATCATAAGCATCATTAATTGGTTTAATATAATGGCTACGATGTGTAAAAGGAGCATTACAATTTGTTTTATGTAATATCATCCATAAATCAAATGTAAAATTGCTATATCCAAATTTATAGCTTATTTGCCTACCAAGAGAGCTTGCCTGTTTGAGATTATCCATAGTATCCTTGAATTCTTTGTCATGAACTGAATCATTACTTTCATAGTCTGAGATATGGTATACCTCTGTTTTGCTCGTAAGATTAAGTGTCTTTGCTCTTTTTAAAGGATTCTTTTGTATTTTACAGTCAAAGCTCACTTTGAATTTTGCTGTTTCGGTTTCATTGATTGTTTTTTGCAACCAATCAAAATACCACTTTTCCGTTTCACCTTCAACTGTGAAATAATATTTATTGCTTTGCTTTAATTTAGCCATTCTACACCTCACTTCCATTTTCAAGTAGTTCTTCAAAAATAGAGGAGAAGTCTACATCTTTGATTCCGCCATAGCGGCTTACAAAGTAGTTCTTCATATAATCTTCGTGCTTACGAACACCCTTTTCGCCAGTTGTTCCAAAGTCAGAAAGAGAATAAAGTGAGCTAAACCCTGTTTCATCATCTCGCTCTACAAACTTTATTTCATCTCGTCTGAATAGGTTCGAGTTTAAAAACACTGGGTTATGGGTATTAAAAACCAATTGAGCACCCTTTTTGTTGATATCATCATTATGAAATACATTGATAATACTCATAAGTGCCATTGGATGAATAGATGCATCAAATTCATCTACAATTAAAGTGCCACCAGTTAAGATTGCCCGAATCACAAGTGGGAATATATTTACAAACCTTACAGTACCATAAGATTCAAAAATATCAGCAGCAAGAACCGATGTCTCACCTGTTTCAATGTCTTTGAATAGAGAGCATAGCTTCGCCTCAGTTTCATCGTCACTGACTACATATCCTAAATCGTTGGAGCTAATACCGAACTCTTTAGCTGCTTTATTCGTCGTTTGCTCTACATAAACTGTTTTTTTCTGAGGATCAACAAATCTTCTGATGATCTGCAAAGAGTCAGCACGATAAATCACCATCAACTTATCTTTAAACCAGTCAGTAATCTCTTTTACAAGTTGTTGACTTATAATGAGTTTAAAGCCATTTGTAAGAAATAGTTCTTCTTTGTTTAAACTATTTTCAGCAATTTCAAATACGCTTTTATCTGTACTTTTAACAGAAACATAACTTTTAATATTTTTAAAGTTACCCAAAGAGAGCTTATCATCTCTGTCAAACACTATCTCACCATTTACATTAAATTTCTCGCTTACAATATTTCTTTGGTTGTCATCATTTAGAAAATCCCCTAAATTCATTACAACGGAGTAATCAAATTTAAGTCCATTTTCAATAAAACTAATAGAAAAAGAAACAGGCTCATCTTTATGTTTATTATTAGGAATAAGTTCTAAGTTATATGAAGCTGCATTAGGCGAAGACTTTTCCTCGGAATTACGAATGTTACCTCTTAATACTATTGCTCTAAATGTATCCAAAGCTCCGATGATATTTGTTTTACCAGAGGCATTGGGACCATAAATAACAGAAGATGAAAGAGATTTTAAAGTTTTACTTTTCACTTTTTTAGATAAAAGACTATAATCAAGCCCTTTTTGCTTTGGTGCAGGGGTCATTGAAAAACTTGTTTCCTCAGAAAAAGATTTATAATTTTGAGTTTTAAATTCTAATAACATATTTCCCTCCATTCTGCAATAAATACACAAAATACTAAATAATAGTATACATATATTATACTCGAGAGTCAATGTATTATTCTATTTTGCAGTTTTTTTTCAAAACACCAAGTAAAATGCAGCGTAAATCTCGTCTAACATTACCTACTCTTACTTCCATTCCTCCTCATTTATCTTCTGCTCTATTGTAATTTCAGAGTGGAACTGTATAATGTGAACTTCCACGATAAATTAACTCTCGTGGAAGTTCACATTATATAAGTTCTATGTTAGCTGAAATTCTAACAACTGTTTTTTCATTAATTTTTACTATTTTATTTGGTTTTGCAGCTATCTTAATCGGACGGATTGACAGCGAACGAAAAATCGAGAAGCAAGTTGTGGGGGAAACCTTTATTTCTATTGTTTCATCTACTTTGTTAGCGTTAATGTCAACAGTACTTTCAATTATAATAACGACAATAGAAACCGGTCTTGCTTTATCCATATTGTCAATAATTCTATATTCATTTTCATTTGGTATTATTATGCTATTACTTTTGATAAC
>CAYJGW010000135.1:0-2888 GCA_964369425.1 uncultured Lachnospiraceae bacterium
TCTCCTTTATTGTTATATTTGAAGTATAAAACCTAAAAGTGACTGTAAAGTGACAGTGATTATTGTACATAAAAAACCTCCTAGTCGCTTGATGTCTAATCAAGAACTAGAAGGATTTTTCTTCCTATCTTTTTAAGTCTATATTTGCTATTTCCAGAAAATGTTTGCAACTACAATCAGTACGCTACTGCTAACTATAACTAACGGTACTGTAACTAGCAGATAAATACTCGCTTCCATTATTACCAAATTCTTTCGTTGCTTTTCTGACATTCCTATATCTTTTAATATTGCAAATTGTGGTTTTTGAATTACCATATTAGTAATCATTGTATTACAATAGTTGATAATAGCTAGAACTGCAAGTAATATGCTTATTCCTGTAAGAATATATCTAGCTGCTCTGATATACTGCCTTCCCTCCTCTAGCACCTCCATTTTTGTATTGATATAATATGCATTGTGAAGTTCCTCAATATCGTTTGCATTTTGTATAAGATAAGGATAGCATTACTTCATCTTCATTTTGGGGAAACGACCCTTTTATCGTTTTATAAGAACCTTCATAAAATTCTTCAAATGTATTTTTATCTGTGACCGTAGCTACACCAATTCGTTGTGACCCCAGTTCACTTTCTCGCTTATATGAAACACCAATTCGTTGCACTACTCCTTGTTTCTCGATGTAATCCAAACTTTTTGCATCACTTATCTCCTCGTAAGAAATGTTTTTAACTGTGACATTTGCTAATGTTCCATTTGCTTTGGCAATTTGCACTTTTTCTGCGTCTATTCTCCCTTCGGCTAGTCCCAACAAAAAAAATATTGCAGTTATACCAATAGAAATTGTTAGAACCAGTAAAAGATTCATTTTTCGTTGTGAACAATCAAAACTTTTCACAAGCCTTCTTATCGTACCTTTATGCTCTCTCATACTCCGCCCTCGTTAATTTACCATCACTCATTCTTAGAATTTTATCCCCGTAAGAGGCGATTCTCTCATCATGGGTGATAATAATCATGGTTTGCTCGAATTTTTCTGCTAACATTCTCATCAATCGAATCACTTCTGTACTCATTGTACTGTCCAGATTTCCTGTCGGTTCGTCTGCTAATATTAATGCTGGTTTTGACGCCAATGCCCTTGCAATCCCAACTCGTTGCTTTTGCCCGCCCGATAATGTTTGGGGCATTTGAAATAATTGCTCTTTTATCCCAAGAGCATCCACAATCGTATTAATGTATTCTTCATCAATGCCATATCCTCCAAGTTTAATTGGCAAAAGAATGTTTTCATATGCATTAATCATTGGTAAAAGATTATAGTCTTGAAATACAAATCCTATATTATCTCTGCGAAATTCACTTAACTCACTTTCACTTAAGTCACAGATCGAAATTCCGTTTATATACACTTTTCCGCTAGATGGTTGAAGTAATCCTCCTAACACATTTAACAGTGTGCTTTTTCCGCTTCCAGACTCCCCAACTATAGCCACTACTTCTCCTCGCTTCAAAGAAATAGAAACTTTATCCAACGCTTTAACGTAGGCATTGCCATTTGTGTATGTTTTTGTCAAGTTAATTCCACTGATAAACTCCTTCATGATTCCTCACTTTCTTTACAGTAACTGTTCTCTCGCTTCGTTTTCTGTTATATCCATTTGCATCATCAATTGTCTTATAATTTCTTTTTCCGATTGATTCATTTCTTTCAAAACACTGATAATCCCCTTTGCTTTGCCTCTCAACTCAGCTTCTCTCTCCATCTCATCAAATAATGTACACATCTTCTCATGCTCTCGTTTCTCACCTTCTTTTATCCCTCGCAATTCGGCTTCTCTCTCCATTTCCTCAAATAATGTACACATCTTAATTCCCCCTTTTTGTTCACTACTTTTCTGAATAATGTACTCTGATCTAAGTATTGTTCCTAACATATCAGCAAGTTCATTACTTACTGTGATTTTTTCGATTTTCTTTAGTTCTTCCTTTTTCCCTTGTAGACAAATTCGTGCTATATCGAATAATTGCTTTACTTCCTCGTTATGAAAATGATATTCTCTATCTCCTCGTAATTCTACGATATTCAATTTATAGTTTGGGACATATTCCTTCAATTCTTTTGGTATGTCTCCTAGCATCTCTTGAAAGCTTGTAGGTCCATCCCAGGGTTTTTCACCATAATAAAGAATAATCGTTCCAATGGGGGGGCAATACATCATCTATCCCAAATCCTGATAAAAATTCGTCATTTGTTTCTGCAACATCACTTTCTCTCCAATGATTCTTTTCCATGTTTTCCTTGAATAGTTCCTGAAATATCTGAATCTAATTCTTCAAGATCCGATTCACGAATTCGTTGTTCTCCATTATACAGTGTTCCATTACATACATCTGCAAAATGCACATGGGATCGAAAAAATTCTTTCTGAGCTACATCATCTTTTACAGGTTTCTTTTTACTCATGAAATTCCTTCCTTTCTGAAATTGTAAGGAAGTTTCATCGCAGTTTATTCCAAATAACTCTGTCTATTCACTTCCTGCCTATTGTTTGGTTTTAAGCACGAAGTTACTAAGATTTGATGTCTAGATTTGACATTAGATTCACAATTATTGTGAAAGAAGTAAGTACTCTTACTGTTAGAACTTTCTTGCTTGAAATCATTTTATCAAAGAAGGGTATAAATGTCTATATAAAATTTTACGCTAGCTACTTCTCATGTAACTCCATATCTGTTATCGACAATTGCATAAGTAAAGTATATAATTTATTTATATACTGAAAAGGAGAATCAAATGAGAAAACTAAAACTATATATTGCTATCAGCTTAGATGGTTTTGTAGCAGACAAAAACGGAGGTGTTTCTTTTCTCGGTGGTGATG
>CAYJGW010000136.1:0-2772 GCA_964369425.1 uncultured Lachnospiraceae bacterium
CTCGTACTATAAGATGGTGTTCCGGTACTTGTACTTCCACCACTTGTGTTCCCGCTGTTTGTATTCCCATTACTCGATTCTTGTCGAGCTGCTTCTGCCGCCGCTGCCGCTGCTTGTGCATCTGCCGCTGCTTTACGTGCAGCTTCTTCTGCTGCAATTCGTTCCGCTTCAATTGCTGCCTGTATTTCTGAATCTAACGTCGCAATCTCAGCTTGCTTTTCTGAAATCAAATTAGTGAGGCTAGTTCTTTTCCCCTCTAGTTCCGCTTCTGTATTTTGCAATGATTCAATTTCGGATTCTAATTGAATCTGTTTTTCTTTCACTTCATCTTTGAGCCTTGTGTACTCATCAAGCATTTCTCTGTCGTATGTATGTATAGAATTCGCATATTCAATCTGATTAATCATATCAGATATGCTATTAGACCGAATAATTTTTTCAACAAGGGCTAATTCGCCACCTTCTTCATACATATATTGAATACGAAGTTTCATATCTTCATATTGTTCTTCTACTTGCATCACTGCTTCATCATGTTCTTTCGCTGCAACCTCTATTGCAACCCATGTCTCATCAATTTGCTTTTCTAATGCAGCGATTTCATTCATCAAAGTTTCCAGTTGACTATTCAAGCTCCCCACTTCATTTTCAACTTGCTGTTTTTCTTGTTTTAACTCATCACTAGTCTTTGTCGCTGACACAGATAACGTCGCCATAGAACTCGCAACCAGTGAAACTGCAAGTATTTTCCTTAGTCTTCTTTTCATATTTTACCACCTTATTTTATTTTTTCCTTCTCCCTCACATAACAATACTACTTTTTTATACTTTTTTCAACATAAATTTTATTCCGCAAGAGAGGATTTGATTTTCAATCATTCCTAGCCATTATACAATAACTCATATTTTTTTGCAACATTTTTAACATTTTCGTAACATTTAGCATGGCAATTCAGTCTTGTGGCTGTATACAAGTGATTCTATGGTATGCTTATTGATTCCACTCTCACATCGTGGTATACTTTCAAAAAATACATATTTACCAGAAAGGAAACTACTATGAATTTCAAATTTGTACACAACAATTTTAATGTAAAAGATTTAGACAAGTCTATTGCTTTTTACAAAGAAAGTTTAGGACTTGATGTAGTCAGAAGAAAGGATGCATCTGATGGAAGCTTCATTATTGTATATTTAGGTTTTGACTCAACCTCCCACCAACTTGAACTAACTTGGCTAAGGGATTGGGATCGCCCATATAACTTAGGAGACAACGAATTCCACCTAGCTCTTGAGACGGATGATTACGATGCTGCTTTAAAAAAACACAAGGAGATGGGTTGTGTCTGTTTCGAAAACAACGATATGGGGATCTATTTCATCAGTGATCCCGATGGCTATTGGGTTGAGATACTTCCTAAAAAATAATCATTATCAAAAACAAGAGAGATTGAAAACTATTATGTCTTCAATCTCTCTTAGTTTTTATTGTATAATTAAGTTGGTATATCCCATCAATTCTTGATCTACTTGTTTAGCGACTTCTCTACCCTCGCGAATCGCCCAAACAACTAGTGACTGACCTCTTCTTACGTCTCCTGTTGCATATACATTTGAAATGCTTGTAGCATAACTGTCACCAGTTTCAATATTGCTTCTTGCGTCTGTTTTTACACCAAACGCTTTTGTTACATAAGTTTCACTTCCTAAGAATCCCGCTGCAATCAATACTAAATCTGCATCAATTGTCTTTTCGCTTCCTTCGACCTCGCTCATGTTCATTCTTCCAGTTTTTTCATCCTTTTGGAATTGAAGTTTTACAAGTACTGCCTTACATACTTTTCCAGATTTATCTTTAACAAATTCCTTAACCGTTGTCTGATACTCTCTTGGATCTTTTCCAAAGACTGCAATTGCTTCTTCTTGACCATAGTCCGTCTTACAAACTTTTGGCCATTGTGGCCAAGGATTATTTTCCGCTCTCTCATAAGGTGCTTTTGGCATCATTTCTAATTGAATTACCGATTTCGCACCATGTCTGATAGATGTTCCTACACAGTCATTCCCTGTGTCTCCACCACCGATTACGATAACATTTTTTCCTTTTGCTGAAAGAAATGTTCCTTCTTTTAATTTGTAATTATTTTCTTGTAAAGCTTTCGTTGTCGATTTCAAGAAGTCTACTGCAAAGTAAATACCTTCCGCATCTCTTCCTGTTACATTAATATCACGAGGATTTGATGCTCCACAAGCAAGAATCACTTTATCAAACTCTTTTAAGAGTGCAGTTGACTTTTTGTCCTTCCCTACATTGCAGTTCACAACAAATTCAACACCTTCTTCTTCCATGATTGCAACTCTTCTATCTATGTATTTCTTTTCAAGCTTCATGTTTGGAATTCCGTAACGAAGAAGTCCTCCCACTTTGTCATCTCTTTCAAATACTGTCACCAAATGACCTCTTTTGTTGAGTTGATCTGCAGCTGCTAATCCGGCTGGACCAGATCCAATAACAGCCACTTTTTTACCTGTGCGCACTTTTGGTGGATTTGCTTTGATATAGCCTTCTTCATATGCTCTTTCAATGATTGCATACTCGTTACTTTTTGTAGCAACTGCTTCTGCATCTAAGCCACATGTACAAGCATGCTCGCAAAGCGCTGGACAAACTCTCGATGTAAATTCTGGAAAGTTATTTGTCTTAGCTAATCTAATGTAGGCTCCTTTCCAGTTTCCATTGAAAATTAAGTCATTCCACTCAGGAACTAAATT
>CAYJGW010000137.1:0-2747 GCA_964369425.1 uncultured Lachnospiraceae bacterium
ATTATTTATTTTCTTTACTCTCTTTATAAAAACGATGGCCTCCAGATAGATTATACACTTCTTTAAAGCCATTGCCTATCAAAATATTTTGCGCTGCATTCCCTGTAACACCTTTGTTACAAAAAGTCACTACTGGCTTATTTTTATCTAATAACTCCATATCCTCTCGCAACTTCCCATGGGGTACGTTCTTTGCATCTTCTACTGTACCTTTTTTTTCATAATCACTAGCGCTTCGCGCATCTACAAACTGAACACCGTCTAACTCTTTTGCCTTTTTAGCAGTTGTCAATGGTCTTCCTTGATTCATTGCATTATCCAAAATCATTCCTGTATAGTGTACTGGGTCTTTTGTTGTAGAAAATGGTGGTGCGTACGCTAAATCCAAATGAAACAATTCATCCACTGTCGCATGATACGTGATGAGTGTTGCAAATACATCAATTCGTTTATCGACACCTTCTAGCCCTACAATCTGCACTCCTAAAATACGATTTGTTCCCTTATCCGCCACTGCTTTGATAATCATCTCTTTACCACCCATATACTCTGGCTTATTCGGCTTGATATTGTGACAAACCTGCACTTCATACCCTTCTTTAATTGCTTCTTTTTCTGTCAAACCTGTGCTTGCTACTGTAAATTCAAATAGTTTGAAGATTCCTGTTCCTAAATTTCCTCTATATCTAAGATTCCCACCTGTTGCACATTCTCCTGCAATTCTTCCAGTTTTATTAGCCGTACTTCCAAGCGGTCTATAAACCTTCTTTCCAGTAATGCTTGAATAGGTCTCAATACAATCCCCACATGCATAGACATTTTCTATATTTGTTTTCATAGCATCATCTACGCAAATTGCACCTGTCTCTCCCACTTTGATACCTGCTGATTTTGCAAGAGATACATTTGGTCGAACCCCTGTTGAAAGTATCACCATATCCGCATCTATCTGCTCTCCATTTGTAAGTTCAACACTATTTTTTCCAACTCTCGATATCCCTATATTTTTCCTAACAAGCACATCTTTTTTTTCTAGACAATTTTCTAAATACTGTGCCATGTCTTTATCCAAATTAGGTGTAATTTGATCTGCGATTTCAACTATCTGAACTTGTATGCCAAGTTTTAATATATTCTCTAGTAATTCAAATCCTATAAAGCCTGTTCCTGCTATAACAGCAGTTTTTGGTTTCTTTTCTTCTATACATTTTTTGATTTTTATAGCATCTTTAATGTTTCTAAGGAAGAATACGTGGTCCGCATCACTTCCTTCAATATTTGGTCGAAATGCAGTAGCACCTGTAGCAAGAATCAATTCATCATAATGATCTTCAAAAACTTCTCCTGTTTCTATCGACTTTACCTTTACACTCTTCTCTTCTGTGTTAATTTCAAGCACTTCATGGCCAGTTTTTACATCTATATTGTACTTCTTTTTAAAGAACTTTGGATCTCTAGGTGTCAGTGAATCTACCGCTTCCACTTCTCCTCCTATAAAATATGGCATCCCACAGCCTGAGTAAGAGATAAAACTATCCTTTTCATAAATCACAATCTCCGCTTGGTCATCGTTTCTTCTTGCTTTTGCTGCTGCCGATGTTCCTGCTGCCACAGCTCCTATTACCACTAACCTCATACGTCTCCTCCTAATAATTCTTTATACTTTATATAATATACGGTTGTGCAAAATTAAATAAATATCCAACAATAATAATTCCTATAGCGCAAATTGCAATAAATGTTGCTAATAATTTGGGCTTCACTGCTTTTCGTAGCATAATCATTGATGGTAAACTAAGTGCAGTAACAGCCATCATAAACGCTAAAATCGTCCCTAATTGTGCGCCCTTTCCAAGCAATGCTTCTGCGATTGGAATTGTTCCAAAAATATCTGCATACATCGGAACACCTACAATAGTAGCTAAAATTACTCCAAATGGATTATTACTACCTAGTACTGTTTCAACCCACTCTTGTGGAATCCAATTATGAATCACTGAACCAATTCCTACGCCTACCAAAATATATGGAAATACCTTTTTAAAAGTCTCTACTACTTGCTCTTTTGCATAAATCATACGATCTTTTTTCGTTAATTCTGGCGATTCTAAGTCAATACTACTGGCACTCAATATGAATGACTCCAAATGCTTCTCCATCCCTAGCCTCTCGATTATCGCTCCTCCTATTATCGCTATAATTAATCCTACGACTACATATGCCACTGCAACCTTTGGTCCAAAAATACTCATAAGAAGAACTAAGCTTCCTATATCCACCATTGGTGATGATATCAGGAACGAAAATGTAACTCCTATCGGCACACCAGCTCCTGTAAATCCTATAAAAAGTGGAATAGATGAACACGAGCAAAATGGTGTAACTGTTCCAAGCAAAGCTCCCATTGCATTTGCTCCTAATCCCTTAAAACGTCCTAAAATTTGTTTGCTCTTTTCTGGCGGAAAAAAGCTTTGAATATAAGAAATCACAAATATCAACGAACATAGGAGTATCGTAATCTTAATAACATCATACAAAAAGAACTGTACACTGCCACCTATTCTAGATTCTATATCAACTCCAACAGATGTCAAAAGACTTCCAACTAGTTGATTTAACCAATTCATCCCTAGGATTTCTTTCATTATAAAATTCCCCACTTGACTCAACACATCCATTTCTACACCTCTCTCTTTCTCATATCAATTTTTATCGATATGTATTTTTTAAAAAATAGCCTTTCGGCC
>CAYJGW010000138.1:0-2732 GCA_964369425.1 uncultured Lachnospiraceae bacterium
GATATTTTGTTACTACAATTCCAATGCAAAAGGGGATGAAAGCATATGTAAATCAACAAGAAGTCCCTGTAGAAACAGTGAATACAGCATTTGTAGGGATTCCTCTAGAAGCAGGGAAAAGTGAGGTACGCTTGACTTTCATACCTTCTTATGTACGAGTTGGAATGGTAATGACCATATTAAGTATAGGGATTTGGGGATTGATGATATGGAAAGGAGTTAATACGAGTGAAGATAAAAGAAAATAAAGAAAAAATTGGATATCTAATAGGTGGTGGTATCACGACATTTGTGAATTACCTCGTGTTTAGTGGAGGTTATATTTTAGGAATTCCCACAGTGGTAAATAATACATTGGCTTGGTGCGTGGCAGTTGTCTGTGCTTACATAATCAATGCAACCTATGTCTTTAAAATACACAAGAATAAGGAGGCTTTTGGCCAATTTGCAAGTTTAAGATTACTAACACTAATGATAGAAAATATATTATTAATTTTATTACAATTAGGGATAGGGGTACCTTTACTGATTAGTAAGGTGTTTGTAAGCGTGATTACGGTAATAGGAAATTATGTATTATGCAAATATAAAATATTTAAGGAGGAAATAAAGGATGAACGAGAGAAAAACACTGACCATAGTTGTACCGTGTTATAACGAGGAAGATAGTGTCCGATTATTTTATGAAGAAACAAGAAAACATATAAAGCAATGTGATATGATAGAAGCAAACTTTCTATTTGTAGATGATGGAAGTGGAGATCAAACATTACATATATTAAAAGATTTAAATAAAGAAGATGAAAGCTGTAACTATATTACTTTTTCCAGAAATTTTGGAAAAGAAGCGGCTATGTATGCAGGTCTTCGCGAGACGAAGAGTGATTTTACTGTGATTATGGATGCAGACTTGCAACATCCACCAGCAATATTATCTCAGATGGTTCATGCGGTCATGGAAGAAGGATATGATTGTTGTGCTGGATTTCGAATGACGAGAGATGGAGAAGGGGTTTTGCGAAATATTTTGTCCAAGGCTTTTTATAAAATTATCAGTCATATGTCCAAGGTCAATATGGATGATGGTGCAGGAGATTTTCGTATGATGTCTCGCAAGATGGTAGATGCAATTCTTGCTTGTAAAGAGTATAATCGATATATGAAAGGGATTTTTTCTTTTGTAGGTTTTGAGACAAAGTGGATTCCTTTTGAGAATATTGAACGAGTGGCAGGAGAAACGAAGTGGGGAATGAAACAATTATTTCGCTATGCAATGGATGGATTGTTGTCCTTTTCAACTGCACCTATATCGCTGGCAGCAGTATTAGGAGGCATATGCTTTATGTTATCTTTTTTGTATGGAATTTATCTAGCTATTACAAGTTTAGTCTATCAAATTCCAGTTTCAGAATGGGGAATTATGATGTGTGCCTTGCTATTTCTAAGTGGAATTCAACTCCTATTTATATCTGTTGTAGGAGGCTACGTATCTAAGAACTATCTAGAGAGTAAAGGGCGACCGATTTATATTATAAAAGAACAAAATGCGCGATAGGAGTACTTATGAGGGTGATTGAAACAAGAGATTTATCAAAAGTGTATGGACGAGGAGAATATCAAGTGCAGGCATTAAAGCAGGTGAACTTAACCGTAGATAAAGGTGAATTTATAGCCATTATCGGAGCTTCTGGATCAGGGAAATCCACCTTGCTACATCTGCTAGGCGGCGTGGATAAGCCAACAAAAGGTCAGGTGTATATCAATGGGAGTGATATCTATGGTTTAGAAGAGGAGTTACTCACTACATTTCGCAGAAGGCAGATCGGGTTGGTTTATCAATTTTTCAATCTGATTCCTGCTTTATCAGTGGAGGAAAATATCGTATTACCACTGATGTTAGACGGTCGACAAGTAGATAAAATATTTTTAGAGGAATTACTAGATAGACTTGGGCTACAGGGAAAAAGGAATCATCTACCGAATCAATTATCGGGAGGTCAACAGCAGCGAGTGAGTATCGGAAGAGCACTGATTAGCAAGCCGTCTATTGTTCTTGCAGATGAGCCTACAGGAAATTTGGATCGAAAGAACAGAGAAGAAATTGTGACACTTTTCAAAAAATTAAACTTAGAATATAAACAGACCATAGTAATGATTACACACGATACGGAAGTGGCATTAGAAGCGGATCGGGTAATTCGAATTGAGGATGGGAAAATTATCGATGAATAAGCAAATTCGAAAGATAGCTATACAAAATATATTAAAGTATAAAAAAAGAAGTTGGAGTATTGTCATTACCATTTGTTTGGCAACTTTACTATTTACTATGTTATGTATGATGGTCTCTTCCATCGCTGAGAGTTGGCGAAAGGACATTGTTTCTGAAGTAGGGGCATATCATCTAGGGGTAGATAACGTAGAAGATATCAATTACTTTGAGTCTAATGTCGATATAGAAACGGTATATAAGGTCTATGAAGTTGGAGGGGCAACTGTACCAGAATTAATAGATACAGACAAACCGCAAGTACAAATTTATAGTATGGAAGCGATGGATGCAAAGGCGATTGGCATTGAGGTCATGGAAGGGAGATTTCCTGAAGATAATAGCGAATTATTATTAGATGAAAGTGATCTTACTCTGGGAGAACTAGACCTTACAGTAGGTGATCATGTTACATGGGCAGTAGATGGAACTGTGAATACTTTTACGATTGTTGGGATTATAG
>CAYJGW010000139.1:0-2683 GCA_964369425.1 uncultured Lachnospiraceae bacterium
TTTCAAGAGATGTTAGGAGATATACCAAAAGAATTGAAGGAATATGTTCCAAATTATAAATTGAATATCGTAGAATTACGAGGAGATAAAGAATATCATTTTCATAACGAGGAAGTGAAGCAATTATTTGATATAGCACGAATTTGTCTACAAGGGAAAAAGGAAGAACTAAAGAAAATCGAAAAAATCACAGTAAGTAATGAACTTGCTGATATGTTAGGAACAATACTTAGATCAGAGTACATTATTCAGAAAAGTAGTGAACAAAAAGGGGGAATTAAGATGTGTACATTATTTGAAGAGATGGAGAGAGAAGCCGAATTGCGAGGCGAAAAGAGGGAGCACGAGAAGATGTGTACATTATTTGAAGAGATGGAGAGAGAAGCCGAATTGCGAGGCGAAAAGAGGGAGCACGAGAAGATGTGTACATTATTTGAAGAGATGGAGAGAGAAGCCGAATTGCGAGGAAAGAGAGAGGAAAAAGTAGAAAGTTTGGTGACATTAATCATGAAAAAGCATAAGAAGTTTACAGCAGAAGATGTTGCCGATTTTCTTGAATGTAATAGCGAATTAGTCAAGGTGATTTATCAAATTATGGATACAGAAAAAAGAACGGTTACCTTAGAGGAAGTGTTGTGCAGGTTAAAGGAAAAAGAGATTGAAGTATTTTGATATCGATAGTATTCGGGAAGGATATGAACTTGTAAGTAAATCAGAATAGACAAAGAAGAATAGCCATAACGCTATTCCCCTGACAAATACTTTGCATTGTGCTTAAATAGATAAATACCAACTAAAGCAGCACTGAATTCTGCAAATGGAATTGATAACCAGACTCCTTCCATCCCAAATATTAGGGGGAGGGTAAATACCCCTATGATGATGAATAAGAAGCCACGAATACTTGCAATTATTGCAGATTCAAGCCCTTTTCCAACAAAAGTAAAGATTCCTGAACGAACAATATTAAAGCCAATTACCAAAAATGCAAAAGCGTAAATCCTACTACCAGTTTCAGCAAGTGCTAGGATTTCTTCATTATTGCCTACAAAAATCTCAGCAGCAGTTCGACCACCAAAGAACAGTATTGAGAACAAAAAGATTCCAATAACAATACAGCATTTGTAAGAGAGACGTATAATCTTTGAGACTCTTTCGTGTAGTTTAGCACCAAAATTGTAGCTTACAATCGGACCGATACCATCAGAGATTCCAAACATTAAAATGATTCCAAACTGACAGATATAATTAATCGCAGTAAATGCAGTTACTCCTGCCTCACCTGCATATCTTAAAAAAGTAATATTGAATAAATAGCTTGTGATTGCCATGGAAAAGGAGTTTACTCCCTCTGAAGAGCCATTATAAAGTACAGGCACAATAGCAGATTTATCAAAATGTCCTCTCCATATATTTATGGTAGAGGATTTTTTTAGCATTGGTCCTGTTACAAAAGCTAACGCAAGAGAATAGGATAGACCTGTTGCGTTCGCAGCACCAGCAATTCCCAAATCTAATACGTCTATAAATAAATAATTTAAAGTAATGTTCCCACAAAGATTTGTGATAGCACCGTAAAAATACAATTGCGGTTTTTCTATAATTCTATTCAAGAAGCCAAAATAAAACATAATGCAGATTGGCACCGCATATAAAGATAAGTATTTGATGTAGACACCAGTATAAGGCAATAAAACGTCACTTGCTCCAAGAGTAGCTGCAATTTTATCTGAAAATAAAAACCCACTGATAGAGAGTAGGGTAGATAAGCCTATGATTAGACACAAGATGGTACGAAAGGCATCTTGCGCAGAGTCCTCTTTCTTTTCGCCTAATTTCAATCCTACATGGCTTTGGCAACCAATACTAGTTACCATACTAACACCGATAATCAATTGTAAAAAGGGGTTAGCGATACTAACACCTGCCATAGCATCAGGTCCTAATAGGTTACCAACAAAGATACCATCAACGACTCCTTGTAGACCAGAGATGACCATAGATAGAATTGCTGGTATGGAAAATTTAAAAAATAAGCGTCCGATGCTTGCAGTACCTAATATATTTTGTTGCATAATATCTCCTTGTTAAATCGTGAAATTCGTTACAGTCACATCATTATACTAGATTTATAGTTGAACTACAAGTGTAATAGATATAAGAAATTGAAAAGCAAGATAAATATATCGAATAACAATATATTTATGTTGACAAATAATAAAATGAATAGTATGATTAAAAAAAATAAATAAGGTGGGAAAGAGATGATAGAAAAGAAATGGGAATCTTCCAAGAGTATTCAATTAACAAAAATACTTGTAGTAATCTTTGGAATAGCTGTAATTGTTTTAGATATTACTGCTTTTTGGGCAATTGATGCACTGAGCCAAGCTTTTTATATTAAACTAGACCAAGTGCAACGAATGATTCTAGTAATGGGAATATACGTTTGTAGCATTCCAGCATATTGCTTGTTGTGGAGCCTATATCGATTGCTAGTAAATATCGAGAAAGGGGAAGTATTTACGAGGAAGAACATTAGCTACCTTAGAAGGGTGAGTTGGTGTTGCATAGTTGTGACAATAGTGAGCTTTGTAGGAAGTTTTGCATGGATTAGTTTAATTGTAATTGCAATAGCAGCGGGCTTTGTAGCATTGATAGTAAGAGTAGTGAAGAATGTATT
>CAYJGW010000140.1:0-1373 GCA_964369425.1 uncultured Lachnospiraceae bacterium
TACAATATTTTTCCCCTACATATGATTGCTTAACGCTTTCATCTCGGTAATTGAACTGCCGAGGATTCCCGCTATATTCCCTAAACAGAACCAAAAAGCAAGCAATCTTGCTTTTGTATTGCACATTTTATTTTTGTATTATGTAATACAAAAGAATGATACCACTATCACAAAATAATGGCATCATTGATATTGAATCTAACTATTTTTCCTTTTTCGCTCTTGCTTTTTGACCATCCCTTCACTATACATTCTTCTGCAATCCTTATATAGATAATTCTCCCTTCAACATCTTCCATAGTATCCACAATCACACCTTTGTACATCCCAGTATTGTCCTCTTTAACCTGTGTACTTTTAAAGCAATAATATGATACTCCTTCTGGTACATTAAACACTGATCTCAAATCAGAATTTAACTCGATTTTATTGTCATATCCGATTAAGCCTACCGTAGTTACAGATGCTGGTTGATTATATATAATCGACTTTTCATTGTACTCCAACACTTTACCTCGATTAATCACTGCTATCTTATCTGAAAATCGATACAATTCCGTTGCATTATGTGAGACTATGTATATCTGTCCATCAAAACTGGAAAGAGCAGTTCTCATCTCTCGCTCCATCTCAATTTTCAGCGCAGTATCCATAGCAGAAAAAGGTTCATCTAATAAAATCACACTTGGTTTCGTTGCCAGAATCCTTGCTATTGCCACCCTCTGCCTTTCTCCCCCGGATAAGTGTTCTGGATAACTATTTAACAAAGGTTCAATTCTACAAAGTGTAACGATATCCTCTATATTTTCATCTTTTGCACAAATTTTGATATTTTCAAGTGCTGTCATATTAGGAAAGAGTCCATAGCTTTGGAATAAATAAGCAATTCCTCGATCCCTGCTAGGTACATTAATTTTCTTTTCACTGCTAAAGAGAATTCTGTCGTCTAGAAGGATTTCTCCTTCATCTGGTTTTTCCAACCCCGCTATGCATTTTAAGAAAAGACTCTTTCCACTTCCCGATGGACCCAGAAGACCAGTAATCCCTTCTTTTGTATCCAGAGAAATATCTATTTGAAATTGTCTCGTTGCTTTTTTTATACTAACTTTTAATCCCATTTTTTATCATAATCTCTTTCGTTATAGTTTCTACATCATACTCAGGTGCGAATTTCAAAACTATTTCCACTAATTCTTTTACCGCTACTATATCCTCCTCTAGTTCTTCTGCAATCACTTCTAAGTTTTTATTTTTATTCAATTTTTTAACAATCAACTCTACCTTATTAGCGATCGCTGCTCTTTTTCCACCTCGAAGTTCAGCTTCCCTTTCCATCTCTTCAAACAATGTACACATCTTCTCGTGCTCCCTTT
>CAYJGW010000140.1:1473-2638 GCA_964369425.1 uncultured Lachnospiraceae bacterium
TTTCTCCTCGAATCTCTGCTTCCCTTTCCATCTCTTCAAACAATGTACACATCTTCTCGTGCTCCCTTTTTTCTCCTCGAATCTCTGCTTCCCTTTCCATCTCTTCAAACAATGTACACATCTTAACTTCTCCTCTTTCTTCTTTACTTTTTTGAATAATATATTCCGACCTAAGTATTGTTCCTAAGATATTTGCAAGTTCCTTGCTCACCGAGATTTTTTCAATCTTCTCCAATTCTTCTTTTTTCCCTTGTAAACATACCCTTGCTATTTCAAATAATTGTTTTACTTCTTTGTTCTGAAAATCATACTCTCTATCCCCTCGTAATTCTATAATATTTAAGTCATAATTGGGGACATACTTTTTCAACTCCTCCGGCAAATCACCTAACATTTCCTGAAAACTTGTCGGCCCATCCCAAGGTTTTTCGCCGTAATATAAAGTAATCGTAATAATTGGTTTTAACGTATCCTCTTTTCCAAACCCAGATAAAAACTCTTCTTCTGTTTCTTCTGGTTTGTCCACTCTCCTTTTCTCCTTGATTTTTCTAGCTTCATCTATATACCCTAATATATCATACGACAAAGTTCGAAGTGGCATGGCATAATGGATATTGGCTTGGTTTTCTATTCCGACAATCGTAATGATTGTTCCGTCTTTTACTTTCATGATGATATCACGCCTTCGCTCTAGCGATACTTCTCCATCTTTTCCTTGAATGATTCCTGACACATCAGAATCTAATTCTTCAAGATCTGATTCATGGATTCGTTGTTCCCCATTATATAGTGTTCCATTACAAATATCTGCAAAATGCACACGGGATTCAAAAAAATCTTTCTGAGCCACATCATCTTTTACAGGTTTCTTTTTACTCATGAACTCCCTTCCTTTCTGAAATTATAGGAAGTTTCATCGCAGTTTACTTCAAGTCCCCCTGTCTATTCACTTCCTGCTTGTTTTATGGTTGTTAAGCATGAAGTTTCTAAGAATTGATGTCTAGAATTGACATTAGATTCGCTAGTTGCGAAAGAAGTAATTATACTTACTATTAGAACTTGCTTGCTTAGCATCAGTTTATCAAAGAAAAATAGAATTGTCTAGTGCATTTTTTTATCTTTCGTCACAAGATTTACTAGCACCATAAACAGAACAGATACTGCC
>CAYJGW010000141.1:0-2531 GCA_964369425.1 uncultured Lachnospiraceae bacterium
CATCTATAATCGCAGACACTCTTGCTTGGGTGCGTACACCTGCCAGTTTTTTGAAAAACTTTCCTTGGCACTCCATCCCTACTAAAGCTGGCGATAATGGAGATATCGTATGTTTAGTGAATCGAAGCATTTCATATCCATCTTTTTTTGTTAGATCGTGTATGCCTGATTTTCCTCCTGTTGAAAGTATCAAGGCGTTACATTGATACTCCCCTTTCTCTGTGATAACAGTGTAACAACTATCGCTTTGTGCAATTTTCACCACTGTTTCATCTAGGCTAATCGTAACACCTAGCTTTTTTAGTTGATTGCTCAGTGCTTCTCTCACTGTTATAGACTGTTCTGTCAACGGGTAGCAATATCCTTCTTTTTCTTTAACTAGCATACCAATTCCTTCAAAAAAAGGAATGATATTCTTAGAAGTTGTAGTTGTAAGTAGCGACTGAATAAAAACTTCTTCATCACTGTAATAGGCAGTACTCTCCATATGAATATTCGTGAAATTACAGCGTCCATTTCCTGTCGCCAATATCTTCTTACCAAGTTCAATATTTTGCTCTATAATCGTAACTTTTGCTCCATTTTTTGCAGCTGCGTAGGCAGCCGTCATGCCTGACGCTCCTCCACCAATCACAATCACTTGTTTTTTCATAATTCAATAATTCCTTTTCTTACTAAATGCTCCAAACTCATTAAAATTCCCATTTTTGCATGTGGCCATGTTAATCCACCTTGAAAATAGACTGCATATGGTTCCTTAATTGGGGCATCTGCACTTAGCTCGATGGAAGAACCTTGCACAAAGGCTCCAGCTGCCATAATCACCTTACTATCATATCCTGGCATATCCCAAGGTTCTAACGTAACGTAGCTATCTACTGGAGCGGCCGCTTGAATACCTTGGCAAAACGCAATTACTCCCTTTGCAGTTCCAAAAGTAACTGCTTGAATGATATCATTTCTTTGTTCAGATGCCGTAGGTACCACTGGATATCCTAATTTTTCATAAATATTGGCTGCTAGAATCGCACCTTTTAATGCACTTGCTACCACTATCGGCGCTTGAAACAATCCTTGAAAAAACGCTTGCATTACTCCTAGGCTAGCTCCCACCTCTTTCCCTAGACCAGGTGCTGTTAAGCGATAACCACAAGCCTCGATGTATACTTCCTTTCCTACGATATAGCCGCCAATAGGGCAAAGTCCACCACCTGGATTTTTAATCAATGAGCCAACACATAAATCAGCTCCTACATCACTTGGTTCAATAGTGTCTACAAATTCACCATAGCAGTTATCTACCATACAAATAATCATTGGATCAATCTCTTTGATAAATGTTATCAGTTCTCCAATCTCTTTCACCGAAAAGCTTGGTCTTGTCTGATACCCTTTTGAACGCTGAATTGTAACCATTTTAATCTTTTCTTTTTGAATTGCCAACTTTATATTGTCATAATCAAAACTGCCATCTTTTAACAATTCCACTTGTCTGTACTCTATTCCATACTCTGCTAGGGAGCCTTTCGATTCTCTAATTCCGATTACCTCTTCAAGAGTATCGTATGGTTTTCCAACAGGAGACAACAGTACATCTCCTGGCTTTAGATTAGCCGATAAAGTGAGTGCTAGTGCATGGGTTCCACAAGTTATCTGTGGTCGCACAAGTGCTGCTTCAGTGTGAAATAAATCTGCGTACACAGACTCTAAAGTATCCCTACCAAAATCGCTATATCCGTATCCGCTTGCATAATGAAAACATTCTGCGCTTACTTTATTCTTTTGCATCGCATGTATCACTTTTAATTGATTATACTCCGCAATTTGATCAATACTCGTAAATCTATCGTTCAAAGTTTCAATCACATTATTTCCAAATTTCAAAACTTTTTCTGAAATTCCCATTTTCTCATATATATTTATAATGTCCATGTTAGACAATCCTTTCTTTTGCAATCCGAATCATCTCTTTTATCAGTGATTCTTCATCTATGAATTCTTCTTTATTCAACCAGGTAACATCTCGCTCTCGGCGAAACCAAGTCAATTGTCTTTTAGCAAAATGTCTTGTATCCCGTTTCAAAATATAGACTGCTTCTTCTAATGATATCTCTTCATCTAGATATGAAATTAACTCTTTATATCCTAATCCTTGTAAGGCAACAGAATCTCTTTGGTATCCCTTTTTTAGCAATTCCTTTACTTCTTCTAATAATCCTTCTTCTAGCATCTGATCTACACGAAAATCTATTCGCTTGTATAACTTGTCCCTATCGTCATTGAGTACAAAGTACAAGAAATTATACGGAGACTCTTTTACCTTTGCCACTTCATTGTGCGTTGATATTTTTTCTCCAGTTTCATAAAAATACTCAATGGCACGAATCACTCTCTTACTATTATTTGGATGTATATTCTTTGCCGATTCCAAGTCAACCACTCTTAGTTTATCATGCAAGGAAAGCGCACCCTTTTCTAATAACTCTTTTTCCAATTGCTCGCGTATATCACTTTTTTCTTTTGGTGCAAAC
>CAYJGW010000142.1:0-2493 GCA_964369425.1 uncultured Lachnospiraceae bacterium
TGAGATAGCTAGTGGACAGTACTCGATACGAGCAGATATACATACAGGCGATGAGTTAGAATGGCTGGCAAAAGACTTTAATAAAATGGCTGACTCCGTAGAATCTCATATAGAAGCACTGGTAGAGAAAACAGAGCGACAACAATTGTTTATCGGTGGGGTGAGTCACGAATTTAAAACACCTTTGACGGTGATGCTATTACATTCTAAAATGTTGCAAGAAGCAAATATGACAGAAGATGAGAGAGAAAAATCACTATTGTATATTCAAAGACAATGTGAGCATTTAAATAAGATGGTGCAAAATATGTTGAATCTTTTAGCGATGGATAACGAAGTAGAGTTTGCAGATTGTGATATGAATCAGATGATTGAGCATATAAGAACTAGCACGAGAGAAGTACTAAAATGTAGAAATATTGAATTGGTTACAGAATGTAGTATTCCAAATATGAGGATCAATCCATCATTGATGGAGATTGCGGTAATTAATTTAGTGGATAATGCTAGCAAGTCTTATGATGATGTAAGCAAAAGAAAACAAGTGTACCTTTGTATACACAAGAATATAATAGAGGTTAAGGATGAAGGCAGAGGAATAGAAACAGCACATTTGGAACAAATATTTGAGCCTTTTTATATGATAGATAAATCAAGAAGTAAAAAAAATGGTGGAACAGGATTGGGATTAACATTAGTAAAGAAAATAGTAGAATTACATTCTGCTGATATTGAAATAATTAGTACAATAGGTGAAGGGACAACTGTAAGGATTACTCTGTAATTACAAAATGATTACAACTTGTTGATAGTTTTTTTAGGAAATATTTAAGATAATGAAGGCAACAAATCAAGAAAGGTGGAGTAATAATGAAAAAGAGAATCATTCCAACTATATTATCAGCAATGTTAGCGATAGGTTCACTAGGAGGTTGTCAACAAGTTCCAGATGGAACGATTGTATATGCAAATGGCGATGTACAACTAGAAAATGCAATTATGGAAAATGCAATGGAAGGTGAACTAGCAGGTGGGTATGTAGCACCAGAGAGTTATGAGTTCTCTCGAATCAAGGACAATATCTCTGTAACCGTAGATGCAAAGGTGAGTTTACCAGATACGAACCAATTTGCAACAGCTCGATTGAAGCAAAAAGATATTACACAGGAGCAAGTAGAGAAAATATGGGACGTTTTACTAGAAGACACACCGATGTACTTAGAAGGGGCAGACCGATCAAAAGAAATGATTCAAGAGGAAATAGAATTATTTCAGGAATCTTTAAATGATTCAAAGGGAGATACATATGAGAAAGATCAGTTGAAAAAGTGGATAAAAGACCTTGAAGAAGAATATGAAACTGCTCCGGAGATTCCATATGGAAAAGAATATATTGCAACAAAAGAATTTGAGACATTCACAGTAGAGTACGAAGAAGGTTCTATAGAAAAAAACATTCTACATGTTAGGTCAAAGCCTGAGGAAGGAGAAACCAAATATCTTGTTATCGCAGATAATGTAGCAAGTTACAACATTTATGGAGAGGGTACCTATATTGAGGTAGGGATGAGTTCCCATGCAAAAGCAATTATTGAAAAGGGGTTTCCAGTTGTGGAATCAAAGGTGAATGAAGCAGAGGCGATTAAGATAGCAGAAGATGTAATTGAGGAACTTGATTTAGATTACCTAAAGGTTGATGCTATAGAAAAGACCTTTGATATTGTGATGAATGACGAAGGAGAAAGTGCGAAACAATGTTATGAGATAACATTTACAAGGGATTTAAAGGGCATTACGGAAGAGATAATCTCATTAAGCGAGTTACGAGATATAGACTATGATAACGCATATGCAGCGGAGATGGATTGCTATGAGCCAGAATCTATTACATTTATCATAGATGATGAGGGCGTACGCTTTTTTGAATGGAAGGGTCAAAGTGAGTTGGTGGAAATTGTGAGTGAAAATACTAGGTTGCTTGATTTTGAAGACATAATAGAAATTTTTGAATCTCAAGTGTTTTTAGCAAATGCAGAAAATAAAGAATTAGTAGATGTATCTGAAAAAAATTTAACGGTAGATGAAGTGTCTCTCTCGATGATGACTGTTCGAAAAAATGGTGTAGAAGACGAATATTATCAAATACCTGTATGGAACTTTACGGGTGAATATGTAACAGAGTATTTTGAAACAGAAGAATCCGTAGGAATCACTTCTGAAAACAGAGAAAAGCTATTACAAGAAATGCCAGATGTATTAGAAAACCAGGAAAAAATTGTTGAGTCAACATCAATTTTAACGATCAATGCTATAGATGGTAGCGTCATTGATAGAACCAAGGGGTATTAAAAGATAATGCATTTAAACAAAACAACATAGTTTCTGTTAATTGGATGGTAAATAAAAGTTTTGAATATCATTTCGTGATTGAAAAAAGATACTAAAGAAAATTTACCTTGAATTAACAGAAACCACATGTTTATATTACAAAAG
>CAYJGW010000143.1:0-2450 GCA_964369425.1 uncultured Lachnospiraceae bacterium
ATAGCATCAGAAGAGTAGGATGCTTCAGAAGACAGTGACTGGCGATAGTCTTCAGCTAACATTGTTCGATTAAAATCAGCTGTTGGTTCGATATCTGTTACGAGTTTCTCCAGCTCATCTATGCTAGTGTAAAAGAACTCTTTTCGCAAATTAACCTTATTAACTCTTTTACTACTCAACATATCATGTAACTTGCCTTCTAAAGATACGGCATCATCTGAAAAAATAAAACTATGTACATCAAACTTGAAAGGAACAGATGCATCTCCTAATTCATTAACTCTGTCTTGTGGATCTAATCTTCGAGTCATTCCAATTTTAAACATCCCATCTCCAAAGGAGCCTAGGTTGCTGATAATATATACATTTCCGGCTTTTCCATTTGCTAGATTGGAGATTTCTTCTTTTTTGTGAGCTACAGCGTCTAGTTGTGACTGTAGTTCTAATATTCTCGCATTTAATTTATCTAGATCAGATGGTGTAGCTGATACTAGTTGTTCCTTTAGTTTTTCGATTTCAGAAGTATATTTGAACTCTTCCTTTTCTATTTTCTTTCTTTCGACTTCTAGTGCTTTACGTTCTTCAGCCTCTTGACGCATCTGTTCACGTATAGCAAGTTGTTCTTGACGCGCCTGCTCTTTTTTTACATAGTAATTGTATTCGATTTTTACAGCATTGATAAATAGGTATTCTATTTCACCGATAAATTTTTGCAACGTTGCTGCAATACTTTGGTTTCCGCTTCCAGCAATACTCAAATATTTGGATGTCATTTCTTTGACATTAGATATTCCTTTGTCGAGTTTTTCGAATTTGAGATTGTATAAAATATTTTGAAGTTCGCATCTAAGCGCTACAATCATTAGTTGATATATAGCTTGGTTGGCTTTCGTGGTGTATCTGGCAGCGTATTTAGTTAATACTTGTGTAATTAGTTTATCATTTTCTTTGTACGCCTTCCTTAAGTCCTTGACATCCATACAATGCAACTTCAGTATTACAGATGGTGAATACTCATCAATATCAACTAAGTCTTTTTCAGATATTTTAAAAGATGATTGAGTCGGCTCATACAAAAAGTAATTGCTAAGCGTGTACTCAATAGCCTTAACAAGTTCCTTACTTCTTGCAAGTTTATTTGTTTGTGTTCGTACATTTTTTTCTAGTTTTTGTAGTTCAGAAGATTTTTTATCCGTATTTTGATTGAGTGAGTTTAGGTTGCTCTCGAATTCTACTTTTTTTGATTCATATTCTGTAGTTAAAGCTTGTATCATTTCTTTTATCTTGTAATAATCATAAGCTCCTAATTCGTTAAGTCTTTGGTGCATAGCCACATTGTCAGCATATAGTTTTTGTATTTCTGCTTTGTATTGGTTAACCTTAAATAAATCGAATATTCCCATTTGTTTTCTCCTTTGTATTTGAAATTTTATTTATTTTACAGCACCACTCTAATTTATATAAACCTCACTTTAAGCTGTGAGCGTAGCTTTCTATAGGTTCAAGTTTGTCAAAATCTTTGTCAAATATATGTTTCAATATTAACTTTTCTTGATGCATCAAATAGAACTTTATACTCTGGATTATCAAACATAAACTGAGCCATGCCTCTCGCATCATCATTCAAATAATAGTTACCTATAGTCTCTGGTAGAGCAGTAGTCTTTTTGCTTCTTCCAAGCAAGTAGTCTGTATCAACATAAAAAAAATCTGCAATTACTTCGAGCGTCTCGAAATCAGGTTCCCTAGCTCCAGTTTCATACATTCCGATTGTACTTCTTGAGATATTAAGCTTTTGAGCTATTTCTACTTGCGTCATTCCGCTAGAAATGCGCAGTTTTTTGAATACATTCTGAAAATTCCCCATTGATAATTACCTTCTTAAAATGAAGATATCACAAAACGTGAATAAAATAAATAGAAAAATGTCACGAAAAAGGACAATCATAGAAAGGAGGATGGAAGAATGGAATGGACAGAAGTAGTGCTTGTCTTAATTATTCTAGCATTGCTAGCAGAAAGATACGCACTAAAAAAGACAGGAAAGTTATTAAAGATGAAATTAGAAGAAAATGGACAAATATCACTTAAGGGCTATTCTTCGAAGCTTGTAGTAGGAAGAGCATATTGAAGGTGGAGATCAAGCATTAAGTTTTCAACTAGTTCATCGTCGGAATAATCAAAAAGTTCTTTGATTATCAGAGCGCCTACAATTACATTGACAGGAGCATTTGGACGCGATGCCTTTTCACTATAAAGAACTGAAAAACGTTTTTTCATTAATTGCTGAAAAAATCTCGTTTACAAATATCTTTGCTCAGGATTTCTCTAATGCTTTTTGCTCTCGCGAAGTAAGATTTGTAAAACTATTCATTATTGAAATTTTGTTGGCATGAATTTTCTCTAAATGACATATGAAACACCCGCTTTCCTAAGATACTTCTATTATA
>CAYJGW010000144.1:0-2391 GCA_964369425.1 uncultured Lachnospiraceae bacterium
ATGGAACCACCATAAAGATAATCGGTATAGAAAATCAAGAAGAGATTCACTACGCAATGCCTCTTCGCGCGTTAGTTTACGATACCTTAGGCTATGTAGAAGAAGCAAAAGCGATTGGAAAGAAAAGAGAATTAGAAAAGCCAAAACAAACAAGAGCAGAATTCTTATCCAAGTTTGGGGTGGATGATAGATTATCACCTATCATAACCATTGTCTTATATTATGGAGAAGAACCATGGGATGGACCAACCACCTTTCGAGAGATGATAGGGGAGGTAGAAACAGAACTGGAAGAATATCTACCGGAGTATAAATTGAAGATTGTTGAACTTCGAGGAGATAAGGAATATGAATTCCATAACGAAGAAGTAGAACAATTATTTCAAATCACAAAGGGGTGCTTTAGAGAGAAGAAATTAAAAAAAGTCGGAAAAACCAAAGTAAGAAAAGATGTAGCTCATATGCTGGCTACAATCTTAGGAGCAGACGAGTTGGTAGAGAAAGTCGAAAAAGAGGAGGAAGTTGAAATGTGCAAGTATTTTGAGAAGTTAAAGGCAGAAGGAAAGTTGGAAGGAAAGCATGAGGATAGAATTGAGTTGATAATGAATCAATATAAAGAATTATCAGTAGAAGAAGTTGCAAAGTTCTTGAGATGTGATAAGGGGGTAGTGGAAGCGGTATATCAAATCCAAGATATACAAGGAAAAGATGTGGGGGTAAAAGCAGTGTATGATATTTTTGAAGAAAAGGGATTGTTGAATCAGTTATAGATATTATTTTGTAAACAATAACAAGCAGAAAAGTTCTAATAGCAAGATATAATCACCTGTGAATCTAAATACAGTTGTGGTATCTTGTTCTATCGCATCAGCGATTCTAATGTCAATTCTAGACATCTATTCTTAGTAACTTCATGCTTAGATACCAAAAAAAGCAGGGAGTTATAGAAAGTGAATTACGACTCTTTTTTTAAAACTTCCTGAGATTCAACCGATGGTCATCAGACTATTGTAGCTTCAGAAAGGAAGTGGAGTATGGCAAAGGAGAATCCGTTAAATAAAGCGGTAATACAAAAAATGTTCTGGAAGGAACCTAGTCGATTTGCAGCTGTTTGTAATGGCGTAGTGTATGATGGAAAGGAAAAGGTTCACCCAGAGATGCTAGAGGAAGTAGATTCTGATGTATCAGAAGTGATACCAAATCTAGTAGATGTTGAGACCCTAGAGAGAAGACGAGATGTAGTCATGCGAGTAAAAGATGGAACTACCATAAAGATAATCGGTATAGAAAATCAAGAAGAGATTCACTATGCAATGCCTCTTCGCGCATTGGGTGATGATAACAATTCAGCCTGATATCTCGGATAGGTCGCTGCACGACCTATTACGCTACTACGTAGCTATATCCTCGATTAAGGCAAAACGTCTTATGGCTGTACTACAAGATTCATCTGTTGCTATGCAAGCATACCGCAGAATCACTTGCATTCAGCCGCAAGGCTGAATTGTTATACGATAGGATACGTAGAAGAAGCAAAAGCGATTGGAAAGAAAAGAGAACTAGAAAAGCCAAAACAAACAAGAGCAGAATTCTTATCTAAGTTTGGAATTGATGACAGATTATCGCCTATTATAACCATTGTTTTATACTATGGTGAGGAGCCATGGGATGGACCAACCACCTTTCGAGAAATGATAGGGGAGGTAGAAGCGGAACTGGAAGAATATCTACCGGAGTATAAATTGAAGATTGTTGAACTTCGAGGCGATAAGGAATATGAATTTCATAACGAAGAAGTAGAACAATTATTTCAAATCGCAAAAGGGTGCTTTAGAAAGAAGGAATTAAAAGAAGTTGGAAGAACCAAAGTAAGAAAAGATGTAGCCCATATGCTTGCTACAATTTTAGGAGCAGATGAGTTGGTAGAGACGGTAGAAAAAAAGGAGGAAGTTGAAATGTGTAAGTTTTTTGAAGAGTTAAAGGCTGAGGGAAAGTTGGAAGGCGAGAAAGTTGGAAGACAGGAGGAGAGAATTGAATTAATAATGAATCAATATAAAGAATTGTCGGTAGAAGAAGTTGCAAAGTTCTTGCGATGTGATAAGGAGATAGTAAAAGCGGTATATCAAATCCAAGATATAAAAGGAAGAGATGTGGGGGCAAAAGTAGTGTATGATATTTTCGAAGAAAAAGGATTGTTGAATCAGTTATAGATATTATTTTGCAACATAGCAACAAGCAGAAAAGTTCTAATCTCAGAAAGGAAGTGGAGTATGGCAAAGGAGAATTCGTTAAGTAAAGCGGTAATTCAATTACCGAATAGTTCACAGAGTAGATTGCCATAGGCAAGAATGCGATTAATCGCTAGTATGATAGACTAAATATGCTTTGAAG
>CAYJGW010000145.1:0-2254 GCA_964369425.1 uncultured Lachnospiraceae bacterium
TTGTAACAACTGCTTTCATTGTTCTATCGCCTTCTTTAACTTCAAATCTGTTTTTATCTTTGTTAATCATTTTTTCTCCTCTTTCTTTGAATCTTTCTTTTAATAATATTCTTATTTACCTTCTGTTTTTTGTTTATCTAACTTGCGAGATCTACTATACAATACTGTCGCTACAATACCAACTGCACCTATACATACACTTGTAATAAAGTATCCTGTGTTTCCACCAGCTGCTCCAAACATATTTGTCCAGAATGTGTGAACATATGGAAGAATGATATCAGGTACAAATCCCATTACTGAAATAACACCGATTGCAGTTCCCATAATCATTGGCTCAATATTAGATTCTCCTAATAGTGTCCAGAATGTAGCTCTAATCATATAGAACACAAGACCTGAGATAATTGCTGCGCCTGAGAAAAATGTAACTGGTAATGATGCTGGTGCTAATGATAGTACAAGTAATCCTATACAACCTGCTGTTAAAACAATTCTAATAGTCTTAACGTTACCTATTTTATCTGCCATAATACCACCTAGTGTACCACCAATAGGACGCATCCATAATATAATAACCATAATTGTTCCTGCTGCTTCTAATGAAATTTCCAAGTTTGTTTGTAAATATCCGCTAAAATAATAATTTGTCCAGAATAATGTATATCCTGCAAAAACGATAATTCCTTGATAATAAACATATTTATTTTTGAAAATTTTACCAACATCTGAGAACTTAAATTTACTTTCTTCTTTTGCATCACTTGCTACTTCTGTATTTTCTGACTTCACTTCTTTTACAAAAATAATTACTAGAACTGCTGCAACTACTAATACGGCGATATACATATATACTACTGATAAAAGAGCTTCTTCCATAACAACGCCATCATCACTTCCACCTAGTACTGCTGTAAAGATTGCAAGTGCAATACTTGCCAATACTGCTTCTATCAATCCTTTACCACCGTCAAGGATTCCGAAGAAACGACCTTCTTCACTTGGTTTTGCCAACATCTTAACAACCTTTAAGTGTGCTCCCCAGAATGTAACTCCCGTAAAGAATCCCCACATTGAAAAGATAACAATAATTGCTCCATATGAAGGAACCTGTGCAAACCAAATACCACCTGCTGCTGTTCCTAATAGCGACAATACTAGCATCCCCTTTGCCGAGAATTTATCACTTAGAATTCCACTTGGAAAATAACCTATAACAAATACAAATCCCATGATTACGAATATCGTATTCAATTGTTGTATTGACATATCATATACCAACAAAATTGTTTCTTGATATTGCGCCTTCAAATACACTAGTGGGAAAATAGCTCCCGATGCAACAATTACAAGTAAAAATTGCAGATATCGTTTCAAATCACTTTTATTCATTTTCTTTATCTCCTTGTACGATTAATTTATTTTAATGATTTTGCAATTTCAGTAAAGATTACACCCAGTCCATATGCACCTGCATCTGGATATCCAATGCTTCTCTCACCAACAGTACCAGCTCTTCCCATACGTGCTACGATTTCTTCTGTCTTCTTAGCGCCTACTACTGCTGCTTCTGCACCTAATGTAAATAATTCTTGAAATGTTTTACCTGATGCTGCTTCCATACTCCAGCTATCTGCACATGGTACCAACGCATCGATTAATGTCTTATCTCCAACTACTGCACCTCTACCAAAAGAACGCTCTCCTGTATCTTGGATCCCTTTTACTGCTGCTTGCATCATTCCTGCAAAATCTTGTACAGTCATCGTCTCTTTTTCACCTACGTATTTTCCTGCACTTCTAAATGCTGATCCCCAAATCGGACCACTTGCTCCACCACAGTACTCCATAATAATCATAGAACACTCTTCTAAAAAGCTTCCGATTGTTGTAATGTCTGCTCTTGTTACACTAGCCCATTCTCTTTTAAGTTCTCTGAAACCTTTTGCAATACTCATTCCGAAATCACCATCTCCTGCATGTGAATCAAGGTCACAGAATGGTACTTCATTTTCGATAATCACCGCACTCATCTTATCAAGTACATATTTCATATTGTCTAGTGTCAACTGATTGTCTACAATCGTTGCATACTTTTCATCTGTTTCTACTGTAAAGCAACCTTCTTCTGCTTCACCTGCTGCCTTTAGGCAAGTATATGCGCAATCTTCTTCTTTTCCGCTCACCTTAAATGCTGGTGTGTCTGACTCTGCTGCTAAATATTGCTTCAACTCAGCGTCTAATTTCAAAATAG
>CAYJGW010000146.1:0-2062 GCA_964369425.1 uncultured Lachnospiraceae bacterium
AAAACTAGCTAAAATCAGCTAGAATTTTATAAAAATGTTAGCTGGCTGTTAGCTGAGAGCTAACAAAAGGTGATTCATAAGCTCAAATTGTTTTCACATTCAAGGTATTATCTGTCTTTTCTCTTTTTCTACCTTTCACCTTTATCTGTAACAAGTTATTAGGCATGCATTCTTAAAATTATGTTATTCAAATCTCTCTTTAATTTCTGCTGGTAAATACTTTACCAGTTCTTCTACTAGCTCATATACCTTTGTTCCCGGTGTAATATCTGCTGGCATTTTCCCTACACTCTCTTTTATACCCTGCTTTGCATATTGAATCGCCAGTTTAGGATTTCCGTAATTTAAAAGAATCTCATAAATATTCTGCATGTTTTTTTCGTATTTCCCTAGATTTAGCTTTTTAAACTTATTGTTTAAAAAGTCAACATACATTGTTCGGTGATTATCTGCCATATATTTCGAGAAATGAAGCGTAAACCAAAATTCTATACACTGATTACTCCATGCTGCATGATATTGTACATTAGGATTTTCTTTATTTAAGCTGTCTATTCGTTGAACTACCGCATTAAAATCAGATTTAGGAAAATCATCTTTATCATACACACACCAGACTTGCCCTTTTTTTAGTTTGTTTTTCCTCACATACTGTTCAGCTTCTCGAAGAACTCTTAATGTTTCCTTCGCACAAGGTTCTATCTCAATTAGTACCATATCTTTGTAAATTGGATTCTTTTCTATGTTCTTTTTGAAGCCTTCGAAATAGAGTGGCTCTGTTTGCTCCCCTTCACAAAATATATAGTATTGGAACTCTCTTTGTTCCAAATAGCTCATTTTACGTTTCTTTTTCCATACTTCTTTCTTTGCTACTCTAGGCATCTACATTCCCCCAATCTATGATTTTTCTTAGATAAGGATCTGCTCCGTATTTCCCTTCTAAATACTGCTTGTCAAACTTAGCATCTTTTCGAACAATTTCACCATTCTTTGTTTTAAATTCAATCAAAGAATATAGCTTAGAGTCTTGTTCATTTCCTTTTGCAACAAACCAAATTTCATCTCTTCGGAATGTCTGTGCATTCATCGTAGATAAATCATGTGATGTAAATATTAACTGTGCTCCTTTTTTATTTGATTCTTTACTGCTAAATAATTCTATAATGTATTTTAGTAATTTAGGGTGAATCTTAGCATCCAATTCATCTACAACTAAAGCCGTTCCAGAATACAAACTTCTTATGATAAATGGCAACAACCCAAATATCTTTTTTGTTCCACTAGATTCCTCTTCTAGATCTATCTCCCATACTTCATTATCGACCCTATGCATCATATATATATCAACAGATTTTTCTTTTTCCTCAATCCTAAAATCTTCAATATCTATATCCATTCCTTTTAAAATATCTATAATTAGCTTTTTAACTTTTCTATCTTCTGCTATTGCAACGCCTAGTTCTTGTAGGGGATTTCCATAATTCAAAAATGTAATACCATTTTCTAACCATGAAAAAACATCATATATAACTGAGTTATTCTGATATGTCATTCCCAAGTAGGATAATAATGGCAATGTATCAGACATTTCTGAATTGATTTTTAATTTTTTCAAATCTCCCTTTACCACTATTTCATTATTTTCCTCTCGCTCAAACAATTCCATGGTTGTCGTTCTCTTCACATTAAACTTCTTTTTATCCAAGCGTTCATAGATCACTACACCTGCTTGAATATGCAATATATATCTATATTCCGCCATTGGCGTTCGGAAGAAAAGTTCAAACTCTGTCGGTGCATTTCGAGTTTCTTTTGAAAATTGAAACGGTGCTACAGGTGTCTTTTCTATGCTATATAGATTCTCTTTTGCTCCTAGCGCAGCATGCACAGGTCTTAAAACTTTGGACACTAATGTCTCTATGGCTTCTAGCACATTTGATTTCCCACCACCATTAGGTCCATAAATTACAGACAATGGTAAATATTGCTCTTCCTCATCTGTAATGATTATACTTTCTTTATGCTCAACTATAGATAAAGCCTCCAAACTTAAAGTCATCTC
>CAYJGW010000147.1:0-2061 GCA_964369425.1 uncultured Lachnospiraceae bacterium
CGGTTTGCCAATATACAGGAAATAATTGTTCAATACAGCAAGCACCAAATGCTTATGTTGATCCATGTTGGGATGACTGCAAGAAAACAAGTACACGTAACAGTTACTGGAAAAGTAGATATTGGTAAATAAAAAACGGACTGGATTATTGATAAGCTAATAATCTAGTCCATTTTAAAAAGGAGATAAAATGCTTGAGTTTGCTTCGAATATCAAAATAATAAATCGTAAAGGTAAAATAATTCTAATAAATAAGGAAAATGGAAAATGGTTAAGAGTGTCTCAAGAAACATATAAAAGAATTGAACTTATTGTTAAGGAAGGGATTGAGCAAAACGGTTTAGTAGGAGAAATAAAAGATAGTGATAAAGAGTATATACAAAAAAAGATAAAAGATTGTCTAGATTTGGGATTAGTAATAGTCAATGAAGAGTGTACAGAAATTGATAAGACCGTTCTAGTAGAAATAACAAACAGATGTAATTTATACTGCGCGCATTGTTGCAACAGCTCTGAAAAAAAAGTCGATTTTGAATTAAGTACTGTTGAAGTAAAAAAAATAATTGATAATTTGATACAAAGACACCCCACTAGAGTAACACTATCTGGTGGAGAACCTATGATAAGAGATGATTTTTTTGATCTAATTCATTACTTAAGAAGTAATTATGAGGGAGAAATTATATTAATGACAAATGGAACTCTAATTAATGTGGACAATGTAAGTAAAATCGTAAAAAACGTAGATGCAATTAATATAAGTCTAGATGGTGTAGATGAAAAATCATGTGAAAGGATACGCGGTGTAGGAACTTATAAAAAGGTGATGAGAGCTATTACACTTATTAAGGAGAAAGGGTTTGATAGTATTATTTTATCGATGGTTGTTCCTGATGGAGACATAGAAATGCAAAAACGATTTATTAAGTTAAATGAAGATTTGGGAACCAAACCATTAATTAGAGGATTTATAGAACTTGGGCGAGGAAATAAAAATAGTAATCTATTTAAAAAAGTTGTAAAAGGAGAAAAACTCAAAGATATTTTTTCTGAAGAAAACTTTGAAATAGAAGGTATGAAAAGGATTACACCATGTACATGTGCAGCTGGAACAAAAAAAATAATTGTTGATTATAGAGGGGATATATATCCGTGCCAATGGTTTAGAGGAGAACAGGATAAGTTAGGAAATGCACTAAAGTATGAATGTGAAAGCTTATCAGAAGGTGAGTTTCCGAAAGAGGTTGAAAAATATTTACCGGATAATTATGAGAAATGCCAAGAGTGCGCAGTTAATTACTTTTGCTGGCCTTGTCCTGGTGAATTGAAGGAAAAACATAAAAACAAGAAAGAGTTAGATTTAATATGTACGAAGATTAAGCCGATTCTTTTCAAGCACGTTTGGGGAGAGGAGTTGCTAGATGAAAGTTAATAAATCTGTTAAAGTACTTGAATTTGAGAATAAAGTAGTATTGGCAAACATAATGAATGGGTACTGGATGAGACTTACCTCAGAGGTATATGGCTATTTTCGTGATGCTGAACAAAGAGGAAGCGATATTGAACAATTATTATTAGAATTTTCAGAGTTGGAGGATCAAAAATACCTTCATGACGTTTATAAGAAAATGGAAGATATTGGAATTATTGGAAAAAAGAATGATGAAAGCAAAAGAGAAGTGTCGATAGAGGTTACAAATAGATGTAATCTAAGCTGCAAACATTGCTGTGCTGATGCAAATTCAATTTTAGTAGAGATGGAAACAGAAGAGATGTACCATGCGCTGGATAAAGTTTTTGAATGGAAGCCTAATAATATATCAATTAGTGGTGGAGAGCCTTTACTAAGAGAAGATATTTGTAAAATATTAAAATATATAAAAACTAACTTTAATGGAACGGTTACTTTGGCAACAAATGCACTATTAATTAATGCCTCTAACATAGAATCTATAAAAAATTGTGTAGATTTTATCGAAATTAGCTTAGACGGTGTTGATGAAGAGAGTTGTAGTGAAATCAGAGGAGTTGGAGTATTTAATCAAGTAATAAATAAAATTG
>CAYJGW010000148.1:0-2046 GCA_964369425.1 uncultured Lachnospiraceae bacterium
TTCAAAAAACTGGCAGGTGTACGCACCCAAGCAAGAGTGTCTGCGATTATAGATGATATGTCACATGCTGTTGCCAATGGAGAATTGCAGCTAACAAGTTATGGGGTATCAGGAATACCAGTATTTCAAATTAGTCGAGTCCTCTCACAAGCACTACTAAAAGATAAAAGAGTAGAAATAAGTATAGATTTTATGCCCCATATAGTCGAAGAAGCCTTTTTGGATTATTTGTTCCTTCGAAGAAAGCAGTTTGTAGGATTAAGCGTTCAGTCTTTTATGAATGGTCTATTAAAAGATAAGTTGAGCCAATTCATTATGTTTCTTTGTAGAGTAGAAGGAGAGGAATCCGTTCATGCATTAACGGATGAGGTGCTAGAAAAAATGGCACGTATTATCAAAAAATTTAAAGTGACTGTGGTGAAAGCCAAGACATTTAAGGAGTCACAAGTTACAGCAGGTGGAGTTCCTCTAAAAGAAATGAGTCATAGTTTCGAGTCAAAGTTGCATAAAAACCTTTATATTACAGGTGAGGTATTGAATGTAGATGGAATATGCGGAGGATATAACCTTCACTTTGCATGGATTAGCGGATTGATAGCTGGTGAAAGTTGTGCAAGAGAATCAGAGGAGATGTAATGATCAAAATTAATGGATTAAAACTACCTATAGCACACAGTGAAGATGATATTATTGATACATTGTGTAAAATGTACACTATTAAAAGAAACATGGTCAAAGATTGGAAGATTGAAAAAAAGTCACTAGATGCGAGAAAAAAGAACCAAATTATTTATAACTACTCTATTACAGTATCTGTAGATGATGAGATGAAGTTTATAAAACATATTCAGAAAAAGTGTAAAAAGCTAAGTGTATCTCAATTTATAGAGAAAGATTATGATTTTAACTACGATGATACTAGTCAGAGAGTAAAAGACTTACATAAGAATGCCCCAGTTATTGTAGGAGCAGGACCAGCGGGATTGTTCTGTGCGTACGAGTTGGCGTTACGCGGGTTTTGTCCAATTATTTTAGAGCGAGGAAAATCAGTAGATGAACGCCTAATAGATGTAGAATACTTTTGGTCTACAGGGGTTTTAAACCCAGAATCAAATGTACAGTTTGGAGAAGGTGGTGCGGGAACATTTTCTGATGGAAAATTAAATACAAGTGTTTCGGATCCGCTAGGGCGTAATAAACGAGTCCTAAAAACTTTAGTAGAATTTGGAGCACCACCATCAATTTTATACGAAAACAAGCCACATATAGGAACGGATATTCTTATAACAGTAGTCAAAGGAATGAGAAAGCGAATTCAGGAATTGGGTGGAGTCTTTCAGTTCGAGAGTAAAATGACTGCATTAAAAATTCAACATAATCAAGTCTGTGGAGTGATTGTAAATGATGATAAATTTATAGCGAGTCAATTTGTAGTTCTTGCAATTGGGCATAGCGCAAGGGATACTTTTTCATACCTTTACGAAAGCAATATTCCAATGACAGCAAAGCCCTTTGCAATTGGTCTTCGAGTCGAGCATGCGCAAAAGATGATTAATGAATCTCAATATGGAGAAAATCATAATAGTCTACTACCACCGACTAGTTATAAACTTACAGCTAATCTAGAAGATGGAACAGGAGTTTACAGCTTTTGCATGTGTCCAGGAGGATACGTGGTAAATGCAAGTTCACAAACACAATCATTGGCTATTAATGGAATGAGCTATCATAAGAGGGATGGCGAAAATGCAAATAGTGCAATTGTTGTAACTGTCACACCGAAAGATTTTGGTGAGACATCTCCCCTAGATGGGATGCGGTATCAAGAAAACCTAGAACAAAAAACATTTCAATTATGCAATGGGAAAATTCCAGTGCAGAGGCTGGAAGATTTTAAGAAAAATATCAAAACTGTAAAAATAGGAAGTGTGGTACCTCAAACAAAAGGAGATTATGAATTGGCGAATATCCGAGATATTCTACCTGAAAAAATTTCAAACTCATTAATAGAGGGGGTAGAAAAGTTCGGAAAACGAATACGAGGAT
>CAYJGW010000149.1:0-2046 GCA_964369425.1 uncultured Lachnospiraceae bacterium
ATCCTCGTATTCGTTTTCCGAACTTTTCTACCCCCTCTATTAATGAGTTTGAAATCCTTTCGGGTAGAATATCTCGAATATTCGCCACTTCATAGTCTCCTTTTGCTTGAGGTACCACCCTTCCTACTTTTACAGTTTTGACGTTTTTCTTGAAATCTTCCAGCCTCTGCACTGGAATTTTCCCATTGCATAATTGAAATGCTTTTTGTTCTAGGTTTTCCTGATACCTCATCCCATCTAGGGGAGATGTCTCACCGAAATCTTTCGGTGTAACAGTAACAACAATTGCACTATTTGCATTTTCTCCATCCCTCTTGTGATAGCTCATTCCATTAATAGCTAGTGATTCTGTTTGTGAACTTGCATTTACTACGTATCCACCAGGACACATACAAAAGCTGTAAACTCCTGTTCCATCTTCTAGATTAGCTGTTAGTTTATAACTAGTTGGTGGTAGTAGCCTATTATAATTTTCTCCATATTGAGATTCATTAATCATCTTTTGAGCATGCTCGACTCGAAGACCGATCGCAAAGGATTTTGCTGTCATTGGAATATGACTTTTGTAAAGATATTCAAATGTGTCCCTTGCGCTGTGCCCTATCGCAAGAACAACAAATTGACTCGCTATAAATTTATCATCATTTACGATTACTCCACAGACTTGATTATTTTGAATTTTTAATGCAGTCATTTTACTCTGGAACTGAAAGACTCCACCCAATTCCTGAATTCGCTTTCTCATTCCTTTGACTACTGTTATAAGAATATCTGTTCCAATATGAGGCTTGTTTTCATATAAAATTGACGCTGGCGCTCCAAATTCCACCAAAGTTTTTAGGACTCGCTTATTACGCCCTAGCGGATCTGAAACACTTGTATTTAATTTCCCATCCGAAAATGTTCCCGCACCACCTTCTCCAAACTGTACATTTGACTCTGGATTTAAAACCCCTTTAGACCAAAAGTATTCTACATCTATTAGGCGTTCATCTACTGGTTTTCCTCGCTCTAAAATAATTGGACCAAACCCGCGTAACGCCAACTCGTACGCACAGAACAATCCCGCTGGTCCTGCGCCTACAATAACTGGGGCATTTTTATGTAAGTCTTTCACCCTCTGACTAGTATCATCGTAGTTAAAATCATAATCTTTCTCTATAAATTGAGATACACTTAGCTTTTTACACTTTTTCTGAATATGTTTTATAAACTTCATCTCATCATCTACAGATACTGTAATAGAGTAGTTATAAATAATTTGGTTCTTTTTTCTCGCATCTAGTGACTTTTTTTCAATCTTCCAATCTTTGACCATGTTTCTTTTAATAGTGTACATTTTACACAATGTATCAATAATATCATCTTCACTGTGTGCTATAGGTAGTTTTAATCCATTAATTTTGATCATTACATCTCCTCTGATTCTCTTGCACAACTTTCACCAGCTATCAATCCGCTAATCCATGCAAAGTGAAGGTTATATCCTCCGCATATTCCATCTACATTCAATACCTCACCTGTAATATAAAGGTTTTTATGCAACTTTGACTCGAAACTATGACTCATTTCTTTTAGAGGAACTCCACCTGCTGTAACTTGTGACTCCTTAAATGTCTTGGCTTTCACCACAGTCACTTTAAATTTTTTGATAATACGTGCCATTTTTTCTAGCACCTCATCCGTTAATGCATGAACGGATTCCTCTCCTTCTACTCTACAAAGAAACATAATGAATTGGCTCAACTTATCTTTTAAAAGACCATTCATAAAAGACTGAACACTTAAGCCTACAAACTGCTTTCTTCGAAGGAACAAATAATCTAAAAAGGCTTCTTCGACTATATGGGGCATAAAATCGATACTTATTTCTACTCTTTTCTTTTTTAGTAATGCTTGCGAGAGGACTCGACTAATTTGAAATACTGGTATTCCGGATACCCCATAGCTTGTTAGCTGTAATTCTCCACTTGCAACAGCATGTGACATACCATCTATAATCGCAGACACTCTTGCTTGGGTGCGTACACCTGCCAGTTTTTTGAA
>CAYJGW010000150.1:0-2026 GCA_964369425.1 uncultured Lachnospiraceae bacterium
TGGCATATCTGCCACTCATTCGATGCTCTGGTAATTCAATTACCGAGTAGTTCACTTTCATGGAAGAAATAGAATATACCTTTCTAGAAAAAGTATTTAGAGAAGCCAAATTGAAAAGAGAGTTTCAACCTAATCGATAGAGACTATGTTTTTGAGGTGCCAAGTGGTATCAATCTTGGGATGTTTTTGTGAAGAAAACTTATATGCAACCGTTTGTTAAACAAACTGATAATAAAACGTATGGAGAGCCGAAACTGTTGTGGGAAAGCCATAGCTTTAATGCCCCAATGCCGAAAAACTCTAAGGACTATAATGAATTTTTTGAAAATGCAAGTACTGCAATCAGAGAACGAAATAAGCTGATTACAAACGAGTATAGGGATAAACTTTCAAAAGTTTTGGAATAAAGTATGTAAAATTAATGAAGGAGGAGTATCATCAAATGTATTTATCTAATTTCATTTTTCCAGAAGAAGAGGTTGAATCAGATTTTTATTTTTCACAGAAAAGGACATGTTTTGATTCCTACTATCCATTTGGTATTTTGTCTAAGAAAAGATTGAGGAGATTGGATTTTGAACCCATAACAATTCTATATGGTGGTAATGGGTCGGGGAAGACTACAGCATTGAATATAGTGGCAGAGAAGTTGAATCTAGAGAGAGAGTCCTTGTATAATAGAAGTAATTTTTTTGAAGACTACACAGCGCTATGCAAGTATAAAGTAGAGAAAAAAATTCCTTCTCATAGTCGAATTATTACGAGTGATGATATTTTTAATTTTATGCTAAACTTACGTAGCTTGAATCTTGGCATTGATTCTAAAAGAGAAAAGTTATTTGAAGAATACATAGAGAATAAATCTTCAAGATTCCGAATGGAATCTTTAGCAGATTATGAAAAATTAAAGAAAGCAAATCTTGCTAAAGGGAAAACTCAGTCCAAATACGTACGTGAACATTTAGTGGACAATGTAAGAAGTCATTCAAACGGAGAGAGTTCTTTTATTTATTTCACAGAAAAAATTCAAAATGATGCACTATATCTCTTAGATGAGCCAGAAAATAGTCTATCACCAGAAAGACAGCTAGAACTTCTTTCATTTATAGAAGATTCAGCAAGGTTTTATGGTTGTCAATTTATTATCTCTACTCATTCACCTTTTTTATTATCAGCAAGAACTGTAAAAATCTACGATTTAGATGAAGACCCAGTAGATGTAAAACGATGGACAGAGTTAAGAAATATAAAAGTATATTATAATTTGTTTAAGAAATATGAAATGGAGTTTAAAGATTATTAAATACATTCAATTATCGGAGGAGAAGATGGAGAAAAATGAGATTGTTCAAAGCTTGTATCAGAGAAAATCAGTGCGAGTATTTGCGGAAAAAACTGTTTCAGAAGAGATTAAAAATGAACTAATAAACGTTGCACTGCAGGCTCCAACAGCAGGCAACCAAATCATGTATAGTATCATAGATGTGACAGATAAAGCGTTGAAAAAAGAGTTGTCGATAACGTGTGATAACCAACCATTTATTGCGAGTGCACCGCTTGTATTTGTCTTTGTAGCGGATCACACCCGTTGGGTTCGCAGTTTTGAACTAGCAAATGCAAATCCTAGAGCTTTAGGAGTAGGAGACTTGCTATTAGCGATTACAGACACAGCAATTGCAGCGCAAAATATGGTGGTTGCTGCAGAGAGTTTTGGGTTAGGTAGCTGTTACATAGGAGATATCTTGGAAAATTGCGAAAAGCAAAGAGAGTTGTTAAACTTACCCTCCCATGTGGTTCCAGTGTGTATGTTGGTATTAGGTTATCCGACAAAGAAACAAATGGAGCGAAAGAAGCCTGAGAGATTTGATAAGAAGTATATTGTTGGTGAGAATAGGTATCCACACTTATCAGATGAAGAACTGGTGGAATGTTATAGAGAGGTAAAAGCTAGGAATGGTGGAAAAGTACAACCATTTGATGAATTTATGACAGCTTTTTGCAATAGGAAGTTTAATAGTGATTTTAG
>CAYJGW010000151.1:0-1979 GCA_964369425.1 uncultured Lachnospiraceae bacterium
TAGAGCAAGGAACAATCACAGAAGAAGACTTTACTGGAGACATTGGAAATGTAATCAAAGGCGAATTAGTGGGTAGAGAAAATGACGAAGAAATTATTGTATTTGAAACAGTAGGCATGGGTGCACAAGATTTAATGGCAGCGAATCAAATTTATGAAAATGCGTTAAAAGCTGGCGTAGGACTGGTGTGGAACGAGTAAAAGAAATGCAGTTGCTTGTGGCATTGATTCTTCTTCAGGCATGACGTATAATGTCAATAACTAATAAGCGAAGATATTTGAAAGGTAGGGAAGGTATGAAGTATAAACCATTACCGATAGGAATTGATGATTTTGAAGAACTAATCACGCGAGGTGCATACTATGTGGATAAGACGAGACTGATAAAAAAATTAATAGACAATACAACTAAGGTTACGTTGTTTACTAGACCAAGGCGTTTCGGGAAGAGCTTAAACTTAAGCATGCTACAGGCGTATTTTGAGAATGATGGTGTGGATAGAGCACATTTATTTGAAGGATTCAAGATTGCTGATACGGGAGAGGTATATCAAAAGGAGCTAGGGCGATATCCGGTTGTAACGCTGAATTTCAAAGATGGAAAGTGGCCTACTTTTGCACAATCTTATGAGATGATTCGCTATAATATTGCGCGTGAGTTTGATCGACATATGAAAATTCTACAGTCAGAGATGCTAGATGAGGTTGAAAAAAGTGAATTTAGGCGGATTCGGTCTGGAAATGCGGATATTAATGATTATTCACAGTCGATTGCTTTTTTGTGTGCGTGCTTGGAGAAGGTCTATGGAGAGAAGGTAATTATACTGATTGATGAGTATGATGTGCCATTAGAGAATGCTTATTTCAGAGGATTCTATGATGAGATGAGTAGTTTTATTCGAGGAACTCTCAGTCTGGCATTGAAGACCAATAAGTCGTTGGCATTTGCGGTAATAACAGGATGTCTAAGAATTACGAAGGAGAGTATCTTCACAGGCTATCTAAAAAGGGTGGACCAGAGAATTGATGAGGAGCAAGTAGTTCTTACACTGGAGATTCCAAATCTAGAAGTGAAGTCGGTATATCGAAGGCAGATTATGGAGTGGGTAAAGGAGCAAATAGAGCAAAAGGATATGAAATCACTCTATGAAGCAACGCTGTCGGGAGATGTACAAGCAATCGAAGTTGAGATGAAACGAGCAATGGTGGAGACGATTAGCTATTACGATTACAATGAAAGCTTGTTGTATCAAGTGTATGTAAAAGCTAATTAGGTATAGAAGAAGAGTTTCCATTGGAAAAACATCCCCTTATATGATCATACGTTCAAGTTTGCTAATATCATAACCACGTTTTTGGGCAAGCTTGAAATCTTTTTTGAAAGAATTTTGGTATTTAATCGTCAGCATTTAATTCCTCCATCAGTTCTGAAACAGAGGAAAAGCCAGGACTTAAACCAATACCATTTCGTGCATCTTCAAGTGCTTGAATTGTGTCAGCATTATATGCTCTTGAAACTGCGAAAGGCAATTTTTGCTCCCGTACTGCTTGTTTTGCAAAAACAGTAAAGGCAGTAGTTAAATTCATACCTAAATCAGAAAAAAGTTCTTCTGCTTGTTTTTTGAGATCTGCGTCCATGCTAATAGTAATATTTGTTGTAGCCATCAAATCAACTCCTTTGCTATTAGTATATTCATTATAGCAAAAAAATATGTGCATAATCAATACAATGCACATAAAATTTATAATTATAACTTATAGAAAAGGATATAAAAACTTATCCATTTAATTTTCTAGAAAACATAGGGAGGGCCTGAATGCGAATTGAAACGAAAAGGTTAATACTAAGAAGATTTAATAATACTGATGCAAAGCAAGCCCACGAATTGTTTTGCGATGAAGAAGAAAAAGTAGCTGTGTAACTCAAAGGAGTAGCTTTTAATGGAATAAGAGTAAAGTAACAAATGAAATATCCTATGA
>CAYJGW010000152.1:0-1966 GCA_964369425.1 uncultured Lachnospiraceae bacterium
AATTAAGATGTGTACATTATTTGAGGAAATGGAGAGAGAAGCCGAATTGCGAGGGGGAGATGTTATAATAAGGTTAAGTTAGAAAGAACCCAGTAAATTAAAGGGTATTTGCTAATTTCGTCCTACAATAAAATGCTGATTTTGATCAGAGTTTTGGTTGGGGCAGCGCTGTTTTTCAATTGGAATTAAGAACAAATCAATATAGTAGCATTTATGTAACTCACGGGGATAGTGCAGTCCTAGAGAGTGGAAATGCTATTGATATTTGCATAAAGTAACTATGAGATTATAGGACTGATTAGCTCAAATGGAGATCCATTTGCTAGTAGTCCTATTTTTTCGCCCGGAAAAAGAAGATTCAAGTGAAAGGAGAATTCAAGAGGAGCTAGTTGGTTTGTAGTAAATAGTGCAAGAAATGTTTTAAAGCAGGATGATATTAGCGTTACATAGTAAAGTGGTTTCTTTACAAGCTGATATGTCCTGCTTTTTGTTGAAAGGAGAGAGTAGGATATGGAAAGAAAGCAAACGTTAATATCATTCAATCAATCAAATGAAGAAGTAAAGAAGGGAGACGCAAAACAGAAACTAGGTAAATGTGATAGTAGAAAAATCATGATCGATTTTTCAATTACAGATGTCACAACAGAAGAGGAATTGCTAGCGATTGTAGAATACAAGAATGCAGAAATTAATTATAACAATCGTTCAAAAATACCAGAAGAAAGAGAACCACTAATCGATAGAAATTATTTAATCGAAAGGTTTAGAAAAATCAAGAACAGAGAAGAGATACGTTGTTTTAAGGAAGAACATGATTGTAAAAACTGCATGTATCATCAAAAGCCAAGGATATGTTCGGCAACAAGACATTGTCCATTAAGTGAAGGGAAAGTAATTGGGAAGAAAGAATCTAAAACTCAATCTCAATGCCCACTGGATCTAGAAGGTAATTGTCCATATAAAAATGAAGTCGGTACATGCTTTGGGATTTGTTATAGAAGAATAATTCGAGAAATGAATGCAAGAAGAAAGGCTATTGAATGAAAAGAAATTGGAGGAGAAATAGAATGGAAGTGAATGTAGAAGTAATTGGAGTAGATCATGGTTGGTCAATGATGAAGACTGCGAATTGTATCTTTACAACTGGAGTTGGAGAGATTAAGACAGAACCAGCTATCTTTGAAAACATCTTAGAGTATGAAGGTCGATTTTATCAAGTGGGAGGGAAACGACTGACAGTCAAAGATACGAAAGTCGAGAATGAAAATTTTTATTTGCTTACATTAGCAGCAATTGCAAAAGAGTTAAAATTGAGAGGTAAGGTAGCAGCAAATGTGTACCTTGCAGTAGGACTTCCATATACAAGATATGGAGATGAAAAGAAAGAGTTTCTTTCCTATCTTGAAAAAAAAGAGCACATAAAATTCACCTATGAAAAACAAAAGTATAGTGTGAAAATAGAAAGAGTATCGGTATATCCTCAATGTTATGCAGCAATTGTAGAGAGGCTTGGAGCATATAACAATAGAGTAGTTGCAGTAGATATTGGGTCATGGACGATAGATGTGGTAGATATTATTGGGAAGTCTCCAAGTGATGAAAGTAGTGTTACGATACGGCAAGGGTTAATTGTATGTATGAGGGAAATCAATAAGCAGTGTGTACGCTTGTTTGGTAACGAACTAGATGAAGTAGATATACAAGAAGTGATGCGATATGGGACAAGTAGTTTGAATGAAAAATACTTGCAGTTGATAAAAGAGCATTTGCGAAATTATACGTTGGAGATATACGATGCGTTGAGAGAACACAAATTTAATACAGAAACTACACAGATTGTATTTGTAGGTGGAGGTGCTTCTGTTATGAGATTATTTTCTACAGAACCTAGTGAAAATATATCTTACGTTGAAGATGTACGTGCCAATGCCAAGGGATATGAATTGCTAGCTAAAATCGCTTTGAA
>CAYJGW010000153.1:0-1955 GCA_964369425.1 uncultured Lachnospiraceae bacterium
ACGGTCAGTATTCAGTGGATTTACAGTATGGTAAATATCGCATTGATTACAAGCCTTACGAGGGATGCTGGCAGAAATTTGCGGATGTTGAGGTAAATGCAAGCACATTAGCAACGAGCTTGCAGGCGCTTGCGTTATCATCAAAGCCAGTAACAGACGACACTATTCTCACATTGCAATCACTGTTAGCTGATGCCGAGGCAGCAAGCGAGGCAGCACAGACGGCTAGTGACGAGGCGGCTGCGTCAGCAGAAGAAGCAGAGGCATCGGCTGAGACGGCTAAGGATTTGCTTTCTGGTCGATTGCGCATATATAGCTATATAGACTATGCTCAGTATGTGCTGTTGCTGCATCCGACTAGCTCAGAGGAGGAATCTTTCTTTTTTGGTGATGTGGATATTTGGCGAACAAATGGAATAGCACCGCATCAGTCTCTTGATGTATCATCACAGCGGATATTTGAAACTCAGGATAGTGACTCTGTTGTGATATCTAAAACCGAACCATCGCCTGCGCTCATAGCGTGTACTTGCATGTATAATGGTGTTAAATATTTTGCGCTTGCAATAAGGCGAGACGCTGCGCCCTACGGTGACTTTTTGATGAGAGGAGAATGGTCTCATAAGCCACAGTTAATACACTACTACACAGTGCAGCCGCCTACAATTATCAACTCAGAGATTTACAACTCGATAGTGGAGTATGTTGATATCACCGGATTTTCGTCCGATGAAGAGCCAGACTTTTTCGAATCAGAGAAAATAATTGCATTGCAAATAATGGCTGATTATCAGCTAGGTTTGTACTCAATAACCGAGCAGGATATCACAGACACTAAGCTGTATATTCAGTCTATCGAGCCGTTAGAGGCTGCCAGCGGTCAAAGGTCAGCAATGCCAAGACCTCAGATATTTAGCAGATATAAGGCTAATCCTTATGAGCTATAGTGATATCAATTCAAAAATCAAAGCAGCTCTACAAAGGGCGGCAAGCAAAGTCAGCAAAGGCGGATCAAATGCTTATCTACTAAAAGAGGCTGTTATTCGTGATCCGCTAAACGGTGACACCGTAACTGTTGAACGAATCAAACTTAACAACGCGATAGTGACGAGTTACGAGCGTGATTTTATCGACAACGAGACCATATTCGCAGGAGATTTGCGGCTAGTGAGTGACAGTGATGTTGAGATAAAGCAGGGATATACAATTGAAATCAACGGAGCTAAACACACGGTTATTAGCGCTAACAATAAAGAGCCAACAGATTTTACTTTTGCCTATGTGTCACAACTGAGGTCGATATGATTAAGGGAGTTGGTGCATTAAAGGCAAAAATCCAGCTAACATACGAGCAAGCAAATAAAAAAGCGCGAGCTATTATGTTACAGGGGTTTAGCAATATCATCATTGAGTCACCTGTTGACACTGGTCGCTATAGGAATAATTGGATATTCTCAAGTGGCAAGCTGGACTCGACAGAATACGGAACAAGCGAGGAAATAAAGGATAATCCATCGGTGGCACTAAACAGACTAGCGCAAGATGTGCCACTTATCTTGCGTGATGGGATGTATTATTACCAGAATAACATGAGCTACGCCAATTTTCTCGAGTATGAATATCCAGAGCACCGAGGCTTAGTGCGCAGGCAGCTTGAACAAATAAGGATTAGATTGCCAAAATGATAAGTTATCAAGAGTTAAGCAAGATGTTAAAATCTTCAACACTAGAAATACATGATAGCATTGTTTTTGATAATGATGAGCGAGACATGGCAGGCAGTGAGATGTTTTTAAGGTGCTCATTGATTCCCATTGACGCAATCAGCGACGACAAAGGCAACGACGTGATATTTGATAAAGCGATCTGGCAATGTTCAGTTTATGTTCCTAGATCAACAGGTCGCTATGATATCGATCAGCTAACAATGATAGACAAAATAAGGAAACACTTTT
>CAYJGW010000154.1:0-1865 GCA_964369425.1 uncultured Lachnospiraceae bacterium
TTATACTTTCTTTATGCTCAACTATAGATAAAGCCTCCAAACTTAAAGTCATCTCGTCTCGTATACTTTTATAATTTTTCACACTAAATTGACACAACATAATATAATACCTCCAAACTCTACTACCTATTAGTATACCCTCTTTTTGTATTTTGTAAAGCATTCCGAGTTTTTTTCTCGATATATTCGTTTATTTTTATTATTCTGTAAAATGCCAGTCACTGATTGGCATTTTTTTGATATTGATAGATTTTCCACTACTCACCTTGTCGTTGTAATTCAGTAAATTTTTTAGTATAATAGCATATAATTAAAGAAATATATTTTATGGAGGCAAAACATGAACCGACCAATTTAAGAGTATCAAAACAACACAAAGCTATGCCACACTACCAAATGGTAGTGCTGTTTTTGATCTTTTAATTGAAGGGCGGTTTTATAATGAAAAAAAATATTTTTTTAATGTATGCTATTTCTTTTTTTCAAGGAATGGTTTTTTATAGTTCCATATCAACATTGTACAGAAAAACAAACGGTGTATCCATATTTGAAATTACATTGATAGAAGGCATCTCACTCATTCTATGCTTGCTTTTAGAAATTCCATGGGGTGTTATTGCAGATAAAATAGGCTATAAAAAAGTTATGGTCATTTGTTCTGTTCTGTTTTTGATTTCTAAAGTGGTTTTTTGGCAATCAACTAATTTCCTTTGGTTTTTAGTCGAACGAATAATAATTAGCTTTGTATTCTCCGGACTATCGGGAGTCGATACCAATATACTCTTTCTTTCTAGCAAAAAAGGACAGAGTCAACATATTTTTGGAATATATGAAAGCTTGGGAAGAGCAGGATTACTAATAGCAACAGTCATATATTCAGTATTTACAGATGGAAATTATAGAATAGCTGCTTTTTTAACAATAATACCATACTCAATAGCAGCAATTTTATCTTTTTTTCTTTCAGAGGTAAAACCTTTGAATACGCAGAAGGAACATAGAGAGTTTAAACGACTTTTGTGTAATGTACTTAAAGATAAATACCTCGTTTTATTTATTTGTGGAATGGCCTTATTTAACGAAACGCATCAAATCATAACAGTTTTTTTGAATCAATTACAATTTGAAAAAAGCGGAATGTCCGACAGTACAATTGGAGTTGTATTTATATTCACAAATATAATAGGTTTGTTGTCTTTTCTTTCCTTTAAGATTACGAAGTACCTATCAACAAAAAAAACTATTATATATAGTTTTGTAGTTACAATTATAGCTTGCTGTGTGTTAGCAGTAACAGACCATGCACTATTTTCAATAGTTGGAGTAATGGTTGTAAGATTTATCTTTGTCATTCTTACCCCTCTACAAAACACTCTTAAAAATGCTCAGGTTAATTCCTTGAATAGGGCAACTACTTTAAGTATATTTTCTATCATTTCAAGCTCAATAGGCGTTTTTGTGAATGTTGGGTTTGGAGCAATTGCTAAGATAGATATTTCTTTAGCGTTTTACTTTGGTGCAAGTATTTGTGTGATAGGATTAGGTGGGATGATAGCTTGGTTTAGAAAAGAAACTGAACAAACAGGAAAAATACCAACTTCCTTTTCATAAAAAAATTTACAGTTTCAAAATTACTATTGACTATTTATCAAAAAAGAGTATACTGATACTAATGAACAAAAACTCTAGTTTTTGCCGAGGAGGTGCCTGCACTGAGTCGGATTTTTTTTTGCCCAAAAACAAACCAGCTCTTCTCCTGTTTGAAAGAAGCAGATGCGTTGGATAATCAAGAGTTGATTAGGGCATTTGTAAAAAGGTAAGCGCTTAATATTACCGCGGATTTAATACGATTCCACACTTTGATA
>CAYJGW010000155.1:0-1799 GCA_964369425.1 uncultured Lachnospiraceae bacterium
AAAATGTAGCTTCCTCCGAAGAATCCGCTTCCTCTAGCCAATGCCTAACAGACCAAGCAAACGCACTAAAAGACTTAGTAGAACAATTCAAGCTCTAGAATAGAACAAATAATAGAACAGAGGTAGATAATTAATTTATCTACCTCCTCTCTCATTTTATGGCAAGATATTTCCTGCTGCCATATACAGACCATACCATTCCTCTTTTGATAATATCACACTACTAGCTGCTATCATCTCTTCTAATCTGCTTGTCTTCGTTGTACCGGCAACTACCTGCATCTTAGCTGGATGTCTCAATATCCAAGCCGTAGCTATTGTTGTTTTTGAGACTTGATATCTGTTTGCCAATTCCTCTAATTTTTTATCTAGTTCTGTATACTCCTCATGACCAATAAATACTCCTCTCCACCCAGGTACCTGAAATGGTGACCAGGCTTGAATCGTCATATCGTGAATTCTGCTATAATCTAACACCGATCCATCTCGGTCAAGTGCGCCGTCTGTTGTCATATTAGCCTCTAGTCCTGCGCCTATCATAGATGATGCAGGAATACTAAACTGTAATTGGTTCACTTGCAACTCTTGTTTCACAAATTTCTTCAGCAATTCAATCTGCATCGGTTTATGATTCGACACACCAAAGTGGCGTACCTTTCCTTTTTCTTCTAATTCATCAAAAGCTTCTGCTACTTCTTCTGGCTCTACTAATGCATCTGGTCTATGAAGCACTAGTAAATCTAAATATTCTGTCTGTAATCTTTTCAAAATTCCATCTACCGAACTAAGAATGTGTTCTTTCGAAAGATCATACATCTTTCCTGGAATAATTCCGCACTTTGATTGTATTATCATTTGCTCTCTAAGGGATGTATTTCCGCTAATAATTTTACCAAATTCTGATTCGCATTCTGTCTTACCATAAATATCTGCATGTTCAAAGAAATTAAGACCTAACTCTAACGCTTTCCTTACAAACGTTTCTCTTTGCTCTCCTTCTAAGTCTAAAAATCTCATACATCCTACTGCAATTGCAGGTACTTCCAAATTACTTTTTCCTAATTGAATCTGTCTCATTCTCACAACTCCTCTTTATTTTTCGCAAATAGCTACGGATATAAATTTTCTATACCCGTAGCCATGCACTATCTACTATTAATTATTTATCTTAACATAAATCTCTCTAAAAGTCCCTTTTCTCACTAAATTTGCTAACTCTGGACTAAGGTTTTCACCATTATTTAATTCGATTTTTTCCTCATTGTTTACAAGCTTAATCGCTTCTATCGTATACCTTCCTGGCACTACATCATTCTTTGATGTGCACTCGTAAAACACCTTTGTTTTTCCAAACAATATTACTTCCAAAACCATACTATCTGATATGAGATATTTAGGGATTGCTGGTTCAAACAAGCAAGTCAATTCTCCGCTTTGTTTAGAGAATAATTTTTCCCCAAACATCATCAATTGCCAAATCTGTAAAAATTCTGCAGTAGACCCACTCAACCTAGCTACAAAACCTCGACCATGTAATTTTTTATTTTCATTTGCACTACTTACAATGAAAGATGAGTTTTCTAGAGGACTTCGACCATATGTAGCATCATCTAAAAACGGAACTGCCACATTCTTAAATTCTTGAAAAAATTCATCATACATCTGACTTTTCAATAACTCTAATATATATTTATATTCCATGTGCAACCATATCGACTCATTCTCCAACCACCCTGGTGAGAAAGCTTTTGCGCGCCCTACTTCATATGATGCTGATTCTAATGACTCATTCACCTTAT
>CAYJGW010000156.1:0-1766 GCA_964369425.1 uncultured Lachnospiraceae bacterium
ATTGCCACACCATGTGTATTGATGCTCATACAAAGATAATCTTCCATCAATTACAAAGGAAATGTCATTTTTATACGACATATAAATTACATTCTCCAAAGTATTCACCTCTAAATCATCTGTATCTGTATAACTAGTTCCTGCAACTGCATTGTACAGCGAAAGTAATTCGCTCTTTTCTTCAAAAAGCATGCGAAAAATCCCATCTTTGTACTTTTGATTCACTGTTACCATATGAATTCCTCCTTATTCACTTGAATTGCAAAGGAGGACCTTCTGCATCTAGAATTCTCTCCTTACTTAATTAATTGGATGGTTAAAGCATGGATAGAGTTTTGATATTAGATGCCATTGGCAAGAGTGCGATTGCTCGCTAGAATAATAGACTCAATATGCTTTGAGAAAATACTAACATATTCAACTAGACTTTTCAATGATTAATTTCTCAACACTAGGGTTGTTTGTAACAATTGAAAAACCAATTGCACTTATTCAACTCCTATGTTATTATCTTCGTAAGCATATAAGTTAATTCTTTGCTATGAAATGTAGCATCAAAAATTCTATTCTATTCTGAAACTTCGTGCTTAAATACCCATTAAAACAAGCAAGAAGTACAGATAGGAAACTAAGTTCGACTTCTGATCTTCTTGCAACCTAAAAGGAGGTCATGAATGACAAAAGAATTAAATAAGCAACAGGTAAATCCTAACATTAATTGGGATACAGTGAAAATTTCGAATGCACTAATGTTTAAACACGTCATGAAGAACGAAAAACTTTGCGTAGAACTTTTGGAGACAATTCTAGATAAGAAAATTGCGAAAATTGTTTACAAAGAATCCGAGAAAGAAATTGACGTAGCGCTGGATTCAAAGAGCGTAAGACTTGATGTTTATCTTGAAGGTGATGAAAAGACGGCATATGATTTGGAAATGCAAGCTACAAATGAAGGCGACCTAGGGGTTCGTTCGAGGTACTATCAAGGAATGATTGACATCAATGCTATCCAACGAGGAACACCTTACACAGAGTTACCTGATAGCTTTGTTATATTTATTTGTGATTTTGATTTATTCAAAAAAGGAAGAAGTATCTATACATTTCAAAACATTTGCTTAGAAGATACTAAAGTACACTTAGATGATAAGACAACTAAAATCTTTTTAAATTCTAAAAGTGATGGTTTAGATGTGAATGAAGACTTAAAAGCATTTCTTGATTTTGTCAGAACCAATACAGCAAGTAACGACTTCACCAAGAGATTGGAGTCAGAGATGGATAAGACTAGAAAAAATGAAGATTGGAGGAAAGAATATATGTCTCTGTATGTACGTGATCAGATTATGTTCAACCGTGGCAAACACGAAGGTCTGGAACTTGGCAGGAACGAAGGTCTGGAACTTGGCAGGAACGAAGGCTCTATTCAAAAACTAATAGAGTTGCTTGTTAAGAAAGTTAAAAGGAACAAGTCTTTACAAGTAATCGCCGATGAATTAGAAGTTGACGTGAATGAAATAAAAGACCTACTAGAAATAGTTAAAAAACATGCACCAGATTATTCCATAGACGCAATTGTAGCTGAAGTCATTACATTAAATAGCGCAAATAAAGAATCCTCCTCTTCCTAAAATACATCGACAATCGAGTTAGGTCTGGAAATTCAAAAAACTTTCCAGACCTACTGATTTTTTAATATTTTTCTTTATCTTCAACATGGATATCATACCCAATTTGTATCTCTATCAATTTCAGCTCTGTAATAG
>CAYJGW010000157.1:0-1731 GCA_964369425.1 uncultured Lachnospiraceae bacterium
TTCGAAGGCAAGAATTATAGTGGAGAGTAATAAAAAAAGATATACTAAGTTTTTGAAAAAAATCTTGACACACATGGGATAGTGTACTATAATTACTCGGTACGAGAGATAGTAAACGGAATGCACCAATGCCCCGGAGCATATGTTTGTTCTCAAAGTTTTTTGACTGAAATAAAACAAGAATAACATTGATATAGGAGGTAGGACCATGAAAACTTTTATGGCTAATCCAGATAAGATTGAAAGAAAATGGTATGTAGTAGATGCTGAAGGATGTACATTAGGACGTTTGACTTCAGAGATTGCAAAAGTATTAAGAGGAAAGAATAAAGCAGAATATACACCACACGTTGACACAGGTGATTATGTAGTTGTAATCAATGCAGAAAAGATTAAAGTAACAGGTAAGAAATTAGATCAAAAGATTTATTACAATCACTCTGATTATGTAGGTGGAATGAGAGAGACTACATTAAAAGAAATGATGGCTAAAAAACCTGAGAGAGTAATCGAACTTGCTGTTAAAGGAATGCTTCCAAAAGGACCTTTGGGAAGACAAATGTACAAAAAATTACACGTATACGCTGGACCAGAGCACAATCAAGCAGCTCAAAAACCAGAAGTATTGACATTTTAAGGAAAGGTTGAAAGGAGGATATTTAAATGGCTAGCACAAAATTCTACGGAACTGGAAGAAGAAAGAAATCAATCGCAAGAGTATACTTAGTACCTGGAACAGGGAAAGTTACAATAAATAAGAGAGATATCGATGAGTATTTAGGATTAGAGACTTTAAAAGTTGTTGTACGTCAACCACTTGTTGCAACAGAGACAAATGACAAGTATGATGTAATCGTTAACGTTCACGGAGGTGGATACACTGGACAAGCTGGAGCAATTCGTCATGGAATCGCAAGAGCATTACTTCAAGCAGATGGAGAGTTCAGACCAACACTTAAGAAAGCTGGATACTTAACTCGTGATCCACGTATGAAAGAACGTAAGAAATACGGTCTTAAAGCAGCTCGTAGAGCACCTCAATTCTCTAAGAGATAATATGTATTTATCAAAAAGACTTCCAGAAATGGGAGTCTTTTGTTATACTAAAAAATAGTAGAGGTGTGTATGGAGAAGAAAGTAGCGATATTAAGTATGTATATTGCTCTGGGGATTGTAGTGAGTTATGTAGAACTGTTGATACCGTTTAATATCGGTATTCCTGGAGTGAAACTAGGGCTAGCAAATATTGTGGTTTTGATAGCTTTGTACCAATTAGGTACAAAAGAAGCGATAATAATTTCAATTGTGAGAGTTGTGTTGGTGGGATTGATATTTGGTAGTTTCTTTACTGTAATATATAGTTTAGCAGGTTGTACCCTTAGTTTTTTAGTGATGAAATTACTCTATCAAAGTAAGCAAGTTAGCATAGTGGGGGTGAGTGTATTTGGTGCAGTTTCTCATAACATTGGGCAGATTTTAGTGGCGATGCTAATAGTTGAAAATATGAATCTTCTATACTATTTACCTGTGCTATTAGTAGCAGGAGTAATTACAGGAGCATTAATGGGTATAGTGGCTAAGGAATTGAGAAAAAGACTATAGGGTGAGCGTTGCTAGGTGAGAGTAGGTATGCGCTTGACGACGCAAGAAAAATAAAGGAGTTTTATGAGGAGGATATTATTAACGATTTTAGTTGTACTACTATTAGTAGGATGCGGAACACCTGAAACG
>CAYJGW010000158.1:0-1729 GCA_964369425.1 uncultured Lachnospiraceae bacterium
AATTACAGCAACAGCGGTAGAAAACGATACATATGCCTTTGCGACTGCAAGTTACCTATTGACAGTAAAAGAGCATCCTAGCTTTAATATTACAGTAATCGGTGGAACGTCTGACAAAGTAACGGCTAAAGAGGGCGAAGTAGTTACACTAACAGCAACGGTACCAGTCGGTCAAGAGTTTGTCGCATGGACAGGTCTAAGCAGTTTAGGATTAAGTGAAGAAGAATTAAAAGCAAATCCACTAGCCCTTGCAATGCCAGCGGATCATATTAACGCAACGGCAACATTTGAAAATGTAAAATATGATGTAACAGTTACAGATGGAACAGCAGATAAAGATACAGCGATTAAGGGAGAGACAGTAACATTAACAGCAGGTACCATTAAGGGAAAAGAGTTTGTCACTTGGACAGGTTTAAGTAACGTAGGATTAAGTGAAGAAGAATTAAAAGCAAATCCACTAACGATTACAATGCCAGCTGATCATATTAACGCAACCGCCACATTTGAGAACATTGTTTATAGTGTAAGTGTTGTAGGTGGAACAACAGATAAAGAGACAGCGGTTATGGGAGATGCGGTTACACTAACAGCAACGGTACCAGTCGGTCAAGAGTTTGTCGCATGGACAGGTCTAAGCAGTTTAGGATTAAGTGAAGAAGAATTAAAAGCAAATCCACTAACCCTTGAAATGCCAGCTGATCATATTAATGCAACGGCAACATTTGAAAATGTAAGTTACAATGTAAGTGTTACAGGTGGAACAACAGATAAAGATACAGCGAATATGGGTGAGACAGTAACATTAACAGCAGACGCCATTAAGGGAAAAGAGTTTGTCGCATGGACAGGTCTAAGTAGTTTAGGGTTAAGCGAAGAAGAATTAAAAACAAATCCATTAAGCATTACAATGCCAGCGGATCATATTAACGCAACAGCCACATTTGAGAACATTGTTTATAATGTAAGTGTTACAGGTGGAATAACAGATAAAGAGACAGCGGTTATGGGAGATGCGGTTACACTAACAGCAACGGTTCCAGTCGGTCAAGAGTTTGTCGCATGGACAGGTCTAAGCAGTTTAGGATTAAGTGAAGAAGAATTAAAAGCAAATCCACTAGCCCTTGCAATGCCAGCGGATCATATTAACGCAACGGCAACATTTGAAAATGTAAAATATGATGTAACAGTTACAAATGGAACAGCAGATAAAGATACAGCGATTAAGGGAGAGACAGTAACATTAGTAGCAGATACCATTAAGGGCAAAGCGTTTGTGAGTTGGCAAGGGCTTGAGGGTCTAACGATTGTAACAGGTAGTATAAATGCAAATGAAGTAAGCTTCCTTATGCCTGCTGACAAAGTTTCTGTTGAAGCCATTTATGAAAACATCAACTATAATGTAATTGTTACTTATGGAACACCGAGTAAGGCTACTGCAATTATGGGTGAACAAGTTACATTAACTGCGACTGTTCCAGAAGGACAAAAATTTGTATCTTGGGAAGGGCTAGAAATCTTAAAATTAAGCGACAAAGAGTTAAAAACTAATCCACTAACCTTTGAAATGCCAGCGGATCACATTAGTGCAACAGCTACATTTGACTATGTAAATTATAAGGTAGATGTTACAAAAGGTACATCAGATAAGGCTACTGCTAACATGGGTGAGATAGTAACATTAACAGCAAGCTCATATGATAATCAATCTTTTGTAAAATGGAGTGGT
>CAYJGW010000159.1:0-1724 GCA_964369425.1 uncultured Lachnospiraceae bacterium
AACAACTTTTGTTCCAATTTATATAAGTCTTTTGCATAATCTTATCAATATCCTTAGCGTTCAATACTTCTGGAAAATACGCCTCGTCTAATACAATACCAATATCTTGCTTTATGCTTGTAAAGTCTTTAGAGAGATTATCTATACCTAGTACAGTGATTTCGCCAGCATCTGCACGAATCGCATTCATAATTAGTTTGATTAGAGTACTTTTTCCCGCGCCATTTGCGCCTACTAATCCCATAATCATACCTTGTGGTAAAGTAATACTGATATTATCTAAATTAAATTTATCATACGATTTTGTTAATTTTTTAATTTCTATTGCGTTCATTATGATTCCTCCTTAATAATGAGTGTGAACATTTCTATCAATTCCTCAGAATTCAGTTGGCATGCAGGGGCAAGAGAGAGTATCTTTTGCATGTGTTCTTCGATTTCTCTTAGATGCGCCTCTTTGAGGAACTCTAAATTCTTTTCAGCTACAAAAGATCCTTTGCCAGCGACAGTATGAACATAGCCATCACGTTCTAATTCATCGTATGCTCGCTTTGTAGTTATTACACTGATACGCAGATCTTTTGCTAAGTTACGAATAGAAGGGAGTCCTTCGCCTTCTTTTAACTTACCAGAAATAATAGCGTTCTTAATCTGAGAATAAATCTGTTCATAGATCGGTTGGTTATTGGCATTACTAATTAAAATATTCATAGTCACCTCCTTGTTTATACTGTTTATATTATTTATACACAGTATAAACGATTTGGCTTAGATTGTAAAGAGATTTTTTGTAACAATTCAGCCTTGCGGCTGAATACAAGTGATTCTGCGATATGCTTGCATAGTAGCAGATGAACCTTGTAGTACAGCCATAAGGCGTTTTGCCGTAATCGAGGATATAGCTACGTAGTAGCGCAATAGGTTGCGTAGCGACCTATCTGAGATGTTAGGCTGAATTGTTGATTTTTTGAAGAAGAAAGAGGAAATGTTGCGACGAAAAAGTAGTTGACACGAATATATATTTTTTTTATAATGTATTTAACAAGAGAGCCGATAGCTAGATGTACCTAGCACCTCGGTAAAATATTTGTGGTAAACCGAATCGCTGCTACGATTCAGTTTACGAAAATAACGCCATATTCCACTAAGGGTTGAGAGGCGTTATTTTTTTTGCTTAAAGTTAATAACAAGAGTTATGACTGCAACAAGCATAATAACAAATGTAAATAAGTCAATACAAGTAACGTACATAAGCACCAGTCCCTTCTGCATGTAGTAGGTAACTAGATAAACGCCCAATCGGCTCCCTAGGAAAATACATTATTAAGTTAATGTGAGGAATGAGAGATATCAAGTGAAATAAAAGTTGACACGAATAAAAAATTTTTTTATAATGTATTTAACAAGAGAGCCGAAAGCTAGAGATACCTAGCACCTCGGTAAAACATATTGTTGTAAACCGAATCGGTGTGACGATTCAGTTTACGAAAATAACGCCATATTCCACTAAGGGTTGAGAGGCGTTATTTTTTTTGCTTAAAGTTAATAACAAGAGTTATGACTGCAACAAGCATAATAACAAATGTAAATAAGTCAATACAAGTAACGTACATAAGCACTAGTCCCTTCTGTATGTAGTAGGTGACTAGATAAACGCCTAATCGGCTCCCTAGATAAATACATTATTAAGTTTAATTAAGAGGAACAAAAGGTATCAAGTAGAT
>CAYJGW010000160.1:0-1693 GCA_964369425.1 uncultured Lachnospiraceae bacterium
TTTCATGCTATTCATTTTTATAAACACATAATTTTAATCACTTGTGATATGGTTCTCCATAACAGTTTTATCGGAGGTTTTTACATCATTAAGACCTGCTTTTCAAAAGCAGGAAAGTCTTCTGCAAAAGCATATGGTTCATACTCTCCATATGCACTAGGTCTACTAATGGTTACAATCTGTATTCCTGCTCCATCTACCTTCTTTTCTAAACTTGATGCAAATTCTGCTAGTTCTTTTCCATGCTTTGTTTTTACTGCTATGCATCCTTTATCTTCAAATTTTTTTGCTATTAGATAACACATTCAAACAACTCTCTTTCATTCTCTATAATATCTTCTGCTAAGTATTTGAAATCCATGTTATCGATACCATTCATCCCTTCCTCGATTTGTTTTGCTAATTTACTGGAATAGTAAGTATCAAAAGCCTTCCTAATATCTAGATTTGCTATTTCAGCTAGATACATGATAATATTTTCTTCTAAATTTTGTCTATATAACTCTAGTAGATTCTTTTTTTCAACCATTTGATTTCACCTCATAAGAACTCATAAATTTCAACGTTTTATTTATTGTAACTTGGTTAGTAATACAAATTTGATTATTTAACCTATGATATCTCAATTCCTTAAGAACTCGTTCTTTTTCCCACAAGCCTTTCAAATACATATCAACTGTTTTAAACACATCATCATCGGCTACGCTCCCTATAATTATATCAAATTTTTCATTTGACATTTCACCTTTCCGACAATTAGACACAAAGTCAAGCCATTCTTCATCTTCACCTTCAAACCGCAACACATTCCAATCTTCTTCTTGATACTCTAACTCATACTTATTAACAATTGGCACTGTTGATTTTCGCCTTGCTTTTCTAATTGCCCAATCTTTTGCTTGCCTTTCATATGTGGTAAGATAAAATCCTTTCCCGAAATCAAGGTAATTTCGAGAAAACTTTACTTCTGGATTTTGAATAATATTAGCACCTCCATGATACACAATCATACAATAACACCTCTTTCTCTAACAAACTCTGTTATATCCTCAACTAAATACTCTTTTCCTAACGTGTGTAAGGTATCATAGCAAGGTATTAGGTACTCATCTAGGATTGTTGTATCATTTAGAATCCTATAAACTGATGCTGGGGTCATATTCCACTTCTCTGCAAGGCTATATAACATAAAAATCAAAAAACTTAACTCTTTTTGTTCACGCATTCTGCACCTCCTACATTCTTGATGGGATTTATTATGCGTATTCCTCCTACTTCAGCATATTTGTATAATAAGTGTGCATTACTTTTTAGAAGTTCTTCGAAAAATTCTATCTCATCTCTTTTATATCCAGATTTTTCAACCCAATTATAACGAGGCAATTCACATCTCGCTGAATTAAACCCTTCTTCTGTAGGTCTCTCAAAATGTACTATTACGATTTTTAATCCATTACGTTCGATTATGTGAGAATGTACAATCTCCGTATTATCCGATAACTTCATATATGGATACATCATCTTGCAACTCCCCTTCCTACTTTTTCTTTATTATACACCACAATTCCTAGTATTAAAAGATTCAATTTTTAACTATCATCAAATTTCAATCTTGAGATTTAGAACAAGACAACCTAATTCTCTTAAAATTGAAAAAGAAGAAACATCCGTAATGGATGCTCCCTCTCTGTTT
>CAYJGW010000161.1:0-1669 GCA_964369425.1 uncultured Lachnospiraceae bacterium
ATAGCATGGAATAATCAGCTAGTTTTAGATGGTCTTAAAAAAGCTTGAAAATACTGCGTTTCTTAGTGTTTTCAAGGCTTTGATGGACTTAAACAACCCTGAAAAACGAACATTTGTTCGAGCTCCTAAGGGTCAATTGTGAGTTCGATTCTCGCAGAGAGTGCTCAAAAAAATAGCAACCTATGGTATATTAGGGTTGCTGTTTTTTGCTATAAATAGTATAACGATAAATTTATCGAAGTATTAGGAGGCAAGGAATGACAAGAGACCCTTTTAAAGAATATATAAGGCAATCCGAACCTGACAAAAAGCAAAAAGGATACGCATGGCAAATAGGAATGGGTCTACAAAAGGTAGATGGACTAGAGCCTTCGGCTTATCTAGTGGAAACAGCAATTAAAAATGTTGAGGGTGAAATAACACTAGATGAGGCGCAGAAGTTGATTAATGACTATTATGCTGCTCATCCAGATAATTTAGTAGAGGGACGAACAGAAGAAGCAGATAAAGTATCTCTACGTATTGCACAAATCTTATCAGAAAACGCATTTAGCTTCACGCCAAATGAGTATATAGCAATTCATAGGAAATTGTTCACAGGACTGTATGAACACGCAGGGAAAATCCGTGATTATAACATATCAAAGAAAGAATGGATTCTAGGTGGTGCGAGTGTTATCTATGGCAGTGCAGATATATTAAGAGAAACACTAGAATATGATTTCATGTGGGAAAAAAACTTTAAATATAAAGGATTAACCATAGATGAGATTATAACTCATTTAGCTACATTTACATCAAGACTATGGCAAATCCATTTATTTAAAGAAGGAAATACGAGAACAACTGCAGTATTCCTAATTAAATATCTCAAAACACTTGGATTCGATGCGATAAATGATATATTTGCAGAACATGCTTGGTACCTCAGAAATACACTTGTTCGTGCAAATTATAATGATGTAAAAAATGATATCCATGAGACAACAGAGTACTTAGAGTTATTTCTTAGAAACTTGTTATTGGAAGAGTCTAATGAGTTGAGAAATAGGGAAATGAAGGTATAAAGAGGTTAATCTATTAATAGATTATCTCAGCAGTGAAAGCTCTTGCTTCTGCAATTGCAGCAGTCAATCAAGATTATCAGAATAAATTGAATGAAATAAAGTCTAGAATTTCGCACAGAGGTTGAGTTTGTTGAAAACATTACTGCAACAGAGAGTATAGGTGCAGAGGGAAATTTAGTGATGACAGAGGTAATATATTATGAGGTGTATTTGTATATTACGGTTTTACACAAAACAGTAGATGAGATGATAGATTAGTATTGGTTTGATATAGAGAAAAAAGAAATCTTAAATGACTTGCTAAGTGCGGAAAACAATGAATTATGGGAATCGGTATTATATGGAATTCAAGTCGCTGCAAGTGGCATAGTGGAGGTAGAATTGTCTCAAGTGTTTATTTTATTGCGAATAGTTTCGTGGATGCCAGTTTGATATAAATCCTCCTAAAGTTTTGCAATTTTATTTTCCATTTCAGGATCGCTGTTTGAGGTTTTAGTACTAACACCTACTATTGTTTTTTTTAGTATACAATCTCATAATTCATAAATAACCCTCCTATAATTTTTTGTATCTTAATTATAAAAGACATAATATGACCACAG
>CAYJGW010000162.1:0-1668 GCA_964369425.1 uncultured Lachnospiraceae bacterium
CGTCCAGCAGGTAATTCATAGCGACTATCAACGCTACCTTCCATAACCACATCGATATATGCAGCAAAGGCATCTTCCATGAGTACACCTGAATCAACCGCATTTTCTCCTTGAGTAAAGACATAGTAGGAGTCGCCACCAGCGGCTAAGAAATCTATAGTGACTATAGTATATACATCCGTAAGAGAGAAAGGTTGCTCACCTACACTTGTAATCTGAACTCTGCTACCAGAATCTTGTGGCGCATAAAATGTTGTTTCTGGATAGAGCTCTCCAGGCACATATTCCACACCAGTATTAACAGTGTACGTAATTCCTGCAACCTGAGCCATAGGGGCAGTATGTTCTGGTAACTCTGCACTTGCAGCTTCTAGTGCTTCTAGGAGTTGTGCACCTGTGACATCGAGTGTAACGAGTGTATTTCCATAAGGGAATACTTCCTTTACATTCATCAAAGATATTTCACCTACATCAATAGAAGATCGTATACTACCAGAGTTCATCAATGCAACATCTGCTTGTACTGAAGAATTATTATTCATGTACCAAAGCATGGCATCAGTGGATAAATCTCCTAGATTAGTCTCTGATACACGCACTGTTTCATATTCCCCGTCAAGAAAATATTGTGTCTTTGCTAGAGGAATATTGAGTGCTTCATCCACTTCATAAACAACTTCCTCGGCATATGCAGAAGTTTCTTCATCCTCCTGTACAGCAGGAATCATCTCAGCTTTGAATTTTCCGTCAACATAGGTGGCAACACCGAAATTTTCACCAAATGCACCAGTACTTACAAGCAGTGTGTCTCCTTGCATTTCATTTAAAACGACATGGCTGTGGGCATCGATAACGATATCCATGCCTTCCACATTTTCGATGACATCATATGAGCGGCTACCCTCTGTATTATCATCTATACCAAGATGACTGAGGCAGACGATTACATCACAGTCTTGGTCTTGTAATTGAGCGACTTGCTTTGAGGCTTCTTCATACAACTGCTCATCTGCTAGAAAATTGAGATTTTCTACAGCGGTAGGCGATGCAGAAGTCTTTGTAGAAGGGGTTGTAAGACCAAATACTCCGACTCTTACGCCGTTATTTAAAGTATAGACGGTATTTGCGGCAAATATGTATTCGCTTGAATCATCCAATACGTTAGCACAAAGTAATTCAAAATCTACCTGTGAGCCTAATTCAAGCAGATGATCTGCACCTAAGTTGAAGTCGTGATTTCCCGGTGTCATTGCATCGTAGCCGGCAAGATTCATTAGCTCAAAGGCAGATTCCCCTTCGGTTTCACTGACATACGGTGTACCTTGGATTACATCACCAGCACTGAATAGCAAAACATCACCTTCAGCAGCTAAATCCTCTTTCATCTGCGCGATTCTTGCATAGCCAAACGAGGGCTGTTCTGTATCATTAGAAATCCTACCATGTATATCATTCGTGAACATAATTTTAAAAGAAGTTGACACTTTGGTATTTGATTCACTGGTAGTTGCTGATTGGTTTTGTATCAAATATATAGCTGTAATGCAGAGAACTAATGCAACCACCAATCCTATTATTATTTTGGGATTCTTATCCTTCATATAGACCTCCTTAAAAAGTGTTTGTACCTCATTATCACACATTTATGTTTTGCGTGCAACTAATCTA
>CAYJGW010000163.1:0-1646 GCA_964369425.1 uncultured Lachnospiraceae bacterium
GAAAAGCTGTTTAAGCATCTAATTTTCTTTTCTTCCTTTTTTCAGAAGCCTAATTAGGCTTCTGATTCCCTTTGTATTAGCGGAACTGAGTTCCGTTTTCTATCTATATATTCTATCTTTAACCTATCACTTGCAAAAAAATAATTATAAAAGGAATATCTCGGTATAAAAAATAACACATTATACAAAACTCTTCACCTCTCGTTTGATGTATCTGTTTATTTTAATATTTCTAAATACATATCTAAGCGTTCAACTAGATATTTTGCAAATAACGTTTCCATTGCTTTCAGATTATTTTTTCCATGATATTCATCAAAAGCATTATAGTAGCTTATCCTATCAGCAAATTTAATATTAATAGGTGGAAATCCTGCTTTCATCAGTTCTAAATTAACGAGTAACCGACCACATCTTCCATTGCCATCAATGAAAGGATGAATTGCTTCAAATTCAATATGAAAGCGAGCCATTTTAGTTGCTATATGTTCAGTACTACTTTGATAGTCTAGCAATAGTTGTTCCATTTTCGGCTCAATAAGATAAGGTTGAACTGGTTCATGTTTTGCTCCCATGATAAGAACCGGCACTCTACGATAAATTCCTCTATCGTCTTTTTTATCTGCTAAAACTAGATAGTGTATCTGCTTTATAATACTTTCTGTAAGTGTTATATTTTCTTTCACTAGTTCTGTCACAAAATCAAACGCTTCTTTGTGGCCAATAACTTCCATGTGGTCCTTTAATGGCTTTTTATCAATAGTAAGTCCTCGAAGAACCAAGTCTGTTTCTCGTAGTGTTAAAGTATTTCCTTCAATAGCATTGGAATTATAGGTGTACTCAACAACAAACTGTTCCGTTAGACGTTCTACTTCACCTTCGGTGAGCGGTCGTTTTTTATCAAGTTCTGCTTTTTTTCTTTCAATCATATCAAGCAGACTTTCTTTACTTTTGAAACGCCCATCCTCTGGCTTTCTTGCATTTTCTGGGATTTTCCACGCTCTACCATCTCTTGTTGCACCTAAAATTTTTCCCTCTGCACATAATATTCTAACTCTACGATCTGATAGCCCCCATTTTTCACTAGCTTCTTTTACTGTTATATACATCACTTTCACCGCCTTTTAATTCAGTATAGCACATTAACGGAATAATATTAACCGTATCGGAATGATATTTTTATAGTTGCGGAATAATAGTTATCTTTTACTTCTTGAGTTATTTCATCAATTCTTCACTTTTTAATCTTATTTTAAACACATTTTGTCTCTATAATACAACTATAGCGAAGTGGCAATAAAAAGTGCTATACCGGCTTCGCTTTAGAATATAAATTTTCTTTTTCATCCTTTTCCTTCAGAATCCTAGTAAGGCTTCTGATTTTTTGTTTTTCAACCTTATTCGCAGAATTGAGTTCCGATATTATTATTTGATATTTATCTTACTCCACAAGTACTTCTACGCATCATGTGTTACTTTTTTCCAGAACTTGATTTAGTAATCAAATACATTACCAAACCAATGAAAATCACACCTATCAACATCCCTACATCACCAAATATATCGATAAATAATGATAAAATTGCAATTACACCCAAAAACATAAATAAAAGAACAAAAAACATACGCCCTCCTTACCTTTAATA
>CAYJGW010000164.1:0-1638 GCA_964369425.1 uncultured Lachnospiraceae bacterium
CAAAGAGGGAGCAGAACCAAGACACGGTAAAAGATGTTAAGGCACTTTGTTTGAAATGGCTTGAGCTTTATGCAAGCAAGCAAAGGAGACGACCGGAGATACCAGAGCGAGATATTAAGAAAGATATCATCCCAGCTATTGGACACATAAAGTTAAGCATATTTGCAAAAAGGCATGTAAACAACTGCATTGATCCCATCATCGAGCGAGACAGCACAGCACACGCTAGAAAGATACTTGGCTTATTGAGGCAAGTTTGCAACTGGGGAGTTGAAAGAGATTATTTGCAAGCTAATCCCACCAGCAATATTAAAAAAGCAAACGTACATAAGCAGAAATCAAGAGAGCGCTTCTTATCTAAAGAGGATATTGCAGTTGTTTGGCGTACCTTGCCTAACCTTGGCTTATCAGTGCAAGTAGTATTGGCGACAAAAATACTCTTACTAACGGGGCAAAGAAGAAGCGAGATCACTAACGCACAGTGGCAGCACATAGATTTTGATAAAGCGGTTTGGTACATGCCAACCACTAAGAACGGCAAGCCTCACAAAGTGGCACTATCTACAGAAGTAATTAGCTTGTTTAAAGAGTTACAGCATTATTCGAGCTTATCACCTTATGTTATGCCAGCAGCGAGCGAAGATAAGCCCATGACAGAAAAGGTTATTACAAGGGCAATAGCAAGGAAGCAATCTCATTTTGATATCGAGCACTGGACACCCCACGACTTAAGGCGAACTTTTATAACAGGTTGTGCAGGTTTGGGCGTGCAATCTTCAATTGTTGAAATGATAGTGAATCATAGCTTGCCGGATATGCAAAAAGTTTACTTAATTGGCAAGCAATCAGATGAACTCTTTGAGCTACAGCGCCAAGCAATGCAGCTATGGGCGGATCATGTAATGAGGATAGTTAATGAATGATGAGCTGATAAAGGCGATTGAATTAATAAATAGTATCACTGATAAGGAAATGCAAAACAGGGTAAAAAAGGCTTTATGGAAGCCGATACCAAAGAAAGCAGGGCGACCAAGGATTACAAGAAAGGATATTGGCGAGGCGATACATGCTTATTTTAAGAATAATAAGTGTGCAACAAAAGCATCGAAAACAATAGTTAATCAGCCTAAAAGCAAGGCTAAAGCTGTAGAAGTTTTAGGCATTACTAGATCATCGTTAGAGATTAGATTGGCTAGGTTTTTTCCTGAGTGGCAAAAGCTTTTTAAAGTTCGTGGCTTTGATGATCTTTATTGGTCAGCGTGCCGGACAGTAAAAGGGCTTGAAGAAACAGACGACCCATTGGAGATATACGATATATACATGGCTTTTTTTACTGATATGGAGCAGCAAGCCAAAACAGGGAGGCAAAGGAGGCAGGCTAGGCAGTCGAAGAAGATGATTAGCCATCTCTACATAGTGTGTATATTGAATATGCAAGGGCTGATTAATGAGGCTGAGTTCTTGCAGGAAATGAAGTGGCTAGATGGTCAAATGAATATAATTAACCACCAAAAGGTAGACCAACAAATAAAGGAAATGACCGATACCATCTTAAGCACTTCTTAACACACTAGCATAGCCTTATTAACATTTTCTTAAAAAAGTGCCTATAAAACCCGATCTAATTTATAGGCGTTT
>CAYJGW010000165.1:0-1635 GCA_964369425.1 uncultured Lachnospiraceae bacterium
CGGAGCTATGTGATTTTACAGATTCCTGTTCCAACTTAATCGCTTTGATTTTTTCATTTGCTACATCATCTGTTTTCTCAGTGAAGTCTTCAAAATCTATTTTCTCAATGCCCTCAACAAGTTGAAAAGGGAAGTTGCTTTCTGTTTCTGCAATTTCATGTAACGCTTCGTAAATCGTGACTGTTGAATCGTCATACACACCTCCATCGAGCAAGTTGTACTCACTATCATAAAAGGAATAATCATATCCATCCTCTACATTAAAGATAGATAAATACTGTTCCTCTATTTTATAGGCAAGCTCACTGGGGTATTTTTCGTATTCTTGTGTATCTATATCCTCCAATAGTTGACTTGCATCTTTTGAAAAATCACTTTGTTCAACCACTACATCTTGCAGATATTCACGTATTTCTTTTAGTTTCCCACTTTCCAAAATCGCCTTAATCTCAGCAATATGAGTTTCGCTATCTTTTACGTTGTCACTATACTCATGAGGGTCATAATTTCGTGTGAATGTATCAATCTTTTGTGCCAAAATCTCAAAATCATTTATGATAATAGGTTGTTCTATTTCTTCTGTGAGCTCTTTTGTAATCTCAGCAAGATGTTTATCAATATCAGTAATAAGCTCTGATGAAGTCTTGCCGATAAGTTCTAGTGATGATTTTAATTCACTCAGTTCTTTGCCTTTGCTCCAGTTTGCAATGTAACCAAAAGAATTATCAGAAGTTTCAATGCCATAGTAGTTACAAACAGCGTAACTGATACTCTCAGCTTCAACTTCTTCAGTGTTACGGTCTTTTTTTACAGGCTTTCCATGTTCATCTAAAATAACTTTATCGTGTAACTTTGAATGAGCCATTTCGTGAATGGTAGCAGAAATTGTTTGGATTTCACTCATTCCTTCACGAATAACCATGTTCTTATCCTCGAGATGATAATATCCATCTGCACCATTTGCAATAGGCTTAATCTCAATCGGAACAATGGAACTGCGCTTGAGTGCTTCCATAAACATCTCATAATTTTCCACATTGCCAATTAAATCATTTACTAATGTTGGAATTTCTTTCCCTTCTGTTTGGCTAACATCAAAAACAGATACCACTCTAAAAGTAGGTATCTGTCGTTCAACTTCCTCTGTTTGCACCTTGCCTTCTTTATCAAGTAGTGGTGTTTTTGTCACTGGATCTAGCTTTGTTCGTTCCTCCTTAACTTTGTATGGTGCCGGTGCAATAATCTTAATTCCCTTTTCACCTTTTTTTACATTTCTGCCGAATCCATCTCTCCATTTATTAAAACCTGCAACTAAAGTCGCATCTGGTCGTTGCATTGCAATGAGCAGTGTATTGTTAAAGCTATATTTGTGAAATCTACTCATAGTTTGGAGGTATGTTCTGTATTTATCACTCTCGAACATATCTTTAATGCCTGTTTCGATACTGTCAGTAATTTCTTTTAATCGCTCTTTATGCGATTGTTTCGCTTGTTTTTCTGCCATAAGATTGCTCCTTTCTTATTTTGGGTATGAAAAAACACTTATCGAGGTTTAATTCAATAAGTGTTTTTTCGTTATTAGATTTATTTTATTCGTGTTTTGGTGGTGGAAGTTGGTGTATGCAAATTGCTCAT
>CAYJGW010000166.1:0-1621 GCA_964369425.1 uncultured Lachnospiraceae bacterium
ATAAGGTGAATGAGTCATTAGAATCAGCATCATATGAAGTAGGGCGCGCAAAAGCATTCTCCCCAGGGTGGTTGGAGAATGAGTCGATATGGTTGCACATGGAATATAAATACATATTAGAGTTACTGAAAAATCAGATGTATGATGAATTTTTTCAAGAATTTAAGAATGTGGCAGTTCCATTTTTAGATGATGCTATATATGGGCGAAGTCCTTTAGAAAACTCATCTTTTATTGTGAGTAGTGCAAATGAAAATAAAAAACTGCATGGTCGAGGTTTTGTAGCTAGATTAAGTGGGTCTACTGCAGAATTTTTACAGATTTGGCAATTGATGATGTTTGGGGAAAAATTATTCTCTAAACAAAGCGGAGAATTGACTTGCTTGTTTGAACCAGCAATCCCTAAATATCTCATATCAGATAGTATGGTTTTGGAAGTAATATTGTTTGGAAAAACAAAGGTGTTTTACGAGTGCACATCAAAGAATGATGTAGTGCCAGGAAGGTATACGATAGAAGCGATTAAGCTTGTAAACAATGAGGAAAAAATCGAATTAAATAATGGTGAAAACCTTAGTCCAGAGTTAGCAAATTTAGTGAGAAAAGGGACTTTTAGAGAGATTTATGTTAAGATAAATAATTAATAGTAGATAGTGCATGGCTACGGGTATAGAAAATTTATATCCGTAGCTATTTGCGAAAAATAAAGAGGAGTTGTGAGAATGAGACAGATTCAATTAGGAAAAAGTAATTTGGAAGTACCTGCAATTGCAGTAGGATGTATGAGATTTTTAGACTTAGAAGGAGAGCAAAGAGAAACGTTTGTAAGGAAAGCGTTAGAGTTAGGTCTTAATTTCTTTGAACATGCAGATATTTATGGTAAGACAGAATGCGAATCAGAATTTGGTAAAATTATTAGCGGAAATACATCCCTTAGAGAGCAAATGATAATACAATCAAAGTGCGGAATTATTCCAGGAAAGATGTATGATCTTTCGAAAGAACACATTCTTAGTTCGGTAGATGGAATTTTGAAAAGATTACAGACAGAATATTTAGATTTACTAGTGCTTCATAGACCAGATGCATTAGTAGAGCCAGAAGAAGTAGCAGAAGCTTTTGATGAATTAGAAGAAAAAGGAAAGGTACGCCACTTTGGTGTGTCGAATCATAAACCGATGCAGATTGAATTGCTGAAGAAATTTGTGAAACAAGAGTTGCAAGTGAACCAATTACAGTTTAGTATTCCTGCATCATCTATGATAGGCGCAGGACTAGAGGCTAATATGACAACAGACGGCGCACTTGACCGAGATGGATCGGTGTTAGATTATAGCAGAATTCACGATATGACGATTCAAGCCTGGTCACCATTTCAGGTACCTGGGTGGAGAGGAGTATTTATTGGTCATGAGGAGTATACAGAACTAGATAAAAAATTAGAGGAATTGGCAAACAGATATCAAGTCTCAAAAACAACAATAGCTACGGCTTGGATATTGAGACATCCAGCTAAGATGCAAGTAGTCGCTGGTACAACGAAGACAAGCAGATTGGAAGAGATGATAGCAGCTAGTAGTGTGATATTATCAAAAGAAGAATGGTATGGGCTGTATATGGC
>CAYJGW010000167.1:0-1541 GCA_964369425.1 uncultured Lachnospiraceae bacterium
CATTTTCTTATCATTTCGAGATTATCGAGATAATCTCCAGTGCTCATTTTTTACGATTACCCGTTTTATCAAAAGTTTTTCTTAATGCCCTTTCCGTAGGGAAAATTGAACCTATTAAAAAAAACATTTGAATACCGTTAATAATCACTCCAAGATTGCCTATAGTATCTTCGGATTTTCCAATTACTAAAATCATCGGTAGTACAGATAATAACAAAAATCTACCTGCATTATACCACAGTTTCCCGCAATAATTATGTGCAAACTGCCATGTTTCTTTACTTTTCATTGACATAGAAGTTCTATATCCAAATACCCCATTTATCTCTTTAGGTGCTGATTTGATAAAATGTTTACCGAAACCTATCATTATTAGTGGAATAAGTAAAAGCATTATTACCATAAAAATCCAAAAACCCATACACTAACCTCTCTTTCCATTCTATGAATTTAGTTCAAGAATTCAAAAATCGACCTTCGTGAATCGTTTTATTTTTCGTATATAGCCATAGATTAAGTCTTACTACACAGATGTTGCTCACAATGTAATTATTTTTTGCAGAATTAAACCAGTAATAAAACTATCATGACCGCTGTACTACCTAAGAAGATTACTCCTACAACACCTATTAAAAATATATACAAACACCTAGCTATACTTATGTAAAATTCTAATGTACTTTTTGTATACAAGAACTATTCCTATTGTCAATTCTAATCCTAATAATACTACTCCTATTGTAGGATGAATACACGAACATAGACCTGTTCCAAAGAAAGCAATAGCACATTTTCTATATAGTAATGCCATTTCAGAATTATATTCTTTAATATTCTTAAGTTTTGTTTGTAATTCCCTCTCTCCACCACTCCAGAAAGAAATTGGTGTAATACTATCTTTATTAAATGTTGAAATTATCCAAAATGGAACAGAACACCAGAAAAAGGCTCCTAACATAAAAAATCGTTCAAGCATACTGATCACTCCTTCCTGCAAAATATATACGCAACTTTATTAGTTTATCTTGTTTTTTGTTTGAAATTTCTTATATTTGTTTTGCTCATTTTGGATAGGTCTGTGTTTAAATACCAAGTCCCACTCTAAGCCTGTTATTATTCCGTACTATATCTTTTAGTGTTCAATGCTCATAATTCGACTACCACTAAATGCGAATTAGTGTTACTTTTTGATTAGTTGCATCAAGTTCAATTTGTGAGCCTATCGGCATAGTAAGCATTGGATGCGTATGGCAACAATCGAATTCAGCAAGGATAGGGATAGAAGTTTCGCCAATAACTTCCATAAGAACTTCATAAGGCTTTCGTCCTGTTCCTAAATCTTTAAAAAGTTCGTGTTTTCCTAAAATTATACCTGCAATTTTATCAAAAATGCCATTAATTTTTAATAGAGAAAAACTACGTTCAATCGTAGCAATATCTTTTAAGCTATCTTCGATAAATAAAATATCACCCTCATTAATTTCAGGCATAAATTCACTCCCCCAAATACCAGTCATAGTATTTAGATTTCCACCAATCAT
>CAYJGW010000168.1:0-1534 GCA_964369425.1 uncultured Lachnospiraceae bacterium
ATTAGCTGTACCGATCAAATATGGACGGACGAGGAATTTTAGCACGCTGCAAATGACCTGCTTTCAGCCCCTTGGCTGGATCAATCGACTGGATATACGCTCTAACATCTGCTATATCTGCGCCTGTGATTTCCTGCTCTCCTGTTCCCAGATTGAAATCAGCCATTATTTGCAATGCAATGTTTTTCTCGGAAAGAAATAAATCATTTATTGACGCAATTGAAAGTGCTTCTTCTATTTGCGCTTCTGAATATCCCATTTCAACTAGTATATTCTTGCTTTCTTCGCTGTCGTCAAATCCAATTAAATTGTTGCCATTTATTTTTAAATTCATCTTGAAATCCTTGTTAATTTGACACTGCTTTAAGTGATCCGACAATCGTTGATACATTTGATGCGGTAACAAAATCTTTGTAGTTAGCACCCATTGATGCGCTCCAATGATTAACCAATACAGACCCTGCATACTCACTACTCACGCTAATAACCTCGGCAGTTGCAGGCTGTGAGATGTCAACAGACGAACGCATATTGAGTCTAGATGATGTCAATCTGCTAACGCCTCTGCTCGTTATGTACGATGCACGCATCAGTGAGATACTCGCATCGTTGGATAGATAAAAATTGCATGGAATATATCCTCCGAGATGCAGCAGGCATTCCCCCTGCGCAAGTACAAAAGTTTTGCTCGTATTTGCGTGCAAATATTGCTCGCCACTACTCCTATCGCTGATGTAGATAGCGCCTCCCATAGATACAGAAAAAACTGTTGTGATGCTATCTGAAAGCACTACATGATTGCTATTGAATGCGATCTCTATAATTCTGCTGCGTGAATTTATCGTTGCATCGATAACGTGAGCGCTTGCTTTGTCTGCGCCACCCACCAAGGAGACGACAACTGATACGAGATCGGGTTGTGATTCGATCGCTTTTTTGATTGTTTTAAACGGTTTTGCACTGCTGCCGTCTGCTGTCGTGTCGTCGCCTGTAGCCGCGTTGACTACTACAGTTTTTGATAACTGGGCTGCTAGCAATGCCGGATAGCCTGCTGCAACCTCTGCTATTTTGCTATCAATGCTCGCAAGTGCTGTCTCTGCTGCTGCTTCCGCTGTTTCCGCTGCCGTTTTTGCCGCTTCCGCATCCGCCAGAATGCCCTGCAATACTAAAACCGCTTCATCCGTAACCGGCACTGACGCAAGCGCTAAATCTTGCAACGTGGTTGCTAACGTATCCGCGTTTACTTCTACATCAGCAAAATGACGCCACACACCCTCGTAAGGTTTGTAGTCGATGCGGTGCTTGCCATATTGCAAATCAACGCTGTAAACACCGTCCTCGCCTATTGTTGTCTCTGAAAATGAACCCTTTAGCACCTCGCCCACCGTGGCTAGTGCTGTAAATCGCAGCTTGTCACCATAAGCAAACTCGCTCGTTGGCTCTAAGACTGTTGACCTAAAGTTTTTTGTTGCCATGTTATTATCCTGTTAAAATATATTTCTGAATGGTTGTGATATGATACCACAGTTATCTA
>CAYJGW010000169.1:0-1528 GCA_964369425.1 uncultured Lachnospiraceae bacterium
GTCTCCAAAACCTTTGGTGGGGGTTCGATTCCCTCATCCCCTGTTAAACAGTAGCAATTGCTACTGTTTTTTTACTATAGAGAATTGTTGTAGTCAAGGTATTATGGTAGCAATGTTTTATAAATTTTTAATTTATAGAACATTGCTTTTTTTTATTCCCTATGATAATATTTCGTAGTGGAAATAATTAACACTGTTAATTAAAAGAAAGGTGAAGTCATGGAAAAACAAAAACCGATACATTCTTTGTTCTCAGAGTTGCATAGAATCAATATGGGATCACTACTTACAGAGCTTACTCATTTTGAATTGCATATACTGATGATAATAAAAGAATACGAAAATGAAGAGAATAAGAGAGGGATACACACTTCAGAAATCGCACAGCGTATGGATGTAGCACCACCTGCAATCTCTCGTGCACTTAGAAATCTAGGTCAAAAAGGTTATATTGAGCGAGTGATAAATGATGCAGATAGAAGAAATATCATCGTATCAATTACAGATCCAGGGAGAGAAGTATTTTTCAAAGAGAAACGTGTGATGGAAGAATTTGCAGAGTGTGTAAAGCAGCGATTTGGAGCAGAGAAGGCAGATCAATTGGAGTTATTGTTAAATGAGATGCTTACACATGTGAAAGAAGAGTTGAAACTGAGACAAGAGAACAAGACAGAAAGAAAGGAAAATTAACGATGCTAAGAATATTTAAGAACCTATGGCCATACAAAGCCATTATAGCAGGGATTATAGCATTATTAATGGTTCAAGCATATTGTGATTTATCACTGCCTGAATATACTGCGAATATCATCGATATAGGTATTCAAAAAAATGGAGTAGAATATGCAGTGCCTGAAAAGATATCGGAAGAAGAATATCAACTAGCCCAATTGTACATGACCAGTGAGGAAAAAGAAGCATGGACTTCAGTATATAAGGAAATTGAGGGAGGATATCAAGTTGATGTGTCTGAGGAGGAAATCGCAGAACTCAGTGATGATATCATCGTTCCCATTGTATTAACATATCAAATGGGGAATTTGCCAAAAGAAGAATTCAACGATTTCATTAAGCAAATATTATCCCAGTCAGAGCAAACAGCACCACTTGCAGAGCAGGTGGAAGAATTAGAACTTGCTGATTTAGAAACAATGCTTCAAACCACATTTCCAGTAACAGAGATAGAAGATGCAGAGGGTAAGATTACAGAGCTTTATGATGTAAGAACTATGATACAGCAGTCAGTAGAAACTGGTCAGATGACAGAAGAGATGCTTCTAGAATCTAGAGAAGAGTTAAATGAGATGCTGGAGGCTCTAGGTGAAGATACACTAGTGTCAATGGGAATTACCTATGCCATCGATTGTAGTGAAGAGATGGGGATTGACATGGATCAAAAGCAAATGGATTATCTGTGGAAAAACGGAGCAATTATGCTTCTCTATGCATTTGCAGGTTTTGCGGCAGCTATTGTTGTTGGTCTATTAGCAGCGAAAGTAGCAGCTAGTATTGGAATGAACACTCGTAG
>CAYJGW010000170.1:0-1501 GCA_964369425.1 uncultured Lachnospiraceae bacterium
AACAACTTTTGTTCCAATTTATATAAGTCTTTTGCATAATCTTATCAATATCCTTTGCGTTCAATACTTCTGGAAAGTATGCTTCATCTAATACAATACCAATATCTTGTTTTATGATTGTAAAGTCTTTAGAGAGGTTATCTACACCTAATACGGTGATTTCACCTGCATCTGCACGAATCGCATTCATAATCAGCTTGATTATAGTACTTTTTCCAGCACCATTTGCTCCTACTAACCCCATAATCATGCCTTGTGGTAAAGTAATACTGATATTATCTAAATTAAATTTATCATACAATTTTGTTAATTTTTTAATTTCTATTGCATTCATTATGACTCCTCCTTAATAATGAGTGTGAACATTTCTATCAATTCCTCCGAATTCAGTTGGCATGCAGGGGCAAGAGAGAGTATCTTTTGCATGTGTTCTTCGATTTCTCTTAGATGCGCCTCTTTGAGGAACTCTAAATTCTTTTCAGCTACAAAAGATCCTTTGCCAGCGACAGTATGAACATAGCCATCACGTTCTAATTCATCGTATGCTCGCTTTGTAGTTATTACACTGATACGCAGATCTTTTGCTAAGTTACGAATAGAAGGGAGTCCTTCGCCTTCTTTTAACTTACCAGAAATAATAGCGTTCTTAATCTGAGAATAAATCTGTTCATAGATCGGTTGGTTATTGGCATTACTAATTAAAATATTCATAGTCACCTCCTTGTTTATACTGTTTATATTACATATACACAGTATAAACGATTTGGCGTAGATTGTAAAGAGGAAATGTTGCGACGAAAAAGTAGTTGACACGAATATATATTTTTTTTATAATGTATTTAACAAGAGAGCCGATAGCTAGATGTACCTAGCACCTCGGTAAAATATTTGTGGTAAACCGAATCGCTGCTACGATTCAGTTTACGAAAATAACGCCATATTCCACTAAGGGTTGAGAGGCGTTATTTTTTTTGCTTAAAGTTAATAACAAGAGTTATGACTGCAACAAGCATAATAACAAATGTAAATAAGTCAATAAAAGTAACGTACATAAGCACCAGTCCCTTCTGCATGTAGTAGGTAACTAGATAAACGCCCAATCGGCTCCCTAGGAAAATACATTATTAAGTTAATGTGAGGAATGAGAGATATCAAGTGAAATAAAAGTTGACACGAATAAAAAATTTTTTTATAATGTATTTAACAAGAGAGCCGAAAGCTAGAGATACCTAGCACCTCGGTAAAACATATTGTTGTAAACCGAATCGGTGTGACGATTCAGTTTACGAAAATAACGCCATATTCCACTAAGGGTTGAGAGGCGTTATTTTTTTTGCTTAAAGTTAATAACAAGAGTTATGACTGCAACAAGCATAATAACAAATGTAAATAAGTCAATAAAAGTAACGTACATAAGCACCAGTCCCTTCTGTATGTAGTAGGTGACTAGATAAATACATTATTAAGTTTAATTAAGAGGAACAAAAGGTATCAAGTAGAT
>CAYJGW010000171.1:0-1489 GCA_964369425.1 uncultured Lachnospiraceae bacterium
TGGTCTGTTAGGCATTGGCTAGAGGAAGCGGATTCTTCGGAGGAAGCTACATTTTTGTTGATTACTTCTGCTACCTGTTGGATGCTGGTGTTTACAGATGAAACCAATTCCATCTGTGAACTAGAAGCTTCATAGATCTCCGTTACCATAGCGGAAGAGGTCTTAGAAGAAACGACAACATCTGTCAATGCATTCGAAGTCTGTTCTGTAGCATGAATTCCTTTTTTTACAGAGTCCAATGTGGACTGTATTAATGCGGAAATCGCAAGGGATGCTTCAGCACTCTTTGAGGCTAGGTTACGAACTTCGTCTGCAACAACGGCAAATCCTTTTCCAGAAGACCCAGCTCTTGCAGCCTCTACGGCGGCGTTAAGGGATAAGATATTCGTTTGGAAAGAGATATCTTCAATGGTTTTTACAATTCCCTTAATCTCAGAAGACTTGCTGTTGATGTCTGACATTGCTGATTTTAGGTAGTCCATCTGTGTACTACATTCGTCGAGAGAGTGGTTCGATTTGTTGAAGTGCTGGTAAGTTTCCTGTGCGTGTCTTGAATTGTCTTCTATCAGTTTTGTCATCTCGCTTGTGATCTGTGATAATTGATCAATAGTAGTACTCTGTTCACTGCTTCCGCTTGCAAGGGCGTACGCATTAGCTGCCGCTTGGTCCGCAGTTTGAAATACGTAATTTGTGGTAGAAGAAATTTCTTCGAGTGTACGAATTAATTTATTACGAAAGGATTCGATTGATGTCCGGATGGATGAAAAATCTCCAATAAATTCTGTGTCGATAGTAGCGGAGAGATTCCCTTTGGAAAACTCAAACATAACCTCGTCAATATCAGAGATATAGGCAGATAGCGTACGTACACTGGATTGCATAGAAGATAGCATCTCTGCAATTTCGTAGCTTCCTTGCATTTGAATCTCTTGGTTTGCGAGGTTTCCTTTGCTAATTTCTAGGAGTCCGTCGTTTACTGTGCTGATTGGTGCAAGTTTTTTTCTGATATAAAGTTGAAGTAAGGTTGCTACAATAACTACCCCTGCTAGTAGTGTGCTAACCAGAACAATCATGGTAGCATTACTATCTGCCATGTACTCGTTGTTCGACATGCTGACCAAGGTATACCAGCCAGAACTCAATTGTTGAACACTGCCGACAGAACTCGCGGAGTTTAAAGTAAAGTCAACAGTGGCATAATTGCTGTTGGTAAAAGCTGCTTCTAAATCGTCTCCATCTAGTCCTAGTTCAACAATATTCATTCCCACAACTGACATATCTGGATGCGCAATAATCATACCATCTTGTGAGAGTAGCATGACTTGTCCAGTTTCATTAAATGAATATTCCGCAATCATAGAAGATAAACCGTCTAGGCTCAAATCAATTACAACTAGTCCTACAGCCTTACCTGAGGCATCGTGAATTGGTGTAGTGATAGAGACGCAGATTTGTCCAGAAACTGCATCGACATAAGGTTGCGTGATGA
>CAYJGW010000172.1:0-1472 GCA_964369425.1 uncultured Lachnospiraceae bacterium
GTGAAGAAAGAATTAGTAATTGTAATTGATTTTGGCGGACAGTACAACCAATTGGTAGCACGCCGTGTAAGAGAGTGTAATGTTTATTGTGAAATCTATTCTTATAAAGTAAGTATAGAGAAAATTAAAGAATTAAATCCAAAAGGAATTATTTTAACAGGTGGTCCAAACAGCTGTTACGAAGAGAATTCACCAACGTATTCAGAAGAATTATTCAAACTTGGAATTCCTGTACTTGGACTTTGCTACGGAGCACAGCTTATGATGCATATCCTAGGCGGAAAAGTTGAAAAAGCAGATGTGCGTGAGTATGGAAAAACAGAAGTGCTTGTAGATAAGAAAGATTCTACAATCTTTTCAGATGTTTCAGAAAGCACAACTTGTTGGATGAGTCACTTTGACTATATCTCTAAGATTGCACCAGGATTTGAAATTACTTCACATACTGCAGACTGCCCAGTGGCATCAGCAGAGAATGTAGAAGAGAAATTATATGCAATCCAATTCCACCCAGAAGTACTTCATACAGTAGAAGGAACCAAGATGCTGTCAAACTACGTAATGAACGTATGTGGTTGCAGTGGCGATTGGAGAATGGATTCATTTGTAGAAGAATCTATCAAGGCAATTCGTGAAAAAGTAGGAGACGGAAAAGTATTGTGTGGTCTCTCTGGAGGCGTTGACTCTTCTGTGGCAGCAGTTCTTCTATCAAAAGCAATCGGAAACCAATTGACTTGTGTATTTGTAGATCATGGACTTCTTCGCAAAAATGAAGGAGATGAAGTAGAGGCAATCTTTGGACCAGGTGGTTCCTATGATTTGAACTTTATTCGTGTAAACGTTGCAGACCGATTCTACGAAAAACTTGCAGGAGTTTCAGAGCCAGAAGCAAAGCGTAAGATTATCGGAGAAGAATTCATTCGCGTATTCGAAGAAGAGGCGAAGAAAATCGGAACGGTAGACTTCCTTGTACAAGGAACTATCTACCCAGACGTAGTAGAAAGTGGAGTAGGTGGGGAATCAGCGGTAATTAAGTCTCACCACAACGTAGGAGGTCTACCAGACTACGTAGACTTCAAGGAAATCATAGAGCCACTACGCGACTTATTCAAAGACGAGGTGCGTAAGGCAGGTCTAGAATTAGGTATTCCAGAATACTTAGTGTTCAGACAACCGTTCCCAGGTCCAGGACTGGGAATCCGTATCATCGGAGAGGTATCAGAAGAGAAAGTGAAAATCGTTCAAGATGCAGATCATATCTACCGTGAAGAAATTGCAAATGCAGGTCTAGATAGAAGCATCGGACAGTACTTCGCAGCACTTACAAACATGCGCTCTGTAGGAGTAATGGGAGATGAGAGAACATACGACTACGCAGTTGCACTTAGAGCAGTGAATACCATAGACTTCATGACGGCAGAGGCAGCAGAAGTGCCATATGAAGTATTGAATAAAGTAATGAGTAGAATCAT
>CAYJGW010000173.1:0-1468 GCA_964369425.1 uncultured Lachnospiraceae bacterium
TACAAGGAACGCAAAAGATTCATCTCGAAGACATAACGATGAATCAATTGTCAGGGCGATACGGTATCATTTCACAAGAGTATTATTTGACAGGAGAGGATGAGCAGGGGAATCAGGTGAATTTGGAAGTGGATAGACAGGATTACGAGAATGTGAAAACGAAATCGGCAGAGATAGTCTACTATAAAAATATGGAGAAGTTAGTTGAAATGCATTGAGAAAGGAAATCAAGTTAGGTGAAAGAGCAAGGAAAAATAATACGAGAAATTATGGAAGTTGAAAAACTAATCAATGCAGAAATAGAAAAAATTCAAGCAGGTGAAAGTGATAAAAAGATAAGCCAAATGCTGTTGATACAAGATGAAATTCGCAGTATCTTAAAGGGGCGTACAAGTATGTTGACATATCCAAGAATCATAGTGGATTCTTGGGAATATAAAGATAGGTTAGGAATTAAATTGTTAAGCATTGCAAGCTTGTATCAAAAGAAAATGCTGGAGAAATAGAAGAAAATGAGAACATTAGATAGATTAGAATGGAAAAAAGGATATCCAATAAAGAAAGTGGCAATGGTGATGTTGTGGGTGCTATTCTTTGTAACGAGTATTCAGTTCACCATCAAAGGAATCCTATATGGAGTGAATTCAGAACAACTAGTGACAATAGTTACTGGAGGACTTATTTGTACCCTGACATTTAAGCCATTAAAGCGTTATATTTTGATACAATATCATTGCATGCCGTATATTCACTTGGTACTTTCGAAAAAAGAGATCAACCAATTACTAAATGAAGAATTCACTCGCATCGATGATTTAAAAGGGACTCGCTTTTATAAAAAGATGGAAGAAAGTGAGCATTGGATTGTAATTAATGGAAGATATATTTTGAAAAATTTGGTTGTGATGTGCTCGCTACTTGTGAGAGGAGCTGGAGCATCCAGTAGTCACCAATCCACATATTTTAGGGCATTGTATATAACTGGTGAGATGGTAGAAACGCATACAGGACTCGGGCTACCAGGGAAAGACGAAATCAAGTTTTATTCGTATATAAAGCGAAACACAGATATTATTACAAAAAGAATTATGATTCATGAGGATAGCATGGCACGAGATATGAAAAAAATTCTTGCTTCTGAACCATGGAAGGAAATGAATATGATGGAACTTATTGCATCATCACAAGAAGTGAAAAAACAGTGTGTAGAAACTTTTTCACAGACTACTATGAAATTTCATAATGGAATAGATATTGATACCTTTAGGTGAAGATTACATTTTGAGTGTATATTTTTATCTAAAGGGATTTTTTTATGGTTATAAAAGAAAAATAGTGTTAAAATGATACAGAAAAGATGAGAAAATGATAACTAGAGGGAAAGGAGTGTATGAATGTATTATAGTTCATACAAGACATTATGACGATTACAGAGATTATGATTAAAATGATTGAGCAGTTAGACGGG
>CAYJGW010000174.1:0-1439 GCA_964369425.1 uncultured Lachnospiraceae bacterium
CTTTCTGTTCCCATTATAACACTGTCATTGAGTGTGTATGGTATAGTTCTGATATATTTTCTGATGTGAATGTAAAAGTTTTCAAGATTGCCTATTGTGATTACCTTGTGGTACAATTCACTTGAAGAATAGATTGTTGACTGTATAAACGTTAACTTAACAAGATTGGAGCAAGCAGATGAATCAAGAACAACCACACAAACGTAGACAGCGGTATTCTGGAAAATACCCTAGAAATTTTAAAGATAAATATAAGGAACATCAACCTGAAAAATACCAAGACATCATTGAAAGAGTAATACAAAAAGGCAGCACCCCTGCTGGAATGCACATCTCAATTTGTGTAAATGAAATTATTGAATTTTTGCAGATACAACCGGGACAAGTTGGTTTTGATGGCACTTTAGGCTATGGTGGTCATACGCAAGCCATGCTTAAATGCTTAAATGGTGACGGACATGTCTACGCCACTGATGTAGATCCTATAGAATCCGAGAAGACTAGAAAAAGGCTAGAAGCTGCAGGTTTTGGCTCTGATATCCTAACCATTAAATTGCAAAACTTTTGTACAATAGATGAAGTAGCAACCGAAGCTGGTGGCTTTGATTTTATCTTAGCTGATTTAGGTGTTTCTTCTATGCAAATTGATGATCCTGATCGCGGATTCTCTTATAAGGTAGATGGACCTTTAGATTTACGACTCAATCCGCTAAAAGGGGTAGGTGCTGCCGATAGACTAAATAAGATTAGTGTTGAAGAGTTAGAGGGAATGCTCTGGGAAAACTCTGATGAACCTTACTCAAATGAACTAGCAGTTGCAATCACGAACCATATTCGTCGTGGTAACCAAATCGCAACTACTACGGATTTACGTGAAATTATTGCGTCTACTCTGGACTTCTTACCAGAAAAAGAAAAGAAAGATACAATAAAAAAGACGTGTCAAAGAGCTTTTCAAGCTCTCAGAATCGATGTGAACCAAGAATTTGAAGTACTTTATGAATTTTTAGAAAAGTTGCCACATGCTCTTCGTCCAGGTGGTCGTGTCGCTATACTAACCTTCCATTCCGGCGAAGACAAATTGGTAAAGAAAGCATTTAAGCAAGGGAAATCACAAGGACTCTATGCTGATATCGCAAAAGATGTGATTCGACCATCTAGGGAAGAGTGTAACCTTAATGGACGTGCTCGCTCTACAAAGATGAGATGGGCAATCAAATCGAATTCCTAAGAACATATATTCAAATTTTATTTATAAAATCAAATAGTGATATCTGTTGCTCTATCACACTATCGCTGATTCTGTCTGTGATAATAGCCTTTGGATTCACTTTTCCAATCAGAGTAGGGCTCTTAGAGTCATGGATTTTCATATTCTCAAGGGCTTCTTTCTCACTGGTTAATGCATAACAATAGCTACAGCCGTTGATGCAACAGTT
>CAYJGW010000175.1:0-1431 GCA_964369425.1 uncultured Lachnospiraceae bacterium
CTGTTGGGAATGTAATTGCTGGTGCTTGTGCTTTTGTGATAACTACATTTCCGCTTACATTTGCTGTAGCTAGGCTATAGTTATTTAAGCTTGTGCCTTGCATATTAACATTTGTTGCTGTAAATTCTCTTGTGCCTGCATTTTCACTTGCAGATGTACCATCTGCTGTTGCTGTTAAGCTGTCTGCTGTAAGCACTCCGTTTAGTACAAGGCTTACGCCTGTAATCGTGTTGTTACCGTCGTATACTTTGCCTTGATTATCGGCTACTGTTGCTGTAAGTGCTTTTTTAGCTATCTCAAAACTTGCTGTGCCTGTGTACTCGTGTGTATCTGTTTGAGTTACAACTGTTACAGAGTAAGTACCTGCATCTGTTGGTTTTGTAGTACTTTCAGCATAAACTGTAGATGCTACACCCTTGTATGTTATACTTGTAAGTGTTGCTCCGTTTAAGTCATACACAGGGTCTGGAAGGTTTTCTCCGTATGTTGTGCCACTTTGTGCAACAGTAAGTTGCTCTTTAATTCTGTCTATCATTGTTACTGTAATCGTAACATTGATATCATTATAGTTCGTAGAACTTACCGTAAAAGTAATATCTTGTGTAGTTCCTACAAGCGAGATATCATCTACAAGTGTATAGTTTAATTCGCCGTTTGTTATTGTAGGTGCACCGCTTATAATTGCAGTCTCTCCTTGCGCTGGGTCTGTTACTGCAATATTATTAAAACTTACGCCCTCTAGGCTGTTCCATGTTGTTAGATCAAGGGTACCACTTGTTCCAAATCTTGCAGAGCTTACATCTGTGGTTGGTGCATTCTCTAATGCTATTTTGTTAATGGTTACTGTTGTGGTTTGGTTGGCATCATTTTTGGTAATAAAATAGTTATTAGTTGTATCTTCCAGTGCTATAGTAACATTAACATTTTTGCCTACGCCTGCACTGTCGTCTGCCATAGTAGCTGTTACTGTGTAGCCTGTACCTTGCACAAATGTGTCTCCTGCTACCATTCCCTCAAGTGTTACCGCTACATCTACATCTATAATTTTGTTTTTGTAATCTCTGTCTGTAGCAACTAATGTATCAACATATAACTGTTTAGGCCATATATCCGCTGTTAAGCCTGTAGGTTGTATAAGTGTGTAGTACTTTGCATGTGTGCCTGTTAAAGTAAAGTCTTCATCTGCTGTAACTACAATATTTTTACCCGCATCTTTTTGTGCAAAAGTTGCATCAATAACACCCTTTTCAAGGTTTACCTCATCATTAGTTTCATTAAATGAAAGTATTCCACTCCCCGCTCCAAGCTTGCCACTAATCCATGTCGTAACCTCTCCAGTATATGTCCTTGGTGGCGTATAAGCGCTCGACATTGTTAGCACAGCTTGCTCTAGTGTAACTGTTACTACTTCTTCGTGGCTTGCCATATTAT
>CAYJGW010000176.1:0-1363 GCA_964369425.1 uncultured Lachnospiraceae bacterium
ATTTCGTGCTCTCCTGTGCCTAAGTTGAAATCAGCAAATATTTGCAGTGCAATAGCTTTCTCTGTTTCAAATAAACCTTGCGCTTGTTGCTCAGATAAAATCGCCTCGAAATCATCGACAGACATATCCGCTGCATTCTCTGCGCTTGCGTCAAGATTAATGTATTCAGATCCGCTTCTGCTGATCGTCATAATAACGTTTGTTTGCAGCATTGAATTTACTGGTATTAGATCGCTCCATGCCAATCCAGTATCGTTTACCAACGAGTTTACTATCAGCTTTAAAGGATAGCTAATTGCACCGTAGCTACCGATAAGCTTCCTGCTGGACGTTGCGACAGCAATAGCCGAGAGAGGCGTTATTCTGGATGTGCCGACAAAAAGATCAATGGCGCCAGAAATGCTACCGCCCGCGTGAACGTGCGCCAGCGGTGTATTGTTTATCTCTATCTCACAGCTAGTCAAATTTATCTTTGCATTAAACGAGTTATCGGGATAAAACATTGCGTTATCATAATCTTCGAGCGTTCCTATTTTTTCTTGTGTGAATTTAGCTGTTGCAACTCTTCCGCCAGACATTACGACACACGCACCGCTACCCATTTTAATTTTATAGCTCTTGTATGTATCGCTAGATAAATCCTGAGCTTGCCTAATAGTTGCACCAGACATAGCCATATTGATAAATCTGCCCATTGCCGATATATCACTATCAATCAAATAATCAGCCCCTGTGTTTTTTGTGACAATAGACAGATAGCAGCTACTAGGTGTTGACTCAATTGCAGATTTAAGCGTTTTTTTCGCCAATGCTGCTGTAGCTCCTGAGTTAGCGTCGTCACCACTCACGTTGTCGACATGCATAGTAACGTTAAACATAGATTTAACAACTTCGGGGTATCCGGCTTTTGCATCTAATATCGTAGTATCAATGCTAGCAAGCGCTGTCTCTGCTGCTGTTTCTGCCGCTTCCGCTGCTGTTTTTGCCGCTTCTGCATCTGCTAAAATTCCTTGCAGCACTAAAATAGCCTCATCCGTAACTGGCACTGACGCAAGCGCTAAATCCTGCAACGTAGTTGCTAACGTATCTGCATTGACTTCTACATCAGCAAAATGTCGCCACACACCCTCGTAAGGTTTGTAATCTATTCTGTGTTTGCCGTATTGCAAATCAACACTATAAACACCGTCCTCGCCTATTGTTGTTTCACTGAATGAGCCCTTGAGCACTTCGCCCACTGTTGCCAGTGCTGTAAATCTCAGCTTGTCACCGTGCGCAAATTCGCTAGTCGGCTCTAAAACTGTGCTTCTAAAATTCTTTGTTGCCATTGTTTATGTCCTGTTATATTCGTTAAAATACGTTT
>CAYJGW010000177.1:0-1341 GCA_964369425.1 uncultured Lachnospiraceae bacterium
TATCGCTTTTCTCTCTTGCACATACAAAGACTTTTTTCTCGTTTACTGTATCATAAATAGGCTCAAAATAGCGGCTCATAGGAGAGGGGCATTCAAAATCTACCGTTCCTTCTTTCGCCTCTAAATAGCTAGCCATCTGATCAATTTTACTTTCTAATTGCTCTCGCTCAGCACTTCGTTTGCGATCATTGAAATAGATATGAAAATAACGTACAGATTCATCAGATGGGAATAACTTACACTTAACGGTAGTTCCGCTTACCTTATAATCTCGAATGCTACACTTACGTAGTTCTTCAAAACTACCTCTTTCCTTTAGAACCAACTCACGTACTAGGTTTTTCATCCCCTTTATCATAATAACAAATTCATATTTATTTTTATCCATATACCTAATATTTGCTTCGCTGAAATAGCCTCGATCCAGAATAAAAGCCATCTTCTTATACCCGAATCCTGCTATTTTCTCAAGCATGTGTTGTAACTGTGAAACATCTACAATGCTTCCTGGATACATCTCATATAGCAAAGGCTCTTTGTTGTTGGAATCATAAGCGATGGAATAATTGATGATAGGCTTGTTATTATCATCTTTTGCATGACCTATTTCTGCAAAATCAATATCCCCTGCTTGACAATTCTTATTTGTGGAATCATATGAAATGTATATTTTATCTTTTTTATTCCTATTTTCATTCCATTTATTTAAGAATTCCACACTCTGTTCTTTCGTGATTTCATTGATAAATTTAGATACCTTAGCATCACTATAGATTTTCATATCTTCAGTAAACAATGGATGGTTGTATGCATAATCAGGATAGTACTGATTTGCATTATTTTCAGCTATAATGGTGTAGATTGCCAAATCCAAAAACAGTCCACTATCTTTACCTATGAGCTGTGTTATTGTTTCTTTTAGTTGATAATTTTCTATAATCTTTCGAAGCACTATATAGGCGCCGACTTTGATGCATCCACTACGTGCAGCCTTTTCTTTTTGCTCAGGCAAACTTGCCTCAGATACATATAATAAATATTTATGATTCGGAATCATCATACTTTCATCATCAATACACATCTTTCCTATTGGTGTACTTTTGGGAATCGAATATCTTTTCGTAGCATCGTAGGTTCGCTCTGTTTGGTAGTAAATATAGGTTGTATCTTTAATTTTTTTCTTAGTAATTTTCCCCTTTTCTATAGGTATTTTCACCCTTGTATCTGTATACATATGGCACCTCCTCAAAGAGAGTTAATTAACTCTCTTTGAGGATACCATATTTTTGCGTATTTTTCAATCTTTTTCCATTTTTTATGTAGAAAAACGGTGAGTTTTCA
>CAYJGW010000178.1:0-1283 GCA_964369425.1 uncultured Lachnospiraceae bacterium
GGAGACCGTGGGGGTTCGAGTCCCTTCATCCGCATTTTAAGTCGTGATTCTTTGAATAGTCAAGGGGTTGGGGCTTTTTTTATACGTAGAAAAGGTATCCTGTGGTTGTAGGGTACTTTTTTTGTATTATTACATCTAGAAAATTAAAAGATTAAATACGTTGTTACAATAAAACTTGGTGATATAAGAGAGGATTTAGAAAATGAGTGATATATTCATAGTTGCAAAGATATTCGATAAGCAAGGGTCTGTAGCATACAAATGTAAAACCGCAAATGAAGCCAAGGGTTTACCGGGAACGCTTGAAGCACTGAGACAGGATGGAGTTCAAATTGTGATACTAACGGATACAGAAATATACGCTGAGTATGCTCCTTATGAATTCATAAGCGATATGAAGGAATTTATAGATATCGTTTGTGAGTTGAATAAAGCTAGTTGAAATAAATAGAGGTGATTTCCGATTTCTAAAATTCGTAAAGCTACAATATATCGACACAGTAAAGCTATATCAATAGATTGTTTTTGACAGCAACAATGACATCAATTACACCAACCACTACATCAACGGTAAGCAAAAACAATGGAAATAATGGAAAATATGTTATGCTACAAAAAGATTTTAAAGTAAGACGAATAAGCAGGAGCTAGAGAACGGTGGAGAATTTTATTCAAAAAATAAAGATTGATAAAGTGAGGCATTTAAGTGACATTGAGATCACTTTATCTGATAGTGAAAGAAAACATCTAATATTAACAGGAAAGAATGGAAGTGGTAAAACAAGCGTGTTAGAATCGCTGAAATCGTTTTTGTCAATGTACCCAGAGGGAAGGGTGTTTTCGCATTTTCACAAGGAAATAGCGGCATATAAAGCGATTATTAAGATGGAACAGGATGATTTGGGTATAAGAGATGCAAAAAGATACTTGAAAACATTAGAGACTGACCACCAAAACAAAACTCAAGACATTCAAGTGCAGGTGCCTGATGAATTAGAAACACACCTCCACCTTGATTTGCAAAAGAAAATATTTCTGTTTTTAACAAGGTTTTTCCCTAAGATACAATTTATAGTCACCACACATTCACCATTTGTATTGAATAGTGCAGAAAATGCAGTTGTATACGATCTGGAAAATAGAATTGAGGTACCAAAAGGACTACAAAATGCAACCTATTCAAGTATTGTTGAAAGGTATTTTTAGCACATTAAAATTTAAGGTGTTTTGCTGTAATAGATTATGACGTTCCGTATTCTATATTCTTCTTCACTCATTGTTTT
>CAYJGW010000179.1:0-1269 GCA_964369425.1 uncultured Lachnospiraceae bacterium
CCATAGGCAAGAATGCGATTAATCGCTAGTATGATAGACTAAATATGCTTTGAAGAAAATCTAATATATTCGACGAGGTTTTTCATCGATTGATTTGCGTAGTTGTTATTAGTTTGGTGGCAAAAAATAAAAAACAATTGCATCAACAGTAGTCTCATGTTACTCTTTTTGTGAGAATATAAGTTAATTCTTTGCTGCAAAAGGCAGTGTCAAGGTATCTATTCAATTCTGAAACTTCATGCTTAAATACCCATAAACAATGGCAAGGAGAACAGAAGAGAACTCAAACGAATGAGAGCGGTTATGAAGTTAGATGACGAAAAGGCTAATAGATAGCTGCAAGGGGGAAAAGGCATGAGAAGATTATTAGTTGTAAGTTGCTTTGGTTTTATGTTAGCGTTGATGGCTTGCAGTAATGAGGGTGGAGATTCAAAAGAACAATCAGCAGAGCAATTGATAAAGATTGAGATTCCAGAGAGTTATTTTAAATTCACAGGGGAGACAGTCGAAAGCAATGCATCTTCATTAGAAGGGCTAGGAAGTGAGTATGTATCTTCAGTGAATATTGTGGAGGAGAGTATTCAGTTAACCGCAACAGAAGAACAACGCGACAATTTGATTGAGAGAAATGAAGAAACTGCTAAAAACTTTTTGACAGAATTTTCAGAATCTAGTGAAGTGTATTCATATAAAGAGAGTGTAGATTACAGTTCTTTGGAAGTCTACTATGATGAAAAATTAGCAATTAACACTCAGTTAAATGCAATTTTTGGAGTGGCAGCAGCCTATGGTTTGAATCAAATTCTACAGGGGAATGATGAGGAGTGGACTGTAAATATAAAAATATACAATTGCCATACCCAGAAACTAGTTGTGGAAATGGATATACCACAGGATGAAGTATCTTTTGGAGCAGAGGAATGGGAAAAAAGTTATGAGGAATAGTAAACTCAAGAAATACGAATGGGTAATATGCATTCTGATAATCTTGCTTGGGATTCTATTTATTGCACTTCCTAACACAGGAGAGTTTGCCTTACTAGATGGAATACTAGAAGCAATGATATTTATAGGAATCGCTATTTTTATCACGATTAGACAGTCTAAAATTATTAAAAAAAAGCATGAGGGCAGATTAGTGCTAAGAGTAAGTTGTATTATTGCCATTTGGATACTTACACTTTCTTTTTCGAAAAATGTAATGTTAGATATTGTACAAGGAACGCAAAAGATTCATCTCGAAGACATAACGATGAATCAATTGTCAGG
>CAYJGW010000180.1:0-1264 GCA_964369425.1 uncultured Lachnospiraceae bacterium
GTGGAATTATCTTATTTTTTTCCTGTTATAAGAGGTTTGATTTTACGGTATATAGCACCACCGTTTTCAGAGCCAAATTCTTTTACTAATGCGTTGTTGATTCCTTGTTTTGTCTTATATTTGGCGATTAAAGTAGAGATTGCCTGTGCATCATCCTCGTGTTCGGGAAGGATGGTTGAAAGCTCGGACGTCAAATCAATAGGTTCTTCATTCAATAAATTGACAGTGCGTACAATTTTAATGCCACGAACACACCAAAAACTGATTACGGAGTCAAACCCAGTGTCTTTGCTTACGATACAATACGTAGTTTCAGCGGGATGAGTCGCAATCAGATATCCAAGATAGGTGGAAAGATAAAAATCTAAAGCATTTTTAGAAGTCTCATTCACCGCAATATATTCTTTTTTGCACTTCAATTGTTCTAGTTGTTGGTGATGGGAAAAAGTCAACTTACAATTTTTCTCAGAGTAGAGAATAATGAGTGTACTATCAGTAGCGAGTTTTTCTAGACCAAGCAATCCGTCATTGGCAACATTTTCAAAATCTATCAAATAAATCATAATCAGTAGGTTCTCCTTTTGTATAAAGTACAATGCAAGGGTGATTCCTTACATACTTTTATTCTACCACAATTTTAGGATGAAATGTTGAAAACCATCATCCTGTATGATAAAATTTATAACAATTCAACCAAATAAGATGATGTAAAAAAGAAAGGGAAAAGGCATATGTATATTAGTGAAGTGTTTACAACAGCACCGGCAGACCAAAGAAATGATTTGGAGACTAGGACTTATAAAACTTTAGATAAATTGAAAATACCGTATGAACGTGTAGATAATGATCCAGCCCATACAATGGAAGAGTGTGCTGCAATTGATCTGGCTATGGATGTTGTGGTTTGGAAGAATATCTTTTTATGCAATCAAAAGAAGACTACATTTTTCTTGTTAGTGATGCCACCGAATAAAGAATTAGATACAAAAGTACTCGAAGAGCGCATTAAGATGACGAAGCTATCATTTGCATCAGAAGAACTGATGATAAAATACTTAGGAACAACTTCTGGTTCTGCATCTATTATGGGATTGATGAATGACGAAGATGATTATGTACAGTTATTGGTAGACAAAGAAGTGGCTGATGCTAAATATTATGGATGTAATCCAGGAATGAATACTAGTCACCTAAAGATAGAGACGAAGTTGGTGTTGGAAAAATTTGTTCCCAGTACCTTTCATAGAGTGAAAATTGTGGAATT
>CAYJGW010000181.1:0-1208 GCA_964369425.1 uncultured Lachnospiraceae bacterium
ATGAAATGGTTGACTTTGTCAATCACATCGCTGCACTATCCAACGAACAGGTATCCTCTATCACTTCTATCAATGAGAATACTGAGCAGATTTCTTCCATCATTGTCAGTAATTCAGCTTCTGCTGAAGAAAGTGCCGCCACCAATGAAGAGCTTTCTAGTCAGGCGAATTTAATGAAAGATTTAGTTGCTCATTTTAATCTCAAAAAATAGGATTCCATATTTTTAAGGGGGAGTTACGATTGATACTCGTAACTCCCCCAATTATTCTTCTTTTCTACTTTAATGTAGGATATCCATTCATATTGATTTCACTGTAATCCCATATCCCTTCATCTAAACCTAATGTATCTCTATAGAATGCTTCTGTTAGCTCACTACTCACCATTTGTTTGATTGCTGAATTTGTTGAAGCTAATCCCGTACGATCCGATAACTCATACCCATTCGTCAGTTTTCCTTGTCGGCTATTTTCATCGGATACAATTTTGAATATGTTTTCTCCTACATCGCTGATTTGTACTGCATTAATAATTGCACCGTTGTTTGTCTCAAATGCACCTACAATACCTCCATTTGAATTTCGGCTATCATTAGATGTTGGTTTTAATACTTCTATATTTGATACAACATTTTTCAGTACTGTATTATCTCTTAATACTCCTGCAACTCCGCCTGTATGGGTACGCGTCGTTGAAATTTTTCCTTCTACATACACGTTTTCAATAGTTGACCCATGTACTCGTCCAAAAGCACCTCCACCATAAAATAAGCCGACTGTTATGGTTGCATCATTCACCTCAATATTTCTCATGGTGGAATTTTGCACTTTACCAATTACCCCTGCCATCTCATTGTGAGCAGTTACTGTAACATGGTTTACTTTAATGTTTTCGATAATGGCATTTTGTGCGCTACCAAACAGGGCGCCAACTTGATTGTATCCTGCACCTTTTATGGTTGCATTTTCTACTGTTACTCCACTTACTTTTCCTCCAACTGTCTTCTTTCCTAACAGACCAAACTCTGCTTGATTAACAGCCGTTTCTTGACCTTCTATTCTTAGATTCGTCACTGTTCCTGTAAGATTTTCAAATATTGGTTTTGTAAGTCCTTTAATCGTATATCCATTTCCCTTGATGGTACCTGAAAAGCTCTCGCTTATCATTGGAGATTCTCCAGATAGTGAACTAGCATCAATATCTGCCA
>CAYJGW010000182.1:0-1179 GCA_964369425.1 uncultured Lachnospiraceae bacterium
CTGAAGACTATCGCCAGTCACTGTCTTCTGAAGCATCCTACTCTTCTGATGCTATTGTCTCGTTTGATGAAGAATGACAACTACCTGCGAATGAATGCTTTTAAGTAGAACCTCGAAAACCTTATAATGTATTTACCCAGGCAACTGGGTTGGGCGTTTACTACCCTACTTCTAGTCTTGTGAGAGGGGGTGGTTGTATGAGTACATATGAAGAATTTATGATTATACTAACAACATGTTTAGTGATTATAGCCATTCTGAATTACACACATAAAAAATAGACGCTCTTAACTTTGGAGAGTTAGCGTCTATTTGTTAAATCAATATATCACCGAAGTAGATGGAGTGCCTTCCATCAATCCAGTTGTCTTGTTAAGTACATTATAAGGTAGTTCTACTGAATTGTCAAATTGCAATTTACATCGTTTTGCCGATTGTTTTGCCGATGTTGGGAAAACGTAAGAAAAACCCCCAGTGCTACTATCACCAAGGGTAAACTATACAACCGCAAAGGATTTATATAATTACTCTTGAACAAACTATATTATACTAAATCCTTTCGCACCTGTATAGGTGTATTTTTTATACTCTTTTTTAGAAAGGATGATTTTTATGGCAAAAGCAAAGAAAATGCCAAGTGATCGATACAGAACGCTCGTGTACAGCCACACAGAAAAAGTTGAGGATCCATCTACAGGCAAACTACTTGATAAGCATAGATATAAATCGTTTGTAGGAGATACAGCTGCTGAATCCGAATTGATGGCAGCGCAGTTTAAATTTGATAGAAAAAAGCAAAAAAAGACTTCCAGTTTAACTCTTGGAGATGCTATTGAGCAATATATTGATAATTCTAGCAATATACTAAGTCCTACTACTGTGCAGAGCTATCGCAAAATCCGTAAGAATGCCTTCTCCAAGCACTTTCTCTGAGGCTAGAAAAGAAGTGGTCCAGCGTATTGATGATTTCTTTGAGGATAAGCTCCCAAGTAAAGAGAAATCTGGTTCGTTTAGTATTGCTGGGGAAGAATTTACTGAAATTGAATATAGAAAAATTGTCGAATATGCTCTATTTATTAAGAGCAGTAGAACTTGATTTCGTGTTGCATAGTTATATAAAATGATGCATTTTGGCTAATATTTTAGAATTACTATAAGATAGCAAAATACGCAACTCCT
>CAYJGW010000183.1:0-1174 GCA_964369425.1 uncultured Lachnospiraceae bacterium
ATTAATACAATTGGGATAATCTCTTTCAAAACAAGAGTTACTTCATTTACAATATCTGCATTTTGCCCAAAAGCGCTGATTGTATATTCCTCGTTATTTATCATTAGTTTAAAAACTGAATCCTCTGAAGCTTGTCCGGAATAAACTGCATACCCTTCTCCTTCTGTTGGATACTCACTTGGATCCACCACTAAACGTAATTCATTTTCCTGATTCCCCTTTAAAGTATCATCGCCAAATGATTCAAGTATTCTTTCACTGACATCACTTAATTCAATATATATACCATATTTGGTGGAAATAGATTCTAACTCCTCTTTTATAGGGTCTAATGAGTCGTTTTTATTGCTTAGTATCATCGTTTCCAACTCTTCAAAGTATTCGTCATTTATAATACTTATATAAGACGCTGGCATTAGAAAGGAAAACAGAACACAGATAATCAAGCTAACACCAATTAAAATAGAACAGATTATCAAAAATAATTTTGTTGTTAAATTTTTACTAATATATTTTTTTAACATTATACCCAACTCCTCTCACAGTCTCAATGTAATCTACACCTAATTTCTTTCTGATATTTTTAATGTGTATATTCACAATTCTATCGTCACAGAAGGCCTCATCCCCCCATACTTTTGTAATAAGCAAATCTCTTGTGAGTACAATTCCCTGATGTGTAAACAGTGTGACTACTATTTCAAACTCTCTTGCCGTCAGTTTTATTTCTTGCTTTGATACAAACACCCGCATCCCTTCCACATCAATTTCCAGTTCTTTATACTGGATTGCTGTATTTTTAATCTTATGACTTCTTCGTAACACTGCTTCTATCTTTCGAAGTAGAACTGGTATGGAAAATGGTTTCGTTACATAATCATCAGCACCAAGATCAAACCCTTTAATCTGATTGCTTTCTGCTCCTAATGCTGTGAGTAAGATAACTGGTGTCTCCGTTTTTTTCCGAATACATTCCAATACTGAAAATCCATCAACCTTAGGTAATAAAATATCCAATAAAATCAAATCACAAGATTGGGCTTTTTCAATTGCTTCTACTCCATCATACGCTTGACACACACCATAACCACTTTCTAGTAAAAAGGATTTAAGCAGTTGTTGAATCTCTATATCATCTTCAACAATTAAAATATTTATCATTACATCACCTTCT
>CAYJGW010000184.1:0-1167 GCA_964369425.1 uncultured Lachnospiraceae bacterium
AACATTGTTTCTTTTACAGGAAAAATCAAATAACTTTACTACTAATTATGAGCAACACCTGTATAGCCGTCTTTAGCTATTGATATACACAAAATAAAATCATTCTCGAGGTAGAAATTTTTGAATGGTTGAACTAAATTAGTATAACGGGAGAAGATTATGAAAAATAACTCTATTAAGTGTGTTTTGGTTTTGGCAAATATAGGTTATGTAATTACCATGTGTTTGTTCCTTTTTGCTTTTTTCATTTCGCAAGATTTGTTTGGCATACGTAATTTCACCATATCAAATTGGCTAATCGAAAATAGCTATTCTTCTTCATTCTTTGGATACATAGGGTTAACAATAAGCAGTATGTTATTACTTGTAGCAAGTATTTTAAAACTGTTAGAAAAAAAACAAAACCATGAAAATTGCAAAGATTAAGTGTAATTCAATGGTGTCTCCTATTATGAGCATCCCCTATCTACTAGAGGCAGTTAGAAACAACACAAAGTAATTTTATATTTTATTTAATGGAGGGTATTCGTTAATGTTTTCGATTATAGGTGCAATATTATTTTTAGTTATCTTAGTTATAACAATTTTGGTTGTTCTTGGATTTCCTTTTGGCGAATTTATTATGGGTGGAAAATTCAAGGTCTTTCCAAAGAAGTTTAGAACCTTTGCACTCTTCTCTATGGTAATTCAAGTTTTTGCTATTATAATTGTATTGCAAGCTGGAGATTTCATTCCTTTATGGTTTTCTTTTAAAACAACTAAGTATGTTTGTTTCTTTTTTGCAACCTACCTATCTTTGAATACCATTATGAACTTGAATTCAAAGAGCAAAAAAGAGAAATATGTTATGACTCCGCTTTCTCTTATTGCTACAATAAGTTTTTGGATAGCTGCATTACAGATGTAGTGCTAGATAGTTCTCTCACATGTTACAAATCTACCTATCACTTCACGTTGAGTGACAAAGCTTATTTCAAATAAAAGCACAAACCACTTGTACAAAAATTTTTACATATATTTTAGGAAATGATTATGTGTGTGATTTATTTAGTTTTGCTTTTCCATTTATAGTTATGATAAATTATTCACTTATAGCACGACCACTCTTTATAGGGTAACTTTGAGCAAGTTCCCATTTAGAAATTGTCTGTCTTGACACTCCTAATT
>CAYJGW010000185.1:0-1117 GCA_964369425.1 uncultured Lachnospiraceae bacterium
CAGATATTGCAAAATTTCTAAACCATATACAAAAAGGGAGAGCCACTGCCCTCCCAACATACTTGCTATCCTATCCAAATACCACTAGATGAATTGTCTATTCCTTCTCCTCCACCGGTGTGATATGTTCTCACACAATAGTATTTTCCGCCTACTGCATATATATCTCTGTAAGATGATATGTAATTTGTATTATATGCTGTTGCCCCCCATCCGTAATAATAATGCCATGCCCCATTTTGATAATATTCTACCCTTATCGATATTGCTATGCTTGGTAGTGTGCTTCTAGCTACTGTTGTTCCACCTGCAGTAATCACCGTTGCACTCTTTTGTGCTATATATGCAGTGCCATACCAAAGGTGCATCCCTTTTAATGTCGAATACTTGATTATCTCTGATGAGTCTGATTCAGAGATTGCGACACCTCCCAAAGCTTTCTGACTTTCACTAGCATTTACCTGCATGCTACTCACTGACAACATTGTAACACAAATACACATTACCAATAACTTACTTATACATCTCTTCATCTTTCTTCCTCCTTTGATTTTATTCTCCATATATATTCGACTCTCGAAAAAAGAAATCCATGCTTATTCTGTTGAATTTAATATGATTTTTTCTAATAAGTTGATAAATTCTTTTTTTGAGGCGCAACTCATTATCGTATAAGACATCCCTTCATAATTAAATGTAGTCCCATACTCAACTTCTCCTGATTCTTTATTCTTAAATTCATTCACTGCAAAATTTAGTGACTCCCCTTCAACAAGAAATGTTTCTATCAACTCCTCTTCTTGTGCTAATGCAAATGAGGCATTCAAGTTTTCATTATGCATACTGTACATCAAATCTGAGCCACCTAATAAATACCTCATATCTACACGCATTGTCTTTTCATCAATATTTGCAGAGATAAACTCCAAGTCTCTTACATTGTTAGGCAGCCTTGCTACAATCCCTCCCATTGCAATTTCTGCTTTTTGATACGCCTCTACCTCTTCATCATTTTCAGTCTCCATATAATCATCATTCAACTCGACGCGACTTCGTGTCTCCCCACCAAACAAATCTATCAAAAATCCAATAAATCCACCACCTGCATCTACACGAG
>CAYJGW010000186.1:0-1110 GCA_964369425.1 uncultured Lachnospiraceae bacterium
AACGAAAAAGGGGCGTAAACCCCTTTATTTATAGATAAGTCGGAAATCCCTATTTTTTAAACTGTCAATTATTAGTTGACAGTTGATTTCTAAGCTGCCTATGCGGCAGTAAACATTGCTTCACGCTCTTTCTTAATCTCATTAATTTTCTAAGCTGCCTATGCGGCAGTAAATCAACATCTAAACTGTCAGCACCATTTTAACCTGATCGGGATATACTTGCTGACTGCAAGCCATAAAGCCGAACTTTTCGTAAAATGCACACAATTCACGAATGCTTATCTTGTCATCTCCAAAGGGTTGCACAAAAAGAATTATGGTCCTCACTCCTGAGGACTCTATTTCAATTATAGCCTGATTTAACATCAGCGAAGCCTTGCCTTGCCTTCTTTCTGCGCTATCAACATGCAGCAACTCAATAGTAGCAAACGACTCTAATTTGCTGCCGTCTTCATTGATTGTGTGCTGTATGCAATATCTGCAATAGTTTGTATAGTTTAGATTTTTACTCACTATCAATAATCTCCCAAGATTCCAACTTTAAGCGCTCAAGTGTCACCTCGGGCGCAGGACACAGCTTAAACAGCTCGCTGCTATTTGTAAAATCAATACGACCGTTTTTAGAGCAGATGAAATACTTGCACTCATCAAGTTTCATCATTGTTGACTTGCGACCGTGTGCATCTAGTCGATAGTAACCACGGCTGAATAACTCTTGCTGGATATCTAGCGAGTTTTCACTCGCTCTTATTTTAAGTTGCATTTTGTCTCGCTCCATGTGATCCGTGTTAGCGTTACTGTGTTGTGAATTTTTCTTGTAAATCATGATAAATGCGTGTTGCGTGATTTTTAAAATTGCCCACCAAAGAGGGCACGTTAAACGGCATAGGCGTGTCATTGATAATGCCTACAGTAACTAGCGCAGGCTTTAAAACGGCAGCGTTAGATACTCCAAAAGCCATAGATGATACGACAATGACAGCGAAAAATACGAAGGACAGAAAGGATTTAAACATTATTTTTCTCCGGCTTTGTATTTGCCAGCGCTTATTAGCTCGTGTTGATAATAACAAAGCATGTCACGAGCAGGCGCTTTGGTTGGCTTGTTTT
>CAYJGW010000187.1:0-1104 GCA_964369425.1 uncultured Lachnospiraceae bacterium
GGTCTATTGGAGTCACTGCGTACTATTTGGTATCAACGCAATAGAAAATTTTAGGTTTATATTTGTTTTTTTGGATTTTTTAACTACCTTTGCATAAGAAATAAACACAAAGCGAGATGGTAGCCGCTGAGTGAAAATGATAATTAGCTGAAAAGCTAAACGCCCCCGAAATAGCTACCATCTATTGAGGGGGCTTTTTTTTGTTATGAATATAATATTAAAAAAAACTGATATTTTTTGCAGTTGTGTATATCTGCTTAAAAAAGACGATGTTGTTGTTTATGTCGGGCAGACTAAACAAGGCGTAAAGCGCATATCTCAACATTACGATAAAGATTTTGATTCGGTTGAGATTATGCCGTGTAGTGAAGAGTTGTTAAATCAAAAAGAGAGTTATTACATTTTAAGGCACAGCCCGAAATACAATACACAGCCAACTAATTGCAGAACCATAGATGGGATCAAATCGTATATGGCAAAAAAACATAAAAAACGCATATACAAAAAAGATATAATCTTATTCATAGAAAGTAATAACATAGAAGTAATTTCATTCAAAGGTAAAGCTTGCGTTAGCTTGGCGGATTTTGATGTTATTGTATCCCATTTTTATTGTAATTTCAACTTCTATATAAATTAATTATGGCACGTGTTAGAAGATGTAATTCGGGATTTTCTACAATCCCTAATGCTTTAATATTTGATAGCACTATATCAGATAGAGCTCGTTTCGTTTATTGCTATATGTATGCAAAGCCCAGCGATTGGGACTTTTTAATGACTCCTATGGCTAAAGAGCTCAATTATTCTGTCGAAACGCTGCGAAAATACATTAAGGAGCTAAACGATGGAGGTTGGCTTACCAAGGGGGAGCAAATTAATATAGGCGGAAAGTGGGGCGCAGTTGAATATACGCTTGAGGCTAAAAAACAGTGTGTCGATACTTTGCCGACACGGAAAAAACCCGACACGGAAAAAACCCGACACGGAAAAAACCCGACACAAACAAATAAAGACTTACAACAAATAAAGACTTATAACAAAGATATAAGCAAAGATAAATCTTTGCCAAACGATCAAAGTTTTTCAGATGCAGATCCAATA
>CAYJGW010000188.1:0-1064 GCA_964369425.1 uncultured Lachnospiraceae bacterium
GGAACAGGTGTTTCACCAAGCGGTGTTCGCTACGTTGATGTACCGACTTGGACCGATAAAGATGGACAAGATGATTTGAAATGGTACCGCGCAACTTATAATTACAGCAAAAAAGTATATGAGATTGTGATTGATAAAGCGAACCATAACAATGAAACAGGTACCTATATTATTCATACTTATCTACAAACTTATTTAAGTGGAGAGATTACAAGAGCAAATAGCGATACATTGAAAACAGCAACAGCAAAGGCAAGTGCTCCTGATAAAGATGGGAAGCAGATTACGTATGTAGCGAGTGTTGATTTTGGAAGTGCAGCGATTGGGCAAATCGCTCATGTAGAGTTTGCTACCTGGAGCGATGGAAATGGACAAGATGATTTGAAGTGGTATTCAGATTCCACAAGTTCGAATGGGAAGTATAGCTACGATATTCCAATTAGTAACCATAAGACAGCAGGTAATTACAATGTACATGTCTATGCAACATCAAAGACTGGAAAGAAAATGATGGTGGCTGCAACTTCGTTCACTGTTGACGGGGCAACAGCAAAAGCAAGTGTTACGAGTCCTAATGCAAATAAAGATGGATTTGATATCAAGATTTCAGGAATTACGGCACCAGCAGGGGTAAAGAGTATCTCTGTACCAGTGTGGTCAAAAGCAGATCAAAGTGATCTTGTGTGGTATCCAGCCTCAAAGAACAGTGACGGTACGTATACGGCAAAAGCACTATATAGTAACCACAGCTTTTATCAAGGAAAGTACAATGTGCATGTATATATAACTATGAACAATGGAGTGACTTCTGGTATCAATGGCGGAGTCTTTGAAGTAAAACTACCAGATGCTGCACTTAGTATCAGTAATGATCCAAAAGAAACGAATTATACAGTAATGGCTAGTGGTCTATCGGTATATGGAAACGTAGTAGAAGTATTGTTCCCAACTTGGAGTCAAGCAGGTGGACAAGATGATATTAAGTGGTACTCTGATACAACTCCATCCAATGGAGTTTACAGTGTGAATATACCAATTTCAAACCATAAGACAGCAGGAAAGTA
>CAYJGW010000189.1:0-1031 GCA_964369425.1 uncultured Lachnospiraceae bacterium
GGTAGATATGTTTTTAATCTCGATTATGGTCAGTATGATGTCGAAAGCGTTGATTTCCCTAGCTGCTCAGTGATGCTGTTCGGTAAAAGCAGCGTATCGTCACTAATATCAGCCGGCACATCGGTGACGACTGCTAATTCGTCGATAATCAGCATAAAAAAATCACTAGCAATTAGCAACAGGATCAATGGCACAGAGATACAACTTAGAAACGTTCACGTAACAAACGATCTAGTAGAGGGAGATTACACAGCAAATCCTCTGGAAGCATTCTACAACTCATGTATCATGTGTGACGATTTGACAGCTTATAACGCTGGATATGAATCAAGAGATCACAGTGTGGCTCTTTACTCAAAAGCCGGAGGAAATGCGCTTGTCAAATTTTCTTGCGATGGGTTTGGAGTTACAGGAAATGTCGATTATTTGATCAAGGGTCACACAACAGTAAAAACGAGCATAGCAATGTCAACGTTTGGCATTGTCAACCGAGCAATTAATGAAGAAGGATCAGCTACAAGTTTAGTTTATTCGGCAGGCTTTCATCAGGTAATCGGAGGATGATATGGTGTTAAAAGAATTGCAACACAACGGAGCTCTATATTTGAGAGTGTCGAAAGAGCAGGCGATTGATCTGGATATTCCAGAACAGATTTTCAACGAAGCATTTGCACAACAGCAAGCACAAGACTTCTTCGAGTCAGAAAAAACCAAAGCGATACTAATCATGAACGATCATATGCTTGGAACTGGACAAGAAGAAATCACTGACTTGCAGTTTATGGACGTTAAGGCGTACATACAGTCAATTGATCCGGCCAAGGGTTTTAAAGTCGGCATCTCCAGAGCAAAAGTACCTAGACCGTCTATTTTTAGTAGGTATGATTAATGGCAGAAAAAATCAGAGTGAAAGGGCGGCTAAGGCTGCCTATATCTGGAGTCGATCCATCTTTTGCGCAGCTTAGGTTTGCTAAGATTGAGCTTAGCGAGAAAGATATTCTACCTGATTCTGCTGATATATTTACTTGTGA
>CAYJGW010000190.1:0-1019 GCA_964369425.1 uncultured Lachnospiraceae bacterium
TATAGAAGGAACTTGCGTTGAATCGGTTATAAGTATGTGAAACTCCCAATTTAAGGACTACACCTCAGTTTTGCTCCCAACTATTTAATGCGTAAGGGTACTTCTTCCCTTATATTTCTTTCGTGTATTCTAATTCTACCATTGAAGCATCTTCTGAAGATGCTTCAATACCGTACAAATCTTGCAGTTGGTCATGGGTATTTTGTGTAGACAAATCTCGAGTATATTCATTGGTAAATCTGGGGAATCCATTTTTAAAAGTTTTTGCTATAGTAAGTGCGTTTTTGCTATAGCGTGTAGAGAAAAAAATCTAGATATGTTATCATCAAAGATAACAAGCAGAAAAGTTCTAAAAGCAAGATTAACCACCTGTGAATCAACATACAGTTATTATAATCTTGTTCTATCGCATCAGCGATTCTAATGTCAGTTCTAGACATCAATTCTTAGTAACTTCATGCTTAGATACCAGAAAAAGTAGGGAGTTATGTAAGTAAAAAGAAACTCCTGACAAAAAAATAAAGGAGGAAGAAGATGTGGAATCAAGAAAAACAGAGTGACCTAGTACAGAAGCAAGATGCAATGCATGTACTAGTAGATGAACAGGTGATAGCTGACGTAAAAGCAGATGTAGCATGGAAAGAATTTTGGGGAGATGGAGAGCATTTCGCAGATTTGTTCAATCGGACTTGTTTTGAAGGAAAAGAGATATTAAGTGCTAAATCCTTAGTTGAAGCAGATAGTGAAGTGTCGGGAATTATTGAGAAAGAAGGAAAAAGAATTTCGATGGAAAGACGAAGAGATGTACTGAAAAAATCAATAGATGGAACCTATTATGCTATCTTAGGTATTGAGAGTCAAGGAGCAGTTGATAATACTATGCCACTACGTGTGATGGTGTACGATGGGCAAAACTATCTTAAGCAATTGAAAGAAAAAAGCGGGAAAAGTAAAGAAGACAGTAAGGTGATACCAGTAATTACCATTGTTTTGTACTATGGAACTAGCCGTTGGAGTGG
>CAYJGW010000191.1:0-1018 GCA_964369425.1 uncultured Lachnospiraceae bacterium
ACAGTAAAATCAAGGGTTTCAGCAACTGTTAAAAATGTGGAAATTATTATTCTTGTTTTGTATTATCATCAGGTAAATTTTCGATATATCTACATTTGGGAAAATTTGAACAGCCATAAAATATATTACCTTGATGCTTTCCTTTTTTTGCCTCTCTTTTTACTAGAGAGCTTTGGCATTTTGGACAAATACGTACAGTATCATCTATCACATCATCAGTCGAAATAATAGTTTCTTGAGGGCTAGCGTTATCAGAAGATAAACTGACCGAAGTTGAATGATATCTATTCTGAATGTTTTCAATGTGTAATTGTTTAGTTGCAGTATCTACTAAAGTAAGATTTTTTAGAATAGAATGAATTTCATCTATTCTCTCAGGAGTCAATGAATCAGGTGTATTATCCCAAATGTCTCTTATTGTAGCATAGATACGGTCTCTCTTAATAACACGAACATCACGATTAGTTACAGAAATCTTTTTAAGTTCACATCGTTCCGAAAAAGCTATAATAGAAAATAAGGGCACTTTCTGATCTAGAAACAAGTCTAACCACTTAATATGTACTTTATTCTGAATAATAGGATTGAAAAATGAATTTTTAGTTCCGTTTGCAAGTGAAGCTGTCCAGTAACGTTGATTCTCACTGCCAAAAATCCATCCAGAATAGTTTTTGCTTTCAATTACAAAAATACCCTTTTGCGTAATATAAACAACATCTATTTCAGTTGTTTCACCATCATCCTTAGGTATGTAAATATTACGAAGAATATATCCCTTCCTGCCTAATAGTCTTACTAGCTTCAACTCCCGACTGGTTAATTTTTCACCTCTACGACCTTGCCAGTTTGCATCAAATATCTGATCTAATATAACGTCGATTAATCCTTTTGCCATATCATTACCTTTCTACGACTAATAATATATTTACAAATGAAATTAAATCTAAAGATTCTAGATGTAATCATCAATAGGAACATTAAAAATACTCAATGTATCTTTCAACCATGCCTTATATTC
>CAYJGW010000192.1:0-1018 GCA_964369425.1 uncultured Lachnospiraceae bacterium
CATTTGATGAATTTATGACAGCTTTTTGCAATAGGAAGTTTAATAGTGATTTTAGTAAAGAAATGACAAGGTCTGCAAGAAAGTATCTAGAAGAATATGGTTCAGTTACGAACAAGACCGAAGAGGGGTAGAAGATGATTAATTTAGGAACGCTTGAAGAAATAACAGATTTAAGAAGTGTATGGCCACATGAGGCACATGATTTTACGCCTTGGTTAGCAAAAAACATTGAAATCTTAAGTGACACAGTTGGTATTGATATTTTGATAGAAGAAACTGAAAGTTCAGTAGGAAATTTCAATGTTGATATATTTGCTACAGATGCCGATACAGGTAAGCGAGTAGTCATTGAGAATCAGTTGGAAGAAACAAACCATGACCATCTAGGTAAGTTAATTACATATGCATCAGGGAAGGATGCGAGTATGGTGATATGGCTTGTAAGAAAAGCAAGATCAGAGCATAGGGCTGCTATTGAGTGGTTAAACAATCGTACAGATGAAGAAATAGGGTTTATATTGTGTGAAGTTAAATTATATCGCATTGGAAGTTCAGAACTGGCTCCAAAGTTTGATATCATTGAGCAGCCTAATAATTGGGTTAAAGAGATGAAAAAATCGTCAGGTTCGATCACAAGAACAGTTCTTCCTAAAATTAGGGATATGCTTTCTTGGGGTGTTGTTTCAGCGGGAGATATGCTTATTGCAAAAGGGTATAATGAGGAGGTGGAATTACTAATAAATGGGCATGTAACATATAATGGAGAGGAAATGACTATACAGAATTGGTTACGAAGAGTGACAGGGTGGAAAGCTGTCGATACATATGTATTTGCTGTACATAAAGAAAGTGGAAAAAGTCTGATACAAATCCGCAAGGAGTATATGGAAGAAAATGAATAGCGATATGATAATCTTAAAGTTGTTATAGTAGAATAGTTTTATGATGCCTTTTTTACGTTTGATAGATATTAGGAGGAAGATACTTATGAAAAATGTAATAATGAAAATTTTGGGAG